>JAPLFL010000053.1 GCA_026390695.1 Candidatus Kapaibacterium sp. | reverse complement strand
TCGACTATTCCTAAAAAACAGAGGGGGGTACTTTTTGAATTTCAAAATTGAATTTATATTTTTCAATCATTTATCAATTGATTTTTCTCTCTTTTTTGGTTTACCGGACAGTAGTGATAATAAATTATTAATTTTGTATTTATAGATGAGTTTTATGTTAAATTAATCTTCTTTAACATAAAACTCACGTTCTTTGAAAACAAATCTTCTTCCAAATTTCACGTAGTGAATGAATATTGGTAGAAATGGATATTTCTTCAACCTCGTAGAGGTGAAATATTTATAGAAACGGAACAGGTCTGACCACCAAAACCACGTAGTGGTGACATATATTATCGCAGCAATCTTTGGAAATATGTCACTCCTACGGAGTTGAAGCATATCTGGGAAATATTGTTCTATAAATATTTCACCACTACGTGGTTCTGGAACAAATATATAATCTCTACGAGATAAAAAGACAGCGGCGGGACGAATTTTCTACCAATATTTAATCACACCGTGATATTTAAACCAAAAATGATTTTGATTAATATGATTTTTTCTTTAATTTTGCATTCTTAATTCTGCATTTTACATTAAAAACCGTTCTTTGAAAACAAATCTTCTTCCAAATTTCACGTAGTGAATAAATATTGGTAGCAATGGAGACCCTTCCCACGCCCTTCTTATTCCGTAGGAATTAAATATTTCGTCAACCATAAGAAATATATAATCTCTACGAGATAAAAACGTGTCGGGGGGGAATCGGTTTCTACCATTATGTAATCGCTCCGCGATAAGGAATTGAATATGATGGATTCTTCAGCAACGAAGTAGCGAAATCTTAATAACCACGGAATCCATTTAACGAAAATAACTCCGAAGGAGTGATATATTTCTTTGCTTCCTACCTTGGAAAGATGTCGCTACTACGTAGCTTTGGGTCATTAAGGGATTGCAGAGTTATTAATATACAACTCCTTCGGAGTTTTGAAACCAAAACCCGTTCTTTGAAACAAAATTTATATTCAATAAAGACCGGATGTACTTCAATAAGAGGCGGATTTACTGCTTTAAAGAGCGGATTTACTGCTTTAAACATCGGATTTGTCTCAATAAGAGGCGGATTTACTGCTTTAAAGAGCGGATTTGTCTCAATAAGAATCGGATTTACTTCTTTAAACATCGGATTTGTCTCAATAAGAGGCGGATTTGATTATATAAAATAATTGTTTTATGTCTTATAAATTATAGGTGTTTACATGATTACTTCAAATTATCAAAGAAATTATAACTTTACTTATGCAGAACTTTGCATGTTTACGTCAAATCTGTGCATTACTATGACGCGCGACTTGACTATTAAATAATTTTCGGCGATGTTTGTGGATGTTCCGGTGAATCCGGCGTAAGGAATATTACATTTTATCTACAATATTTTAAAAATTGAACCGTTATTAAGTCTTTTTTTGGAGGAAATATGTTGCAAACTCAAATATCAATATCAAAAACAGCATACAAAAAGCTGGCTTTATTATCTGCCAAACTTGGAAAAAAAGAAAATGAAGTTGCTAACTTGGCTATTCTTAATTATCAGTTTGACAAAGTAATCAACAAAAAGGAGTTTTTGAAAAAAGGTAAAGGAATTTGGGCTGATAGAGTTGATATTCCTGATTCAAATGAGCTTAGAAATTCTTGGGAAAGAGAATTCAATGGCTGAAAGATATTTGATTGATACCGATGTTATTATCGACTATCTTCGCACGGAGCCGCATGCTGTTGAATTTTTGGAATCAAGCAATAATGAAATGTTGATTTCGGCAATTACTGTTGCTGAGTTATATTCCGGAATTCGTAATCAAAAAGAAAAAGTGAGCATTGGTGAGTTTATTAAGGCATTTGATTTTATTCCGATAAATAGTGAAATTGCTGAAAAAGGTGGCTTGATTCGTAAAGAATTCGGGAAGAGTTTCGGAATTGGTTTGGCTGATTCTTTGATTGCCGCAACGTCAATTATTACAAAGAGTAAGATTGTTAGCTTAAACCATAAGCATTTTCAAATGTTTGATAATATTTTAATTCCATATAGGAAACCATAATGAGAGTACTAACAATAAGCCAAGAATGATACCGGTGAAAGTGCAGCGAGCGCAGTAGTGATGGTGGATGTGCCGGTGAATCCGACGTGAGCAATGAAGTAATAACTCATCCGATGACTATCAGTCATCGGATGAGTGGAGAAAATTATTATATACAAATATTTGGTTTATATCTAAAATTATTGTAATTTTGTTGTGTTTTTGAAAATTTATATCTTAGTGGAATTTTTTGAAACAACATGAATAAAAATGCCGATATAATTATGATGAAAATAATCTTTTTACTTTGCTATCTCGCAGGTTTGGCTATCACTGCTAATGCTCAACAATATTCAGTACTTTATAATTTTTCAAATTCAAGCGGATATTATCCTGATTTTGGAGGATTGGTATATGATGGAACCTATCTTTATGGAGATTGCTATAATGGTGGTGCAAATGGAGTCGGTACGCTTTTTAAAATTCATCCTGATGGATCTGGTTTTACAAAACTTTTTGATTTTAGTAGTTCAAATGGTGCAAATCCAAGTGGTAATAATATTGTTATAAGCGGCTCATTATTATATGGAATGACTGAGCAAGGTGGGATAAATAATTGTGGAGTAATTTTTAAAATAAATAATGATGGGTCTGGATATTCTAAAATTCTTGATTTTGAATATACAAATTCCGGAAGACATCCTCATGGAAATGTAATTCTGATTAATAATGTTCTTTATGGTTTAGCTTATGATGGTGGAACCGGGACATGGGGAACCATATTTAAAATAAACACAGATGGTTCTGGTTTTACAAAACTTCATGAATTTACATCTAATCCAGACGGAGCGCACCCTTATTCAGACTTAATTTATGATGGAAATTCATTGTTTGGTACGACTTCGGAAGGTGGTTCTAATGGAGTCGGTACTATATTTAAAATAAGCACTGATGGTACTGGTTATACAAAAATATATGATTTTAATGCTCCTCAAGGAGAATGGCCTTATTGTAGATTGCTAAATGATGGAAATATACTGTATGGGATGACTGATTATGGCACAACAAATCTTGGAGTAATTTTTAGAATAAATAAAGATGGATCGAATTATACTGTGTTACATGATTATCCACTTTTTAGAGCTTATAACGGATTAATAAAAGTGGATACAACTTTATATGGTTTGACTTATTCAAATTCTGATCTCTTTAAAATGAACCTTGATGGATCAGGTTTTTCTTACCTTTATCGTTTTCCCGATGGTCATATTCCATTAGGTACTTTACTTTCTATAAATAATGTTTTATATGGAATGACTCAACGAGCAGGTGCAAATAATCTTGGACTTATCTTTAAATTTAATTTAACTTCTATAACAACTTCCTCCATCACTCCAACAACTTACTGTTCTGGCTCCTCCATCTCCATCCCCTTCACAATCACGGGCACTTTCAACTCCAGCTATACATTTACTGCCCAGCTTTCGGATGCAAGCGGCAATTTCTCTTCTCCTACTGCTGTTGGCACATTAGTTGGCACAAGTGCAGGAACTATAAGCGGAACTATCCCAAGAAATACACCCGCAGGCACAGCATATAGAGTTCGCGTTGTTTCGTCCGACCCAGCAGTTACAGGTTCAGACAATGGCGCAAATATCACCATAAATGCACTGCCGACTTTCTCAATTACCGGACCAAGCAGCGTATGTGCAAATGCTTATCAAACATTTAGCGGTACATCCATTGCCGGCAGAACCTATAAATGGTTAGCTTTCAATGGCACTATCCAAGGCGTTGATAATACAACAAACGTCGGAATTGTTTGGGGAAGCCAATCGAGCGGAACTGTTTCGCTAATCGAAACCATTAATGCCACCGGCTGCACCGATACTGTTTTTCAAGCAGTTACGATAAACCCACTCCCCACTCCCGCAATTAGCGGAACATTCACTCTTTGCGAAAAAGTTCAGGATGATTATTCCACCCCGAACATCAGTGGCCACACATACAAATGGTATGCTACTAATAGCACAATTCAGGGCAGCTCGACCAATAATAATGTCGATGTTCTTTGGGGAAGCGCACCGAGTGCTACAATAAAAGTTGTTGAAACAATAACCGCGACAGGCTGCAAAGATTCTACTTTTCAGGTGATTACGCTCAATCCTGTCCCGCATCCTGCCTTAAGTGGCCCGAATTCCGTTTGCGCAACAAATACTTATTCATATTCCTCAAATTCAGCAAGTCCGGTGGAAGATATTTGGACTGCGACTAATGGCACGATTCAAGGCTCTAATACAAATCAAACTGTGAACATAACATGGCCCACGGCCGGCTCGGCAACTCTGACATTAAAACAAGACAATTCCATTACCGGCTGCGAGAGCACAACGTTTGTCGTAATTACGGTGAATCCTCTTCCCGCGCCATCAATCACAGGGACGCTAACAGTTTGCCCGAATAATATTTCAGCTTATTCCGTAGGCTCTGTCGCAAATCATACTTATCAATGGACAATAATTCCTCCGACAAGTGGCACATTCAGCAGCCCATCAAACGTAAATTCAGTTAATGTAAATTGGGTAAACACCAGCAGTGCGACAATCCAATGCACTGTAACGAATCAAAACACCGGCTGCGTCAATTCCGATTATAAATTAATTACAATCAATCCACTTCCCGTTAAACCCGATATTGCCGGCCCCAATCCAGCCTGCGTTGCTAATGAATATACATATACCGCTACTGATATTGTAGGAACTACACTTTCATGGTCTGCAGTTGGCGGAACAGTCAGCCCGAGCTCAGGCCCGTCGGTGAAAGTGAAGTGGGCAAGTGTTGGCACTGGCAGCGTTAAAGCGAAAAGGACAAATGTAAGTACAAATTGCTCTGATTCAAGCAGCTTATCTGTTGCTGTAAGTGCATTACCAAATAAATCAATTTCAGGATTATCGTCCGTTCCGAAAGGCTCAACGCAGAGTTACAGCGGCCCAACTGACGCAACGACATGGCAGTGGATAGTTAGCAGCGGTGGAACGATAATGGGTTCGTCAAGTGCACAGATTGTAAATATCCAGTGGGGCGCTGCCGGAACTGAAAAGATAACTCTATATGTAACAAATGCAGCGGGTTGCAGAGATTCAATAACTCTTGATATTACAATAAATAATTCTAATATCGTTATAAATAATTACTCAGCAAATATTTGCGAATTTTCTTCGTCGAAGTTTTCCGTCGCTCCTGCTGCCAATCGAACAAATGAATGGAGCGCGCAGGGCGGCAATCCGATAGGTTCAACCACAGATACATTATTCAATGTTAAATGGGGCGCAGCAGGTCAGGGTTCTGTAACATTAATCCAAACTATAAGCGGCAATCTGAAAGATACGGCATCAATTAGCGTGACTATTCACCAGTTGCCAAAACCAAAAATCAGCGGGCCAATTACAGCGCTGAATCAAGCTCTACAAACATATACTGCTGCCTTAGCCACAAATAACACATACAAATGGACTGCATCGGGCGGAGCAGTCCAAGGCAAAGATAATTCAAGCTCAGTTGATGTTCTCTGGGGAGCGGGCACAAGCGGCAAAGTTATTCTAACTCAAACCAATGAATTTGACTGCTCAAGTCAAGATTCACTTTCTGTAACACTCAGCAACAAACCCGGACTCAGTATTACTGGCACACAAAGCCTTTGCGAAGGACGATCAGCTGATTACAAAACCACTACGCCAAACGGTGCAACGAGCAAATGGTCGGTAAATTCCTTTGGCCAAATAATCGGGCAAAATACAGGCGACCAAATTACGGTCAACTGGACAAGCAAGGGTGCGGGCAAAGTCAAGCTAATTCAAGAAGATAAATCGAAGGGATTTCTTGATTCCACCGAACTTACCGTAACGGTCAATCCAATGCCAAAAGTGAGTATTGGCGGATTCCTCGATATTTGCATGGATGCCGGAGCGTTCGACCTGACAAGCGGTTTCCCCGTCGGAGGCAATTACAGCGGAGCTAAAGGGATAAACGGAACGAAATTCGATCCTCTCTCAGCCGGAGCAGGTTCGCATACTATCACTTATAGCTACACCACTCCTGAAGGCTGTTCAGATTCTGTATGGAAATCATTTACAGTACATCCATTGCCGGCAAAACCAAATATAAGCGAAAAAGATTCAACACTTTACAGCGATGCGCCAAGTGGAAATCAATGGTTTTATCAGGACACACTCATCCCCGGAGCGACCGCCGCGAGCTACAAGCCAACGAAGGAAGGCATTTACGACTGTGAAGTTACCGATGCCAATGGATGCAAAGCGCGTGCAGCAGCGGGACATTATTATCCCAGCGGAGGCAAAAATCCTGCAATAGTTGCAAATACGTCAATTAAATATAATAATATTATCTGCACTTCAATTTCTACAGACACTTTACTTGTCCAGAATTATGGAGTTGCGCCATTAATGATCAGTTCCATAGATTTTGGTGGAACGAACAAAGATGAATTTGCTGCTGTGAAGGATTATTCCAACACAAAAATTGATTCTATGGGAAAAGTGCAATTATTAATCAATTTTGTTCCAAAAACAACAGGCCAAAAAACAGCCAATTTGACTATAAACAGCAATGCAAGCAATAATGCAAAATTTAATGTAACTTTAACCGGCAGTAAAGATAGCAGTGGTTTTGTGCTGGATTCAAGTAAAGTATATTACAGAAATTTGCCTGAGAATTTATCAAGTACTCAAGATTTAGGGATTACAAATACCGGTTCAATTCCTATATTTTTTGCATTTCCTATTACAATTGATATTAAATTCAAGATATTAAGCATTGACCCGAATCCTATACCACCGAATTCATCAGGTATTCTAACTTTCCGTTATGCTGGAGCTAAAAATGGTACAATTGACTCTGCAAAATATAAATTCACCGAACCTAATTGCGGCAATGGCACGCAAATCTCGCTTTTTGCAAATGTTGGAACTCCCGCAATTAAAGGATTTGCAATATTTCATGTAGATAGTACGGAGTCCGATCCGGGTGGAGGAGTGCTATTGAAGATTTATTTGGATACTGCCCATAATATTGATAATGTTAAAGGTTATAAATTTGATTTATCATTTAATAAAACACTGCTTGTACCTTTTGATAAAACACCGAATGGCAAGCTAAGTGACTCAATTAATACAGTTACGTTGGCACTTCCTGCATTAGCTGAAAATGCCAATTATTTCAAAGCCTTTGATTTTATTGCTACCTTAGGAAATGATACTTTATCTGAATTAAAAGCAACAAATCCTACCGCCATCGGCGATACAAACGTAAAAGTAACTGTAAAGAATGGTCTGTTTACTCTAACCGGTCTCTGCCGCGAGGGTGGGCATCCGCGTTTATTAAGTGCAGGAACCACAGCAAAATTGATGATCGGAAAACCAAATCCAGGAAATGATAAAATTGAGATTGATTATGAGTTGATTGAAGATGGAATGACTAAAATGGCACTTGTTGATAATGCAGGACAGGAAGTAAAAGTAGTTTTCAATCAAGCTAAAAAAGCTGGAACGGGAAGTGAGCAAATCAATATAAGTGATTTACATAGTGGAACATACTTCCTTGTTCTGAAAACAGAAACTATGATTTTAACTAAGAAGATTGAGGTGGTGAAGTGAGGAAGAAAAATTATAACAAACTGCAAAATACTTTGGAACCTCACCCTAACCCTCTCCAAAGGAGAGGGAATAAGAACGTCTTTACTCCCTCTCCTTTGGAGAGGGTCGGGGTGAGGTTCTTTGATTATAAAGTGATAATATTCATTTTAACATGTGCTCTTTTTCCAATAAATTCTTATTCAGCCGATTCTTTCGAGAAAGTTATTCTTGGTACTGGATATGGCGGATATGTAAATTATAATCTAAATTCACATATTGCAAATTTCCAAAGACTGCCCGGAATACCAAACTGCTGTCCCGATTTTAAAACCGGAGATGGAACTGGACTAACTTTCGGATTTGTCTTTGATTATCCAATATTCACAAATTTCTCGGTAAATGCTAAGTTAGAATATAGCGGATTAAATGGACTACTTTCAGCAATTGAGCCAACAAAAGTTGCGATTGATTCAATGGCAGTCGATGGTGAATTTTCACATACAATGGATGCGAAACTGGCATTGATTTCAATTAAACCGGGAATATCATTCAATATTTTTGATAAATTGCATATAAACGCTGCCATAAATATTGGCTATCTTTTAACTAAAAATTACACACAAGAAGAAAAGATAACTCAGCCAATTAATTCGGGAACCTTTATTGATTCAAACGGCAAAGATACGAAATTACGTGTACAGCATCAATCAACTGGAACCATACCAGAAGTAAACCCACTGATTTTAGGAGTAGAAGGCGGCTTAAGCTATGAATTGCCTCTAAACGCTTCAAAATCAATGCTCCTTTACCCAGAAATAAATTATTACTATTCACTTACAAATATCGTAAATAATTTGTCATGGAAAGCTAATTCCTTGAAATTTGGACTATGTTTAATGTACTCAACTTCAAAATATACAGAGATTAAGCAGATTATTCCACAAAAAGAAGATGAAAATGATAAAATTTTTGCTTTTGATGAAGAATATGAAATTATTGGCAATTCCGATAATATTATTTATGGAACATACAACCGCAAAGATAATGAATTTATCGATAATACTATTGAAGCAGCATCACAAGCCTATATTCGTGCAGTGGGAGTTGATGACAATATCGAAGATAACAAAGCAACTTTGAGAGTTGAAGAATTTTTATCAAATAACCTTCGTCCATTACTAAATTATGTCTTCTTCGAGAAAAATTCATCTGAACTTCAAAGTAAATATATCAAACTTAATAATGATGAAACAAATGGTTTTTCTGTTGATAAATTAAGTAAATCCGGTACATTAGCGACATATTATAATGTACTGAACATTGTCGCAAAAAGAATGAAAGATTTTCCAAATTCCAAAATCACAGTTACCGGATGTAATTCTGATAACGATAAAGAAAAGGGAAATAAAGAATTATCAAAAAAGCGAGCAGAGATTATTTTTGATTATCTTACATCTGTTTGGAATATAGAAAAGAGCAGAATTAATATTCAGACAAGAAATTTACCAGAAACGCCATCAAACATAAAAGTTCCAGATGGAGTTGAAGAAAACCGCAGAGTAGAAATTTCATCGGATACTTACGAAATTCTTGAACCGGTTTATACAAAAGATACTCTATTAAAAGCATCACCTCCTATAATACGCTTTTACAATGCAGCAAAAACTGAATCTGCAATTAAGAAATGGCGTATTACAGCAGAGCAAGGCGGCAAAATACTTGAAGTATTTGAAAAAGAAGATACACTTCCACGCATAGTTGATTGGAAAATTGATAGAAATAAAGATAAAATGCCTCGCTTTGAATCTGATATTAAATATAAACTTGAATTTTGGGACTCCTACGGAAAACTTATTAGCTCTGGCGATAAAGCATTGCCGACCGAGCAAGTTACTATACGCAAGAAGAAGGCTAATCGCCAAGGTGATAAAATTGTTGATAAATACAGCCTAATATTATTCCAGTTTAATTCATCTGAGCTTTCATCTGCAAACCAAAAAATTTGTGATTTTATTAAAAGCAAATCTCAGGCAAGCTCGAAATTTAATGTAACCGGTTATACCGATAGAGTAGGTGACCAACAGAAGAATTTGCAACTATCTGAAGATCGTGCTAAAGCAGTCAAAAATCTTATGAATAGCAAAAACGTATATATTAATTATCTTGGCGGTTCTGATTTATTATACGATAATGATTTACCTGAAGGACGTTTTTATTGCCGAACTGTAGAAGTGGAAGTTGAAACACCGATTAAGTGGTAAAGTTCATTTAATTACGAATTTAAGAGAAAGAATTTAAGATGAATAAAATATATTTGAGATTTATATTAATTGTAATAGTATTAATAAATTTTAGAACTGCTGCAAATGCGGATACTTGGCAAGATTTATTTGTTAAGAGCAAAGGCTTTTTAAAAGCTGATAAATTGGATTCGGCAGTTTTTTACGCTGATGAATCTCTAAAAATCGGAGTTCATGAAAGTCCTGCAAAACATGCTGTGTCATTAGGACTTATGTCGTCTATCAGTATGAGTATGGGAGATTATGACAAGGCATATCAATATTTAATAACAAGAAAAAATATACTGAAAAGTGCATTTGGAGTAGAACATCCATCTTATGCCTTGACTTTAAATAATTTATCAGTAGTAAACCAATATCTTGGTCGCTATGAAGAAGCGCGTCAGAATATTGCTGAAGCAATTGAAATTAAACGAAAAATTTCCGGAATTAATTCTTTAACATATTCTCATGCTTTAAATAATTCTGGAAGATTGTTGCAGACTTTCGGAGAATTTGAGCAATCAGAAAAAATGTTCAAAGAAAGTTTGAAAAATAAAGAACAAAAAAATGTTACTTATGCAAATACAATATTTAATCTCGGAACTCTGTATTATTCTTTAGCAGATTTCATTGAAGCTGAGAAGTTAATATCGGAATCATATTTTATTTTTAAAGATAAACTTGGCGAAACTCATCCGAGCACAATCTATGCCCTTCTAAAACTTGGACTTGTGAATAGTGCTCTTAGCCAATCCGATCAGGTGAAGGATATTATCAATCGCTTTAATAAAATAAAAGATAAGATTCCTGAAAATCGGACTGAGTTCATAAGTCCACTTTATGATTTTGCCGTTTTACTTTGGACACAAGGAAAAATGGAGGAAGCCTTAGCAGGTTTTATGAAGCTTAAGCCATTGATTGAAAAACATCTTGGCAAAACTAATTCACTTTATGCATATTGTCTTAATGCACTTGGCATAATCAATTGGTTTAATGGGAAATATGATATTGCTCAAAAATATTTATCAGAAGTAGTTGCACTCCGGGAAATATTTTTTGGTGAGAATAATCCTGATTATTCCGGAGCTTTATTCAATCTTGCAGGTATTCAAGCTGATGCCGGAGATTACCGCCTTGCCGATGATAACTTCCGCAAAGCTTTGGACTTGAATTTGAAATTGGTAAAACAGTTTTTTCCATTTTTAAGCGAAGATGAAAAGGAAGATTATATTGATAAGGTCAAATTGAGATACGGAATGTTTGCATCCTATATTCTTGATAGAGTAAAAGAATCCCCGAAAATTACTTGTGATTTGTACAATTTTACTTTAGCGTTTCGTTCGATATTATTAAATAGCTCATCAGAAATCCGAAGAAAAATCGAATCTACAAATAATAATGAACTTATAACTATTTTTGATGATTGGAAGCATAAAAGACAACAATTATGCCGACTTTATATGATGTCCAAATCGGAATTATCTGCATCGAATAATGATATTGAAGAATTAGAAAAGGCGGTTAAGGAAATTGAAAAGAAATTATCATCCGGAACAAATGGCGAAAGTGGCGACTTCTTTTCCACTCCCAAATGGCAGGATATTCAAGGGAAATTAGCTGAAGATGAGGTAGCAATTGAAATCATTCGTTTTGAAGCATTTAGAAAGGGCAATAAAGATCAGTATTTTTATATTGCTTTGATATTGACCAAAGAAACAAAAGATGCTCCTACCCTTTTAGTTCTTGATGCGGCAGAACAATTTGAATCGGTATCAATAAATAATTATTTAAGCGCAATTAAAAGAAAAGTTGATGATAATAGTTCATATTTGGATTATTGGTCAAAAATTGAAGAGAAAATTCCCAACAAAAAAACGATTTATATTGCTGTTGATGGAGTATATCATAGAATTTCGATGAATACCCTTCATAGTATGAACGGGAAATATCTGCTCGATTCTAAGAAGATTAATCTTGTTTTATCCACTGCTGATATTTTAAAAAGGCAAGAAAAAAGTTCAACAAAAACTGAGACTGCTGTTTTATTAGGAGCACCGGCATTTGCGAGTTCAAAATCAACAAATTCAAAAGAGAGAAATATTGGAAGTGCAAGCATATTAAAGGAACTCAAGAGTTTAAAGATTGAAGATTTACCGGGAGCAAAGAAAGAAATTGATGATCTTGGAAAATTAATGACAGAAAATAAAATTATTGTCAGCAGTTTCACAGGCGCCGAAGCAACAAAATCTAATTTATTGAAAACATCGAAGGCAAATATATTACATATCGCAACACATGGTTTCTTTTTAAGTGATAACAAAGCAGAAAATTCAGGCAGAAAAGGTGGTCAGATTTATTTACCGAAAACCAACCCGATGATAAAATCAGGCTTACTCCTAGCCGGTTCAAAGGATGCAATTACAAATTCATCAATTGATAATTCTGAAAACAATGGCATTTTGACTTCTTATGAAGTAATGAACTCTGATTTTCACAATACTGATTTAGTAGTTCTGAGTGCTTGTGAAACAGGTTTAGGTGAGATCAAAAATGGTGAAGGTGTTTATGGATTGACCAGAGCATTTTATATCTCAGGAGCCAAGAGCCTTTTAATGAGTTTATGGAACGTAAATGATCAAACCACCCAAGAACTCATGTTTGAATTTTACAAGGGTTATTTGGGCGGCAAAAGCAAAATAGAGGCACTGCGCGAAGCCCAATTGAAAATCAAAGAGAAATATCCGAATCCATATTATTGGGGTGCTTTTGTGTTGTGTACTGACTATTAGTATAGATTGAAACAAATGAAAACAAAAAAGAAAATTTACAACAATAAATAGTACAAGCAAAATAATTCAGAAATTAGCCTCCCCTAATTATATTTTAATAATTATTAGAATTTATATAATATTTTAGTTAACTTGCACTTTAATAAATTCATTTTTCTAATATATAGTATATGTTTGACCTGAAGTATGAAAGGTAAAAAATTCAACAAATTCTTTCTCTCCATTGTACTAATATATGTTTACAGCGTTTTCTGTCAAAATTTCAATGTTGAACTTATTAAAAAAGATGAAGGGCTATCTCAGAGTATTATCACTTGCGGCATGGAAGACAGCCATGGCTTTATGTGGTTTGGTACAAAAAATGGTTTAAACAGGTATGATGGCAAAGAATTTGTTGTTTTTAAACATATAAATAACGATACAAATTCAATATCTAACAATAGTATCTTCGATATCGCGGAAGATAAAAATGGATTTATTTGGATTTTAAGTTCAGTCAAAGGAATTAATCGGTTAGACCCGAGAACAGGTAAAAGTAAAAGTTACAATCTTACTGAAGGGAAATTCATTAACTATATTTCATCTTTAAAAATGCTGGCTGATTGTGATGGACAACTTTATATTCTGGTAATTTGCAATAAATTCAATACAAGAGAATTGGGAGCATTGTATATTCAACAATATAATTTTAAAAGCGACAAGTTTGAATTATTTCAAACAGATAAGCATTATATTGACTCCGCGATAGAGAATAATTTATATTATCATGATTATTTTGTTGGTGAAAACGGGGACTTAATAGTAAAAACTAAAAATTATCAAAAAAACAAGAATATTTTAATTTATGAAGACTTTACAAAAGGAGACAAATTATATTTAATCAATCCCAGAAATGAAACTTATATAGGAATCAATAATTATAAAGATTATGCTTATGTCAAATTTTTAGGCTCTGATAAAGCCGCTAATCCTCTGATTCAGATTAGTAATGATAAAGAACGCTTTAGAGTGGTTAAATTAGTGTTAAAAGACCTTAGTTATGAAGAAACTAATTTCAAGATTGATGACAAATGGTACAAAAATGGGTTTGATATTAATCCTTTTTACTATAACGATCATCTATTTGCAACAATTAAATTACATAATGAATTATCAGATAAACAAAAGAAATTGTTTAACGGTCTTTATCAATTCAACGATTCAGGCTATCTCGGCTTTGACAAAACTAATAGAATCCATTCATATTCACCTGTCTATTACGGGAGTTATTTTCTCAATACAAAGCAAATTTTTAGTTCAAAAAATCATATTATATGGGATTATTATAATAATGGTCTCATAAAGATTATTCCCAAAACAAAAAGAGTATTTACTTATAAAAATATTGAAACTGATCCAAATTCTTTATCAATGAATACCATCAGATCGGTTTATGTGGATAATGATAACTGTATATGGGTTGGTACTTATAATGGTTTAGATAAATACGATAAGACTAATAATTGTTGGACAAAGTATTTCTATAAGGGAAATGAGACTGATAATAGAAAAAATGCAATCAATGTAATGACCGATGACGAAGACAATAATCTTATGATCGGTACAAACAATGGCGTTTTAATATTGAATAAAAAAAATGGAAAATATAGAGATATAACAAATAAACTTGGCCTTAATAAAATTTCAAAATTATCCGGTAATTCTATATATATATGGGGCATGGTAAAAGATGGCAAGTCATTGTGGTTAGGGACGATCGGAGGCCTATATAAGTACGAACCCAGTTATAAATCGTATAAGTCCTATATCCATAATGACACAATTAAGTCTTCGATCTGCGATTTAAGAATTAATACAATCTTTAAAGACAAAAAAAATAATATCTGGATTGGCACTCAGAACGGCTTGAACAGATATTTACCTGAGAATGACGGTTTTAAAGTTTACTTGCATAATCCAAATGACTCAAATTCTATTTGTGGTAATAATGTTTGGTCGATCTGCGAAGATATTGATGGAAATATTTGGTTTGGTGCTTATGGTTCAGGTATTAGTATGTATAATCCTCAAAAAGATAATTTTTCATCATTAACAACTACTAATGGTTTGCCCGATGACGGAATTGTAAGCATGGTATGCGATTCCGATAATAATTTGTGGCTTGGTTCAATGAAAGGACTAATAAAATATGACCAGATTGAAAGGAAGTTCACTCGTTTTACTGAAAAAGATGGCTTCCAAGGCAATGAGTATGCTTATCATTCAGCCGGCGTTACTGTGGATAATAAATTAGTGTTCGGCGGATCAGATGGAGTATCGATTTTTTTACCTATGGAATTAGTTTTAAACAAGAATATCCCTCAAATAGTAATCTCCAAGCTGTTCTTCAAGGATAGCCTTGTTTCTTATTTGTTGAAAGATCAAGATACAATAAAAACAGATTGGCATACAGATTATATAAAAGTTCAGTTTTCTGCTCTTGATTACGTGGCTCCGCTTCGTAATCAATATGCATATAAAGTTGAAGGCTTGCATAAAGACTGGATTTATCTTGGCAATCAGAATATCATTATTTTAGCTGGCATTGACCCGGGTAATTATATTCTTAGAATAAAAGCAAGCAATAATGATGGTGTTTGGAATGAAAATGGAATATCAATTAATCTAATAATTTCTCCTCCATTTTGGATGACTTTATGGTTTAAAGCACTTATTATAATTTTAATTTTGCTATCAATATTCTTTTATGTTAAAAATTTATTAAAACGAAGATATAATGAAGAATCTGTCAAAAGAAGGATGATTTCCCTGAAACTTCAGGCATTACAATCGCAAATGAATCCGCATTTTATTTTCAATTCTCTGAATTCAATATTTAATCTTATAGTTTACGATGATAAACAAAAAGCTATGAAATATCTTTTGAAATTCTCGAAACTATTGCGGAAAGTTATCGACAGGCTGAGAGCATCCACAATATCATTAGAAGAAGAGATTGAACATATAAATCTATATTTCGAACTTGAATTGCTAAGATTTGATAATAAGTTTACTTATTCAATTGTAGTTGATGATAAAATAAATCCCAAGGAAATCTCTGTTCCAGCACTTTTTCTTCAGCCTTACATAGAAAATTCTATTAAACACGGACAAATTCATCAGATTGAACATGGTAAGATAGATATTTCTATAGTTGAATCAGGCGAAAATCTACTTATTGACATCATTGATAATGGTGTTGGGCGTAAAATATCCGAAGAGAATAAATCCGAAGATATTCAAATAAATAAATCTTTCGGTATGGATATTTCTAGAGAAAGATTAGGTTTGATAAACTCTGAAGTATTTGTCAAAGATTCGATTGATGATAAAGGAAAAGCCTGTGGCACTCAGGTTAGTATTATTATTTTTAAATATAAAACTCAAAATGGATAATAACGAAATAAAGTATAAAGTCATCATAATAGATGATGAAAAACATGGACGTGATCTCCTGAAAAAATTCATCAAAGAAGCAAGCGATGATTTCATAATTATTGGAGAAGCCGACTCTGTGAAATCCGGAATAGCTATTATAGAAGCTACCGAACCGGATGTTGTGTTTCTGGATATAGAATTATTTGATCGTTCCGGATTTGAAATACTTGAACATTTCACTGAGATTAAATTTTCTATAATTTTTGCAACCGCTTATAATTATTATGCAATCAAAGCTATCAAATTTTCTGCTCTCGATTATTTACTGAAGCCTTTTGATCCCGAGGAATTAGCTCTTGCTCTCGATAAAGTGAAGGAAAAACATGAAAATATTGCTAACGGAAAAAGTAGAATATCCTTAGCACATACTCAAATAGATAAAGCAAAGCCTGATAAAATCGCTTTAGCAACTGATTCGGGTTATGTTTTCATTGAAGTGAACGACATTGTCAGATGTTTGGCCGAAAGCAATTATACCCGCTTCTTCCTCAAAAATAAAACTGAATTATTAGTCTGTCACACACTTAAAGAATACGAGGAACTGCTCGAAGGATTAGATTTTTTCCGCATCCACAAATCCCATCTGATAAATATGAAGTTTGTACAAAGTTATATCAAAGGTAAAGGAGGCTCCGTACTGATGAAGGATGGTACAGAATTAGATGTTTCAACCCGCCAAAAAGATTTGTTTCTCAAGCAATTCGCAAAGTTATAAATTTCTCTGGGGGAACTACTCTCATCATCATTTAACATATATGAAATTCTTTATTTTTTATATTTTGAATTATGTAGTATAAGATAAATTGTTGAAACTGTCATTCCTGCGCATGCAGGAATCCTCAAAGTTCTGTTCGAAGGAGATTCCTGCATCCGTAGGAATGACAATGTATTGGTTTATATTCGTTACATGGTGTAATTAGTTTCTCATATTTCATTTACCTTATCCTTTTCCTTATCCATTTCTCCACGCACACTCTTTCAAATCCAGCGCTCACTCTTTATAACTTTTATTTCCTTCAATAAACTCCTAATTTGCATTTTTTAAATTAATAAGGAAAAAATGCTAAAAGTTTTAATAATCAATAATAATGATAATACCAATATTAACATTGCAAAAAAAATCGCTGAATTATATTCCGAAGTCAGTTTTTTTACTATTTCTAATATAGATCAAGCAATTGAACAGATACATAAAGAGAAACCACAGATTGTGGTTGTAAATTTATCAATGAAAGATTCCAAAGGACGCGATTTACTTGAACGATTAGCCAAATGGGATTTTGAAATTCTGGTTTATAATAATGATGAACTATATTGTATTCAGGATGCTAAGGTTTCTAAGATCAAAGGATATGTTCTGAAGAACATTGATTCTAATTTTTTTAATAAAATATAAAATGAAATTAATCAGGGATATATTGATTTTATTAAAATACTCGTTGAAGTACCTTTTGCCGACGTGCAAGTTAGTTTTGCCGATGTGCAAGTTAGTTTTGCCGATGTGCAAGTTAGTTTTGCAGACGTGCAAGTTAGTTTTGCCGACGTGCAAGTTAGTTTTGCCGACGTGCAAGTGACGTGCAAGTTAGTTTTGCCGACGTGCAAGTTAGTTTTGCCGACGTGCAAGTGGTCTTTGCCGATCGGAAAAACTTATCTGTACTACTTCCAAGACTATCCGTACTCCTGCAAAACTTATCCGTACTACTTCTTAGACTATCCTCACGAGTGCAATAGGTTCCCTAACTACTTCCGAGAGCACACTAATAACATATTTACTTATCTTATACATCATTTATTATATAATTATAAGTTCCTTTTCTATTTAATCCATAAATATAAATTATTAGATAAATATAGAATCTATTTACATTTGAACATTATATATAAAATATTAATAAATAATAACAAATTATCATTCTCTATATATGGAATTTAATATGAAGCATACTTACTCGGTTATTTTTTTACTGATAACTATTATTACTCTTTCAACAATCAATAGTTTATCTCAGGAATCTGCTCCAAAACCATCATTCTTTCAGATTAGTGGTTCTGTTTCTATGAATGCAGACTTTTATAGCTTTTCGGCATCACCTGATAGCGCTCAGAAAGGTCGCCGACCACCTTCATTATATAGATTGATGTTTTCGCCGACATTAAAATTTGGAGATTATCTATCAATTCCTTTTAATTTTATATTGTCGAGCCCGGAGGCTAATCCAACAAGCATGGCTCTTGTTGCACCAACTCTAATGCAATACTTGCAAAATCCTGCAAATGCATTATCTTTTGCTCCAAAAATCGGTTGGGCAGAGTTTTTTGTTGGTAATCAATCACCAAATTATTCTCAACTCAGTGCCGGCGACCAGCAACTATTGGGCTTAGGCTTTAACCTCAAGCCGGGGAACTTTCAATTAGCTGCTTCTGCCGGTAGCAACCAAAGAGCAATTGAAACTGATACTGCCAAGAACATTCACGGCTCCTATCGGCGCGATATATATATGGCAAGGGTAGCTTTTGGTAGTGAAAAAAGTTCATTTATTGGTTTCAATGTCATTCGCGCTAAAGATGCAGCAAATTCAATTAAAAGCAATATAACGGGTATAACGGCAGAGCATTCAGCACTTATTGACAGCAGTACAGTAATAATTCCGGCTGATACAACACGTCTCAGAGCCGAAGAAGGATATGTTGCTTCTGTTGATGGTAAATTTACAATTATTGAAGGTGTTTCGATTAATGGTGAAGTCTCACTATCGAGCTTTACACGTGATTTGAGTTCAGCTGAAATGCAAATTTCGGGCAATCCGCTAAATTCAATTCAGACAACCCGAACATCTACGAGAGCAGATTTCGCAGGTTCAGCAGCTATTAAAATTCTACAAAAAACTTACGGAATTTCTCTATCAGGGCTTTATATCGGAGCGGGATTCAAGCCCGTTGGATTTACTTTTATGCAATCCGATAGAATTGAGCTAAAAGCAGCTCCATATCTTCGTTTATTTAATAATAAATTCTCGCTTAGTGGCTCTATTGGTGAGCGGATAAATAATATATCAAAAACAAAGACAGAAACAAGTACCCAAATGATTGGCTCAGTCAATATGAATGCAGATATTATTGATGAATTAAATATCTCTGCTCAATATTCAAATTTTGGTATTAGAAATAATATAGCATTAGATACACTCAGAGTGCAGAATGTGAGCCAAGCGCTCAGTATTGACCCAACCGTGACTTTGCACAAATTCAATATGACTCATATTATCACAGCCGGCTTTGCAATAGATGAATTCAAGGATTATAACCTTGTCAGTGGCGCTGAAAGCTCGAACAACACACGTACACTGCTTGCTTCATACTCCATAATGCCTGATTCAATTCCACTGTCAGTAAATTTTTTAGCAAGTTATATGGAAAATAGATTATCAACAGGGACTCTCTACATTCGCAGCATTGGCTCAACCTTTGGCTATTCTTTTTTTGAAAGAAAACTTATTCCGACATTTAATTTAACTGCTTCGGGCAGCTCAAACCGAGCTTCAGGAACAGATGCGCAACTATTATATAAATTTAGTTTGCAATTTCGGCCTATGAAAACCCTTGAACTAAGAGCAAGTATTGGCAACAATAATTACAGCTACGGCAATCCACTGCTTTATGGCAGTACATTTAAAGAGACTTTAGTTCAATTAGCTGTTATGACTCAATTTTAAAAATTAATAAAATAAATAAAGAGAAAAATTATGAAAACATTACAAAGAGCTGCGCTTATTGCCTTATTTGCGATAATAAGTTCACTTCCATCACTTGCCCAATTAAAGCTAAATTTAGTTATGGATAAGCATCCTGATCCATACATATCAAACTGGCCAAACAAAAGAGGCACGCTGATAGCAACGATTATTAATACAGGGAAAAATTCTGTAGATGTAAAGTTTGACTGTAAGATTACTCGTGATGGTATCTTGCAAGCTAATACCGAACCCGGGAAGATGAGAACTATTTCAGTTCCTCCCGGTGCCTCTCAATACTTTGCAGAAACCTTGATGCCAATGTCAGCAATGAAAATCAGTGGTAATGCCGATAAAATTGCTATCCAGACAGGTATGCTACAAGCTGGGGATTATGAATTTTGTGCTACACTGATCGATCCCAATACAAGCGCACTATTATCACAGGAAGTTTGCAAGTTCTTCACCATGACAAGCTATCAATGTCCGGTACTGCTACAGCCACTCAATGAAAGCACTCTAAGTAAATTGAATCGCCCGACATTCCGCTGGGCAGCAGTTTCTCCCAAGCCATCATATACAGTAACTTATCGTGTCTGTGTATTTGAAGTATTAAAAGGACAAACCCCTGCAATAGCTATCCAAGCGAATTTTCCGATTCTGGACAGAACAACAACAAATACATTTTTGATTTGGCCTTCTGATATTGAAAATCCAATAATATATTCTCCACAAAATACATTATATGTCTGGAGTGTGCAGGCCCTTGACGACCAAGGGAACCCGATTTGTGAAACAGGCAAGGGCTGGGCGGAGCCACTAACGTTCTTTTCATGTTGTGTGCCTGATACAAGTGGGAATGATGGTCTAACTGATTCTGGTATTCTCCTCCAGCAGCCGGAAAACGGAGCGGTGATTGATCCTGATACTCATATTAATTTTATATGGGATTACAAGAAAGGGACAACCCAGCCTGCGGGTAGCATTTTACATTTTTCTCTTTATGAAATTGGAGCTGGACAATCTGCATCTGATGCACTTAAAAATCGTCCTTTATGGGATGTTGCTTCAATTACCGGTACAAAGTATCAATATCCGGCAAATGCTCCAAAACTTGAAGCAGGGAAACAATACGCTTGGACAATAAGCTACGGTTCAAGAACAAGTGCACCGTTTGGATTTACATTATCAAAAAGTAGTGTTTCTGGCAGCGGGAAAGATACAGTTCCCAAGGATTCCACAAGGAGCGCTAATAGAATATATGTTCAGGGACCAAAAATAACTCTTCTCTTCCCCGATAATAATTCTGAAATAGACCTAAGCCAAAAGCAGTCATTCAAATGGACAGCTTTAGATAAAGCAGAAAGTTATTCTATTAAAATTGTAGAGATAATTGATGATCAGACGCCGGAAATAGCTATGAAACAGAACAAACCGGTTTATGAGAATCTTAGAATTCCAACGAATTCGATAGACCCCTATTTTGGGATTAATCAGCAAGGTGTGAAGGTTTATGCTTGGCAGGTTAGCAGCGGTGGTTCGAATAGCGAAATATTTACTTTTAATTATAGTTCTGATAATTTTAATAATTCAAATATCTTAACTATCAACTTAATTTCTCCCACCGAGGCAAACCCTTTCAAAGATAAACATCAGGAATTTCAATTCAGAGCAAGCAATACAAATGATATTGAATCTTATACCATTAAAATTTATGAAATTGATCGTAAAAATCAATCATTACTTCTTGATACTTCTAAAACATTTTATATAGCTAAAGGGATCAAAGGACAGACATGGTATTATCCACCAGATGCTCCTCCAATGGACACAGCAAAATTATATGCATGGATTGTTGATGCAGTAGGAAACAGCAAAATGCTGATTGGATCGAGTCCTGTGGAATCGTTTGGTGCATGCTGTATAGGACCCATTGGCCCTCAGCCTTGTATGTGTACATTAATTGCTATTGGAATAAATCCATTAACCGTTACAGCTTGTATAGGTCAGCCTCTACCTAATTTTTCATACAATTTCTCCGGCCCTTGTACAGGCCCAATAGTTTATACTTGGAGTCCGACTTTTACTCCTACAACCGTTGGCTCGTATCCATATACTTGTACAGTTTCGAATGGCAATGTATCTTGCACTCTACCGGTTACCCTTATTGTTGTTCCTCCAAACAGCCCATTAAATGTAGAAGTATGCTCGCCAACGGGTGACTATACTCAGTGTTGTAGCGTTAAGGCATTCAAATTAAAATTTACTGGCTCTACTGGATGCTCACATATTCCAAATACTTATTTCCCGGCAAGTACAACTATTACTTGGTATATACAAAAAAGTGTAGTAACGCCTTCATTGCCTACAACAGCATCATCATATACATTCACAAATTCATGTTTTGACCCAACAACCGGAACATCACCTGCTCTTGGAGTTTGGTACACTTTTGGGAATGGGTCTAATTTCACTGATGCTCCGGGGAGTTCTTCATTGACATCTTTGGAGTTTACTTCTGGGTCTCAAATGTATTATGTATCCTGTAAAGTAACTTTTCCATCCGGTACGTTTAATTGTATGAATTCTGGGTTTGTTAATAATTATTACACTTTCAAAGTTTTCCCAAATACCAGTCTAATAAATGCCACAGTAACAGTTACCAGACCTACATGCGGATCAAATGGAAGTATCAATATTACAAATGTAACTGGAGCTGCACCGCCATTTACTTTTAGCTTGAATAACGGGACATACACCACTGTTGCAGGATATTCACATCTATACTCAAATCTACCTGCTTCAGCTTCATATACTGTTTATATAAAGGATGCAAACGGATGTTTAAAATCATTCAAAGGGCCTTTTAATTTGGATGGCCCCGTAAAACCAAATATTATTTCAATACCTCCATTAACTCATATAATACCGTGTAATGGCAATTTAAAGCTTATGTCAACAACAAATTACTCTGCTAATCCGGTAACATATCAATGGATGATTTGCTCTAGCTGCGGAACTTGCAATGCAATAGCTTCATGTAATTTAACGAATTGTCCAAGCAGCTCTTATACCAATTTCGGGACAGCTACATCATCGAATATATCCAATATAATTACATCAAGTGGTTGCTACAGGGTTAAAGTAATGGATGCAAATGGGGGTTGCAATATCTCAGATCCTTGGTATGTTTCAAATTCAAATAATATTGTTTATCCGGTAATCAGCGGCCCAAGCAATATATGCGATACAACAGCTATCACACTGACTTCGACAGGAACAAGTTTAACTTGGTCACGAAATGGCGTGCCTGTTCCGGGAGGCAATACATCATCAATTACGGAATATCCGCCGAACGGGCCAGGGGTCTATACAGTTACAACAACTAACGGCGCTTGTAATACAACTTCAACTTTTACTGTTACCGGATACCCGTGTAATAACTGCTCTTGCTCTTATTCAATAACGAACTCAACATCCACTGCGAGTTATATTGGCTTAAATTCCAGTGGTGTTCCGATTTACAGTATCACTGTTTATATAAACAATATGGCTGGATGTCCGGGTTATATACAAATGATAGCTCCAAGCTCAAGCTCTGCTACACTCGTCACTCCGGCAGCAACATATTTCGTTCCGATCGGAAATTCTAATTTTACATTTTATTTTACATCAAGCATTACAGCTAATAGCATGCTGAGTTTCGTAACTCAATATACACCTTTATCAGGTCCAATTAGTGGTCCGCCTTGTAAGCATCAAATAAGTGCAGATGTAATTGCAATGATGCCTCCTGCACCAACGCCTACACCATTACCTAACCCGAATGATTGGAATTCCAGAGCAACACCAGTACCAGGTATAAGTATTATTATAAAACGGAACGGTTCTGAAATTATTCAACCAACCACAAATGATGGAAATGGGAATTATACGTTTAATGTTGATAGCCATAGCGGAATTGGGAATTGCGATATTATGTTTACAGCAACAGAAGAAGCTCTTGCCGCACTGAAGGCTGCAAAAGGGGATGGGGTAAGTGCAGAGTATAAAATCGAAATGACAACTGCTTCAGGATCTGAAGGAGGCGTTTTGAATTTTGAATCTATAAAACCAGGTGCAGGCAACAGTAATGATAAGGATAGCAATGTATTCTATATAAATTGGATACCCAAAAAAGGACTTCATATAACTGACTCACAGTTCGGTACTACTAAAATGACAATCGGCGGAAAAGAAGTTTATACAAAGGCGTTGTTTACAAATGTAGAAGTAACTGAAAAATCGGCTTATATTCATGTAGTTTTAAACGTAACTCCGCCACTGAGAAAGCGGCAGTACATCAGGAGTAGTATAATTGGCATTAATTCAGGTTCTGATGCGTATAAAATAACTATGATTTCTCCAACCCACAAGAAGCCACAGAAAAGCCTTACTCCGACTTTTAGCTGGACAGCCGCATCTGACCCTAAGGATGTCCTTTATCATCTTCGCCTTGTTAAAGTGAATACTGATCAATATATGGATCCGGCAAATGCTCTAAAAGAAAATGCTCCGATTTGGGATAAAACTGATATTGCTGAAACTTCGATTGCCCTTACCGGAGCTGCTCTGAAAGCAGGAGAAGTATATGTTTGGGATATTAATGCTAATAAAAAGGGGACTAAACCCGATAATACGAAGTATTCGACCGGTTATATAGGTGGTGATGCCTCTCAAAACCCGAGGACCAAGACTGATAACTCGCAGTATCCGGGCGCTTACAGCGTTATCATTGCCGGGGATATGGATACCTTGAGTTTTGCTTGTGCCGATTGTTATTTTGCTTGCAGGATGGACGGTGGCGGTTGTGTAAGGTTTAGTTTGTCCGATTGTGAATGTTTACCAGCTCTTGCCACACAAGGGACAATCAACCAAACTAAAGATATTGCTCATGTTCCTGGTTTTAATGGAACCTCCAGATCTGCGCCAATTCCTGGTCTAAATATTATTGTCAAACGCCATCCTGGCGGAATTATAATTCAACCCAGCACAAATGATGGAAATGGAAATTATACATTTAATGTTGTGCAACCAGGTGCCTTCAAGTCAGATTTAGGTAGACTGGATATTATACTAACTGCTACTGAAGAAGCCCTTGCCGCACTGAAAGCAGCAAAAGGCAATGGGATAAGTGCTGAGTATAAAATAGAAATGACAACTGCTTCAGGTTCTGAAGGAGGCGTTTTGAATTTTGAATCTATAAAACCAGGAGTTGGCAGCAGTAGTGATAAGGATAGCAACGTATTTTATATAAATTGGATACCAAAAAAAGGTAATCAGATTACAGATACTTACCCCAGCCTTACTAAAATGACTATCGGTGGAAAAGAAGTTTATGCAAAGGCATTGTTTACAAATGTTGAAGTAACTGAAAAATCAAGTGTTATTCATGTTGTTTTAAACGTAACTCCGCCACAGGTTGCTAATACTGATGGTCAGCCAAGCAGGAAAGATAGTCTGCCGATAGATTCTTTGAAATATTTTGCTGTTCCAAGAATGCGTTTGCCTGACCCTAATAATGGAAAAACTACCGATATAGGAGCTATCAGAGGAAGTGTTTTACAGAAGGGACGAGAAGAAGGTTTAACTATTGGTGGCAATTCACAAACATCAACCATTATTCCACATACAACTGTTGTATTGAGAGCTCATATCGAACTGGGGAGACCGGATAAACCTTATGCTGACTGCACATGTAGCGGAGATTATGATTGTATTTGCAGTGGTATTATTATTCGTGTTAAAGATGGCTCGGATAGAACTTATGATGCTTTAGCAAAAACTGGAATACCAAAGGACATTCAATCCTTTAATATCCAAGGTGATGTCCTGAAGTTAATTTTCAAGGATAAATTTATTCTAAAAGAATACAAAATAAATCAAAAATATGATATTCCATTTGATAAAGAAACAGCGAATGCTCTTGGTTATGAATCTATGACAGTTCTCGCTGGGCGTTATGAAATTGTTAATGGGAATAGTCTTAGTTATAAATTTAAAAATGGAAAAGAAATCCCTGGAATTATATGGGACAAGGGCTCGGATGGTAAAAAAGATTCAACAACTCAGGTTCACATCTGGAGTGGACCCAAAGATTCAACAATTCCAGTTCAAGTTCCTTATTCAGGACAAATAGAAAAAAATCCTCCCAAAGATAGCACCCACAGCGAATTCATCCCCAAAATTGAAACTGTTGCAGCTATCGGAAATCCAAATGATTCAAATATTACTTGGAAGCCGAGTGTACAGAATGCCGTTACAGGGCGACCTACATTAAATAATCAGCAAACAACTACAGCCACTAATAAATCCACCTGTGATTGCGGCAGATGGAAGACTAATCAGATACTGTTCACCGATATCACACATCATGGTGCTCCGAGCAAAGCATTAGTTTGTGGAGATGAATTTAATCCGACTATTACTTACAGCAATGTAAATATAGTTTTCCCGGAATATATCTGCAATCCAAGCACTTGCAGTTCAACATATAACTGGATTATTTCTGGGCCTCAGGGAACGCAGACGGGAAATACTAATTCAGTCACAGCAGCAAATTTCACTGCTCAGGGCTATTATACCGTTTCAATGTATGTATATTGTGGCAATAAAAAATGCGATTCATGCAAAATTTATGTCAATAATACAATTAAGCCTCCATGCCCGAAATTGAAAGTTTCTCACTATTCAGTCAAATGTCATAACTTAATAAATAGCAACAATTATGATTTCAAAGTTACAATTGATAATAATGAGCCGACTGCCGGCACAATTAGTCTTTCATCAATGTCTTCGAGCCTTACGATTAATAGCTACACTCCTACCTCGGCAAATCCATTTACATCAACCGTAATTGATGGGAATATAACTGGTTATGGAACAAGCATTTGTATAAAGGTTAGTTTTTCGATTAACCATAATATTTGTGATACAATAATTTGCTTCCAGCTGCCATTGTGCGGCACTATTCAAAAAGAATCAGATAAGACCGGCCAAAAGCCAACTCTGGCATGTACATGTGGTGAATGGAAAACAAATAAAGTAAAATACAAATATTTACAAGGCCAATCATCTACTCCGAATTTAGCTGAAAGCACGAATGATTCAATAAGTTGCAATGGCACTATCACACTTTGGCCGAATACTTATTATACTTTCAGTCCTCCGAGCTTTACATGCAATCCAGAAATTTCCGCTTGTGCTTTAACATATCAGTGGACTGGCGGCATGTATCAAGGAGCAGCAACTACAACAGCTGCTTCACCAAATTACGTATTTAGTTTTGCTCCGGGAACTCATACAGTTAATATTACCCCATTTTGCGCTGATAATAATTGTACTCCTTGTGTTATAACTGTTAATGCAGTGGAGCCTCAATTTTATATAGGCAAATTCTATGGAGGAGGCAAAATATTTTATATAGATGGAACCGGCCAGCATGGCTTAATTGCGGCCACAGTTGATCAAGGTTCCGGAATACCTTGGTGTTATTACAATAGCAGTAATAATTTTATTTTAACAAATGCTACTGGAACTTCTGTTGGGACTGGTCAATCAAACACAAGTGCCATTGTTGCAATATACGCTAATGGTAATTATGCTGCAAAATTATGCGATCAATTGACCTTGGGCGGCTACAGTGATTGGTATTTGCCCTCTATAGATGAATTGATGTTATTATATGCCCAAAGAAACATCATTGGAGGATTTTCTGGTTCTTATTGGAGTTCAACTGAGGCAGATTTAAGTGACGCATGGCAGAAGGATTTCAACTCTGCAACTCCTTCATCATTTATTGTCAAGGATTTTTACTACTTCAAAGTGCGAGCAATTAGGAGTTTTTAAATAGAATTAAAATTAAAAGTTTTTTCATTTTTTTTAAAGGTTTATATGTATTACATTTTTCTCAGTCAATTACAGAATATAGCTTCCAAAGAGAAAGCAAGGCTTTCTCTATTAGCATTTTCTGTTTTTATTTTCCTCTTTGCTTTGTCTTCTCAAAACAAAAGCATTGCTGCATGCGTCACAGCACCATCTGGTATGGTAGCTTGGTGGTCTTTTGACGAAACAAGCGGAACTACTGCAACTGACTTAACAAGTGTTGCAACGAGTTATTCACCGACAAACACTAATAATAGTGGTACCAAAATTAACGGAGTTACAAACAATAATTCTGGTGAAGTCGCTACATCTTATTATTTTCCGGGCTTAGATAATAATTATGTGCAGGTATCAAATGTAACCGATTTGGACTTCCCATATTCAAACTTTACAATAGATGCTTGGATTAAGCCTACCGATTCATCATCTGCGAGATATTGTATAATTTCAAAACGAAATATAGATACCAATTCTAATTCTCAAGGGTATGTACTGTATCTTAGTGGTACTCATTTAACCCTACAATTGGCTTATGGTTCAGGTTATTCTAATTTTACAATGGCTGCTATAGTTCCGCTTGGAGTATATTCGTTTGTTGCAGCGGTTGTGGACAGAACAAATGGTCTTGTGCGATTATATCTTAACAATACTATTCAAACATTCGTGCTCAATGGCTGGTCATCACGCTCATTTGGTAATTCTGTAGGAGTTAGTATTGGTCAGTTAAGTCAGAGTACTTTTGGTTATGATCCTTTTAAAGGATATATTGACGAACTCGAAATATTTAACCGAGATTTGGACAGTGCAACGCTCAGGAGTATTTATAATGCCGGCCCAGATGGTAAATGTAAGAATATTGGCAGTTCGGGCTCAAACTGTACACCTGCTCCGGCTGAATTAATTGCTTGGTGGCCATTTGATGAAACAAACCCTACAAATGGTTCGACTGCAATTGATTTAACAAGTGTGGCCGCCAGTTATTTTCCAACAAATTATAATGATTATGGAACAATTGTTGGTTCCGGGATAACATCCAATTCTTCAAACTATGTTGGTGGATCTTTTCATTTCCCATTCAATCCGAATAGTTATATAAATGTAACTCAAAATGCTTTAGATTTGGATTTTAATACAAGTAATTTTTCTATTGATTGCTGGATTAAGCTTGATTCATTAGGTGATAATGGTTTAAGAACAATCATTGTAAAAAGAGTTGCAACTGATGCTACTCATGTTCAGGGTTATGCTTTTTTTGTTGACGGATCGAATAAATTAGGATTTCAATTAGGTTATGGAAATAGTCCTGCACCTAATTTCCAAAACTTCCTTTCAGTCACAAGCATCCCAATTAATACCTGGACTTTTGTTGCTGCTACTGTCAACAGAGGCGCCAATACAGTAAAGCTATTAACTAATACGGCACAAACAATAGTTCCTATTAGTGCGTCATTAACTAACTCTATCAGTAATAATGCTAACGTTACTATAGGTCGCGACTTCGTGAATGGATCAAATGAATTTTCCGGTTCAATAGATGAGCTTGAAATTTTCAAAGGAGCTATTGATACAACAAAGCTAATGGACATTTATCGTGCCGGGCCTGCAGGAAAATGCAAGACTTTGGATACTGTTCCTACGAACACCATTTGTGATTCAATAGCTAATATCAGTTTCAATAAAGATTCTTCCATTTATTGTTTCGACATTATAAATAAAAAGTCAAGCAGTATCTATTCAATCGACTTTAATATGACAGGTGCAGTTATTGCTTCGATGACTTGCACTACCTGCTCTTCTTATCTTAGTGGACTTAATTTATCACAAGGATTTATAGCCTTCGTTCCTGCATGTACATCGAACATTATTCATATTTGCTTAAAGACAATTATCAATTCCGGGAATACAAGTGGAAATGTTTCTCTCAATCTGGCAACAATTCATACTTATGTTCCTCCAAATCTTGGCGATACTTGCCGTTTTCAACAAAATTATCAGGGAAATGGTAATCAAATTACTTTGCCTTGTGATTCTTTGATGAATTCAAGTTTAGATACTTCAAATTGCACCTATTGCTTCGATATCGCAAATAAAAGTCCGATTGGAATCAATTCTATGAAGCTAAATATTTTCAATGGGACCATTAATTCGCTTACTGTAAATCAGCCCACCAGTTCTATAGTCGGCGGTATGATTACATTTTCGCCGAAATGCACTGCAAGCACCATCCATATCTGCTTAAAGGCTACCCCAACTAATCCAAACAGTCTGATTGTACTTAATTGGGAAACTTATCATGCTTCAGATTCAACCCATAAAGCTGATAGTTGCCGTATTGTGATGGAATATAAGTGCAAAAACGATACGATTCCTCATTCTAATACTAATTCCTGCGGCTGTGATTCACTCCGAGTCGGACCCGATATAGACATCCAGAGCCAGTTCTTTGGTCATCATTACACAATAATAAAGAATCCTTATGCAGCTTCAAATATATGTTCAGTAATGGTATCAATAAGTCCTGCGCCATGTTATGGCTCTGTAACAGGTGGCGATTGTCACATTGACGGCGTTTTGAACAATGCAGCTTTCCCTTTAGGATATACTCAAATCACTGCGGGTGGCGGCGGCGCTCATAATAATATATCATTCTATTATGGTTTGAACTGGAATTGCCCCGGTCCATACGTTGTAACTATTACAACAATCCACTGCAATGGCGATTCCTGCGTTTACCATGATACATTAAGTCCAAAACCAGTTCTGAGCATAAGCGGTCTTGGTTCATATAATAAACCTACCGATTCATTACGTGCTATCACCATTAATCTTGTCGGAAATGACAAACTTTTAGACGCTGTGAAGTTCGTTTCTGTGGAAGTTCTCAATAATACCGGAATTCTAAAGGCAATTCTTTCGGGCGAATTAAGTTGGGGCGACGGCGATGCCGATATGAGTTCATGCCAACTGTCGAATGCAATGATGAACCAACATCGAGCACTATTCACACTCAAAGATCCTTTGAAATTATTAAAGGGACAAATCTCCAAAGGAATTACTCTTGTATATATACCCGATACAATTGGTAAAAACAAGTTGAAACTCAAACTTGCACTCTTTAATGACCGAGGCGATCCATTAGGATATGATTCCTCCGATGTAATAAGTTCAGTTTCAATCGGCTCAATTACTCACGGATTCGACGGAAATGAATTTGAACTATTAAAAAGTGTACCCAACCCCGGACAAGATCAAATTTCATTAACATATATTATCGGCGCACAGTCGGATATAAGACTTGCAATATATGATAACTTAGGAAATGAAGTCCAATCATTCAATGAAGGCTTTAAAAGTCAGGGATTACATACAATAGATATAAATACTTCCTCATTATTAAGCGGAGTATATTATATAAGGCTAATATCACCGATACGATCGGCATCATTAGAATTGATTATTAATAAATAAATTGAATATATTGAGGCTGAATCAAAAAAACAATAGATCATTGTTCTGTCATTTTTGCGAATGCAGGAATCTCCTTCCATTGCCACTTTAGGGGATTCCTGCATCCGCAGGAATGACAGGGGATGAGTTTTTAGAAACAGCCTCGATTTCAATCATTCTGCATTTTTCATTATACATTTTACATTAAAATAAGTTCTTTGATATATTTTTTCCATTCGATAATAAAATTTATTGATGATTTATATAATCGAACACTTACAAAATAGATTCTAATTCATACAAAATAGATTATTTCCTTCACGAAATAGATTTATTTTTATACAAAATAGATTTTAATCATTACGAAATATAATAAAATTCATACGAAATAGATTTTTATTCGTGAAAAGACCATTTTAAGTGATAAAAAGCATAATTTTTCAGAAAAATTTATCTTTGTAATGCTTAGAATTATCTTCGTAAGACTTCAAATTATCTTCGTAAGGCTTCAAATTATCTTCGTAAGGCTTCAAATTATCTTCGTAAGGCTACGAATTATCTTTGTAAGACAGAAAATTATCTTTGTAAGACTTCAAATTATCTTCGTAAGATGGAAATTTATCTTTGAAAGCATTTTACTTCTTTTTAATGTTCTTCAAAGAATCAAAATAAACAATTTTTTTAATTTTAAAGGGTTTCAAATGAAACATATATACATTCTAATAATCTTTTCACTGTCTTTTATAGCAAATTTTTCAAAAAATAATTAAAAACGGAGGTTCAAAATGAAATCAATAATCAAAATATCATGCTTTTGCATTTTATTTGTACTTGTCAACAATCTTCAATCATTCGCTGAAACGATAATACCATCAGGTAATGTAAGCGGAAATTGGACAGTAACCGGGTCACCATATAAAATAAGCGGTCATATATTTGTCCCATCGGGATTAACTCTTTCAATTAGTCCAGGGGTTAGAGTAGAATTTCAGGGGCATTACAAGGTTTTGGTTCAGGGCAGGGTTATAGCAATTGGTAATCTAACAGACTCTATTCGTTTTACTGCAGATGATAAATTTACCGGTTGGTGAGGCTTTAGATTTGATAAAACAGCAATTACTGAAGATTCTTCAATATTTTCTTATTGCATATTTGAATGAGTCAAAGCAACTGTCAAGGACATGTTTCTCAATAGTGCTGTAAATTTATGTAATATAATGAATTACGACGAAATTTCTTGCGGTCCCGAGAGGACTATACCTAAAAGACAATAATTATAAGATTTACAGTTACTTATGAAATCAGTTGAAATGGGTTTATGACATATATTATGACATATTGAATAAATCTCTAAAAAATTATAAGGATTTTTCCTTTTATTTTTTTATTCATTTCAGTGAGATTTTATATTTCATTTGTTTAACCGTTTTTCAAAATGATCAAATTTTTAAAATTTCTTTATATTCTTCAATTACAAAAATACAGAATATTTTGCAATCAACGGCTGTTTTTATATTATTAATATTTCAACTAATCTTGCTAAGATATTTTCTTATGTGTAAATTAATTTATCCATTATACTTTAGGATTTATTAATACTTTAATCTGTATATTGTGCAAAAAGGCTCCTATCCATTCTATACAGGGAGACAATGTACATTGAAAAAATAATCCCAGAAATTCCGAATCAGAGATTATTGTGATAGGCAGCCATTCCCCACTGATTTTTATAACTTTCTCTCAATAATATATAAAATTATTAACCCTACCAATCAATCAATCACTCAAAATTGGAATACTATAAATTTCCGATAAAGGAAAATAGTAATTTGAATTATTGCCTTTCAAATGAATGTAATCCTCCTTTTGAATTCTATCTGAACTCTCCAGACATCAAAATATCCCCATCTGTTGCTCAATTTACCGAATTTACATTTTAACCTAATAATTTGGATTCAACAAATTTTTTATCTATGATATACTCGATAATTGCTCCTTTATTGATATAAATCAAAAATAATTATAATGAACAACAGAAAATTAAAATATTGTTAGAAAGTAATGGATTAAATCCTTAATTTTGGTGTGTAGCATATGTTAAGTTAAATTTATTTTATAATGATAATCATAGACAAAGTTTTGTTCCACAAGCAAGGGCTGCTCTATGTCCTCACAATTTTAATACTTTTCGCTATTTCTTGCAGACAAGATATTCGATAAACAGAAATTTCTTTCTATTACTGGAGAACTACATTCAGTCTGAATGATAAGGAATTAAATTATCTTCATGAATTACAAACAAAACAAATTTATGTCAGATTTTTCGATGTCGATTGGGATAGTGATGTTAGAATACCTATACCAGTAGCCGTTATACAGAAATTTGAACCTATAACAAATCTCAAAATAATTCCAACTGTTTTTATTACAAACAGAGTTTTTGCTAATATTATAGAAGCTCGAATCCCTGAGCTGGTGCAGAAAATTCATACTCGGTTACTATTAATTTCCAATACCAAATATTTGGACGAAGTTCAATTCGACTGCGACTGGTCTGAATATACAAAAGAATTATATTTTGAATTTCTTCATGTTTTTTATATTTGTCATCCTGAAATAAAATTATCTGTCACACTAAGATTGCACCAATTGTCAGATTACAAGGATATTAATTCCCTGGAAATCGATAAAGCCACACTCATGGTATATAATGCTGATCGTGTCAATAGTGAGGACACCAAGAATTCAGTTCTGGACATAGAAACGATAAAGAAATATATTAATTCAGCAAATAAATTTCCTAAACAACTAAATGTTGCTTTGCCGTTATTCTCTCAAGGAGTGGTTTTTAGATATTCAAATGCAATGTATTTGCTCAATAATGTAAATGAAAGTAGTTTATCAGATCCTACTAATTTTCAGCAGATCGATGAGTCTCATTTCAAAGCAATCAGAAATTTCTATTTTGCTGGAAACTTTTTAATTGCAAACGATATAATTCGTCTTGAGCGTGTAACGATTCCTGATTTAAACCAAACTGCAGCACTAATTGCATCAAAAATAAAAAGTAAAGAAATTGAAATTACATTTTTTCATCTTGATTCAAATACTCAAAAAAGGTTCAATTCCTATGAAATCCAAGCTATTGCTAATCATTTTCGTTAGCCTCGTATTAATTTTATCTAAAAGTGATAAATCCACTGGTTGTGGTTTAAATCCAACAGAGGATGATAGCTACTATTTGCTCTTCAGCCAAAATACAATAAATAGCGAGAATTTTGCACCATTCTATTATTCATCAACACCTTTTCTATACATAACCTATGATCAGGATTCAATAAAAAAAGTTGACAATATTTTGGATTGGGCAACCAACACAGGATTATTAAATACAGTTCAAAATGATGATTATTACAAAACGATGAAGGATAAAGATTATCAGAAAGTGTATCTCACAATTTTAAAAAAGGGTATTTACAAAGAATTAGAATACTTGATTTATAAATCAAATTTAACAGAACTTGATGAAATATTATATTTTTTAGAGAATAAAACTAACAAGGTAAATAAAAGTGAAATCACATGTAGGAAATTCTTTAGTCTTCCTGATAGTGATAAAAGTGAATATATTGAATATTTAAAATTTGCTAAAAAATGTGATCTTGCACTAAATGGGACAAGTAAAAGTGAAGATTTCTATGCTGATTGCTGGTTAGAGAAAGAACCGGTTGATTCAACCAAATGGCCAGAGCTAATCAATGAAGGTGAAGTTTTTATTAAAAGAGCAAGACATGATTTTATAAAAATGAGATATACTTATCAAATGGTCAGGCTTGCTCATTATAGCAGATTTTGTACCAAATGTATTAATTTATTTGATAAATATACACCTGAAAGTCAGATTGGATCATTGATTTACTATTGGGCACTTGGTCATAAAGCCGCAGCACTTGGATATTATAAAAAAAGCGCTGAAGCTAATTATTCCTATTCACAGATTTTTGCTAATTGTAGAAGTAAACGCCTCTCTGCTTATCAAAGTTTTCATATTGATGAACAGAAAATTTGGGATTCAGTTATGAGTTTATGCAAGAATCCCAATGAAAAATCAGCTTGCTATGCTATTCGTGGGATCGATAATAAGAATGATGGAATCTCAGAGATGGATAGCATATACAGAACAGATCCAAATTCAGAGTTTCTTGCGCTACTTCTTTCAAGAGAAATTACAAAACTTGAATTCGGATTAATGAAATTAAATTATCGCCCAACTTGGCAAGAATATGAATTTCAAATTGTAAAAAATAAAGAATACAACTTGAATAATTTGAAGAGATTAAAAACGTTTATTGGAAACGTTATCTCAGATAAATTAACAAAAAGACATGGTTTATGGCCAATTGCTAATGCATATCTCGAATTTATTAATGGTGATTATAAACATGCCGAAAAAAAAGTTTTAGATTGTGAAAACATACCAAATCTTGATTCATCAGAAATAAAACAGTTAAAAGTGATTATACTTGCATTAATTGCCAGAAATGCTAAAACAATTACTGACAGTCTTGAAAATGTAATTTACGATATGTATGAAGATATAATTTCATTCAACTCTAATAATGAGTCAGGTACAGATATGACAATGAAGTATATTCTCGATAAATTTGCATATACCTACTACAAGCAGGGTGATTTCGGGAAATCATTTTTATGTTCTCATTGTCTTTATGAACTTTATCCGAATCCAAAAGATATTATAGTAAATTCACTTTTAGCATTCTATGATAAACCAGACAAAAATGATTTTGAAGAATTTCTTATCCGTAAATCATCACTTAAATGTTTTGATATTTATGCTTGGCAACTGACATGGGATGGAGAACGATATAAACCTAATGAACTGCAAAGTCAGATTCTCATAGCTAAAAACGATGCTAAGTGCCAATTGTATGAAATGAAAGGAACAAATTTATTAAGTCAGGGTAAGTACTCTGAAGCAGCAGAATACTTTAGTAAATTAAAGAATTCCTATATGAAGTACTCTGATCATTTCAATATTCCTGCTGATCCATTCTATGGTTATTTAGAAGGTCAATATAATTTTAACTTTGCAAAATATAGTAGAAACAGATATAATAAATTAACTTTTGCTCAAAAAATGTTAGAGCTTGAACAGCTTGTTACACAAAATCAAGATAAAATCAAAGTAGCTGATGCATGTTATCAACTCGGCAATGCACATTATAATACAACTTATTTCGGACCATGTTGGAAAGCACTTGCTTTTACTCACACTTTATCTCAATTCTTTACGGATAATGAAACTGAAGATTTGAAGGATAAACAAAGTCAACCATTTGATAAAAAATTTTATGATATTTATCAAATTAATTCTTTAGGATTTTATAGTCAAAAGAATGCCATTAAATATTATACCAAAGCTATGAAACAAACAACAAGCAGAGAATTTAAAGCAAAAATCAGCTTCATGCTTGCTAAATGCGAGCAGAATGAACATTATTTTTATGTCAATAAAACGAATCATGACTTTAAAAAGGAAGAAAAAAAGAACAACAGAACATGGTTTGCAAAGTTAAAAACGGATTATTCAAATACTAAATTTTATGACGAAGCTGTAAGCAATTGCTCTTATTTTTCTTATTTTATCAAATAAAAATTAAATTCATGACATAATAATTACCAATTTATGAAAGCTAATTTATTGAAGATGTAATTGATCAATGATAACATTTTAGGATGGAATAAATTTGGATATTAAAAATAGCAAAAAATTATGGAATATTTTTTAACATTTATAGAGGTTCGAATGAAATCGTTAGTTACTCCTTTTATCATGATTCTTTTTTTATCTGCTTGCAGCACTACACAGCCTCAACTTCCAGCCAGTCCACCTGATTCTTTTTGGTGGGAATAGCCTTGGGTCTGATTTATTGTAATAAAAAACTCCCCATTTCCAATTTGAAGTATCATCATGCCAAACATCCTTGGTTTGTTGTGATGGTTTTTCTTGGTTATTCATTAATCAATGTTTCAAAATCTTTATTAACGAAATTCATTAGGCAATATTTTATTGATCGACAAATAATCAGATTTCAATTCGGAGATAAAATGGGAATCCGAAAATTAATAGAAATAGGGAATTATCGATATGAAAAATTCTTACAATAATTTGTAATATTATTTCATTACTCAATGTTGGCTTTTTATTAACTACCTGATATTACATCAGTTATGTTTTGGCACAGAATTTTCAATACGTCTCCTGTATTTGAAATAATTGTGCAGCCAGTCGATTTTTCAGATGATATTCTAAAATATTTTAAAAGTATAATGATTACTAAATTGACCTAAAAAAATTTGTACCTTTTGAATATTGCACCCAGTGCAGTTTATCAATGACAATAAAATATTTATTTTTTAATTACAAATTTTATGAAAATTATTGTTATACAAGATAGAAACGGAATGATGTGTTCTTTGACAACTGAAAATCGATAAAAAACAATTATTAAATGCCAATTCAAAGATTTATCTTTTTTGAAGAATATATCTACATTACTTCTATACATTCCCTATTAATTCCTATGAATTTCTTTTCAAAAAGAATTTAGTCAACGTTTTTCTCACAATACAATAAGATTCTGAAATTTTATAATTGACTTTATCAATTAAAAATATTATATTTGTAATTTTGCAAAAATCTCAAGATTGGGTTAAATGAAAAGCTCCGAAAATGAAAAAGCCGAACAAGCAAAACGGGTACTGTTTATTTATAAAAAATTCTTATCAGGAAATAACTTCACAGTAAATGATCTAATTAATATTCTTAAAGATGAAGGATTCATTAATACCTCTGAAAGAAGTATTCAAAGAGACATTTCAATTATTAGAAAGATGGATGAATCCTTACAATTTGACCATGAAGGACATGCTAAAAAATGGAGTTTATCAGGTTTTGCCAAGTTATCAACCACTAATTTAAAGTTAAAAGAAGAAGAGCTCCTATCTTTTTATATGCTTAAAGGATACCTCAAGAACTTCAAAGGTACTGTAATTGAAGACGATATAAAAGCAATTACAAAAAAACTTGAAGAACTTGCTCCAGGTGAAGGAATTCATGATGAATTACTTATAACTGAAGAGAACTTCGGTCAATATGACTATAGTTCACATCCGAACATCTTAATTGATCTTATCAAATATGCTAATGAAAAAACATGGATTAAATTTGATTATTTAAGATATAAAGATGACAGAATAAAGAACTATACTGTATTTCCACACGGAATTTTCCATTATTCCGGCATATTCTATTTAATTGCATATTATCCTATCAAAAAGATTTTACGAAATTATGCAATTCAAAAAATTTCTAATCTTGAAGAATCTTATGAACCTCATAATCGAATACCCAAATTTGATGAGGAAGATTTCGAAAAGCATAATTTTGGTGCTCATTACGGAGATCCAGTCGATATAGAGCTTAGAATACCTCCAGAAGCAGCTAAATTCTATGAACATCGGATATGGCATATTTCACAGAAATTAAGAACACAAAAAGATGGATCACTAAAACTGACTATGACTGTACCAATTGTTTCCGAATTAGTAGAATGGATATTAAGTGCTAATCATAAAATTGAAATTATCAGTCCTCAGAGGTTGAAAGATGCTGTGAATGAGGCTTTGAAAACTAATACATAAAAATTCAAAAATAAAATTATTCACATTTCCTTAGACCGTCACATTAAGGCGGCCATTGATTTAATTTTGTATTATAAATATTTTTTATTATTAATATGGAGAAATATAAATGGGAATCAATTTAAAAGTAAACGGTGTGGAAGCCCAAATTGCCGGGTTTGATAAAATCGATGATATTGTAAGAGTGTTGCCAGATATACCAGAGATGTCTGATCTATTCCACGAATTTGCTAAATCAAGCTCTGAGAGGATTCGGACGAGAATTGCTCATCATGATAATCTAAGACCAGACACTATCAAACTATTGCTTAATGATGCCAGTAATGCAGTTCTGGAGAGTGTTCTCAATACCGAAACAGTGTATAAGTATATCACATTGGATAATGTTGAAAGAGTATTTGCAACTAATTTCAATGAAGCAATTTCTAATCTAATTGATTTGCTTGGTAAACTGGAAAATGAAGAAGAAACTTTTAATAGAATCATAGAACTGGCCGTCAAAAATAAGGATCCGCAGGTTAGATATAACTTGGCTAAAAGAACTGGAACGAATATGAAACTTCAAAGGATTCTGGCAAAAGATTTAGATGCTGATGTTGCTAATGAAGCAAAAACGAATTTAAATGGTGATATTAATCCCTACAGAAGCCGAAGAAGATAAAAGTGGACTACAGACGTTGCTGCTAATCTAATCAGTAGCCACTTTTGATTTATAATTGAATAATATAATAAATTTATCATAATTAACTTAAAATGATAATGGATAGAAAAAAAGATCAACAAAGGCTATCAAAAATACAAGGATGTTTAATCGGGGGTGCTATTGGAGATGCACTGGGTGCAACGATTGAATTTGATAGTATTAATCAGGTTCTTGCCCGTTATGGGAAAGAAGGAATAACCGATTTTGTTAATAAATATGGGACAGCTGGAATCTTCACGGATGATACTCAAATGAGCTTGTTTTCATGCGAAGGGATATTAAATTACTTCAATTCGGATCATTCTTTCGTAAACATTGATGATTTAGTAATTGAAATTTGGAAATCATATAAAAATTGGTATATTACCCAATCAGTGCCATTTTCAGCAAATGATAAAGACAAGTATGACAGCAGATTGATGAAATTTGAGAATCTATTTGCTAATAGAGCTCCTGGTGGCACTTGCCTGAGTTCACTTCAATCTGGTAAATTTGGAACTATGGATGATCAAATCAATAATAGCAAAGGTTGTGGAACTGTGATGAGAATTGCTCCTGCTGGCTTTATAGAAAATATAGATAATTTTGAACTCGGCTGTAAGATTGGAGCATTAACTCATGGTCATCCAACTGGTTACTTAGCATCGGGTTGTTTAGCACAGATTATATCATATATTTCTCATGGGGATTCAATCTTAAATTCTATTAAGAAATCGATAAAGATTCTCAAAAAATATGAATATCACGAACAAACACTGGAAGCGGTTGAAAAAGCAGTTGATTTTTATAAATTGGGATTAACACCAAACTATCAGATTGTTGAAATGCTGGGTGGTGGCTGGATAGCAGAGGAAGCATTATCAATAGCTTTATATTGTGCATTGGATTATCAGGAGGATTTCCAGAAGGCACTTATATTATCTGTAAATCACAGTGGCGATTCTGACAGTACTGGAGCGATTACAGGGAATATCCTTGGTACTTATATTGGAATAGAAGCCATTCCAAAGAAATGGATTGATGAAGTTGAGATGAGTAGTGAGATATTGGAGATGGCTGTGGGACTATATTCTCTATTAAAATGAGATAATTTTATAAAGATACATTTTTTATTTTGTCATTGATTAAAAAAAATGTAATTTGCATATAGATTGATTTTATATAATCAATTTTGAAATAATTCAATCATTAAGAATATGTAATATATAAATAGGATAAAATATATAAAACTTGGCTTTCGTTCAGTTTTGAATCGACCAATTTAAAAATATTTAGAACGGCAGTGAAGGCCACTCAATTGAGGAAGAAGGTTTCGGATTAATTTAAAAATTTTATTGAGTATATGCACAGACAGAGAATATATATTGACACTTCAGTTATCGGTGGATGCTTTGATCAAGTCTTTGCAGAATGGTCGAACAATTTGTTTGAGGAATTCTATAATGGTAGAGCTATAGCTGTATTTTCAAGGATAACTATTCAAGAAATTAAAAATGGCCAACACATTTGATGGATTTATTAGATTCAATTCCAGTAGAAAATATTGAAATATTAGAAATTTCTGAAGAAGTTATACAGTTAGCTGAAAGATATATAATACAAGGTGCTTTAACTAAAAAATCTCTTAACGATGCGTTACATATCGCTGTTGCTTCTATTTATAATGTAGATGTTCTTGTAAGTTGGAATTTTCATCATATAGTAAATTTGAAAAAAATCCACGAATTTAATTCTATCAATTTATTTATGGGGTATAAGTTAATTGAGATTCGTTCCCCGAAGGAGTTAATTAATTATGAATAATTCAGCAAATATTAATTGTGTTGAGTTACAGCGTGATATAAGGTCTCAAATGTCAGAAGAAGCCTCTTTTGATATTCGAAAACTGATGGATCAAGTAAATGAAAACACAAAGGATGATAAAATTTTACAAAAGTTCTATAAAAGTATAAATAAGGACAGACATTTAACAGCTGCTTGAATGGTCTGAATATTAATCTTCTTTACTAAATAAGAAAATATTATGACGTAGGATATTAAATAATTTAAATATGTAAGACTTGTCTTACTATCGTTCTTATAAGGAAATCGACCAATTTTTAACACTGAGAACGGCAGTGAAGGCATGCTCCGAGCAATCGGGGCATTTCCTTTTTGCCATCAGTGTGGGTTTCTTGGTCGATACCTCTTATAAGGGCAAAATTCAATGGAAATGCCCTTTTTTTATATGTTCAAAAATAAGAAGAAGGGTGAGCAATAAAAGCAGTTACCTGATTTTTAACATATAAAAAAGTTTAACATGGAAGAGACTCAGAAAATTACTAACGATATTAAATTGCAGAATAATGATTTGGAAGTATTAAAAAAGCACTTTTCACAATGTTTTGATAAAGAAGGCAACTTCCAATTTGAAAAGTTTAAACAAGAACTTTCTAATAAAGACATCAACTTTTCTAAAGAAAGTTATGGATTGGATTGGCTGGGGAAATCGTATGCCCGCCTTTTAGCAAGTGATTCAGCAACCACTTTATTAAAAGAAGACGAAACCCATAACCAAAAAGAAGAGAACCAGAAATCTGAAAATCTTCTGATAAAAGGAGACAATTTGGAAGTCTTGAAGCACCTCGTGGGAGCCTATTATGAAAAAGTAAAAATGATCTACATTGACCCACCCTATAATACTGGGGGTGATGGATTCATATATCAAGATGACCGCTCATTTACAGTTGAGGAACTACAACAGTTAGCTGGAATAGATGCAGAAAAAGCAGAACGTATTTTCAAATTCACCAAAAGCGAAAGCAATTCACATTCAGCATGGCTTACTTTCATGTATCCACGCCTTTATATTGCCAAACAATTACTTCGAGATGATGGAGTAATCTTTGTATCCATTGATGATAACGAAGTAGCACAATTGAGATTATTGTTGGACGAGATTTTTGGAGAAGAGAATTTTGAAGCGCAAGTAATTATTATTTCAAATCCAGGTGGTAGAGATTATAAACAAATTGCAATAACAAATGAATATCTAATTATATATTCTAAATCAGAAGAACTTCTTCTAAATGAACTGCCAAAAAAAGTAGCCTTTAGTTTTAGTGATAGCAAAGGAGGATTTAATTTAAGAGATTTAAGGAATAGAAATCCTAAATTCCATAGTGGAAATAGGGAAAATTTATTTTATGCTTTTTATGTAAATCCAAATATTAGTGAAGATGGCTATTGCGCAGTTAGTTTAAATCAAGATGAAAATTACAGAATCAAAGTTAAACCCTATAATAGTATAGGTAAAGAAAGTGTCTGGCGATGGGGTAAGGATTTGGTTAATAAAAATATTGTTAAAGACAATTTAGATTTAAGTCAAGTAGTATCAAAGATAAAAAGTGATGGTAATTGGAACATATATGAAAAAAATAGAAAATCTACTTCAAAAGCTAAATCGGTTTGGGATGAAACAGAAATGAGAACAGAAAATGGAACGAGAGAGTTAAGGGAAATCTTAAATGAATCTTATTTTGATCATCCTAAGCCATTACAATTATTAAAGAAATCAATTCAAATAGGATCAGATGAAAAAGATATTATTATAGACTTCTTCGCAGGCTCTGGCACTACAGGTGATGCTGTAATGCAACTCAATACCGAAGACGGTGGCAACCGAAAATACATTTTAGTTCAACTTCCTGAACCAATTGATCCCAAGAAAAATAAAGCATCTTATGATTTTGTGAAAAATGAATTAAAAGCAGAACCTACCATCTTTGAAATTACCAAAGAACGTTTAATAAGAGCAGCAAAAAAAACTAAAGAGAAAATACAAACTAAAATTCATGAGAAGGAAAAAGAGATTAAATCTTATGATGGCTTATTAAATTTGGAAAATAATACCGAAAAGAAAGAACAACTCCAAAAAGAAATAGATGCATTAAAGAATCAAGATCTCGGATTTAAGATTTTTGAAACCATGCCAATATGGGCAGATTATAACTTTGAAGCAGAACAATTTGATGATTCGCTGACCTTATTCGATGTTGGTAAACTAACAAATGAAGATATAAAAGCATTGCTTACCACTTGGAAAACTTATGATGGAATTCCATTAACTAAGAACTTACAGGAAATTGATTTGGGGAATTACATTTCGCATTATGGCAATAACAAACTATATCTAATGAGAAAAGGTTTTACTACTGATAACCTAAAAGTATTACTGGAAAAAATTGATTCTGACGAGGGATTTAATCCTACTTCCATAATATCATTTGGATACCATTTCGATAGTAAAAATTTGCGTGAACTATCAGAAAGTGTAAAGTCTTATGCAAACAAAAAGAATATTCAAATTGATTTTATTATAAGGCATTAAAATGCAGGGATTTAATTTTGAAAAAGACTTGAATCACCAATCACAAGCAGTGGAAAATACTCTTGCTGTTTTCGAGAATATTGATTATGTGCCGATATTTGATGTAGATAAAAACCATATAAATCCAGAGTTTGATATAACAAATAAGCTATACCTAAAGAATATTTCAAAGGTACAAGATGAAAATGGGATTGATGGAAAAACTGCGAGCAACAGTAACATTATTGATATTATGATGGAAACTGGAACAGGTAAAACCTATACCTATACGAAAACCATATTCGAGCTAAACAAACAATTCGGAATATTCAAATTCATTATTGTTGTTCCAACACTGTCCATCAAAGCAGGAACAGTTGATTTTCTGAAATCGGACAGTAGCCGTGAGCACTTCAAAGAACAGTATGGCAAATCAATTCATTTACATATTGTTGAAAGTCAGAACAATAACAGAAGCAAAAAATCTTATATTCCGCTTGCAGTTACAAGTTTTGTTGAATCAGGCAATTTTGAGAAAAACAGTATTCAGGTAATGGTTATAAATGCAGGAATGATCAATTCAGAAACTATGCAAACTGGATTCCATAAAGCATTATTTGATAAATATTCGGTACCTTTTGATGCAATTGCTGCTATAAAACCATTTGTAATTATTGACGAACCACACAAATTTGCTAAGGATAATAAAACTTGGGTAAATATCTTAAAAATGGAACCGCAAATTATTTTACGTTATGGTGCAACTTTCCCTGATAAAGAAATAAAACAGAAAAATGATCCCACAAAAAGAAATGAAAAAATAATTGTTAAAGACTATCAAAATTTAATCTATCAACTTACTGCAGTTGATTCATTCAATAGAAATCTTGTAAAGGGAGTTATTGGACATATAACTAAATTTGACAGAGGTAACAACACATTAGTAAAGTTTATTGATTCGAATGGAACAGAAGCCAGCTTTGAACTAACAGAAAACAATAAGAGAAAGGTAGTATTAGTTGCAAAAAATGAAAGTATGAAGAGAGTACATACTGAAATGACTGATCTATCCATTGAGAATCTCAATAAAAGCACGGTTGTTTTATCCAATGGTTTGGAGATGAAAAAGGGAGATAAACTTAACCCATTTTCGTATGCTCAAACTCTACAAGAAATGATGATCCAAAATGCAATCAAACATCATTTTGAAATTGAAAAAAAATTTCTTACAAGAGATGTAAAAATAAAACCGCTTACTCTTTTCTTTATCGATAACATTGAAGAGTATAGGAACAAAGAAGGTTGCATAAGGAAAACAGTTGAGATGCTTGTTAAAGCAGAAATATTATCTTCGTTAAATACTGAAACAAATATTTTTTACAAATCTTATCTTGAAAAAACTTTACAAAACCTTTCTTTAACACATGGAGGTTATTTTTCAAAAGATAATACCGAGAAAGATGAAGTTATTGAAAAAGAAATTAACGAAATCTTGCATGACAAACAATCAATGCTTGATTTGGAAAATCCAAGACGCTTTATTTTTTCAAAGTGGACGTTAAGGGAAGGATGGGACAACCCTAATGTATTCCAAATTTGCAAGCTTCGGAGTAGTGGAAGCGAAATCTCAAAATTACAAGAAGTTGGTCGTGGCTTACGTTTGCCAGTGAATGAATATGGAAACCGAGTTAAAGACGAACAGTTTTATCTAAACTATTTTGTTGATTTCACAGAAAGTGATTTTGTTGATAAGTTAGTTAATGAAATTAATGAGAAATCTGGTGCAATCTCTATTGAAGAAGTGCCAGAGAAACTTAATGAAAATATGATTAAGAAAATCTGCGAGTTATATACAACTAATGAAGATGATTTGATTGATAAACTTGTAGATAAAAAAGTAATACGAGCATCACATAAGTTTTTAGATGGTGGTTTTGATATTATTAAAAATAATTATCCTCGAATTTTTGAAGGAGTAAATTCAAATAAAATCCGAAAAGCATCGGATACAAGGAAAAAAGTAATTATTAGAACCGAAAAATATGAAGAATTAAAAGTCCTATGGGAAAAACTGAATGAAAAGGTTATTTTGGAATACAAATTTGATAATGAAGAAGTTTTCCAAAAACTATTTACAGATTATTTAAAAGATAAAAATAATCATTTTGTTATTGAAGGAGTCAGAGAACGCATTGCAAAAGTTAAAATAGAGGATAATAAAGCAATTGTTAATGAGGAAGAATCGGCAGTTAATCGCACATTAACCCCAATTTCTACAATGAAATACAGTGATTTTTTGAAAGAACTTTCAAAAGTTTTAAGCATAAATATTAAAACACTGCATAAATCAATCATAGTTTCGGGAAAGAATATAAATCAATATCTGAATGCATCAACAATAAGAATAATCAAACATGAATTTGATAATTATTTGATGTCAAAAGCCTTTGATAAGTTTAGTATTGAGTATCAAAAGGTTTCCAATAGCATTCACCCTACAAAGCTGACCGACGAAAAGGGTAATGTTCTTAAAGAAATTTATGCTTCTGATGTTGGTGTATTAATTTCAAGTGAAAAAGTAAAAGAAGAATACCTTTTTGATTCATTGTATTATGATTCTGAATTAGAAAAAGAAAATATTAAAGCCAATATAGAGGATGTTATTGTTTTTACTAAAATACCAAAAAATTCTATCAGGATTCCAGTTGCAGGTGGTAAAAGCTATTCACCAGATTTTGCTTATGTTTTAAAATTCAAAGATGGGGAGCAAATACTTCATTTTATTGTTGAAACTAAAAATGTTGAAAGTGAAGAGTTGCTTAGAAACGAGGAAAATTACAAAATAAAACATGCAGAGAAATTCTTTGATGGCAAAGTGAAGATTAAGTTCAAAACACAGTTCCATAATGATCAGATGGTTGATTTAATTAATAGAATATATGCAGAGTAAGTACCTGCAAATTCCACTAATTAATCCCCTCCAACACTTTCAATATCCTCACCATTGCGAAAGTGTCCATTTCACAATATTTTAGGAGGTTGTGCCTGACTGTATTGATTTTTTCCTGATCAGTCTCCAAATAAAGTGAAGGATAGATAGTCATAGCCATTCCACCATTGGAGATTTCAAGTTCCTTATAGCTCAATTCAGGTATCAATGCAGAAAGAACATTCTTTATTGAAAACTTTCCAAGCATTTCTGGAGTAAAGTAATAGTGTTCCCTAAATGGAATAATAAGGTCTTTCAACCTTGAGATTATTTTTCCTATAGCTTCTGCATATTGCGGAAAATCTTTTGCAATTTCATTTAATCTTGGCTTCTCGAAACTGATATTGAATATTAAAATATCTCCATCAGGCAGTGTTTCATCTATAAGTTGTTCGATAAAGCCAATTCTTGGATCAATCTGATAATTTGCTTCAGCAAGATATTCAAAATGCTTTAATTCCGAATCCTTTGATTCCAAGTAATGCAAAGAATATTGGGAAGTAATTTGCTGGTAAGGTCTGGAATTATCAAACATTGGTATTACAGGTTGGAAGGATTCAAAATCCATGAAATATAAAGGATAATTCAAACTATCCAAAAATTCCTTTAATTTAGGTTTATTGATAATTGAAGTTTTATTCAACTCACAATCTACTTGTTGCCACTGATTTTCATTCAATGGATAATCTTTGGGAATATCGTTAAATTTAACTATTCCATTTTTATATAATTCAAATTTCTTGGGTGTTTTTAAATAGGCAATATTAAATATTGAATATTTGGGAATATGCTGCCAGCAATGATTATGAAAATCACAGGGGTTGGGATGATCACAATTCGAATTAATATCAATTTCAGGAACAACTTGATTATTAAGAATTTCCTTTAATTCTTCCACTTTACTTGAAATATCATCTTGCAAAGGCAATATCCTCTCAAGAACCGATTCAATTTTAAATAATTCATTTATATCAAGTTCGCCCTGCTTGACATACTTATTATTGACATACACTATATTGAAATCTGATATTTCGATGCTTGAATTCTTCATAACCCAATATTGCAGAGCACATTCCAAAATAATATGCTCTTTAATCTCAGTTATGCTTTTCACTTCATAAGCCGTTATTTTGCCATTTTCACAAACAAGAATATCAAGAACAGACAAAACTTCGTTATACAAAAACGGTGCTTCATAAATAATGGCATTAGTTTGATTTAGCAGCTCTCGGACCTCTTCAATGCTCTTATCATAATCAAATTGATATTTCTTTTGAAGATCAATTCCATTTGGAAAAAGCTGTTGAGCCAAAAGTCCTACAGTATGACCTTTCTCGAATTTAGATTCAAGACTATCACTCATTTGGTTTTTCAGTTCGGGCAGATATTTATTCAAATACAAAGATTTGACGCATTGACAGCCCCGAAGGAATGTTGATTTGGTGAGGAGGTGGTGCATGAGTAATTAGAATTATTTAAAAAAAATCAGATAATGAGAAAACAAATTTCGGGTTTTATTGGTATTAATCAAATTTATTTATAATAGCCAATACCAGATCCTTCAGAATAGTATTGGCTATTAAATTCATTATACTTTAACTCGTCATAAGCAGGAGTCCAGATAGTCCCTACTAACTGGATTTGTCCATTAACTTTTGCAATTATTAAATCACAGTAATCTTTACAAACAGCATATAGTCTTCATGTAAGTTTTATAGAAAAAGCAGAGCAATTTAGAGAGCGAATATAACTAAATTTATATTCATTTTAATTTCCTTTTAATTTGTTAATATCTTTAGAAATTTTCATTATTTTTTCCTTAATTTCAGCTGCTGCTCTAATGAATTCATCACTTTTCGGATCGACTTCTTTTGTCTTTTCATTGATCCAGCGAATCATTTTCCCATTTGTAAAATAATATCTATTCTCAGATTTGTCCGTTTTGAATTTTCCATTTGCCAGAGCAGTACTGCTTTCTGAACTTTCCAATACGAAGAAGTTTTTAAATTTATCATAATAGATTTCTGTTCTACTTCCAGCATCACCAGGACCTGACACTTCAACATCAATAATTTTTAGCTCAGTTTCATTCACATAAACATTGTATGTAATATTCTCTCCATCGTCTCCAGTTCCATTATATACTCGTTTTTGATATGTTTTTTTCTCTTTTTGAATTTTGGAATATTTTTCTTTTATTTCCTTAATTTGTTTTTCAACTTCAGGATATGAAGCTACTTTCTTCTCTTTTGCAACTGCTTCAATACCCGTAAAAAGTAGAGCTATTGCAAGTGCGAGATAGATTAGTTTGTTTTTCATTTGATTTCCTTTTAATAATTAAAACACTTTTAAAATAATAAATTCTTTCATACTTGGTTCACTATTGCATTTTGACCTGTATGCAATTTGGATTTTTACTAAAGCATCAGGATTTTTCCCAATATCTTCATTAATTTCTGATTTGCTTCCGATTTTTTAACCGCAAAACCGAACATTCCAGCGCTTTTATCTTTACTGGTTAATCGGTAGCAGTTGTAGTCTGGACATCCACCAGAACCGTTAAATGGGGCATTAAATTGAAGAGAACATTCAACAGTAGCCGGTGAATTTGATTGCCTCATATTCACTTCGTTGAGGGAAGAAACGGGCTGAGGCTTTTCCGATTTCTTATCTTTTGATGTAGTTTCTGCGATGTTCAGAAATAATCCGAAGATAAGTGTAGCAATAATTAATTTGATTTTCATTTTTTTCTATTCCTATTTCTTAAACAATTTTTCAAGAATACATCCTTTTTTTAAGAATGGTTTTATTTCATCAAAAGGGAAGACTGCTTCTGGATTCGGTCCAGATCCCATACTGACAAAATCACCAGAAGAATATATAAAAACCACAGCCATACTGGTAAAATAGAAATTTTCAGTAAGTTTAAAATCACTTTTAAGAGGTGGGAAATCATCTTTTAAGTCAGCTGCTTGCATTTCTACTGAAGCAGCTAATTTACTCATCAATAATTTAATAAATCTTGGATCTTTCTGATTACTAATTATATCGGTTATAATTATTCCCCTTCCATTACTTAAATCGAAATTAAAAGAAGTCTCTTTATAATTTCCATGTGCTCCACCAGTTGCTTCTGAAATAGAATTTACTAATGATAACAACCCATTACTGTTGTATTGAACAGTCCAATTTTCAATCCAATGATAATCGAGAGGATATTCATCACTTGGAGGGTTATCCGCAATACTCGTTTTATACTCATCAGCAAATTCCTTGAATTTCTGTTCAAGTTCATTATCGATTAACTTACTATTCAATAAAATACGTACAGAGATGTCATTATTATTTATAATTTCAGGATAAATAATATTGAATTGGATATTAGTATCTTTTGGATTCAGTATTTTTTTGTACTGCCAAAACTGTAATTCAACATCTCCCTTAATATAAGATTGATTAATCTTTACTGCTTGTCCAAAGCTCTCAATAGTTCCAATGACCATGATTAGAATAAAAATCATTAAAGCATTTTGTAATTTCATATTTTCTCCTTGAATTAGTTATTAATTGGGGCACTTTTAAACATATCCTGGGTCATGTCAAATTTTTGGGGATTAAGCAAAAAGTTTAGCTAATCTAAAGAGGAAAAACTTAGTATCAATCACCCCTCTGAGATTAGCTCTAAATAGTTTTACCTTCGCGTTAAAAGATTCAGCATTTGCATTGGTGT
>JAPLFL010000041.1 GCA_026390695.1 Candidatus Kapaibacterium sp. | reverse complement strand
GAAACACAAGGTCAATTGCGGTGTGCGTTAATAATGGTTAATGGTGAAAGGTTAATAATTAATGATGGAAGGTAGGAAATTAATACTAACTTTATTTTGCTTCTGAGGCTGTGCAAAAGCAAATGACGAGAGAAAATGTGCTGTCATTCCTGCGAATGGTGGAATCTCCTTCCAGTACCAATCAGGGGATTCCGCATGCGCCCAAATGACAGGTTTAAGGCCCAAATAGTTTGTGTTAAAATTTACACAAATTTTCTTCTGATTTCCTTCTCTACTTCTCTCTTTTTGGTATCTTCACGTTTATCGTATTTTCTTTTTGCCCGAACTATACCGATCTCCATTTTAACGAATGGGCCGGAAAAATAAATTGAAAGTGGAATCAAAGTCATTCCCTTTTCCTGAATCAGAGTTTTCAGTTTAATTGCTTCTCGGTGGTTTACCAAAAGTTTGCGTAAGCGCTTTGGTTCATGGTTTTCACGATTTCCATGAGAATATGGGCTGATATGAAGATTGATCATGGAAAGCTCAAGCGAATCTTTATCCTGAAATGCCGCATAAGCGTCCTGAAGGCTGACTTTCCCATCTCTTAACGATTTAACTTCAGTGCCGGTGAGAATAATTCCGGTTTCTATTTTTTGAACTACTTCATAGTCATGGTAAGCACGCCGGTTTGCCGAAATTAATTTTTGTTTGCGCTCACGTATTTCAAGTGTTTTCATATATATCTTGCAATTATCTTTATTCTTATCTTCTTTATTTTATTTTTCAATTTTATCAACTGACTCTATCTTAAACATTTTCCATTTAGCAATGTATTAACGAAAATGAACTAATTAAATTATAAAACTAGCTAACAATTTCTTAATTTTTTAATATTTACTAAAATAAAGTACAATAAACATTAAACCAAGCACGTCGTTATTACATTTATATATGAACACAAATCCAAAAACCTCTTACAACTACGAAGAAATTCTAAAATTCGCTAAAGGAATTTCCGGAACAAACACCGAAAGTCGGCTGCCATTGCCGGGAATGCTGATGATTGATCGCATCACTCATATTAGCGAAAATTCCGGTAAATATGGCAAAGGCCAGATAATTGCAGAATTAGATATTAATCCTGATTTATGGTTTTTTAAATGCCATTTTATTGATGATCCTGTAATGCCGGGTTCACTGGGATTTGACGGATTGCTGCAGCTTACAGGATTTTTCCTGACTCACCTTGGCTTTACTGGCAAGGGTCGTGCATTGGGCTGTGCTGCAATCAAATTCTTCGGTGAGGTTTTGCCTACAAGTAAGAAAATCACTTACATTATCGACGTTAAAAGAATAATCAATCTGAAACTTACCATGATTATCGCTGATGGTATAATGCAGGTGGATGGAAATGATATTTATACCTGCGAAGGAATGCAAGTTGGTATTTTGGATAAACATTAGAAATTTTTGATAATTGAAACTTTTTCTGATATTTAGTGTAATTCAACAGTGTAAAATTATTTTTATATAAATTTTCATTTAATTATGAGGAATTTATGGTTATTTATGGTTCATTAAAATTAAAAAATCTGCTAATTTTAGTCATTTTTTTCTTATATATATTTAATTCTAACCTTTGTGCTCAGTTCGGAAAAAATAAAGTACAGTATGATAATTTTAACTGGAAATATTTAGAATCAAAGCATTTCGATGTTTATTATTCAGAAGGTACTAAGTATCTTGCCGAATTTACGGCAATGAAGGCTGAAAGCGATCTTAAAAATATCGAAAAAGCCCTGAACTATAGGATTAATAACCGTATTACCATTATTGCTTATGCTTCTCATAATCAATTTCAGCAGAGTAATGTGGTGTCCTCATATCTTCCCGAAGGTGTGGGAGGAGTAACCGAACTTTTCAAAAATAGGATGGTTCTGCCTTTTCAAGGATCGTATGATTTATTCGAGCATGTGATAAATCACGAACTTGTTCATGCTGTACTTAATGATTGGTTCTATGGCGGTACAATTCAATCCACTGTTGGCTCTAATATGGTTGAAATACCTTTGTGGATGAATGAAGGATTAGCCGAATACCTCAGTAGTGGTGGTATGGATACTCATACCGACGTATTCATGCGTGATTTGTGTATGAGCGATTATATTCCCGATTTGGAAATGCTAAACGGATACTTAGCCTATCGGGGCGGTCAAACATTTTTTGCTTACATAGCTGATAAATATGGTAAAGCTAAAGTAGGAGAACTTCTCAGACAGTTACATTCTTCATTTACTTTGGATGCTGCATTTAAAAACGCATTTAAGATGAACCTGAGGGAATTTTCGGAAAAATGGAAAAAAGATTTAAAAAAATATTACTGGCCGGATATTGATAAATTTAATGATCCTGTTGATTTTGCAACACAGATTACAGATCATAGAGAAATAGAGAATTTTTATAATACTTCACCATCAATCTCTCCTGATGGAACAAAAATGGCTTTTATCTCCGATGATGAAGGACTTTTCGGAATTTATACTCTTAATCTTGAAAAGAAACATTCCAGAGAATTATTGGTAAGCAGTTTTCGCCGCCAGGATTTCGAGCAATTAAATATACTTACTCCTGGTATTTCCTGGTCCCCCGATGGTAAAAATCTTTGTATTTCGGCAAAATCAGGTGGAGAAGACGCAATTTATATTATAAATGTCAAAAAAAATGATTATGAAAAGCTGAAATTCGGTTTTAAATCCATATCCTCTGTCATTTGGTCTCCTGATGGTGATTATTTGGCTTTCATTGCAAGTGTGGTTGAAAAGAGCGATCTATTCCTTTATAATATTAAAACAAAGGAATTAAGAAATCTCACAAATGATATTTTTACAGACCTCAATCCTTGCTGGTCTCCTGATTCAAAGAAAATTTATTTTATATCCGATCGCACAGATCATCTAACTACCGGCATGGGCACCACTTTTAAAATGTGGAACACAAATGTTAAATCAAGTGATATTTATTGTTTTAATATTGATTCTGCTTCTATCCTTAGAATCAGTTCCGATCCTCAATATCAAAAATCTTCGATTGCAATATCTCCCGATGGAACTAAAATGCTGTTTGTTTCTGATAAAAACGGTATTGGAAATATTTATGAAATGAATCTCGCAAGTGGTAATATCAAACCAAAAACAAATTCACTTAACGGTATTGCTCAACTTTCTCTCAGCCCTGACGGATCGAAATTACTTTTCAGTACGCAGATTAATGCCGGATATGATATTTTCATGATCCGTTATCCCTTTGATAAAAATATCGAGAAGGATTCTTTACCTAAAACAAGATTCAGAAAAAAAGTTATTACCGAAACTAATATCACTGGATTATTCGATATTGATTCATCTGTTACTCAATCACCTGATAAACCAAAAATAACAAAAGGCTATGGGAACTTTGAAATTGATATGAAAAACCAGCAATTCGTTCGTAAAAATGATGATATTGTCAAAACTCAAACTAATGAACTCAATTCAATTTCACTAAGCCCTTCGGATACAACTTTAATTGAAAAAGATTATAAAATTCGCTTTTCAACTGATTTAATTGTCGGCAATCCATATTACAGTAATTTCTATGGCTATCAAGGTGCAACCCAGATGTTATTTAGCGATGTTTTAGGCGATCATCAGATCTACGCTCAGGCAAATTTGATGTACGATCTAAAAAATAGTTCTATCTTCGTTCAATATAGCTACCTTCCAAAGAAAATTGATTACCATGTTGCGCTCTATCATTCCGTAATTATTACCAGCGTAAGTAATGATTACTATTCATATTACAGATTCCGTGATTTTGGAATTGATTTAAAAGCATCCCTGCCCTTCGATGTTTTCAATCGTTTGGATTGGGGAATATCTTGGAAAAATCTCACCCGCGAAAATACTGATCCTTCAATCAGTGAATTAAAATATAAGATGTTAATAATTCCCGAAGTTCGCTATGTTCACGATGATGTCCTCTGGGGATATTTCGCTCCAAACCGTGGAACCAGATATAATCTGCAAATAAAAGGAACACCCAAATTAGGAGCCGATGGTTTAAGTTTTATAACAGCAAAAACAGATGCAAGAGCTTATATTCCATTCTGGAATTATTGCTTTGCACTTCGTGGAACAGCCGGAGCAAGCTTTGGACCGAATCCTCAGCGGTTTTCCCTCGGAGGTGAAGAAGGTTGGCTAAACGGAAGAGCCTTAAGTAATCGAATGCCATTCAACAACCCCGAAGATTTTGCTTTCTATCAGGATTTATTCATCATGCCAATGCGCGGTTGGGAATTTAACTCAATCTTCGGATCAAAATATTTTGTTGCCAACGCTGAATTCAGATTCCCATTAGTCCGTGCATTAATTGCCGGGCCGCTACCGGTAGTTTTTCAGGCAATGATGGGCTCCTTCTTCTTTGATGTTGGCGGCGCTTTCGATACTCAATTTAACTCCGTTAAAATTGATGATTTAGGGAATAAATATCCCGGCAATTTAATAATGAGTACCGGAATCGGAATCAGAAGTTATGTACTTGGTCTTCCTTTTAAAATGGATGTGGCATGGCGTAATAATTATAGTTCATGGAGTCAGCCCGATTATATGTTCTCATTAGGTTATGATTTTTAGTTTATGAAAACAAATCAATTAATAATATTCCTCTCCATCGTTTTAACTATATATTCATCTGCAAGTTGGTATATTTTTAAACGCGGGTATCAAGCAATTGGATATAATCACAAAATTCAATATATTTATACAATAATTTACTGTATCTTATTTGCTTCTTACATAATTTTCAGAATTTTCGATCGTTTTGAACTACATAAAATATCATACATTTTCACTTGGATCGGATCTTTCTGGCTTGCAGCTTTATTATATTTTTTCCTGATTGTATTATTTATTGATATTTTAAGATTAATCAATCATTTCATACCATTCTTCCCTGAATTTATAACTATAAATATTGCAAAAACCAAACAAATTCTGTTCATCTCATCATTGTTAATCGTAGCATTATTATTAATATACGGACGATTCAATGCGATAAGTCCAAAAGTTAGAACAATTGATGTTTCGATTAATAAAACAGCTAATGGATTGAAAAATCTTAAAATTGCTTTTGTCTCCGATATACATCTTGGTGCAATTGTTGATAATGGATTTGTAAAAAAGATAGTTGATTTATTAAATGAGCAGAATGCCGATATAATTTTATTGGGTGGAGATACACTTGACGAAGATATAGGGCCAGTACTGGCAAATAAAAGCGGTGAACCCCTCAAAAACTTAAAAGCGCGGCTGGGAGTTTGGGCAATAACAGGCAACCATGAATATATAGGAGGCATTGCACAGGCATTACCATATCTAAAAAGTATAGGACTGAATCTACTTCTTGACGAAACACGCTTAATTGACAATAAGTTCTATCTTGTTGGCCGATTAGACCGCGAATCATTCCGTTTCAATGGCAATAAACGTGCGCCTCTTGATAGTCTGATAAGCTCGGTAGAAAATAAATCGCTTCCAATAATATTATTAGATCATCAGCCCTTCCATTTGGAAGAAGCCAGCAACAACGGAATTGATTTCCAGCTATCGGGCCACACTCACAACGGTCAGATTTATCCTTTCAATTTATTAGCATCAAAGATTTTTGATATAGCTTGGGGATACAAGCAGGTAGGAAATACTCAGTATTATGTTTCCTGCGGAGTTGGCACCTGGGGGCCGCCGATAAGATTAGGGAATACACCGGAAATCGTGGTAATAAACATGAAGTTTGAGTCTAATGATTATATAAAGTCAACAAAATAAAGAAATAAAATATTAGTTCTACTAAGAGTTGCGGTTTGTCTCAAATTCGTGATTTGAAGATTTAGATTTGAGGTCTTAGATTTGTGATTTGAGCGTTTAGATTTGTGATTTGAGGGTTTAGATTTGTGATTTGAGGGTTTAGATTTGTGATTTGAGGGTTTGGATTTGTGATTTGAATTTATCATTAATAATTTCGAGTTAATAATTTAAATTTGTCATTCCTGCGCATGCAGGAATCTCCTGAATGGTACTGGAAGGGGATTCCCGCTACGCAGGAATGACAAATTCAAATAAAGATTAACTTATGAGACAGCCACATATTTTATCGGTTATGTCACCTGCTCCTCCAGTCAGAAATAATTTCTGGGTGGAAGCTGCTACTATAGTCAGAAATAATGCACCTCCAGTCAGTTTTTAAACAACCTGACTGGAGGATTAGTTCTATAATAATTTACCTTACAACTACAAATCTGCCGCTGAAGTAACAATCATTCACATTCAGAAAATAATTGTATGCTCCATTAGGTAAATTGCCATTAAATGTGTATGAATTTTCACCTGTTTGGTAATTCTGAGCTGGGATTAAGGCTACTGTTGTTCCAGTATCGTCAATAATCCTGATTTCAACAGGAGAAGGCTTGGGCAGTTCAAACTGAAAAGTAACTGATCCATCAGTCGGGTTTGGACTTGCATTCCGCTGTATTCCACCTCCAAACAGTTCATTTACTCCACTTCTATCTCCGGTTAGCCCATTTGGATTAAAGATACCAATCCCAGGTTTATTCATACCTTCTCCGGAAATTCCCAACCATAGATTATTTTTACTGTCACAGGCTAATGGTCCAATGCAGAATAATGGAAGCGGTGAATTTTGAGGAGTAAATGTAGTCCAGTTTGCTCCGTCGAATCTGGCCAAACAACTATCACTTGCAAACCATGTATTTCCAAGGCTATCCCAACACATATCGAATACCCATTTCCCTATAGGTTTACTTGATAAATTATAATACATAACCGAATCACCTGAAATATAAAATAAGGAATCATTTTTCCCATAAAAATGATGAAGTTTAAACCACAAATCTCCATTTTTATTGATATTAAAACAACTGATACGATCATAGTAGTTTGTCATTGGTATTCTTGTGGAATCGTAAATCGTAGAAGTTGCTCCATTGAACTTAACCAACCCCTTGGGAGATAAAAGGTAAAGATTACCCTTGTTATCTTTCTTTATTTCATCAAACCAACCCCATATTGGCCCATTAATGCCAGTCATTATTGAATCATATTTAATAAATGTCGTATCAGTTAATTTTATTAAATGATACGTGTCTTTTGAATAACGTATTATCCAAATATCATTTCCTTTTTTTATGAAACTCCGAAAATTCCACTTATGATCAATGGAATCTGGATATTTTATTTCATTTACAAATAATTTCTCCTTATAAAACACAGAATAATATGTTTTCAAAACCGAATAATTTGTTAAATAGTATGTAGTATCCTTGTCGTATAGTATATCATTGAAAGAATAATGATTACCATTACCATATCCTTCATAGACTTCATCAAACTGAACCCATTTATTAGCTTTATATTTATATCCACTTTTAGGGCTTGAGGGTTCTAAAACAGTTATTGAATCTTTAGGACTTATTAAAATTCTATCAAATCCTTGATTTGATGGATAGGTATTATTTTCAAAAGTGAAAAAGCGCCATTGCTGCACAGCGGGGTATAGATTGCCTGTATTAAAAAAAACGACAATACAAATAGCAAAGGTTAGAGTTGTTTTCATAAAAAAACCTCCAAATATATTAGTTATTAATTATTTAATTATAGTAAAAGGAACAATATAACTTGAAACATCAGTCTTTAATTGTAAGAAATATGCTCCATTTGTTAATTCAGATTTGAAAGAAATTGAATTTTTTCCTTTGTTAATCTTCTTTTGGATTAAATTCAATTTACAATCACCAATTTCCGAATAGATACAAACATCAAATACTCCTTCTTCCTGTGCATTGAAATCCAATGTGAAATTACCTTCGTTCGGATTAGGTATAACCATAATATTTGTAATTCTATCGCTATATATAACTGAGTTCAAATTATTTGAATCTTTAGATATCTCCTTTGGATAGCCTGAGGGCCCAACTGCAGGAATACCTGTAGAACAATATTTATCAACAATTTTTTCACAAATAATATTGTCATTCAAATCTTTAAAAACAAATTTGTATTGTGCAGATATTGAATTTATGTACGGTGGATATAATGTTTCACATACATACAATTCGCTTGAACCTACCAAGATAGAATTATTAATATAATTCGCATCGGGAGTTATGCCGAAAGGTTGATTTATTATTGACACTAATTGAGAAGTTCCACCACTAATTGATTTCCAAAATTCTATTTTAAATATATCATCGCATTCGTAATCCAAGACTTTTGCATTAAATCCAAAACAACATCTGTGGCAACGTGAATTTGTATTTTCACAAGCTAAGTTTATGGTTTCTATAGAAATATTGTCGCAACAATTCTTGCAATTAAGTGGAATTAATTTAGTACAAGTAAAATTCGGCTGACTTTGATTGTTGATAAATTCGAATTTTAAAGTAGTATTTTGATTCGGAGCTAAATTGCAATAGGTTTCAAGATATGTTCTTGAATTATATAATGCAATACTATTTTCTGTTAAATTTATAGTTTCAACAAGTCGATCATCAGGTGCAAAAGAGAGATCATAAACTTTAATCTGATTAAAAAAGCAGTTTGTTGACTGTGGTGAATTTGCGCTCTGCTGGACATACAAATTAAAACAACACAATCCAGCAATCTGTGATATTGGTTTTGCATCAACAAATATTCCATCGCAACAATCACATGTTGCTGTTAAATCAGCGCTTGAACATTCATCGTTATTCGCATCTAATATAATAATGTGAAGATTTATAGCAGGAGAACCTTCTGCAATGCAAAATGTACCAAGATCATTATTAATTTCTCCGGGAGCTATCACATTTTTTCTGCTTGAATTGCCTTCTGGCAACAAATTTATTGCTTTCAAAACCATTGACTCAACTCCACCAAATTTAGTATATTCTATCTTTCTTGAGTCATCATAAGTTCTAAAGTTAATTTTATCGAAATCCCCTTGAATCAAAATATTTCCAAGGTCTAAAGACTGATCGGTGGAATTATTTTTGACCTTCAAATCGAAACAACATTCGGATGTAAACGGATTCCCTGGATTTTGATTCAATTTTTTTTCAAGAATAATACTTGGACTGGCATCAATTATTGAACAATCAACCTTGCAGGTCAAATCAATATTCTGGAAAAGATTGCAATGCTGATAAATATCATTTTCCCAATTTTCTGTTCTATACCAAGCTTTAAGATGATATTCTTTATGTCCTTCTTCACCATTATTATAGCATAAAGTACCGATTTTAATTATCTCTCCGTTTGGAAAATACTGGAGACCTCCGAAATTAGAAGGATATTTAAATTTATAAGTTTCAGTTTCAACTCCATTAACTTTATTTATTTCGAATAATGACACCGATACTATTGCGCAAGCAAAATATGATGGTCGCTCGACAAAAAAGTCCACACAACATAGATCATTTATATTCATTTTGGGTTTTTCTATAGCCCAAAACTTAATACCATGTGTCTCAGAGCTACAATCACAGTGACAATCCGGATCTTCAGTAATTTCAATTGCATCAATAAAGAACTGAATAGCCATCACGTTATCACAATCGGTTGAATGTTCTTTGATAAAATTAGTAGGTTCTTCAAAATCCACACCGTCTATCCACTGAGTTTTAAAGTTTCCAATTGTTATATAATTCAAAGCTTCATCTCCAACATTTGAGATTTTTCCATTTAATTCAATCCAGTTTTGTAGGTTGCTACTATAAGGAAATGACCAAATTTTAAAATCTTTCCTTTCGAGATGCTGTACTGGTAAACTTGGATCCCAACTATTAAAGTTTGCTGCTAATAAAGAATTAGATTCAATCGGTTTAGAATCCTCCTGAATTAATGGATCCTGTGAAAAGTAGCATTTGATTTGGTCCGAACTTAACCAGTCCAAAATATTATTTGTGTTTATTGCCCCCCATGATAAATTATTATCGGGAACTCCGTTAATTCTCATTTTAATATTATAACAATGATGAGCTGCTAAGGGTTGATCTAATTTTTGAGAAAGATATTCATTCTTTAATCCAAAATCACCGCAGCTTAACGTTGCATTAGCTGGATAAACTATCATCTTTCTGGTAGCATCGTCCCACCAATAAGATCTATAGAGTAATATCCTTGTAAACCCGTTTTGGGCGGCACCTCCATTATATGGGTCTCCAATATAAGTTTGAAGCATATCGATATTATGATCTCCGTATGGGAGCTGTTTTTTGGGAATATCAGGAAATGGCAAGTCATTATAATCACGATCAGGCGGTGTGCAAACTGAAGTTGAACATGTTTGATTATAATAATCAGGAGTGCCCCAGGTGGGATTAAACCAGCCTCTGCTAATTTTAGGAGGTGTGGTAGCAAACAAATTACATGAAGGAGAAGTACCACAATAAAGATTTTTAATCGGATCAAAATCATTTAAGGGATAAATAGCCAAGCAACGGGTAAATTCCGAGCCAGACCCAACGCTACAGTCGTAAACTATATTCCATAAAGAAATGGATGCTGGAAGATTAGAACAGGTTTCAAAGCTTCCATTGAAGACGTTATCTTCTGATTTCAGTTCAGTCTTTTGCATGACAAAAAACGATAAAATCGTTAAAGCGAGCCGCCACAGCGGCTTTCGTTGGGGCGGGGGGGGTAACTAAAATCATAAAATACCTTTATTGGGTGAATAAACACTGAATTAATAGTAATCAATAACAAACTGCAAATTACCAAAAAATAATATACCAGTCAAGAGCCAAATCATCTTTTTTACAAAAATATCAGGAATATTCATTAAAAATGAAATTAAATTATTAATGCTTATCATTTGTGTCAGATTATTTGGACATAATTAACAATCTTTATGGTTATTATTTAATTATAGATAAAAAATAATCAGGATTTCGATTCGTCTATATATGGAATAATAAATCAATTTCCAATTAAAATATTTATCGAAAACAGAAGGACTATTTTATGAATTCACAAGATTATATCGCTTTAGAAGAAAAATACGGAGCCCATAATTATCATCCGCTTGACGTGGTGGTAGCCGAAGCAAAAGGTGCATGGGTGACGGACGTGGAAGGTAAAAAGTATATGGACTGCCTTTCGGCATATTCCGCAGTGAATCAAGGGCATTGCCATCCAAAAATTTACGAAGCATTCGTTGAGCAGGCAAAGCACGTTACGCTTACCAGCCGTGCTTTCCGCAATAATCAATTGCCGCTTCTCTATAAGAAACTAAATGAAATGACCGGTTACGAAAACTTTCTGCCTATGAACTCAGGTGCCGAAGCCGTTGAGACTGCAATTAAAACTGCACGCAAATGGGGTTATATGAAAAAGGGTATCGAAGAAAATCAAGCTGAAATTATCGTTGCTGATGGTAATTTTCATGGCCGCACAACAACAATAGTTAGCTTTTCAACCGATCCGGACGCCCGTCGTGATTATGGACCGTTCACACCAGGATTTATCGTTGCCGAATATGGCAATGCCGAGGATTTCCGTTCAAAAATTACACCGAATACGGCAGCAATATTAGTCGAACCGATTCAGGGAGAAGCCGGAATTTACGTCCCACCTGCGGGCTTTTTGAAAGAAATCGAAAAAATGTGCAAAGAGAATAATGTTTTATTTATTTGCGATGAAATTCAATCCGGTTTGGGACGCAGCGGGAAATTATTTGCACATTATTACGAAGATGTCCGCCCTGATATAGTGATTATTGGTAAGGCATTAGCGGGTGGATTCTATCCCGCATCCGGCGTACTTGCCGATCATGATATTCTTGGCGTGTTCAAGCCCGGGGAGCATGGTTCTACCTTCGGTGGAAATCCTCTTGCAGCAGCAGTTGCAATAAAATCGCTTGAAGTAATACTCGAAGAGAATTTGATTGAGCGTTCTTTCGAGTTGGGAAATTATTTTATGGAGAAATTACGTGAAATAAAAAGCCCGCATATTATGCAGGTTCGAGGACGCGGTTTATGGATAGGCTTTGTACTTGACCGGCGTGCACGGCCATATTGCGAACTTTTGATGCAGGAAGGCTTACTTTGCAAAGAAACCCACGATAATATCATCCGCTTTGCACCTCCGCTCGTGATTACAAAAGAAGAAATAGATTGGGCGCTTGAGCGTATAGAAAAAGTAGTGAAGCAATTGGATGAAGTGGAATAAACAATTAAGTGAAAAATTATCTAACCGTCAGATAAAAGTATCTGACGGTAGGATAAATAAAGTTATCAACATTCGAAGATTTTTTTACTTTTTCATCCTCCTATTGAAATTATAAGGCTCCGGCGCTATCCCTATTTTGTATTTCTCAAATAATGTTTTGACGAAATTCTTGGTTTTTTCATCCTCCTATTGAAATTATAAGGCTCCGGCGCTATCCCTATTTTGTATTTCTCAAATAATGTTTTGACGAAATTCTTGGTTTTCTTGTTCACATTGAAGAAATCAAAGTCCTTGAGATTCAGAATTTCATTGGGATTCGCCTTTAAATAAGCCGATAACACGACCGTTTCGGCAAAGCATCCGTAAAGAACATTCTCCGTTAATCCGCAAATCTCAGGATTGAAGAAGAATTCAAGTCCTTTTTCGATATAAGCATTGCCACCATCCTGACGCTTGACATTTTTACACTTCAAAAACTCCTCCTCGGGAAAACCATAAGGAACGGCAACGTCAATTACATTGATTTGCTGCCCGTTTTGGATGTGAGTAATTGCTTCAAAATCAATTATATTCGTTGCATTGTGAGTGCAGTTGATTATTAATTCAATATTTGACGCAATTCCCTTGTCAATGAGCTTCAAATTTTGATAGAGTTTAATATTTTTGCCATTGATAAGCTCTTTCAAATCCTTCGTATAATTACTAATTACAATAATTTGTTCATCATCAATATTTCTATCAATTAAAAATTCAAGAGCACTCAATCCTAAGAGACCCAAACCATTAATAACGATATTTGGTTTATGATTATTTGAAAGAATCTTTTGCAAATTTGCCTCAATCTCCATTTCAAGAATAAGAGCAGTGCCATTATCCCATTTGTGAAAAGTATAACGGGGAAATATTCAGAAAGAGTAAAACCATTTGAAATTAGAAGACCATTGGAATTAACCCGCTCGTCAGCATTTTTGCCAAAAAGACGCTTGGTCGAAGCTGCAAGAAGAATAATATCCGTTTTGAGTTGATGAACGGAATAATTTACGGCATTTAAGAATTGTTTTCGAGCTTTGATTATGCCGGATTTGGAGAGGCAATCTTCTGGAAAAATGTCTAATGCAATTAAACTACCAATTTATTTCTTATTTAATTCTAAAATTAAAGGTTTATAAAATGAATCCTCAACGGGATTCCCCTGAATAAAACAGCAATAATTTAATTTATTTCTCCCCCTCTCCACCGGATATTCTATCCGATCGGATCCTTAACAATATTCATCTGATAAAATATCTGACAATAGGAAATAATACTATTGTATCACCCTTTTAAAATCCACATCTTTTCCATTTGATAATTTAAAAATAAAGAAACCAAATATTGGATTATCAGTTGGTTTCATTAATTCGGATAATTCAATCGTATGACTGCCTTTGTTAAAAAAACCAAGCTGCTTGTTCATTACTTTGTTACCGATTAAATCATATAAAGAACATGAAATTTCCGAACTACCGCTGATCTCAAATATAACTGAATTAGAATAATAATCAGTTTCATTCAAAATTTTTATATTTGCTGAATTATTATCCGAGGGTTCATTAACATCTACTTTGCGTTTTTGTGGAATACCTTGTCCCGATAATAATCCAGTAGAATCCGAAACAATTCCTGCTCCGAATTTAACATTAACTCGATAATTCAGACCATCATAAATATAATTAACAAGATAAGGTGTATTGGGCTTCATTCCGGCAATATAAAACAGTATATTATCCGGTCTGAGAGATAGTAAAAATTCAAAATCGCCATTGTCATCCAAATACCTTGGAAAAAGAACAATGTACTTTTTATCAACTAAAATTCCTTCAAAATTACTGAAATTCGATGATTTTATTATGTCATAATGCGGTGCTATTCCTCCGGCATCCGTAGATTGCAAGCAATTGAAAAAGCGCATATCTGCAGCCGTATCCTCCACAACAATCCTATATTTGCAGATTTCATCCTCACCGATATTATGATATTCATCAAAAGGATCTGTCAGCCAATTATGCCGCTCTGTAACCACTGCATTTTCAGGAAAAATATTCTGATAATAGAGTTTTTGCCCTTTTGCTGTTGTGATGCTTGCATTCTTTTCATTAATTTCTGGCAATTCAGTTAGAACCATATTAAATCTTTTGAAACGACCCGATACTTTAGTTTTAATTCTATCATAAATAAATAAGTTATCAGGTTTTACCCACACTATGGAACGACTGGCATGTTGTAGGTCCTGAGCATTTCGCGAATTATAAAGCTGAGTAAGATCACTTTGTACATTTGTATAATTTGTTCCAAAACTGGCTATTGTATAAGGATCACCATTGCTCATTCCATTTGTCCACTGCCCGCCAAGTGAATCGGTGGAAGATTCAAACCAGTTTACATTTTTTACATGCTCATTTTTTATAGAAAGAGTATTAAACATTTCAGGAGTTTCCATTGCATTATTACCATAACCACTCCATTCCTTGGTCAACCATTCGCCTTTTCTATAAAATTCAAACTGGCCGGCGGTTGAGTTCTGATGATTAATTGTCTGCCAGTTCGCAAGATATGTAAACCAAGCTGCATCAGGCGACCAATCTGTACGCGATAAAACTCTGCCAATTGGCTTTTGAAAAAAATCCGTTGGATAATCGGAACGAGGATCAGTATCAGAGTTCGTTGCCGGATCATACATCATAAAATAGAAAATTGCATTTGTGGCATTACAATTTCCCCAGATATTCGAAACACGGTCTAAAAATTTTCCTTCGCATCCTTGAAGTGTGTATTTGCCAATCCAACGGATTTTATTGAGACGTTCCTGATTATTTGTGATAATGTCATAAGCAGCAATTGGGCCAAAACTTGTAATATCTTCAGGAGTTACCCAAAACCGGAGAAGGTCGCCAAAGGCAGCCATTTCGTAAATTTTCCCCATATAATTATATGATTTATAATTTGGCATTTTTGAAAGCGGGGCAATTGTGTGCAAAAATCCTTCAATATATTTATCCCAGAAGCTGCTGTTTATTAATTTTGTTTGTGGACCGTATAATGAGGAATCAAGATATCCTGCGGTATAGAAAGCAAGAAGTTCTTGAAATATCATTCCGACAGAAAACCCATAAAGTGAGCCTTCAACGGGAATACCGCCTGATGCAACCCCTACGGCTAAGTTCTTACCGTTCAGGTTGTAATCTTGATAGACTTTAGCAGAATCCTCAAAAACAGCATATTGCTGATAAAGCCAGCCTCCTAATAAATTGCGCACCCAACTTCGCATGGAATTACCTAATTTAAGTACCGGTGCTGCCGCCTGATCAAGTGGCGGATCATCTGCTTCATCGAAAGCAAGTGCCATTAAAGTCATATTTCGAGCATGTCCAGAATAATAATTATTTGCTACCCAGCGCAATGAATATTGTGCGTCCGGCGTTTTACCCAAAAGGGAAGGATTGTCATAAGTTCCTGTCATCATCGGGAACCAACGCAAAACTGACATTGGGTAAGATGTGGGCATTTGTGAACTCCACAACAAAAAAGTACGACGAATCAAATCTTTTTCATTAGAATCAAGATAAGAATAAATCCAATCTACTGTCAATCCAAAAGCTTCGCCCCAATAGTTGGCACGGTTGAAATTTCCAAACATCCGAGAGCGAAATGGAACTTCAAGCCCGTTCACATTTTCAGCAACTCCTTTTACAGCTTCATTGCAAACATAGAGAAGAAGTCTTTTTGCACGGGCAGCATAATCATCACGGTTTTTTGGATCGTTATCAACAAGTGACATAAAAGCAAAGAACTGGGCATAAGCCTCACAATCATATAATTCAAAATTTATAGAGCCTTTGTCGGGGAAAGGAGTTGCAGGATTTCCTCCGGGGAAAAATATCCCGTCATAATTTTGTTTTGCCTGCTGGGCAGCAGGTATGATTCCCTTTGCCCAAACCGGATTAGCCATAATAGCCCATGACCTGAGCCGCGGCAGATCTGCTTTGCGTATCCACAAACGAGGGTGCTCCGTTGATTGCCCAAAGCTGACCGATAAACAAAAAAGAGAGACTAAATATAAGTGCAGAAATTTAACCATAATCATTATTAATATTTATACATAAATTAGAAACGATTATGAAATAAAAAAGTTACAAAGTTCAAGCAGGATTTAAGGCGCAACCTTAATGAATTAGGAATGACAGTCTCCAATTAGGAAACGATATAATAATGTGAAAAGGGTTTGGGCTTTTTCCTCCAGTCTGGAATTTTTCCTGTCTGGGAAGGACGCCAGTCAAGGTGAACACCTGACTGGAGGATGGCTTTCAAATTTCACACATTCTGCATTATTCATTCTAAATGTTGCATTAGTGCCGTTCCTGCTCAGAGTTTGGGAACGAGCTGTAATGAGAACACTCCCGCTTACCTCTTCAGTACAATCATTTTCTTATACTCTGTTGAATTTTTACCGCACTTTAATCTGTAGAAATAAACTCCGTTTTTAAATTCCGATGTATTTATTTTAAGTTGGTCACTTGCTGGAGGAACATCTATTGCTTTCAGTATGCTGCCGCTTAGATCTATAATTTCAAGTGTTGAGTTATATTTTATATTGTCAAGTGGAATTATAGTTTCGTCATTTGCTGGATTCGGTGAGTTTGATCCTAATGTTAATGATTTCATTTCATTCTGATATTCAACTTCAGTTATCACTCCATCAAACCAAAGCGAAGTCAGGAGAATAATTGCATCTTTCATGCTTGTACTGCTAAACATCTCAAGGCTAACACCCAAATATACAATTTTATAAGATCCGTTGGTAGTTAAAATTCCGCCACATTTAGAAGTATCACCATCATAATACAAAATAGAAGATCCGTTTTTCTTAGGGCTAACAAGTTCGGGAAAATAAAAAAGTTTACCATATTTATCTTTTCCGTAAGCGTTAACCATTTTGCAATTCCCAATGTTTTTATATATCGGCCCATATTGATTACCATAAACAAATTTAAGAGCTGTGTCGCCATCATGCACAAAATTCGAGGCCATATATTTATCATAAAATGCAAAGTTTATTGGATTTCTATGAGCATTTACGGATGTATCGCTACAATCCCAGGCAAAATCCTGTCCGCAAATAAAAAGGTTTCCTCCGGCATCAAGAAATTTTGAGAAAATGCCACATAAATTATCTGAAATGGCTGGGAAAGTCCAGCCTATATTATAATAAATATTCTTAATGCCAAGAGGGATTGAGTCAAGTGCTATTTTTTCATAGATATCCGACATTATTGTTGTTGTTTTAGCTATACTGTTATTTGCAAAAGCATTGGTGTATGAATCCTGAAACTTTGAAGCATTATCGGTGCTACCATCTCCTAATAGATTGATATTATTGATAATCAGATTATGTACATTTGAAATAGTATAAAAATTATAATATTGGGGGAATGAATTCGGAAATGATAGCGATTCCATTTTTAATGTCGAAATAACAACCGATGTTCCCGTTTTTGGTGTAACTGAAAGGCTAATATCAATAGAATCTCCCTTTTTAATTGTGGTATATGCAGTATCATATAGTTTATAATCAGTGCCGTTAATTTTGAAAAGAATTGTCCAGTTTGGCATTGCATTGGAATTCATAGTAAATCTGAATTTTTCATCTATATTTAAAAGATTTTTTACCCTTAAATTAATTGTTTTTGTTTCAGCCAATCCAGGAGTGATATAATTTTGATTAGATAAATCTCTCATTGAAGCAATCGGAAGAGTTGTACCGCCATTTGCGGCTACTTTAAAGCCATTCAGAATCTCCTTACGAGTCTGGCTTACAAAAGCCACTACTTCGCAATTATTAATATTGAAATTTGCAGGTACTGAATATTTATAAGTCTTTGTCTGAAGAGTTCCTTTTGTTGTTTTAATTATCTGATCACCCCATTGGCCTGATAAATAATCGCGCAAAACATGATTATGAACATATTTATTTCCGCCGTTTGCCTGATAACCAATAATATTGTTTTCAATCAAACAAACATTAAGCCAATTAGTTGATGATGCGCTATTATCGGTATAATAAAGTTCAACCTGTATAGTTAATTCTCGTTTTAAAGAATCAAAATTTGATGCAATCCCGACATTAACCGGCGCTTTTAATTTCCTTAAACTGCGGGCAGCATCCTCCCAATAGCTTCTGCTGATGCCGGTATTTGAATCCATCACAATTTCAGGAAAACTATGTCTATTAATTGATGATTTAGGCCAGTTCATAACGGCAGCAAGATTTGCAATTGAATCGCCCCATTTAGTGCGTAATTCAAGTTGTGTGGAATCGTTTGGAGCTGAATAATCGCCCTGATGCATAAATATTAAAACCGTATTATCCGGCCAACCAGTCATGATTTTTTCTGCAATCAGATTGGCAGCGGGTGCATTCGGTATATTTATTCCTGTAAATTGTTCAAGAACAACGTTTCGGGCAAGCACCTGTGTTGAAACCAACGACTGACTGTATGAAGAACACAAGGATAATGGCAGTAGAAGCGAAATAAGGCAATATAATTTAAACATAACAAATCTCCAAATATAAAAACACGGCAATACAAATTAGCGATTTTTTTTGTATTAAGCAACTTTTATTTGTAAAATAGCTGGCAATTGGGATTTCTTTTAATGTAAAATGAAGAATGTAAAATTAAAGATAATTATTGTTCAATTCTAAAAATCTTATTTCTTTTCTTCAACCTTAGTAGAAATCAGATCACCGAAAGACCCAAACCTTATTACCTTATTCAGCGTTTCAATATGCTAATAAGGTTAAAAGAGTTGGGGTCTTGCATTTCTACTAAGGTCGAAGAACTAAAATAAGGTATTTTAGAACAAATCAAGAAGATTATTTCTGTATTAAAATCAGTAGCTTAGGCATTCTTGTCTGAGCATTTTCACATTAACCATACAAGAATGTCTGTTCTACCAAAAAATAAGTTAGTTGAGAGTTAAGATTAAATTTCCAAGGAATTAATTTCACTTATACCAATTTCTCTTTGGCTCGCATCAGACATATTTTTCAAGATCATTGTTTGTTTTTCAACTTCATCGGGCCCGATGATAATTGCATACTTTACATTCAGACGATTCGCTTCTCTCATTTGTGCTTTCATGCTGCGGCGCTGAAGATCGCAAGCCACATTTAATCCTTTAGCACGAAGTTGTTCTGCAATATTTTGTGCATAAACGAAATTCTTTACATCTAAATTAATTATTGATACGTGTACAGTATCCGAAATTTGAGGAAGTTTATTAATTGCTTCCAGAATAATTAAAATTCGTTCAATCCCAAAAGCAAAACCAACTGCCGGACATGCTTTTCCGCCTAACTCTTCAAATAATTTATTATACCTGCCACCTCCACCGAAAGAATCCTGAGCACCAAGAGCTGAACTTTGAAATTCAAAAACTGTATGGCAATAATAATCCAATCCACGAACAAGCCGGGGAGTAATTTCATATTTAATATTTAAAGCGTCAAGTGAACCACGAACAAAATTGAAATGAGAAGCACTTTCCTCATCCAAAAAATCAAGAATCTGAGGAGCGCCGGCTATTATTTGAGCGTCAGCAGGATGCTTGGAATCAAGAACACGAAGGGGATTCTTATCCAAACGATTCTTACTTTCTTCGGATAATTCCTCTTTAAACTTACTCAAATAGTTTATCAGTTCATTTTTATAAATCAATCTGACATTATCATTTCCCAGAGTATTCAAGAGCAATCTATATTCTTGGATACCAACCGATTTAATCAGGCAGTCAGCAAGTAATAACAGTTCCACATCTGCTTCGGGATTAACCGTCCCGATACATTCTGCACCGTACTGATGAAATTGCCTCATTCGCCCTTTTTGGGGCCGTTCATATCGTAGCAACGGACCGGCATACCAAAGTTTCAATGTTGGATTAGCTTCTAATAAATTATTTTGTATAACAGCACGCACAAGGGGCGCAGTCATTTCGGGCCGAAGTGTAAGCAAATCACCGTTCCGGTCTGCAAAGGTGTACATTTCTTTATTAACAATATCGGTTTCTTCACCAATGCCGCGTGAGAACACTTCAGTCTTTTCAAAAACCGGAGTTCTAATTTCACGATAACCGTATTTTGCAGAAACAATTCGGAATTGATTTTCTAAGAATTGCCATTGAGCAATAGAATCTGGCAATATATCTTTAGTGCCTTTAACTGATTGAATCATAATTTTATTTTTAGTAAGTATCAAAAAGCTGTTGACGAATTAAAAATGTAAATATTTTCAAATAATTCCTCAAATTCAAAAAATCCAACCTTCAACTGTATAACTTTCCAACCTTATAACTCATAAGATTCCTCTCGATAGCATGCTGAAATATGAATCACCTGCAATAATTATATGATCTTCGACTTTTATTCCAATAATATCGCCTGCCTTTTTAAGATTCTGAGTAACGATAATATCTTCCTTTGAAGGCTCAGGATTGCCAGACGGATGATTATGCAGCAAAATTACCGAAGCGGCATTTTCTGTGATAGCACAGCGAAACACTTCGCGGGGATGAACGAGTGAACTGGTCAAAATTCCTTCACTAACTATTTCTTCCCGAATAATTTTATTTGAAGAATTTAATAATAAGACAAGGAATATTTCTTTTTTCAATGGCCGGAGTTTTGGAATATAGTGTTGAGCAATATCTTCGGCAGAACGAATTGATTTCAGATCGAAGGGTTCGGATTGAATACGTTTACTAAGCTCGAAGGCTGCCGATAAAATAATTGATTTAGCAAAACCTATTCCCGGGATGCTGCGAAATTCACTCAAATCTGCATTAACGAGTCTGTCTAATGATTTATATTTATCAAGAAGAGCACGGGCAGCATCATAAGCACTGAAGTTACGGGTTCCGTTCCCGATTAATATTGTGAGCAATTCAGAATCTGATAGAACAGAAGAGCCATGCTTAACGAGTCTTTCGCGAGGACGCTCATCTTCGCGCCAGTTGCGGATAGACACGAAAGTTGTTTCGTTGTTGTTTGTCTGATTATTATTTTTTGATGTCATATTTTGTTTAATTTTAAGTTTTATTATTCAGTGTGTAGTAAGATAGGCCTGTGATTATTTTTTCTTTATATAAATTGAATCATGGCTTTGTAGTTCTTTTGAAAAACAGTCCTTAGGGTGTTTGAAACGAAAAAAAATATCATCGACGATTTAAAAATCTATTTTATTTTAGCTTATCAGAAAAATTTATTCCGATTAAGTTTCAAGTTGCTATACTAATAAAATAGAAATATCTTGCATTGGTTAATAAAAAATAATGTAACAAAAAGTGTTTTTATGTGTATCTATGTTCGGTGTTATTTGTTAGTTATTTTCGATTCTAAAGGATCGAATTTATTTGAAATTGAAATGTATGTTTTGCTCGTTAATTTTAAAGAAATATAATTACTTCTCTCGCGGACAGGGACTAAAGGGTGTTTTATTTAAGAGCAGTCTAATTATTTCCTGTTTATTCATTTTTTCAGACTTTGCTCTTTGTCAAACAAAATTACCACTATTGGATATTATTGATATAAAAACCAATTTTGGCAATGTCGATTATCTTGTTAAAAAGTGTAAGCCAATTCGTTTCTTGAATATTGGCGATACAACACTTAATATTTACTATATAGACAGTATAAGGCATCCTTTTACAAGCGATATCGTTTATCCAAAATCAATTAAAAATGGCGACAGTTTATCTTTCAATATTTGCTATCAGCCTGATAAAGTTGGGCGTGACTCTCAGCATGTGGTTATGCGAGCTGATACCAGATTATCAAATTCTATTGCTCTTTTATTCGATGTTAGTACCAGTATGGGCGATCCAACTCCTTCAGGGGAATTAAAAATTAATGCTGCTCATGCTGCCGGACAGAGTTTTATTAACTATATGCTTGCTACTCCTAAAATCTGGGATGAGGCTGCAATATTTATTTTTGCCTCTGCAAATTGGTTTAAAAGTAATCAGACTTTTACAAAAGATAAAATAAAATTAGGTGCTGCTCTTCCTACATTGTCTGATCTGAGAAACAGTACTGCATTTTTCGATGCCGTTCTCAAAACTATCGATAGCATAAAATCAAGACCTTTTGCCTCAAGAGTTATAGTGGCGCTTACTGATGGAGTTGATAATAACAGCAATCCCAATTCGACTGTTCAAGCAATAATTAATAAGGCAAATAGCTATAAAATACGAATATTTACCGTTGGGCTCGGTTCGCAGATAAATAGTACAGCTTTAGGTCAAATTGCCAATGGAACTGGAGCAGCATTCTTTACTGCAAATACCGGAGCTGAGTTAAATAATATTTATCAGAAAATTTTCTTTATGTTAAGCATGAACGTCGAGTTATCGTTCGACATTGTCGGTAGTTGTTTGGGCCCTTTCTCAGGATTGACCTGCAGCAAGGATACATTACTTTCACCCGGCGATACGGTAGAATATAGCTTCTATGTTAATTCGGTTACAAAACAAATCACTTTGACTGACGAATATGATATTCAGATCTCTTTTGATAAAAATTTATTATATCCGATTATCAAGCCAGGTATGACTTATAATAATGACGGCAGATTATTTATTAGCGGCAACAGCACTACTGCCTCAAAATTAGATAAAGAGCCACTCGCAAGTGCAAGTTTCACGGCTATGCTTGGTGATAAAGCCGAAGGCAGTATCAGCATGGATTCTCTGTCCTGGAATAATGGTGAGCTTAGAACTATATTGCTTGATAATCGTTGCAAATTTCAAATTAAAACCTGTAAAGCTGGTGGTACAAGGCTCTTCTATTCAACGGATAATCAATTGAATTTGACTCAAGCTAAGCCTAATCCCTGTTCCGAATTTACAAATATTTATTTTGAGGCAATTGAAGAAGGAATAACTTCTTTAAAGATCTATAATTCTATGGGGGAGTTTATCCAAAATCCGTTTTATCAGAATATTAAACCGGGTAAGTTTAACATTCAGATTGATGTTTCCGATTATCCTAATGGAATGTATTTTTATGTGCTTAACACTCCGACTGCAATTTTAAAAAACAAAATGCAAGTACTGAGGTAAGCAATTGAAGTATTTATTTTATAAAAATCTGGATAAAATATTTAATATAATAAAAGTCATTAGAATTAGTTAGAAATTATTTTTTTTTGATGTGATAGATCAACGAGAACACTTTTTATTATGATAATAAATTTCATCAAGCTAACGCATCAGCATTTTTTAAAGTTAATATTTCATTGCTCATTTCTTTTTCTATTCAATTTATTCTGTTATTCTCAGGACTCAAGCCTCTTTAATAAATGGCAAGTAACCCAATACGGCATTTTTACTCATTTTCAGTCCACACAGCAATTCTTAAACTTTAAACAATTACCAAATTTCCCTACTTGCTGTATAAACTATCAAAATGGTGATGGTGTGGGATTTATTGCCGGATTACTTTATGAACATCCACTGTCGCCCGAATATTTATTTGCTCCGAGACTTGCACTCAATTATTCGGTTAATGATCTGACTTCTGTCGAACCAATTGATGTTGGATATAATGGCAAGCAATATGATGGTAAATTTCAGCATCTGATTCATGCTACATTTGCCAGTCTTGATATTGGCTTATTATTCGGAAGAAGGCTTATTGACAGATTAATAATATACGCCGGCCCTCAGCTTGATATGAGATTAATTTCTGTTTTTGATCAGAGAGAAACACTTCTGATACCCGAAAAATTCGGGACATTCGGAAATAATAAAAGGGTGCGAAATGTTACAACTGATAAAGATATTCCTAATACTCATAGTCTTGGATTTGCATTAACAGCAGGTATCGGTTATGAGTTCCCTCTGAATAAACGAAGAACCATTCGATTAGCTCCTGAATTCTTTTATATCTATAATTTTACACCTTACGTTGTTGATTCAAATTGGAATTCTTCTGGCATTAAATTGGGATTAGCTCTCAAATTCTCAAAATCCAAGGATTTCCCGCTCGATATTAAAATGAATGAGCCGACTAAACCAATCATTGCCGAACATTTTTCATCTTGCGACGGACAAAAGACTATATTTAATAAAAAAGAAATTAGTTTTTATCCTAAGGCCGACGCCAAAAGCGGATTAGCAAAATGGGAATTCCTTGTTAAAAGTAAAGATAAAATATTTACAAATCGTAGTGGAACAAATAATCTTCCCGAAGAGATTAAATTTGATTTCGCAGATGACTCAGCTTATTTTATTAATTATAAAGGGGAAGTAAACTATTTGTTTAAAGTATTAGATAATGATGACAAGACCAAATCCATTTCTGGAGCAATCGCCGTTCAGCATTTATATAATAATTTATCAAATTCAATATCAACTACTTTTAAAACTGATGCCAATAAAGAATCCGATGAAGCCTTTATTAAAATTGAGAGAACCATTGCTACAAATATGCGACCCTTACTCAATTATGTTTTCTTCGACAGAATGCAAACTACTATACCCAAAAGATATATTAAATTAAATAAAAATCAAACCGAACAATATAATTTGAATGAACTGCATGATCAAAGCACCCTCAATGTTTATTATAACATATTAAATATTGTCGGGAAAAGGATGCAGGATAATCCTTTATCGAAAATCACAATTGTCGGTTGCAATGCTGCCTCAGGTGTTGAAGAAGGAAATATTGAACTCTCTCAAGGTCGGGCTGAACAGGTTAGAGCTTATTTTAAAAACGTATGGAAAATTCCCGCAAACCGTTTAAGTATAAGTTATAATACTCATCTCGGCGGTGCTCCGAAAAAACCAAGCAAGCCCGGTCGGGAAAAGGATGATCTTGAAGCTGCCGAAGAAAACCGAAGGGTTGAAATAATTCCCGATCCTGAATTTTCTGCTATTATTGATCCGATTATTACCCGCGATACGATTATTAAGCAGCTTATATCTGAAGTTTATTTTCATCCTATTACAAAAACTAATTCCGGTATTAATAATTGGAAATTAGATGTCTTTCATAATGATATGATTTATAAAACTTATTCTGGGATGGGTGAAATTCCGGCTGATATTAATTTTCATATCGATAACGGGATAAATGAGATCATTCATAATCCAAATCCTTTTAAATATATTCTGAATTGTTCCGACAATAAAAATCTAACATGTTCCTGCGGAGGCGAAATTCCTGTCAAAGTTGTATTGAAAGATTCTTCCCTTGAACGTTATAGCTTGATATTATTTGAATTTAATAGCTATGAAATTAAATCAAAGAATGAAGAGATCGCAAATATTATTCGTCGTGCTTGTAAGAACGGTGCTAAAATGTCAATTATTGGTTATACAGATAAAGTGGGTGATGAAACTTCAAATTTGCTGCTCTCAAAACGCCGAGCGCTCGGTACTGCTTCTAAATTATTCTCAACTAATCTCTTTGAATCCACCGACATGCCGATAACAGATAATTCTACCACAAATATTATTCCTATTAGAAATATCAAATACGATATAGATAATATAACAAAATCTCTGATATTCTCGGCAAATGGTTTTGGTGAGAAACCGCCTTTATTATATGATAATTCCACTCCTGAAGGTAGATTTTATTGCCGTACCGTAACGGTTGACGTCTGGAATCCGCTGAGATAATTGATTATATATAACGTATAATACTGAATGAAGAATGTAAATTCATATATTATTTTACATTCTCGTTGGAAAATTCCTTTTTTGTAACATATTAATATTCCTAAGCAGTGGCTTATGAATAAGAATAAATGCTATATTGAGCTTTCATATAAGTTTATTGGGTCTTCGTATAATATTATTGCGTCTCCGTAGAGCTTTATTGCGTCTCCGTAGAGCTTTATTGCGTCTCCGTAGAGCTTTATTGCGTCTCCGTAGAGCTTTATTGCGTCTTCGTAGAGCTTTATTGCGTCTTCGTAGAGCTTTATTGCGTCTCCGTAGAGCTTTATTGCGTCTCCGTAGAGCTTTATTGCGTCTCCGTAGAGCTTTATTGCGTCTCCGTAGAGCTTTATTGCGTCTTCGTAGAGCTTTAT
>JAPLFL010000046.1 GCA_026390695.1 Candidatus Kapaibacterium sp. | reverse complement strand
TTATGATTTAATTTCATTCTTAAAAGAAATAAGAAAGGCAAAAATTAATGATATTTGGTATTTATCGGAGTTTACAAAGAAAACTCAAGACCTATTGCAGCTCCTCAATATTCCTATTACGTAAAAGTGGAAATGTTATGGATTAAAATTATTATGTAAAGGCACGGCTTGCCGTGACCTGTCCGTATCTGTGATTCATTTGAATTGGTGAACTGCCGATCGTCTTTACGGTTGAAATCAATACAATGCAATTCTCAACAGCATAATATGGGATTATATAATTTTACATTTCTATTAAAATTTATACCTGACACTTAACCCGATAGTTAAAGGTTCAATTATCAAAGAGTTTTTCATTAGGAAATTTACTGATAAATCAGGAGTTTCCAGTTTTGCACCGGTATCGTATCTTAATCTCCTGTTATTTGTCAGATCGAGAATGTTCATTGCATTTAATGAAAATGTCAGACTTTCAATCGGACTATATCTAATTGCAGCATTTAATCTGAAATCGGCTCCGTAAGTATCATACTTTTCGATTAAACTCAACATTTTGACAATATTTATACTATCTTTGCTGCCAGGTAGTGCATTTCTTAACATTTGGAGTCCATCTTTTGCCCCTTGAAAACCCCAATATAATCTTGAATCAAAATGAAATATTAGAACATTATCAATTAGATTAAAGTTCATGATTAGTTTTGTGGTATTATTCGATAAATTATTGAGATCATTCCCAACTCCGGTTAAAACATTTCCGGGTATCGGATAATAAAAATCTGAATAGCTCATCCCAGATTGATTAACTCCCGGTTCAAGATGCCATGAAATTTGTTTTATATAAGCATGATTGAAATTTATATCAACATAGCTGTTGTGGTAACGGCTTTCAAACTCAAGTCCCCAAAGATTTAATTTACCCGATAATATCGTAGCTCTTAAATCATCTTTCCAGGTGAGTTCATCAAGCCAGCTTACAAAAGAGGAAACGTTTATAATGAAATTTGAACTTTCTAATCTTGTAAAAATAAGTTCTAAATTATAAAGCTGTTCATCATCAGGCTTTTTATTTTGGCTATGAAGAATTAATAATTCCTCTGCAATATTCATCCTAACAGATCTCTGTCCTATTAATTTAAGATAATTAAAATCATCAAAACCATAAATAAAAGCTAATCTTGGCGAGAACATAAAATTTGTATAATCATCTTTATCCAATCTTGCCGAACCGATAAAGGTAAGTTTATTATTGATTTTATAATTCGCTTCACCAAATAGTGAAACTGTATTTGTGCCCCAGCCATTGCCTACAAAATATGTATCATTCGAATCGGTACCAAAATAATTTCGATAACCGTATGCTGCTGAATTTTTATCTGATAAAATATTCCAATTATCTCCCAATCGGAAATAGCCATCTTCCTTGAACCAGCTTTTACCCCAATAATTATATGAATATTCAAAGCCCACAGCAACTGCAAAATCCTTTGTAAAGTTCTTTGTAAGTAAAGATCTCACTAAAATTTCTGTTTCAGAACATGCAAAATACCTGTTTCGCAGACTATTAGGGTCTTCAAGCATGCTCATTATTGGTTCCGGTGGTGCCCAGGGCTGAGGATGATTTTGTATATAATCTTGGGATCTTGAATTATTCTCGGAATCAAAACTAAGAAATGTATTTAGTGAATAATTATTCCCGAGATTCATTATTTTACTAAATCCTATCACAAATTGTTCGTTCTTAGCCCAATTGAAATTTACCGGATCTGATAAAGTAAATAAATTTATTGAATCAAAACCCGTTTGATATCTTAATTTAAAGGTCATACCATTTACGGTTGTGCCTGAACATGTATATCTTGCCCAAAGACTCGTATTTTCATCCAAATCAAGCTGGAAATGAATCTTTACCTGAGGCTTTTCATCAGTATCAACAAGATAATCCTGCAATTGTCTTTTATCCGATGGGTTTGATAAATCATTTAAACCTGAATTACCACTTACAACATATCCCTTTTGGGGATAATAACCCTTTGTATTAACAATACTTGCAAAAGCATATAATTTTATTTTATCATCAAATTGATAGTTCCAAGAAAAATTTCCTCCCTTTGATCGAAAAGGGATATAGGTACCAACGCTAAGTGATTTATTAGATGAATTAAAACTCTTGGTAGTTATATTTATAACTGCTTCCACAGCGCCCGGCCCGTATATTACCGATCCTGGCCCTCTGATAATTTCTATTTTCTCTATATCAGACAAATCCCAGTTCTCTAACTCCGACGTTGGCCCGTTATGAGCTTTAAAACCCATATTCTTACCGTTCACAAGTAGTAATATCTTATCATTTCTTTGATTAATAATCCCCCTGATTCCAATATGAGGGCCGTCATAATGCGTCTCCCATATTGCAGCTGGCACATAAACTTCCATCAGATCATTTAAATTCCGGTAAGCTGTCAAGGCAATATCTTCTGCAGTAATTATAGTTACCGAAGAAGGCTCTTTAATCCTGTCGATTGCAATAAATGAACTTAATACAACATTAACATTCATCATTTCATCAAAAGACATGTTAAATAAAGTTTCAGCATCGGCAACTTTATTCCCTATGGCTCCGCAATTTTGCCTGCAGCAAAACAATAGTATTAATAGATATTTAAAAGTATTCTTCATTTAATTTATTTTATATTTAATAATCAATCATCTAAAAATAAAGCAAATTACAAAATAATCTATAAATAGCAAAGAGTTTAATTGATTATTTTAATCTATATTTTTCAATTATTTTCAATAACATATCCTTTTGTATGGGCTTTGCAATATAATCATCGCAACCGATAGACAGAATATTTTCTCTTTCTTCACTAAAGGCATAACCCGTTTGAGCTATTATCGGTAGTTCGGGTCTAATCTTTTTAATTTGTTTAGTCGCTTCTATTCCGTCTAATACCGGCATTCTTATATCCATTAGAATAAAACTAATATCGGGAGTGCTGATAGCCAGTTCAACGGCTTGGGCGCCATTATTTGTAACAAGAATTTCTACATCAACTTCTTGTAATATTATTTCCAAATATTTGACGCTTGCCAAATCATCTTCTGCAATTAGAATTTTTACTTTTCCTTCTTTAACAGGTATGTAAGATTCAATTTTCGGGATTTCTTCTGATTCTTTTATTGCTTGAAATGGTAGGGTAAAGAAAAATGTTGTTCCTTTATTTACCTCTGAGTCGAACCAAATATTTCCGCCCAGCAGTTCAACCAAGCCCTTACATATTGACAAACCTAAGCCAGTTCCTTCGTAACCTCTGGTTATTGCGAGATTTACCTGAGCAAATCTGACAAATATTCTATTTTTAGATTCTTCGGGTATGCCAATTCCGGTATCCCGAACATAAAACTCAATAAAGTTGTCTTTTAATTTGTAACCGAAATCAACTCGGCCTTTGCTTGTAAATTTCAAGGCATTATTGATTAAATTTGTAAGTATTTGATTAATTTTAATTTCATCAGACATCATCATAGAATTTTCATCATTTAATTCAGCATGATATTCTAAATCAACATCATTTTCATTTGCATTCGGAGCAAAGAATGTAAATAAATCCGATAATAGAGAATTAATTGAGAATGATTTATTCTGAAGTTCAATTTGACCGGTTTCTATTTTAGATATATCAAGTACATTACCAACCGTTTCCATCAGTCTTTTACCGCTTTGAAGGATGATATTTGTATATTCATTAATTTCATCCCTTGTAATATCATCATACTGAAGTAGAGTAGAGAATCCAAGAATGCCATTTAAAGGCGTTCGAATTTCATGCGACATATTTTGTAGAAAGGCAGTCTTGAGTCTATCGCTTTCTTCTGCTTTTGCTTTTGCAATAACCAATGCTTCTTCTGCCAATTTGCGTTCGGTAATATCAATTGCAAAAGAAGCAACGCCAATTTTAATTCCATTTGTATCTATTAGAGGTGAATTAATCCAATCGCAATAAATTATCTTACCATCATTTGTTATATTTTCATTTTCATTATGATGACCACCACTCAAACTTAATATTGATTCCCAAACATGTTCTACCAGTGCAGTTGCACTTTCAGGGACAATTAATCTCCAATTTTTACCAATAACTTCTTCAGCAGAATAGCCAAAAATATTGGCAGCACCAGGATTCCATACAGTTATGATTCCTTCTAAATCAAATTCAATAAATGCCAAAGGAGTTTGTTCAATATATAATTCTAACTTTTGTATTGAAAGTTTCAATGCTTCTTCTGCTTTTTGTCGTTCATTCTCAACTCTATAAGCTTGGATTATATTTGAAATAATTGATAAAACAGGCTGTAAATAATTTATAAACTCATCATCATATCCACCTTCACGATTTGCTATTCCTATCATGCCAATAAGTTCATTTTCAATTTTGAGAGGTATTCCCAAGAAAGAATTTAGTGCCGGATGACCTTCGGGTAAACCGCCGCGACGCGGGTCTTGAGTTGGATTATTAGATATAATTACTTCTTTTGTTCTTAATGCTTTTCCAAAGAGAGTATTCAAATTGAAAAATTCCAGACCACCTGGAGCATGTTCGTCATAAAACTTTCTGGTATCTTCGCTCCAAGCTATATTTGTCAGGGCATGAGTCTTAAGATAGGGCAAACCTTCATCATTATATAAAACGTCTCCTATAAATCCATATTCCGAACCGGTAAGTTCAAGAATGTCTTGCAGAAGCAAATCAAAAGTTTTGGATTTTTCATTGCTTAGAATAAATCTGGATTGAATGGTACTAATAAAACTTGCGAGTGATAATTGTTTCTTAAGTGCTTCTTCAGCTATTTTACGATTTGTGATATCAATTAACATCCCTGATAATATATTTCCTTCAATCCAGCTATTGATAAGAACACTTATTGGTTTGCCCTTTAAAGTTATTAATTCTGTTTCAAAGTTTTTTACTTCTCCTTTTTCTTTTATTATTCTGATAAATTCTTCTCTATCAGATGGATTTTTATACATTTGACGAACATTCAGATTGATATTTTCATCTCCTTCATACTCAATAATGTCCTGCATGGCTTCATTCCCATATAATATATCGCCATCATAAGTAAGTTTATAAATCCCAACAGATGATTTATCTACTAATGTTCTATATTTCAATTCGCTATTTCGTATTGCTTCTTCAGCTCTTTTACTTTCAGTAATATTTTTAGACATTCCTCTGACAATTGGAGTATCAACACCTTCTGTTCTCAGAGAATTATTATATTCCCAAATACTTTTTTCTCCATTTTTAGTTAATATAGTCAGCAAGCCTTTGGCATTGCCTATTCTTTTGATTTTTTCCAAATATATTTTAAATAATCGTTGATATTCAGGAACGATAATATCTTGCATTTTCATTGTCAATAATTCATCTTTTGAATAGCCAGTAATTATTTCAGCAGCATTGTTGACAGAAAGTACATTTCCCTCTAAATCATGAGTACAGATTAGATCATTAGAGTGTTCAACCAAATCCCTATAATTATCTTCGCTCCTTCGTAGTGCCTCTTCTGCCTGCTTCTGTTCTGTTATATCTCTAATATTTACTAAAGTATGAATTTCTTCGTTCAGCATATATGTTGAAACATTTATTTCCAAATCGAACTCAGTGCCATCTTTTCTTTTTCCGCGGGTTTCATAAAATCTTGGAACTTGTTCTCCTGCTGCTCTGCGTTTCACTTTCTCAGTAATCTCCTGATGATGGCTCGGAGCAATGCAATCAAGGATTGAAGTTCCAATAAGTTCTTCTTCCGCTTCATATCCAAATAATTTAATGTATGAAGGATTAACAAAAATATGTATTCCGGTTTTTGAAACTCCGATTGCATCTCTGGAACTATTGAACATTGCACGGAGTTTTGTTTCGCTTTCAATCAGTGCTTCATCAGCCCTCTTTCTCTCCTCAATTTCTTCCTGAAGTTCCTCATTGATTCGCTCCAATCGCTCTTTGGCCTCAATAAGATCGTTCATGATATTTTTAAAAGCCTTATGTTCTGCAAGCAGCTCCTCATAAGAGGGATTATCGGTTATATTGGCTTCCATAATTTTTATTTTTAAATGAGAAAATCAGATTTAGTTTAGACATCCAATGTCTTGTTTAGACATCCAATGTCTTGAAGACATTGGATGTCTTTCTTGTTTTTTGGATGTCTTTCTTATTTACACACTAATCACTACTTCCGTCCACGCTTCATCACTAAAATCACCTACAATCGAACCATTTTTCGCCCGAACTTTATAATAATTACGCTTGTCTGCCGTGAAGGCAACTCCTTGCGGTGAATTTGGAAGCTCTATCCAAAATTCAAAAGTTACCGAGGGTAATCCAAAATCAACCGCACAATGATAAATCTCATAAAAACTTGCTCCGCTAACCGCGTCCCATGTTAAATGAACAACAGAATCAGGTGAAACCCAGTTCGCCGTTAAATTCTGAACCTTACCAAGTCCCGGAGCAGTTCCGCCATATATCACATAATCATTAAAAAATGCCGGATTGATCCCGTCCCAGATTCTTTTGCCAACTTCACAATATTTGCTGACAAATCCATATAGTTCATTACCATTATTTACACGTTCAACAGTTTTTTCAGCCCTGTAGCTAACTTTTTCAAGTTGATAGCGCTTGGCGTCATCTAATGCCTGAATCTTTTCTTCCATATCATCAAGCATTGCATCAGTCAGGCCTTCTGCCGCAAGTGCTACTTTATTCTCAGTCATAAATGCAAAAACCATCCGCGCACGAGTAAGGAATAATTCATCAGATATAGAGCCTAAATCTGATGTTCCAAGACTGCGATATTTTGGTGAGGCTTTGCCCCATTTTAATTCAACACGCATAGCCATTTGTTTAACAATGCCTCTCATTTCAAGAATAAGAGCATCTTTTGCTTCGGTAGCTGACTGAGCTTCCTGCCAAACATATTCATCGGTCGGAAAAATCTCGAAAGCATCGCATAGAGTCTGCAAATTATCTACGGCGAGGGAAGTTATTCCAAAGACGCCGAAATTTGTAATATCTCTGTCCATCGAATCGCAGACATGCTGCGTAAAATTTGTTAGATCTGAATCATTAATTCTGTAATCTCTTTGAACTGAAAAATTAGGCATAGAAACAATCCTTTAAAAAATATATAAAACACTTATAATATACGATCCTAAATTACAAAAAACAATTTAATTGACCAAATAATGATAAAATTCAAAGTCTTGTCATTCCCGTGCATACGGGAATCCCCTTTTTTCTCATTTGGGGATTCCTGCATTTGCAGGAATGACAGATGAAATATATTTATTATACTTTTTTCCATCTTTATTTAACTTTCTTACAGGTTTATTAAACCTTTGAACAACTTCATTAGTCTTTCATGGTGTTTCATTAGTCTTTCATGCTACTTCATTAGTCTTTCATGCTACTTCATTAGTCTTTCATGCTACTTCATTAGTCTTTCATGGTGTTTCATTAGTCTTTCATGCTACTTCATTAGTCTTTCATGGTGTTTCATTAGTCTATCATGGTGTTTCATTAGTCTTTCATGCTACTTCATTAGTCTTTCATGCTACTTCATTAGTCTTTTATATTAATTTATTTTTATCATGAAACACTTGAAATGATTATTGAACGACTAAATTTTATTAATGAACTGATAAAAATAATAATTATAACTACAATTTAATCATTTTACTTACCCAATCTTATACTTTTCATGCTCCAATAAATCATTTATTTCTTTTTTCAAATCAATCATTTTCAATTCGCGGTCAACGGCGGCTCGGTTAAAGATTTTCAAATCTCTGTTAGCTTGTTCTAATTCTTCGGTATATTTTTTCAGAGCTTCTTCGGCTTTCTTGCGTTCTGTAATGTCTGTCCAGATACAGTGAGTTTGTTGAAAATTACCAGTTTCATCTTTTCCGATTTTTCCTTCATAATTAACGAACAAATGAGAACCATCTTTACGAACCATTTCGAATTCATAATCACTAATTTCTCCGACTTCCAAAAAATTTGCAAATCTGTCTGAAATCAAATTTGCAGATTCTTTTGTCATAAATTCAGAAAAATGATGACCGATAACTTCTTCTTTATTATAACCGAGCGATTTTAGCCAAGCGGGATTAATGTCTATCAAATTAGCATTAATATCAAGGGATTGATAACTTAACGGTGCGTTTTCATAAAGTAATCTGAATTTCTTTTCGCTTTCTTCTAATGCCTTTTCAGATAGTTTCCGCGCAGTAATATCAAAAAATATTGTAGCAAATTTATTTTCGATAGGCAGAGAAGCTGAAACCATTGCCCACTTTTTTACCTTTTCATTGAATATTTCAGTTTTAAATGAACCATTTGCATTTAAGTGCTGTTTTACTAAAAATTTAATAGTTTCATTTGTTAATCCGTAGATTTCCCTTGCGTTCTTGCCGGCAACCTGTTCATACTTTAACCCGGTAATCTTTTCAAAGGCAGGATTAATATCTATAATTTTATAATCAATTATTTCACCGGATTCGTCGAGAACAAATTCATTCAGTGCCATGCCTTCTTCCATGAGATCAAATATAGTGCGCCAGCGACCTTCACTCTCACGGAGAGCAGCTTCGCGTTCATATTTCTCCGTGATATTGGAAAAAACAATAACAACGCCATCAATTTTTCCATTTTTATCTCTGATTGGAGCGGCAGAATCTGCTATCTGATATTCCCTGCCATCTTTGGAGATTAATATTGTATGATTTTCCAAGCCAATAACTCTGCCGCTCTCAATCACCTTTTTAAACATACAATGAGAACGCTCTCTGGTCTCAGCGTTAATGATATTAAACACATCGCCAATATTTTTTCCTTTTGCTTCATCTGAACTAAAGCCACAGAGTTTTTCCGCAACGGGATTGAGATTAGTAATCAAGCCATTTTTGTCGGTAGCAATTACTCCGTCACCGATAGAATTGAGAGTAATTGAAAGATTCTCTTCGCTTTCGATAATTGTATTTATCATTGGATTAGTAATCTTGATAAACAGCAAGGCTCCAAAGAATACAAAAATAATTGCGGGAATAAAAGAATAAAGGAGAGAATAATAAAAAGGCTTAGAAACTTCAGCCACGCTTATTTTAGAGACAATTCCCCATTTATAAGGAGCAAAATAAGAATATCCGGCGATAACTTTTGCACCTTTATAATCCGTCCCTTTATAAGTACCGCTATTGCCTTTTATTGCCATACGCATGGGAGTGGCAGTATCGGAATCTTCATTGTATTTAAGAGGAATATTTATAATCCCTTTAAGATTTCTACGGACTATAAAATCAATACTATCGCCATCCAATTCGGCAATATCGAACTCTCCGGTCTTACCAATGCTTCTTTCGGGGAGATTAGTTGCTTTTAAGATACTCAGAATCGTGTCCTTAGAAAATTTATTCTTATAAAGCGTTTCGATAAGCACTTTTTCATGTTCGGCATCATCAACCAAGGTGATTTTCATCTGCCCGATTGCAGTAAGATAATCAACATAAGTTGAAAGAAGAGTAACTCCGAAAGTAATGCCGGACAGAATAAGAACCAGGAGTATTACTTTTTTAGACCAGATGAGCTGTTTCATGATAAACCTAAACGTTATTTTTATAATTTTCAACTTTAAATATAATTAATTTCCTCAAAACTTGCTCCTAAACCGATTATCTCTCATTAAACTTATTTTATAATTAGTATATTAAAGAACATTTTTAAAATACAAATTTAATAAAAAAATATGAGAATAGAAAGGAAAAAAAAACAAGAATTATTTTTCTGAAATATTCGCATCAATTATAAGTTATACTTGATCCCAGGCTTTGGCTTGGGATCAAGCAATATTTGTTGTTATTTTACTTTAAACCCATTTTTCACCAAAACTTCCTTCGCTTTTTTGATTGTAACTTCCTCCAAAAGCATTCCGCAGACAACACATTTCCCCGGTTTATCATCAATTACATTGAAGTGCATCGGGCTTTGAAATACCTTGCTATCTTTATTTTTATCAATAGCTTGTAAATCAATTATTCCTTTTCTGAATATTGGACTATCTTCAGGATTTTTAGATACTTTTTCTTTCTTTTCGGGTTCGGCAACTGCTGCTTGAATTCCATTGCCCATATTTTTAGGATCGGTAACAGCTCCGGTCTTTAATTGACTCTCTGAATCAATCAGATAGCCTCCGGTTTTTGCTATTTCATCTCCTTCTTCTAATCCACTGAGAACTTGATATTTATCGCCGAGCTTCATTCCTATTACAACTTCTCTTGCTTCAAATTCGCCTTCTCCTTTTTTAATCCAAACGACATTCCTTCTCCCTAAAAAGATTATAGCTTCAGCCGGAATGAGAAGTCCGCGCCCATAATTATGCTCAAATATAGTTTGTCCATACATTTGCGGCTTTAGTTTGCCTTTTGCATTGGATATATCGCTTCTTATCTTAACTGTTCTGCTCTGCGAATTAACTACGGGATAAATAAATGAAACTTTGCCGCTGTAAGTTTCACCCGGATAAGCCTGAAGCATAAGTTTAACGCTGTTTCCTACACTTACGGCGGAAAGGTCAGTTTCGTAAATCTCTGCAATATTCCATAGTTCGCTCATGTCGGCAATATCAAAGAGCGTCATTCCTTCATTGACGTAAATTCCTTCCTGTACTTTTTTCTCGATCACAATTCCGCTGGCAGGGGAATGATATTTTATATTCGTCATTACTTCTCGTTTGTCTTCAATTTCCTTTATTTGATCATCGGTTAGACCAAAAAGCTGAAGTTTCCGGCGTGCGGAATTAATCAGCGCACTCATATTTTGTTTGCCATCCATTGCGATGAGTAATTCATTTTGTGCTTGAACAATGTCTGGGCTATAAACTTCAAAAAGTGCTTGTCCTTTGCTGATTTGATCACCTGTTTTATTGACAAATAGCTTTTCGATACGTCCGTTGAAACGCGCGCTAATCACTCTGCGGTTTTGATCGGCAAACTCCATAGATGAATAGGCAACTATCTGGCGTCTAATATCTTCTTTATAAACCCGAATGGTTGAAACATTAGCTAAAATGAGTTTATTATTAGTTAATTTAATCGTTTTCCCAATATCTTCGCCCGAATTTGCATTTCCATTTTGTTTTATTAGTTCCATAAAACAAATCGGGCAAACTCCGGGATTCGGTACTTGTATTTGCGGGTGCATCGGACAAGTATAAATGTCTTTATGCGCATCTACATTATGTACTTGCGCAGCTGATTTTTTTATAAATACATAATAAATGCTTATTGATGCAGCTATTAAAACAATTATTGAAGCTGCAATGATTATCCATTTTGTTTTGTTGTTTTTCATTTTGGGTCCTTTATATATAATTCTTTTTATAATATTCGTGTATTAAGATTAGATAAGTGATTCTCCTTAAGAAACACACCCCCTAACCCCCTCTTAATAGAGGGGGAATAAGAGAAGAAGAAGAATTTCCCCTTCTTTATAGAGGGGGGATAAGAAAAGAAGAACGTTCCAAGTTCCCCCTCTAAAAAGAGGAGGTTAGGGGGTGTGTTTCCCTGCTTCGATGCAGTTTTTTTGATCATCACAACACCCTTTTCCAGTTCCCCCTCTAAAAAGAGGGGGTTAGAGGGTGTGTTTCCCTGCTTCGATGCAGTTTTTTTGATCATCACAACACCCTTTTCCAGTTCCCCCTCTAAAAGGAGGGGGTTAGAGGGTGTGTTTCCCTGCTTCGATGCAGTTTTTTTGATCATCACAACACCCTTTTCCAGTTCCCCCTCTAAAAAGAGGAGGTTAGGGGGTGTGTTTCCCTGCTTCGATGCAGTTTTTTTGATCATCACAACACCCTTTTCCAGTTCCCCCTCTAAAAAGAGGGGGTTAGGGGGTGTGTAATTCTCTTCCACTACAGCATTATTAAAGTAAATCATCTTCTTTCCTATCTCCATCTTCTTCTCTCCTTATTTCGTAATTCCATTTCCCACCATCATCTCAATTTCCACCTCGGCCATTTTATAATCCGCAACGGCCATTATGTAGTTCATCTTCTGCATTTGAAACATGCGCGCGGCATCAATCACAGAATTGATGTTAGTCATATTATTTTGATATTGCGAGATTTGCGATTTCCTTGTTTGCTCGTACAATGGCAACAATTTCGTCAAATAAAGCTCTTTCAATTCCTCATTTGTCTTCTTCTTCGCAAACGCCGACCTGATGGCCGTAATCATTTCGCGCTGCATATCCAGTTTCTCGGATTCAATACTCTGAATATTCGCCTCCAATTCCTGTTCTTTAGCGTCATATTTATTCTTCGACCAGGGCGCAAAAGGCAAAGTAACGGATGCCATTAACGAATAGCCGTAATCTGCCTTTCCGCTGCCGCCGCTCATCGTTGCATTATTGGCGGTAACAATCATTCCCTGTGGCATTCTCATCAGCATCCCTTGCAACATAAGGTCGGGCGCTCTGTCCTTATCATTTGCGAGCATATCCTTCTCATTCATCTCAATCATCGTATTCATTTTCTTGATAGTTGGGCTATGTTCAAGGTTCTCCCTAATCTCATTCGCGTCATTTTTCTGCCCGTCCTCGTACATCATCTTATTATCGCCATTCATCACAAATTCAACTCCTAAATTCCTGCCCAACAGCTTATTCATCTTATATTTTTCAGGTTCAATCTGATTTTCCAACACGATAATCTGAGTTTCATTAGTGGCAATCTCGCTTTTGAGGGCTAAAATATCGGCTTGCGACAGCTTATTTGCCTCATAAAGATTCTGCATCGTACTCAATAAGTTATTTAAAATCAGAATATTCTCCTTTTGCAGCGCAATTTTCTCATTCAACAGCCATAAATTATAATAAATCATCTTAATATTGGCGGCTAAGTTAACCTTATATATATCTATATTATCCTGTCCGAGATTCACATTCATCTTTTCGGCATTAGACATTGCCTCCAACTTGCCGCCAAGATGAAACATCTGCGAAAACGTCAGATTTTGCGAGAGCGGTGCAGAAAAATAGTTGAGGGAATTAAACGGAACATTGGATAATTCAAGTCCAATCGTGGGCGCTGGCAAAACATCAATGCCGGATACCCGAAATTCCGCGCTCCTCACCCGCGTACCAAGTGACATCAGCATCGGATTATTCTTCATCGCCTCTTTGATGAGGGAATCAAGAGATTGTGCGCCTAAGTTTTCTGCGAATACAAGCAGAAGAAGTATTTTTAGGGTTAGTTTTAGCATAAATATATTTTGTTTGCCGGAGCGTGCAGCTTGTACCATCTGCGATACAGTTCTATCGTATTTATGAAATAACCTATTGCAAAAATATACGGTTCCATCGTAGATTATCTCAGCCTTTTGAAAAGAGATTAGCCCGCGATAGCCACCGTGTGCCGGTATAAAACCATTTACGTTATATTGTTTTTTCATAGTTTTGCTTTCATTGAATTATTTTATAAAATTGCTTTCTTTATTTTGGGTTTTAAAGGGACTTTATTGACAGGGATGACGATAAAGATTGAAATTGTTGTTAATAATTATTTTATATTTTACTATATTCCCTTTTACATTACAATATTTCCTTCGGCGATGATGTTTTCGACCTCTTTGATTGAGCTTTCTACCTTGACGAAGATGGTTTTTATCTCTTTGATAAAGCTTTCTACCTTGACGAAGATGGTTATTATCTCTTTGATTATGCTTTCTACCTCGACGAAGAAGGTTATATTCTCTTTGATTAAGCTTTCTACCTCGACGAAGATGTTTACGGGGACGTTGAAGATGATTTTATTGTACATTTTATAGGTGTTCAAAGGGTTATTCAGAATATACATATATATTTTTATAAAGAATATTGACTTCATCTTTATATACTATTTCTTCAATGATATTATCAAAATAGAATGAATCAAATTTATTGATTAACATTCCTTGATCATTATATATATAAATAGTATCTAATATTTTTGAATTACTATCAATTAAATTAAAATGATATTTATAAGAATATACAGAGCATTTCTTATATCCTCCATTTATATTCAGCATAAATGATTCATCAGAGAACAAGCTTCCCTGCATAATCAAAGCCAATAAAGACACAATCCACAAAGCTCTTTTCATAATACACCTCTATAAAAATAAAAAATAATTTGTTCTGGTTAATAAATAGCTGCACTGCTTCATTTTTACACACCCCCCGACCCCCTCTTTTTAGAGGGGGAATAAATCCGAAATCCACATTCTTGTCCCCCCTCTAAAAAGAGGGGGTTAGGGGGTGTGTTTCTTTGTGTTGAAGTAGCATCTTTTAAATTATCATCCCCTCTCAGCAGCATCCAAGCACAACATTCCAGTCCCCCCTCTAAAAAGAAGGGGTTAGGGGGTGTGTTTGCTTGTTTTAATGCAGTAATCATGATTTATCCACACCCTTCTTCTTCAAAAAAAACTCCTTAATCTTCTTTTCTACGGCATTCGGATTACCTAAAACTTCTTCATCCGTGAATCGTAAGACAGATAATCCCATTTCGGAAAAGAATCTATCTTTATTTTTATCATTTTCTTGAACTTCTACGTCCTCATGTGTAATTCCATCGACCTCAATTACTAAATCAAGCTTGCTACAATAAAAATCAGCGATGAAATATCCAATTGGTTTCTGTCGGTGGAAATCATAGCCGAGCATTTGTTTACGTTTGAGGAAGCTCCACACAACTTTCTCGCTATTTGTTGGATGATTGCGCATCCGGCGAGCATATTCGATAAGTTCTGGTTCGTAATGGATGATCATAAAATTAATTTTGATGTTCTTAAATTGATTTTTAACTTTAATGACGATTTAGATTAAGTTTATATTTTAATAATTGACGTTGGTGCTTATTCTTTTACACACCCCCTAACCCCCTCTTTTTAGAGGGGGGACAAGAACGCTATGCTCAATTTAGAGGGGGGACAAGAACGCTATGCTTAAGAGTCCCTCTTTTTAGAGGGGGGACAAGAACGCTATGCTTAAGAGTCCCTCTTTTTAGAGGGGGGACAAGAACGCTATGCTTAAGAGTCCCTCTTTTTAGAGGGGGGACAAGAACGCTATGCTTAAGAGTTCTTCTTTTTAGAGGGGGGACAAGAATCATTCGCTTTCTTTCATCCATGATGACATTTTCGACAGCTCCAGCTTCCCTTTCTTTAATGCCCGCTCCTTCATTATTACAAATAAGATTGGCGTAACTACTAATACATGGATTGCAGAGGTTAATAAACCGCCGATCATGGGTGCCGTTAAGGGTTTCATTACATCTGAACCGGTTCCGCTTGACCACATCACCGGAACAAGGCCGACCATCGCCGTTAAGACTGTCATTAGTTTCGGACGAAGGCGTAGTACGCTCCCTTCTACAGCTGCTTCGTAAATATCTTTGTTTGTGATGGCTTCGCGCTTGCCTTCGGCGAATGCTTTTAGGCGTCTATCTAACGCTTCGTGGAGATATACGACCATTACTACGCCTGTTTCGGTGGCAATTCCATAAAGTGCGATAAAGCCCACCCATACCGCGACCGAAAAGTTGTATCCAAGGATGTAAATCGCGTATATTCCGCCAATTAACGCGAATGGGACGGAGAGCATTACTACGCCGGCTTCCTTGTATTCGTGTAATGTGAAGAAAAGTAGAACATATATGATGAGGAATACAACCGGCATGATGATTTCGATGGTGCGTTCGGCCCGGACTTTGCTTTCGTATTGTCCGCTCCAGAGATATGAGTAGCCGGAGGGAAGATGTAAGCTGTCGGCGATAACTCGTTTGGCATCAACCATAACGCCGCCCATGTCGCGTCCGCGTGTGTTCATGAAAACTATAGATCGTAACATGCCGTCTTCGCTGTTAATCATGGGTGGGCCGCTTTGTACGGTGATTTCTGCAAGATATGAGAGCGGTAGAAAGAGTTTGGCGTTGGGATCGGTGCTACTAAGGTTGGTGGAAGGGACATCGGAGGAGGATGAGGAGCTTCCAGCGTTGGAAGAAGAAGACATTCCGCCCATTGATTTAGCTTTGGGGGATTGGTAAGTGTTTTGCATGGCGTTTCCTGTCATTCCGGCGCTGGACATTACGCTACTGTTGACGGGAATTATAAGATTATTGAGGTCGTCGAGATTATCGCGGTAATCTTTTTCGTATCTCATGCGTATTGGAAAGCGCATGCGTCCCTCAAGAACAACTCCAAGGTTCTGTCCTCCGATTGCGGTTTCGATAATGTCTTGAACATCGGCAATATTTATGCCATATCGGGCAATTGCATCTTTTTTGAGGGATATGTCCATGTAATATCCGGCCTGATTTCTGTCAGCGACGACGTCGGCCGCACCATTGACGTGCTTGAGAATGTTTTCGGCTTTAATTGCATAATATTCAAGGGTGTCGAGATTGTCTCCGAAGATTTTGAATCCTATATCGGTGCGCACTCCCGTAGCAAGCATGTTGATACGGTTAATAATTGGCTGCGTCCATCCGTTTCTGACGCCGGGGATTTGGAGTTTGCCGTCCAATTCTGCAATAATATCGCTCTTTTTTATGCCCGGGCGCCATTCGGATTTAGGTTTAAGGATGATAATCGCTTCAATCATGGAGAGCGGCGCATTATCGGTGGGGGTTTCTGCGCGTCCGGCTTTGCCAAGCACCTGATGTACTTCGGGAATGCTCTTTATGATTTTATCCTGAATCTGAAGTATGCGGTTAACCTCGGTAATTGAGGCATTTGGAAGAGTTACGGGCATGTAGAGAATAGAACCTTCGTCAAGGGGAGGCATAAATTCGCTGCCTGTTTTAAGAATCATGGGAATTGTTAGTGCAAGAGCGAGGAGATTTGCAATAATTGTGATCTTCCGATGCTTTAATACCCAGTGAATTACAGGTTCATATATCTTTATAAAGAAACGGGTGACGGGGTTTTCGCTTTCGGGGCGGAATTTCCCGCGCATTAGGAGCGTCATTAGAACTGGGATGAGAGTAATTAGAACAACGGCGCTGCCTGCAAGCATAAATGTTTTGGTATAGGCAAGTGGGCGGAATAATTTTCCTTCTTGGCCGGTCAAAAAGAAAACAGGAATGAAGGAAACGAGGATAATTAACTCGGAAAAGAAGATTGCGCGGCCGACTTGTTTAGCCGATGTGATGGAAATGCTCTTATATTCTTCGGCGGAAAGATGACCTTTTTCGGCAATTACGTGGGCGATGTTGCGGTAGGCATTTTCCACCATCACAATCGAGGAATCAACGATCACTCCAATGGCAAGAATGATGCCACCGAGGCTCATGATGTTGGAAGTTATATTAAATAAGTGCATTAAAATAAAAGCAAGAAGCACGGACACGGGAATTTCGATAATTATTCTGACAATTGAGCGGAAATGCAGAAGAAATATGGCAACCATTATAGAAACGACGAGCGCCGCTTCGAAAAGAGCGCGGTCTAAAGTGCCAATCGCTTCGTGGATTAGTGTACTACGGTCGTAGGAAGGAAGAATTTCGACACCGGCGGGAAGTCCGGGCTTTATTTCTTCGATTTTCTTTTTGATGCGGTCTATAACTTCTTGTGCATTGGCATTATTACGCATAACAACGATACCGCCGGCGACCTGTCCTTCACCATTTTTCTCCAAAGCGCCACGACGAATGTCCACACCAATCTGAACTTTGGCAATATCTTTAATTGTAATGGGAATACCTGTGCTGCTGGTTTTGATGGCTGCATTTTCAATGTCCTCTTTCTTGCTAATATAGCCCTGTCCCCGAACAAAGAACTCCGCATCCGAAGATTCAATAATCTTTCCTCCGACTTCATTGTTGGAGCGCTGGATTGTTTGGATAACTTCCGAAGTTGTAACGTTGAAGGCGCGAAGTTTCATGGGGTCAATATCAACTTGATACTGCTTAATATAGCCGCCAATCGAGGCAACTTCAGCAACTCCTTCGACGGAAGAGAGTTTATAGCGGATATACCAATCCTGAATGGAGCGGAGAGCGCTTAAATCGACACCTTTTCCTTCGACGGTGTACCAAAACACGTGACCAACGCCGGTTCCGTCGGGACCAAGCACGGGAGTTACGCCTGCGGGGAGCTGCGAACTGATTGTGGCGAGACGTTCTAAAACGCGGGCGCGGGCAAAGTAAATATCGGTATTATCTTCAAAGATTACAAAGATAAAGGACATACCGAACATGGAGGAAGCGCGGACAGCTTTGACGTTTGTCATGCCTTGCAGCGAGGTAACCAGTGGATATGTAACCTGTTTTTCAACAACTTCGGGGGAGCGTCCCATATATTCGGTTAGAATAATCACCTGATTTTCGGATAAATCGGGAATTGCGTCCACAGGCAGCACCGAGACGGTATAAATTCCGATACCGGAGAGAATTACATAAATCAGAATCACGATGAATCTGTTTGCTGCGCACCAGTCTATAATTTTTTCGATCATAATTTCAAAATTCCAATAAAAAATACTATGTAATATACAGAATTTTCCCGATTTCAGGACAATATTATTCTATATAAATCCAATTTGATTTAGGAAAAAGTATTTGAAGCGTCGGTATCTTCGGCGTTGGAAGTGAAATGAATGAAGGATATGATATTTGAGATTGGTTCTTTCAAAGGATGGTAGATATCCTTGAATTTAAGGTGAACCTTGTAATTATTGGCTAATTTGGTGTTGCCAATATCAGTAATGGCTGCGGAATATTCAATATTTGCTGTGTGGGCAGTATCGGAAACGATGAATGAACCCTGAACCGAGCAGGTTATCAATGAATTAGAGCAGCAAGCTGTATGAATTGTTTTGAAAGCTGCGAAATCATTGTCGGAATCTGAAGTTTCAGTTTGATTTGGATTCTGACATAATTCACAATCATCAGCATCGTCGGAAACATCGGCTGGTTCTTGCTTATTTTGGCAGCAAGAAGGTTTCTTTTTATCCTTTTCTATATTTACAGGCTTGGTTATTAGTTGTGCTAAACCGCTGCTGGTCAGGAAATCAAGCGATGGAAGTTTAAAAGAGAGTTCGGAATTATAGAATATAATTTGCAACAAGCCGCGACTATTGCACTTGCGCACAGAAAAATGCAAATTCATCGATGCCAGTGGGAATACCACCAGAAGTAGAATAGCTGCAATATGTCTGAGTTTATTTCCCATAATCCAAAAAATAATAAAACTCCACAAGTTTATAAACGAATGAAATTGGAAATTGTTGCAATAATCAATAAAATATTTTAATTTTTTTTGTCAGACTCCGATAATTTTTGTAATTTTGTAATTTTAGATAATGATTTCAATTGGAAAATCAGTTTACTTGTGAAATAAATTATGAAAAATTATTATGAAAATTAATCAATACCTCTTAAAAACACAATTATTATCAATTATCATTTTATTCATTTTCCCATTAATTTCCGCTTCTCAAGACAAAGAAATAACTCTCAGCCCACGAATCGGTAATGAAATCAATCTATACACAAAAAATTACTTTAATCTGTTTCCAATGATTGATAATTTCTTTTCTGCTAAGTTTTATACAGCCGGAACCAATCATTATACAATTATTATTAAATTTGCTACTGAAGCAAATCATAAAGATTCCTCTATTAGCATCTCCGATACTTTATTTAATGATCTGAAATTTTACATCGAGAATTTTGAACCATTTTATTTAAAGGTAAAATTACAAAAAAAGATCAAATCATCGAATTTTTGGAAAATAATAAGACCAAGACTGAGATTTTATACAAATTCTAAAATTAATTGGAATGATTATTTAGATAGCTCTTACAGGGGGCAATTATTATTTGTTCAAGATGAGTACTTTGTTGCTTGGATGACAGATAGTATATACAACTGGACGACTTTTGACGAAAATATTAAATTTGTTTATTTTCGAGAAGTTGAAAGTATTAATTCAACATTAATTGAAGGTAATTTTTCAAAATTTAATAAAATAGCCAATAGCAGAAACTTTGAAGCTGGTTTTCAAAATTATTATTCAGAGAACGATTTTTATCTACCATATGAACTGAAGAAATTTATTGAAAAAGAAAAAGTAAAAGCACCTACTAAAAACTATTTTCGGAAAAATATGGAAAATTTAAATTTTGTTGATTCTATCAATGTCTTTAAGATAATTTCTATTTCTATAAATATTAATCGGGGAGAAAAGATAATGACCAATAATGTTAAAATTATTAATGCATCAAATCTTATCCCGATAGAGAACATTGATAATTACCAGCCTAATCTGTCCTCGTATTCCGTAGATTGTAATTTATTCTTTAATGTAAAACCATGGGTTGGTGGTGGAATAAGTCTAAATTTAGGAATTCCGAATTCTAAAACAGCACAAGATCAATTATTATTTAATTCCAATTCAATTAATGCATATCTAAAATTTTATCTTTTAAAGAAGTATAATACATATTTATTTTTTGAAAATATGAATCTAAATTTATTACTTGGATTAAATTATGCATATTATGTTTGGCAAACTGATAAATTTGACAAACATTACTACAATGGAATATATAATACTACTGGGGGTTATCCGTACGAATTTGCTAATACAAAATTTAATTTTTTCGGATTATCGTCTCATGTCTCTATTGCATATTTTATTAGTACTCGATATTCTGTAGAAATAAATTTTGGTTTTTTATACTATCCACAGAATTTTCAATTATTTAAAGAACTTAAATGGTAGAGTATTTACGGGAGGAAATATTTCCAAATTTATACAAACAACAGCATTAATTTTACAGAATTTGAAATAGGCTTAGGTATCTCTTATTATATTTTTTGAAGTTTTATAATCAAAAAAAACTATAGAAATTTTTAAAATGGGTCAACATATGAAATTTATTCTTATTACAATATTACTACTTTTCCCATTAATTTCCGCTTCTCAAGACAAAGAAATAATTCTCAGCCCACGAATCGGTAATGAAATCAATCTATACACAAAAAATTACTTTAATCTGTTTCCAATGATTGATAATTTCATTTCCGCAAAGCTTTATACTGCTACATCCGGCAATTATTCTATCAAAATTAAATTTGGAACTTCAGCTTCTCCAAAGGATACCGCAATAATCATCTCAGATACTTTGCTTAATGATCTTATTTTCTATATTGAGAACTTTGAAGACGCGTATATCACAGAAAATTTGAACGAAAAGATCAAATCATCTAACTTTTGGAGCTTTGTTAAGCCAATAGTCAGATATATAAATAGTAATAGTAAAATCTTATGGGACGATTTTAATAATAATTCCTTCAAAAATTATCTTCTTTATGCTCATAACGATTATTTTATCGTCTGGCAATCCGATCATATTTATAATTGGAGAAAACTGACAACAAATGCAAAGCTAATTTATTTTAAAGAGGTCGAATATTTAAACTTTGAATTAATTAATTCCGATTCTATTGAATTTACAAATGTTTTATTCTCCAATAAAATGAAAGCTGCATTCCAAAATTTTCATAACGATTCTGATTTTTGCATCCCTCCCGAACTTCTGGACTTCATTGAAATTGAACTAAACGCTGCTAAAAGTAAAATATATGTTTCTCGTCCTAAACCAATGCCGGAAATCGCTCATCATGAAACATTTCTGAAGCTTGATTCCATTGCTCTCTTACTAAATTTTGAATTTATTAGTAAAATAAATACGGATAACTTTATTCTTAAAACAAAGTTACCTTGTGGAGATGGCAATTCCAGTATTAAAATCAAACAGCCGATTCAAAAATATGCCATTAATCTCAGTCTTTTTTACGATCTAAATCATTATATCAGTTCCGGTTTGAATCTAAGATATATTATTCCCGAAAAGATCAACGATTTTAATCAATTAAAGGCTAATGATTACTCGCTGGGTATCTTATTTAAACTTAATTTCATCAAAAAGATGCTTCTAAATGCCGCTTATTACAATCTAAAGATAAATTATCTGTTTGGAATCAATTTGAAGTCTGTTAATTTGATTACTGATAATATCCATATACCTTCTTATATCCTAACAGTTAAAGGTGATGATTATCAATATACTACAACTCACCTTCAAACCTTAGCTTTGCATTCTTCTATTAATCTGCAGTACTATCTGAGAAAAGATTTCGCATTTGAATGTGGTATTGGTTTCAATTGGATTCCCGCTAAGTTCAAACTATATAAAGATAGATTCATTAATGTCAAATGTGATTGGGATGAATATCCGGATACTTTTGAACAAACCTCAAATGCTGTTAATTTATCAGAAATCGTCTTTCGTCTCGGCTTATCTTTTTATCCTTTCAAATAACTTTCCTCGAATAAAACAGAATTTTATTTTCATTCTATCAAAACTTTTTCGTAATTTTGAAATAATCAGTTTATTCAAAGTGTTTATCATGCTGATTTAAACAAAATAGATTGATTTTAAACCGAGTAAACTGTTCTTTGAAAACAAATCTAATTCCATTAACCATCCGAAGGTTCGCAACTTTAGGAAAGCTATGGCTTTCTTTCACGTAGTGAATACATAATGGTAGCAATGGAAGATAAAAGAACCTCACCCCGCCCCTCTCCGAAGGAGAGGGAGTTGGAACATGGTTTATTCCCTCTCCTTCGGAGAGGGTTAGGGTGAGGTTCCAAGCGGTTTTTATTTCATTTAACCACAAAGGATTATGATTTATTGTATATATTCCAAAATTCTGCATTCTTAATTTTGCATTTTGCATAGAATAACGTTTCTTCAACCTCGTAGAGGTGAAATATTAATAGCAGGGGAATCCATTTAACGGAAAAAGCTCCGAAGGAGTGATATATTTCTCCACTTTCATCATTAGAAAGATGTCGCTACTACGTAGCTTTGGGTCATTACGTGAATACAGAGTTATTAAGATATTACTCCTTCGGAGTTTTGGACACAAAGACCGTTCTTTGAAAACAAATCTTCTTCCAATTTTCACGGAGTGAATACATATTGGTAGCAATTGAGTATCTCCCCACGCCCTTCTTATTCCGTAGGAATTACATATTTCCAGAACCAAATGAAATATATAATCTCTACGAGATAAAAATGTGTCTGGGGGAATCGGTTTCTACCAATATTAAATCGCTCCGCGATAAGGAATTGAATATGATGGATTCTTCAGCTACGAAGTAGCGAAATTTTAATAACCACAGAATCCATCCATGGGAAAAAGCTCCGAAGGAGTGATATATTTCTTCGCATCCATCTCGAGAAAGATGTCGCTACTACGTAGCTTTGGGTCATTACGGGAATACAGAGTTATTAAGATATTACTCCTTCGGAGTTTTGGACACAAAGACCGTTCTTTGAAAACAAATCATCTTCCAAATTTCACGGAGTGAATACATAATGGTAACAATGAAAGATAAAAGAACCTCACCCCGCCCCTCTCCGAAGGAGAGGGAGTTGGAACATGGTTTATTCCCTCT
>JAPLFL010000027.1 GCA_026390695.1 Candidatus Kapaibacterium sp. | reverse complement strand
TGCACACTTGCTTATGCAAATAGCTGCATTATTATGAAATTTTGCACCATCAACTATGCATTTTATGCAAATATACTCTAAATTCAATATCTGCAAATCCCATTATCCTGTAATCCCATAAATCAAAGTTCAGATAAAAAATAAATTAATGGTTAAAGGAAATCCAAATTCATTTTCCATTCTACATTCTACATTCTACATTCTGCATTAATAAAATTGTTTTAATTTCGATTCGTCAATATTAGGTTTGTAAATTTATTTGGAATTAAAATGTATTCAATAGTAAAAAATAGTGATCCGGAATTATACCAAACCTTAATTAATGAATTTGATCGTCAGAATGAGAAAATTGAACTGATTGCAAGCGAAAACTTCACATCAGCAGCTGTTATGGAGGCACAGGGATCAGTCCTTACCAATAAATATGCGGAAGGGTATCCCGGAGCTCGCTACTACGGCGGATGTGAGCATGTTGACGTTACCGAAAATATTGCACGAGACCGACTGAAACAATTATTTGGTGCAGAATATGCAAACGTCCAGCCTCACAGCGGTTCGAGCGCAAACATGGCAGCTTATTTTTCGTTCATCAAACATGGTGATACTGTGATGGGATTATCACTGGCACATGGCGGACATCTCACCCATGGCTCTCCTGTCAACTTCTCTGGTAAATTTTTTAACTTTATTCCATACGAATTAAATCCCGAAACCGGGCGCATTGATTATGATAAGGCAGCAGAACTGGCCAAACAGCACAAACCAAAATTGATTACAGTTGGTGCTTCGGCTTATCCACGTGATATTGATTTTTCAAAATTCCGTGAGATTGCAGATTCAATCGGTGCTTTTCTTTTTGCAGATATAGCTCATCCTGCCGGTTTGATCGCAAAAAAATATTTGAATGACCCTATGCCCTACTGCGACGTTGTCACGAGCACTACACATAAAACGCTACGTGGTCCACGTGGTGGAATAATCATGCTTGGTAAAAACTATGACAATCCATTTGGAATAGTTGCTCCAAAGTCAGGGCGAGTGAAAAAAATGGGAGAAATTATCGACTCATGGGTAATGCCCGGCTGTCAGGGTGGCCCTTTGATGCACGTTATAGCAGCCAAAGCAGTTGCTTTTGGTGAAGCATTAACAGATGAATTTGATATTTATATCAATCAAGTAATAAAAAATGCTCAGGCATTGGCTTCTGCACTAACTGAGAAAGACTATCAATTAGTCAGTGGCGGTACAGACAATCATCTGATGTTGATTGATATGCGTAATAAAGGCATAACCGGCAAACAAACCGAAATAGCATTAGATAAATCCGGAATTACCTGCAATAAAAATGCCGTACCAAATGATACACAGCCACCACTGGTTACATCGGGAATTCGCATAGGAACACCTGCAATGACAAGCCGCGGCATGAAAGAAGATGAAATGCGCATAATAGCTGATCTGATCGATACTGTTGTCCGCAATCATGGCAATGAGTCTATTTATACTGACATTAATAAGCAAGTCCGAGAACTGACGGCAAAGTTCCCTTTATATGCAAAATAGAAATGAGAATGAATCAGAACCAGTATATAAACCTATAATTTTCATTAAGATTTGATTCAATTGAAATATTATATTCCAATAATGAACTTATTTAAATCTCCCCTATAGGCTGTCTCAAAAGCAACATATTTAACAAAAATGTCATTCCCGCGCATGCGGGAATCCCCTTCCAGTACCAATCAGGGGATTCCTGTATGCGCAGGAATGACAAGAAATTGAAGTTTTCACGGGTCATGTCAAATTTTTGGGGATTAAGAGTTATTTTTGTAAAGTATAAATTAACAAATAAGGGAACAGATGAGTAAAGAAATAATAAAATATATGCTTCCAAACGGGATGCTTGATCATTTTGAAATTACAAATTTAT
>JAPLFL010000062.1 GCA_026390695.1 Candidatus Kapaibacterium sp. | reverse complement strand
TTAACAAGCAGATATGCCTTTACTCTTTAAGCCGCTATCAGTGCGGCTGTTGTTTGTTTGATTTTGACTTTCACCATAAAATTTTCCTTAAAATATGTTTAATTTCTATATCTCAAAATAAATTCTTGTTCTTTTCTTTCTTGTTTCTCCGCAGCCAAAGCCAAGTTAAAAGTTGAAAGATGAAAGTACTTTCTACAACCGATTATTTCAAATAACCACTAAAACAAATATACTACATAAAAAAACAAAAGTCAATAGGTTGATTAAAATTATATTAAGAAAGTGTGATTTTTTATAAATATTTTCTTTTCTTGTTTAAATTTATTGAAACTTGCCCCTCAAGAAAGATTTGAAAAATGATTGGATGGGAATCAGATAAATTGTTCCCAAGCTGGAGCTTGGGAACAAGAGCAAAACAGAGAAAAGAACTGAAGAATTCTATTAATTCTGACTCCGGATATTATTATTAATTTTAAAATAATTTTGAATTATTTTATAAATATCCTTAGAAAAACCAGTTCTTATGCTGTAATCAAAAGTTGCAAGAACATTAAGCTTAGCATCAAAGATAACAACAGCAGTTGTTTTTGGGATATTTAAATCTTCATATAAAGAACCTTTATTCCAAAAGGAATAAGGTAAAAAACTGAATTTTTTTTGATAATTTTTAAATTCAATTTCTCTTGAACAGTCAACCACTGACAGTACTTTGATTTGTTTACAGTATCTTTTGTTTTTAATTTGTTTTAAAGCGTCCAAAACAGAGTTTTTATCAATATCAAAACAACCTTGGCAGAATGCTGTTTTATCGAAATAAACCAAAACCAATTCTCCGTTTTTAAGGTTAATTGAATCAATTATACTATTTAACGTAGATAACTGAATGGAGAAAACAATCAATAAATTATAAAGGAATAAAACCATACTACCAATCTAATAAATATACAAAAACACCAGTATCAGATTTAGTAATTAATACTATTTTATCAATTTCAGGTGAATAGTTCATAGTCTGTAAAGTTTCTCCATTTGAGAATTCAGGGAATATCATTTGTGCATATAAATCACCATCTTTAGAATATTCCTGAATATAATAGTCTCTTTTACCATTTTGTGAGTAATTTGAAAGAACAATAATGTTCCCATTATTTTTCAAAATCCCAATATTGAATATTTTTAAATTAAATAGTTTTCTCAAAGTATCTGTATTATTCAGTAATTTAGGGTTTCTTGCAAAACTCAAGAAATCTGTTGAATTATCACCAGGTAAATTCTTTAGAGTAAAATAATTATTTGAATTATTCTTAAATATTTTATTTAAAATAGCATAACAGAAATACAAGGAATCCTTTGCATCCAATACCATCTTAGGATTTGAAAAACTATTCAGCAAATTAGCTTCGATAAAATCTTTTGGAAGTTTAGATGCTAATCCTATTATCTTACCTTTTTGATCATAATAAGCAATATTCATTCCAAAATCATCATCAGATGATCTTGAATTATCTGTTTTATAAGTATTTAGATAGAATAAACCAGTTTTTTTTGAGATTTCAAAAGAAGAAGGATTGTTATAAAGTTGCTCATTAGGTTTTATTTCAACCGGAAAATAATCTACAATCTTCTTTCCAACTATTTTGAATATAGCAACTAATGGAACATTTCCCCATTTTACAGTTTTTGAAGATTGAAGCAGAATTGGAAATTCAAGTCTTGCAATCGATACTATAGTATCGCCAACGAATTTCGAAAAATTAAATTTTGATGATAAATGTTGCCTAACATCAACAATTTGATTTTGTTTTTTTCTATATAATTCATTTAATTTATCGATTTTAATAGGTACTATATCTTTATCCCATGGAGTGAAATGTTCTGACGCAGTATCAGAGTAACTCTTTGGCACTTCGAAGATATATTGAAACTTACCATTATTTAGATTATATATTTTGAAATTACCAATTAACATTTCGTTTATTAGTATTTGGCCTTTGAAGTTAATTGAAAAATTAGTAATATTCTGAATAACATTGTCTTCAGATTCTTCAAGTTGAATTTTCCTCGATACTTTAAATTCCTTTTTTACACATAGTACTGAGACTTTATTCTGTGATTTGCACTGTGAAAAACTCATGATAAATATTGTATAAAAAATTAATTTTTGTAAATATATCCTTAAAAATTGAATTCTAAACTTATGTGCTTTGTAGATTAAATTAATATTTCCCACATCATTCCTTTTTGAATTATTTAAAATAAAAGCCCCAAAAAGATATAGAACTTAATGGGGCAATAATATTAAAATCAGATATTTTTTGCAAAAATACCAATCATATCTTCTTCACTAAATGCAGGATCATCAACATTTAACCATATTTCACCACCAACAACAACCCAACAAGGTTTTAGTAGTTCTGAACCACAATGAACAATAAGCAAGCTCCCATTAATTTCGTGGTTTAAATAACCTCCATAACCAGTTGTTCCTGTACCACCAATAGGAGAATAACCTGAAATTTTCAGGTAATCAGCAGAAGTATTAACGTAGCAAATTAATAATGTGATACACATCATCAATAAAAACATGACCTTTTTCATAAGAAAATTCCTTAAATTGGAACACAATTATTTAGTTAATTCTGCGCTCTCTTCTTATTCTTGCAACCAACAAAAACTGCACTGAGGGCGCTTATTTTTTTTTATGAACTTTCGATCTTCATCTCATAACTGAAGAAAATCAATCATGCAGGTGTATCCTTTCGATTTTAAGCCGCCACCAGTACGGCTGTTCAAAATATAAATCTTTCAATCCTTCATCTCATAACTGAAGAAAAACTTAACAAGCAGATATGCCTTTACTCTTTAAGCCGCTATCAGTGCGGCTGTTGTTTGTTTGATTTTGAC
>JAPLFL010000116.1 GCA_026390695.1 Candidatus Kapaibacterium sp. | reverse complement strand
TATTTTTCACTGAAATTCTTGCTATTCCGATGAATAAATGCGGTTTTTGAGCATTTTTTGGTTATCAACCAGAGTTCTGGCATTAATCGGCAGATTATCTTGCCAGTAATCTCTAATGACAAGATCAATCCCGTCATTTCTCTTAAAGACAAATTGAACTTTTTTAATCTCTGATTTGTCTAAATTCCACAACTCAAAGCCAAGGCTAACCAAACTGGAGGCAAGCCCAATGTCATAAGTTAAGAATTGTTCGGAAATAGGGAGGTATTCTGGTTCTTTTTTGATGGCAATCATAATTATTGTGTTTAATTTAATTATTAATGATCACCAGTGCACTGGATTTATTGTTTAAACAAAAAGCCGAAGCTTCAGCTCCGACTCTATATGCTTGCCAGGTGAGTCAACTGCGGTTCAATTGACTCAACTTTACTTTATTCTTGTTAATAATTCTAATAATTACGTTTAATAGTCTTTTCTTGCCAGGTAAACAGGTCATCATCTGTGTTTATGGCTTCTTTTATCCGTTTATTTATATTTTTCATAGTATCATACACCATATGCCAATTATTCCTTATATCCGCCGGTTTACCATAATATGCTTCATAATAGCCGGTTATTTTCTCATAAACTACGTCCCAATCCACCATTTCATGTTTGTTAGATTCAAAAAGAGCGCGACAAAGATAATGTTCATTCTTATAATGTTCATTCTTGAAGGGCGGTAATTGGCATTTTTGATCGCCAATATACAAAACAGCCGCATTATCGTCATATTTAATTGCTACTGAGCTTAATTTAACTTTTGGCATGACGACATTAGCTATTTTACTTGTTTGAGGAGTATTGATAGTTACTTCCAAAGGTATTGGCAGAATTGGCTTTGGTAGAGCATCTTGTTTTTTGTGTTCTTCCAATTCTTCTTTACATTCTGACAAAGTAAGCTCAATTTCGTTTAATTTTTCTTGTTCGTCCGGTTCAGAAAGTATATCAGAGCCATTAACCACCTGATGCAGGTTTTCTATTTCGCCATACATGGCGTGCATTCCCGGTCGAATCTTTTGCCAGCATAGCTCCTTGCCTTGCTCTTGGAAAAACTTCTCAGCTGAGAAAAGATTAACAAACGGCGAGGGATACCGGCTAAAATTGTCTAATGAGCTACATTTTAACTTTAAGCTATTGATAATGCCCCAAACTTGACCATCAAGGTATTGATAGGCATTATTGAGTTCTGTGGTTGGTTCAGAGGGATTTTCACAAAAAATTGATACAACATCCATTAACAGGATATACATTTTTCGTAGCAAAGATATTTTTTCTTTATTTTCCGGACGACATAAAAACTGTAAATTTTTTTTGCTAAGACTTTCGTAATGCGGACTTGTTTCTTCATTGACCTTTTCTTGTTCTGCGTTAGGTAACATATCCACTTCAAATTTTATCTTATATACTTTTTCTTGTTCATCAAAATAGATAGAGGCGCAATCAAATTTAAGAATACTGTTAAATTTTCTTAACAGTTTTTCAGCGCGAGCTTCATCTCTTTTGTCCACAAAAGGATGAACAGCTTTGCATATAAATTCAAATAGAGTCAGAGCGTCTTTTGGTTTGTTTTCCGAAGTTGATAATCTCAACATTACATCATACACCATCCGCCATTTATTTGGCTTGTCTTCAATTAGCTCTTTATCGACTCCGCAGCCAATGAGAAACTTTTGTAGATTTATTTCTGAATCTAAGCTACCAATCTCCTTTGCTATTAATTCAAGACATTTTGGTTTTAATGTTAATTGCAAGTTACTGTCCGTTTATTTTGGCTCCTGAGCTTGTTTCTGAGGGCTTCCAATCTGGTTATATTCGTCATAAAACTTAGGTAGGATTTTAAATTCATATTTTTGGAAGGTTCCGGTGTTATCGTTTTTATATGATATTCTATTAATAATTTTTATAACTTCTTGACTATTCAATTCTTCAATAATCTTAACTTGGATTATATTTGATGGAGCCGCTGAATCAGTCTGTTTGGGAGTTATGTATAAAGCTATTATGTTGTCGGATTGTAAATTTTGAGCTTTTTCTTTTATCTTTTTCAAGATATATTGGTAATCTTGATCAAACTGGTCTTTTGGAATCATAAGAGTAAAATTAATTTAATTTTGTGAAATTGAATTTCAATAAAACTGAGTACACCGAGCTACTGTAGTTTAATAAATGTCGAACTCACTTATTTTATCATATTCCCAAAATATTTCAAAAATAGAGATGCAAAGAATAAAATTAAAAACATATAGAGCTATTTTTACTAAAAAATAGCCTCTACCGCAAGATGCAGTAGAGGCTATTATCCAGGTATAAAAACATTTAAATTTTAATAAATTTCAAAACCTTGTTACCGATTTTCACAAAATACAGACCAGTAGCAAAATTTGAGACATCAATTTTTATTGGATTGTTTACTATGAATAATTCAGTCATCTTAATTCCCTCGATTGAAAATATTTCTATTTTATAATTTTGAATATCTTTTGGAACGGAAATTTTAATAAAGTCTGAAACTGGGCTTGGAAGTAAAGAAAAATTAGTATCAAGATTTGCTCTTTCTTCTACTTCTGTTGTGTCTACAGCATCAGCAGTATATTTATAGATAAAGGAAGCATCTCGTAAGGCATAGGCAGTATTTCTTGATACGATTTGAAGACTATGAAATGCTAACCCCCAACCTGTGTAGAAATTATCTTCAGCTAACTCAACAATCCAATTTTTTCCAGAGTCTGTTGTTGTTAGAATACATCCCCATTGACCAAGAGCTATGCCAAATTTATCATCGTAGAATTTAATATCTTTTATTGGCTCATAATTATAATTTGTATCTCTTTGAACAATCCAAGTCCTTCCGCCATCTTCAGTATATTCAATGTTTTGTTTAAAGTGTTGATTACCGATTGGGTCACCTCCAGCAATCCACCCTCTCTTTTCATCCCAAAAATACATATACCATCTAAAAGCAGACCTTGAAGATGAATCCCAAGTCTGCCAATTATTTTTAACCGATATAAAATAATCATTGGGGGTTATTTCAGGAGTAGCTACAAAAGAATTTCTGCTTAATATTTGTAAATCATCTACATAATGTCTCCAATTAGATGGTGTGTTCATTTTTCCCCAAGATACACCACCGTCTGTTGTTTCATAATACTCTGGTGCTGGTGGAGAGAATGGACCTCCGACCATAATACCATAATTCTCATCAAGCATTCTCACTCTAAAAAAAGTTAAATTTTTTCCCAAAGTTTTTTTATTCCATGTATTTCCTTGGTCAGTAGTTCTAAGAACTGTTCCTGAGTCTCCAACGGCTATAAATAAGTTTTTATTAGGATAAGCTACATCTCTAATTTCGGTTATATTATAATAGTCTTTGGAATTACGAAAATACGAAGTATCCCCATAAACTGTTTCCCAGTTTTTGCCAGCATCAGTTGTTCGTTTAAAGTAGTATCCCCAAGAGTTACTACCATGATGACAAAAAAGCATAAAATTCAAAGAATCGACACATTTTAGAGTGGAATAACTATCTTCTTTCCAATTCTTTAATGAATCAATTTTTTTCCAATGTAAAGAATCACAATACGAATTGTTAAAAATTATAAGAAATCCTATTAGAATAACAATTATTTTCATTTTTTAACCCACTTTCAAAAATCCCACCAGCTTTCACTGGTGGGATATGACGAAACTTCAACATAATTATTTTGTAACCAAAAACTCCTTATAAGCAAATACACGATTATTAAGACTAATTTTACAAATATAAACTCCAGACCTCAAATTATAATTGATATCCGTTGTAAAATACTTATTTGATTTTTCAATATCAAATTCTTCAATCTTGTTGCCCAATAAATCATAAAATTCAATTAACAGCTCACCTTTTTCCTCGCAATTAATTACAATACTCATTTTATTTTTAACATAATCAGTATTTGATAAAATCAGGCAATCGGGTTCAATAGAATTTAAAGTATCTAATTTTTGGTATTCATTTAATTTACCGAATGTCATAGATGTTAATCTGCTATTATCAATTGGATTATCAAACAACCAGTTCATACAATTACCCGGAACACAAGGTAATAGAAAATTACCTGTATTTGGACAAGTCTGTGGTATATAAAATGTATTTGATTGATAACCTGAGATTAATAAAACTATATTATTTTCATCTTTAGAATAACAAGCAACAAAATCCTCATAGCAACAGAATGTGGAGGAACAAATTGTATAACGATTTCGGCCAGCAAGACTTGACATCACAAAACAATCTGCTGTAACAAGTCTGAAGTTCTCAACACAGAACGTTGAGCTTGTAGGAACACCAGCACCAATGTTAAACTGCTGAATAATTTGGCCATTATTCAATATATCTGAAATCATTTTCTTAATCATCTCCTTAGGACAATTGCAATTTGAACTAACATCCCAATCTGTAACTTCAATCTCATTTTTTCCGGTCTGTCCAAGAGTTTGTCTGATTGAGAAAGTATAAGTAGCGTTACACATATTCCCGCCACATTCAAAAGTTACGGTTCCGGTATATCCAGACAACCATGGAACATTTTGTTGGTCAGGACTGCATTCATTAGAAGCCCAATTGCAAGGATATATTGTTCCTTTTGTTAAGCATTGAGTGCCATTCTTGTTAATAAAAATAAAATTAACATTTAGAGATGGTTGTGAATTAAAATCACCTTGTGAAACACAGAATTTTGAGTAATTTATACCGTGTTTAAATGTCCCACTTTGATAAGATAAATATTTTCCTGCATCGTCTGTAATTAGAATTGCTCCGACTCCTCCGCAATCATTTGAATTGCCAATTGAAAATTTTAATTGGTAACAACAAACTGTTCCATCACTTGTTCCATTCGGTGAAATTGTGGTACTTAAATCACTACAACAAATAGTATTCATCTTTGGACAAGAAGCATCAAATGTCCAAGATTTACTACAACCACTCAAGCTAACATAAATCTTCTGTTGATTAATGCTCTGTGGCACACAAACTTCAGTTAATGTCTTACTTGTTCCTGCTTTTATCTGATAATCACTTGAAAAAGTCATTGCAGATTGACTGATTGTGCCTGAACTCCAGTTTGAAGCAATATTAGAAAACGATAAATCTGTGATATTGTCCGTATAATTTAGCTTAATATCGTTTCTAAACGCGCACAGGCTCATAGTATTTTTGTTATCAATAACAAGATAATAGCAACAATCATCAGACGAATTATTATCAACAGGTTCCATTCTAATTTCAAAATTATTTTTTACCTTTTCTAAATCGTCGCAACTACAGCCACAGACAATACCTTTTTCTGCATAGCAAACAATATTTCCATAATTGTCCTTAAATTCAAAAATAACATCTCTTGCTCCGCTAAATTCTGGAATACACCAATTGCTGAAAGTTGTAGAACTGCCGTAGCTAAACGAATTGAGAGAAAATGACTGTGAATTTCCATTTTGGTCATCCCAATTTACTGAATTGACAAAACAAGAATTTTGTGAAACATTAGAAAAAACAAACGTGAAGCAACATGTATTATCGCCATTTCCGTTTTTCTTACTGTCAGACTGCAAAATATCAATTTTTATTTTAGAATCATCGCAAGAGCAGGTTGATTGCGGCTGAGAACAAAAGGTATTCGATGATAAAGGTGGATTATAAATATATGTGTTTTCAGGATGATAATATCTGGCACTGCAAGTATTAAAATTATTCGTAGATATGGTAATAGTCTCACTTGTATTGGAAACTTGCACTAAATCAGGATTATAAGTAATACCAGGAAAACAAGAGTTAAAGTTATATGAAATTTTCTTTGAATTTACTCCGATAAAGTTCCTCAAATAATCTTCTCCATACACCTCGAAAGCATTAGTTGCACCCGTCATACTCACAGGTAATGTTTCTATTAAATCTCTTAAAAGAGTAAAAGAACTACTTGGATTATTTAATCCGTCGGTTTTTACAATATTACCATCAAAGAAACTAAACGCAGGAAATCGTGTCTGGCCGGTATTATTAACATCTTCAAACTCAAAAGACGCTCCTACTCTTAACCACGGATTAACAAAACCGATGGGATTAAATGATTGAGTTTGGTCTTGTTTAAGAAAATGTTTATCAGTTATCGATCTACCTAAATTATTATCGTCAATTATGAAATATGAACTTATCCTATTATCTGATTCGAGCCCCTCTTGGAAAATTACATATTTTGAACCACGATATTTTTTAATACAATTAGCAAAGTAATGTGCTTCTTCATATTTTTGGAAATATCTTAAATTTCCCGATTGGTCAAAGGATACAGCAAAAGGATAATAAAAATTATTTGAACTGTATTTAGGGGTCATTTTACCTATTACAATAAAATTGTTTTCTTTTGTTTCAATAAAATCAGTCGGGTATAAATCGTAATTATCCGAATTATCGTTTATTCTAATTGTTGAAACACAGTTCCTCCAGTCACCATTAGGGCAATAATATGACCAGGCTAGAGGAAATTTAACTATTGCTGGGCTAACATTTCCAGTTTGATTTTGATAACTAATTAATACTGCTGCATAATTTTCATCAAGTTGTAATAATTTTGTAGTATGGAATAATTCGAGATGCTTGTCGTCCTCTGTCAAGCCTGAGTTTGTGATAAAAAAGGTATCATAAAAACCATTATTTCCAGGATAAAGTTGAAATGGCCAATTTGTTGGCCTTGGAGAAACAGAGGGGAAATAATTAAAAAATTGGAATGACCTATACCAGCCAATACTGGGGTCATTATCTTGTTGCCAAGTTGTTGCGGTGAAGAGCAAATAAGCCAATGAATCTTTTTGAGTATTCGCGTTTTTTCTATATATTTTTTCTAAACAAAGATTATCCAGATCAGAAATCAAGGTGTTTCTTAGACAATTATTTGTTGGATCCACAAATAGTTCATAATATGGAAGCCCCCAATCATAATTTGTTATATCTCCGTTTTTGTCTATCTGATGGAAATTAGCTAAATATCCTTCGTTTGCTATACTTTTTCCGTAAATAACATATTGGCAGTCATTCTTTGGGTCTAATCTCAAAATTCCCTGCCATTTTTGTTCGTTAATTTGTACTCTATAAAGATTTGCAAAGTCCTTGCTACTTTCTATTACAGTAACTTTAACAGGAGTAACCCAAGTGCATCCAGAAATAGTCGATGAACAGCTGAGAGTAAATGTAGTTGAATAAAGACATTTTACATCAGTATATTGTTCGTTAGGATTTAAACATAGGTTCGACGGCTCCCAATGCCAAATTAAATCATTTCTTGATGTATTTGAAGCTAAGCCGAAAATATTTATTAATTCGCCTGAACAAACTGCAAAATCTGGGGCTGATATAGAATTATCATCGTAATTAACTCTAATTGTATTTGATGAATTAGAGCAACCAGTGCTCTTATCAGTTACTTTAACAAAATAAATATTTCCAAATCCGCTGGCGTGAATTTGGGTAATCGGTGAGTTTGGTTCAGTCATTTCGCTGGTTGTCGCTTTAGGAGTATTATTGCGATAATCAAGATAATACCACTGATAGTCGTAAACAGATGTATTGTTAGGTATTGTAGTGAAAGTCGCTGTAGTATTGTATTTACAGACAAGACCTCCAGATGCTTGGACTACAAAAGGTTTCCCTATACTGAAATTAGAGACCTTGGTGGCGGTCTTTCCCATGCCGTCTTTTACAGTAAGAGTGTGCGAACCAGTTGTATTTATCGTAAAATTAACCACCATTGATTTTGTTGGAGGGTATGTATTTCCGTTAAGAATAAAAGTGTAAGGATATAAACCTCCAGCCACAGTTGCCGATGTTGGAGTTATATCATATTCATTGCAAAAAGTATTAGAGTTAAAAGATAGAGTTAACACTGGCTCAGTATATGGAATTATTAATTCTCTGCTAACCACACAGTTCGTTGAATTAGTAGAGTAGACATAATACGTTCCGGACATAGTTAGATTTATTGTTTGCGAAGTTCCTATTGTTACTCCACCTGAATTTTTCCATACATAGTCATAAGGCGGGTTGCATTCCATTGCGTTTGTTATTGTTGCAGTGTATTGGCTTAAACCGGTTTGGTTTATTCCAACATTAAAAAACTTGGTAGGCATAGTGAAAGATGAAGAAATGTGGCAATTATTGTAATCAAAATCAACCTTAATTAGTCCAGGGTCTGGTATAGAAACTGTATTGCTTGACGTTGTAGTTGTTGAACCGTTACTTAATGTCCAATAATAGCTTGAAGGCATAGTAACAGTGCTGCTATTGCTATTATCTATTAAATAAACTCCTAAAATACCGTCGCAGTCTTCTTTACAGACATCTTTTATAACGGTAAATGATGTTGAATATTGAGAATAAAAAGTTATAGTTTTAAAAGGATGGCAATATAATTCGATACCATTACCAAAAACAGTCTTGTAATCTGCGTAAAGGGTGTAATGCTTAGGCAAACTAACACCCGTAAAATTAATTGACGGATTTAAAATATTGTAAGATGTATTTGATTTCCCAACTTCAACCCACCTAAAAATATTTGGTTGTTCATTCGATACATGTGTTACACCATTTAGTAAAACAGGAGGAAGTTGTGGAGGAGAAAAATCAAACATACCTTCATTACAAATATAATAATCGGGAGAAGTAATTGTAAGATTAACAGATTCAATTGTTACTGTTTTTTGAGTGACACAATTTCCCTCATAATAAATATTAATAGTAAAGATTTTACTCTGGTCAATAGTTTCATTAATGTAATAATCGTAAGCATTATGATTAGTTACAGTAGTGAATGTTCCTGAGTTTACACTATAGGACATAGACTGAACTCCGACCTCTGTCTTGACCGTAATTTCAACATTTGAACCAGCGCAAACTTTATAATCACCTCTGAACTTATAAAAATCCCAGTTGCCAGAATATGGAGAATTTCGTGACAAATCGTCGCCATTTATTTTTGATAAAAAAACATCAGCATCACAGCAGCTATTAATATCAGTTGTGAAATTTATACTTTTAATATACTTATAATCTATTTCTACTCCATTTGATGCAGTAAACCCCCACCAGAAATTTGCGTTGGATGAATTTAGATAGAATTTACTAAAATCAATTGTTTCCGACCTTATAAGGCTTTTTTCGCAATAAATAGACAGAATTCCAAATGTGCCATAGGTATGAACCCATTTAATTTTGATTGGATGAAATATACCATCTCTTATTATTCCATTATTGTTAGGTGCTAAAGATTTTGGAGTTTTTTGTCCAACGAAATTAGATTCAAGAAAATTATTACCATTCAAGATAAAGCTTACATGGTCATCTGATGTTAGCCCGTCATCCCAAATAATAGTTCCGTTATCATGAAATGTATCAAATTCAACGGCTAAAGAATTACTAATGCCTGAGATTGAATTACTGGGGTCACAGGAATATCCAATAGCACCACCGCTTGCGCCTATAGCATTAGTTCCAGAAGAGGAATTTTGCAAAACAAAAGCAAGCCCATCTCCTCCATAACCAGAACCAATCCCTGTTTTATTTGTTTCACTAAATCTTGCTTCAAAAGTTAAGCAAAAATTATCCGATGCTAAATTAATTTGAGTATTGCACCAAATAGCAACTGCTACGGCTTGAGACTGAGTTCCAGAAGCCTCTGTTAATCGATAACCAGCACCATTGCTACCATAATCATAAACTTGTTGTGGATGTTGTGGCTGATTAAGATCAACAATGGAAAAAGTGCTTACTGAAAATGTGTTTTGCCAAAAAACGAAAAACAGTATTAGTACTACACACATTGATAAAATATTCCTGAACATAAAAACCTCTATAAAAATTATACAAAAAAACCTATATTTAATAAATCGTGGCTTCTACTGCTAACTTTAAATCTTTTACTTTTTCCATAACTAAACATTCTCATAATTTGCAATACTCTATATTACAATGACACATTTTTTGCGATTTCATCTCCGAACTTTTTCACTTTTTTAAAATAAAGCTCAATTTAGTTCGTTTATATGATAAATAAAGTCCCTTTATTCCAACTCAAAAGGTTGAGCAAAAAGTGGGGGTTTATTTTGTCGAATGACGACGCCGGTACTCAACAAGTCGCAAACTCCTGATAGCCGGCGTTTTTCTATTTCGTAATTCTCAATCTCATTTCTTTTCTTATCTCTTTGATTTTAAAAAATTTAGGCGTAAAAAGGGCGTTGTTCCGACGTCCTATATTGCGGTACTGGCTACCTTGAAAGAAGACATACAGAAAACGCCCGAGTGGGCGGTCTTCTGAAGTTCTCTTTCTTTCTTTGAAAAGTGCCAGTAATCAATATAGAACACAAAAGCTACGCTTTTAAATTTATATATAAATTTCCCTTTTTAAACCAGTATTAATCTTTCATTAATTTAGCTTAACAAATTAATAATAATTATTTTATTAAACAAATAAAATTCAGTTACCTTGAATATTAATTTGCTTTTATCTCAGATTGAAAATTGTTAGAGAGCTGAATAAGTCCGTCCAGTAGCCATGGCAGCTAAGTTTCTGCTGAAGCAATTTTGCTTCGCTTTTACCTATTACCCCTACGCCCATTCTGGAATCCCTCAACATCTTCTCTACTTTTCATTAACTCAATAATTCTTAATGGATCTTTGCTGTATTCGCTGACAAAAGTGGCAAATTTAGCTTCTTTGACAGTTACGGAATACAAGTCCAGTTGCTGTCTTTCATGGATTTTCTTTGCGCTATCAATAGCTTTTTTGTAATATAACCTGTCATCTTCAGTGGCAATCTCATTAACGTCGCTTTCATACTGCTTTGCCACACCTTCTTGGTTCTCATAACGCCAAGGGCAGATTCTTCTATCTATGTAATATGGCAATCTGACAAATTCTGGAATCACCGCATAGGTGCAATAGACCAAGCCAAGAAGGTAAACAAAAAATAGCAGATACTTTAATGAATTAGAATTAAAACTAATAATTAGTGAAAATATCCATAAGCCTGAAACAATGGCTATGGACATCAAAATTAAGCCTTTATTCGGAAATTGTATTATTCCCAAAATAACAAAATATGTATTGTAGAAAGCTATCAGATTCAGGATAAAGCCATTAGCTCTGGATTTTAGTTTTTGGTAAGTATTGTTATCGCCAACAACGCTCAAGAACGTCTCCAGCGCTTCAGCTATAAAGACAAAGGGCAAATAGAATATTATCAGAAAGAAGATGCTAACCATGGCAAAATAGAAATTGTAAATCTTATCGCCATTAATATTGTTGCTAATCCCAATCAAGACAGTAGTAGCTATAATGAAAACAGTGAACAGGGCCACAGAGCCGTAAGTCCAAGCAATTTTTCGGTAATATCTGGTCTGGGCTTGTTTAAAATTAGCCACCTGACGAGCGCTAATGCCGAAGATGATAGATAAAATTCCAACCATAAGAACTCTTATTGTAAGTCGCAAAGTATCAAATTATTAAAAAAATTAATATTCTCAAAATAAATTTATTAGTTACTGTGTTATTACTTGCTCAAAAACTACCAATATTGGCTATAGCTCTAATTAGTCGTAATTAATAAAATCCTTCATTATCTATAAAAAAAATGACTATCGATTTAGGAGGTTTTTTGTCTAATTAAACGGCAGAGAATCAATAGAAAATAAGGCAATAGGTATAATTCTCGCTATTGCGCTACCAGAGCCATTTGACTAATTTTGTATGGTATTTTATTAACAAATTTAATGGTGATTTATGATAGGAGAATTAATAATCGGTTGGGCTCTAACAGATATATTCGGCTCAAAGACTGAAAACAGTTCTAAAAGCTCGAATAACAAGAGTAGCCCTAATTCTAATGCGGCCGAATTACATTCCTTGCAAATTGAGAACGAACATCTAAAAAAGCATTTATTGGCTAAGGATGCCATGCTTGATGCAATATTGAATGAATAATAAAAACAGCACGAGATGCCCGTGCTGCTGCTGT
>JAPLFL010000077.1 GCA_026390695.1 Candidatus Kapaibacterium sp. | reverse complement strand
GCTCCACTACCTTCTGAAATTCCAGTATTGCCAATCAATCTATTCATGTATCTATCGATATTCCAGAATTGCATTTCCTGACAACCTTCATCCATAACATCAAACCCTTTTATATCATAGCCATAAAAATTCATTGAATCTATCCCGTTTTGGAGAACAGCATGAGCCAATGAATCATACTCGCCTTTGAATAGTTTATCGCTTTTAGGATTTCCGATGCGTATGTAATTTAATAATATAGAACTATTGCCATGGTAATAAACATTACAATTGAGGGAATCTAATTTATTCAATTCGCCTTCATAAGATTTGAACATTTTATTAAAATTAACATCACCATTACATGTAAAACTTGCAGAAATAGAAATGTCAGTTCCGATTCCGTTGGCGGTATCAATATAATTTGGAAGCATCGCTCTGGTAATTGTAAAAGTTTTAGATGATAGTGATTGCATTCCTAAACAAAATCCTCGGTTTATTGTATGAGAATTTGTTCCGTCATTGTATGTATATGACATAGAACTTAGAGTTGTATTCGGTAAAGCATCAAATTTTATTGAATCCCTTTTATAAATTGTTGAACTATTTGGAGTAAAATTATAAGGTAATGTCATTGAAAGAACTGGCAAAGTATCTTTTGCGCTGTCGGATATATTTAAATCTTTTCGACGTAAATTTACTGTGATGATGAAGTGTTGACCGTTGGTTAAGTTATAGTTAAATCCTGTTGTATCAATACCGTCATGACTAAAATCGACACAATAAAACTTATTATTCAACCATGGATAGGCTAAAACGGGATTTGTATATGTCATGCCTGTTGTTAATGCTAATGTATTTCCACTTGTATCTCTGCCCTGAATACCACAGTAACGAAATCCCCAAATATTTCGTTCCGGGTCGTTGTAATTAGGAATAAAATTATTCGGATTAATAATTAATGTTGGTTTATAAATAAAAGCAGAAGCATAACTACTGGGAATACCACCCTCTCCTGGAACCCAAATATAACTCATCTTATAATTATCTCCTAAATCATTGGAAGTCGAAGTATTAGGCAAGGCTCCGCCATGGCTGATATCCATCTTTAATGGACGAGCCATTTTGGCATGAACGCCCCATCTTCCAGTTAGAGCAAAACTTTTTTGTTTTATTGAATCACTTGATATTTTTGAAGGATTTGTTCTGCCATTATATTTAAAAAAGAATGCTTCAGGTTCTTTATTTTGGGCAAAAGCAAAATTAGATAAAAGTAATAAAATTATTATAATCGTCATTTTTAACGAAGTGAAGAATTCATTATTCATATTTAAATTTAGATTTTTCATTTCAATATCCTCTTATTTGTTAACAATTATTTGAATAGTAGAAACTTGCCCTGCTGCAGATATTCGTGCAAAATAAACACCTGAAGCGACCAATGAAGCATTCCAAGGGATATTTTGCATTCCCTGCTGTAATAATCCATTATTAACAGAAGAAACAAGATTTGATAGAGAATCGTAAATCTGAATATTTGCTATCTCCGGTTTTAATAGATTAAATTGAATATTCGCATTTCCATTTGTTGGATTTGGAAATATTATCGGGTTAGTTATTTGAACTGGATTATCAGTTACTGATATCGGATTCCATTTTGCGTTATAAACAATAATTCCACTTGTGGCATGGGCTAAAGCAATATACTTTTCATCAGGTGAAACATCAATCATTTTAGGTATATTACATTCAGGATATGTATAAATTAAATTTCCACTTATTAAATTCCAAATTTTTACATTATATATTAACCCACCACCTGTAATCAAAAAATTATTATCCTTGGAAAATTTGAAAGAGTATTGGTCTTCACCTTGATTAAAATTCCTAAACAGCCCCCAATCGGAAGTATTCCATATTTTATCACCATCAGAGCCAAGAGCACCTGCAAGATATTGGTTAATATCAGAAAAGGCTAACTGAGATATAGATAAATAGCTTTTTGTTATTAATGTTTTATAATATGTTAAATCAGGAAAATTAAAAATTTGAACTGATGCTATTGAATCCTTGATATTCATGTTCCAATAATCAGATTTTGCGATAAACTTATTAT
>JAPLFL010000108.1 GCA_026390695.1 Candidatus Kapaibacterium sp. | reverse complement strand
TTTGCCTTGATAGTGGCAATGAAAGTATCTTTTCAATTATTTGCTTAACCGTATTTTCCATCTTTTCTCATTTCTGTATAATCTGTAATTACAAATATACGAATTATTTTTCAATCAACAATATCTTATATCATAGCCAAAAATTTTATCAATTAAGACTCATTGCTTATGAAATTTTCTATACCTGATCAAAAAAACTACGGAAAGTGGATATTTAGATATTATCAAGAACACTATAAGTATGGTTTCTTATCTTTTTTATTTATTAATTCCGCCTTCTTATTTTTTGATTATTCGCTCAATCAGAAATTTTTCTTTTATTCATTTATATTCAGAATATTAGTCGTCGCTCCTATATTGCTTATACCGGTAGTATTCAACAAAACCGCTGTTTATAAGAATAATTTCCTTTTATTTAACTCAGTAATCACATCCTTAATTCCAATATTAATGACTTTTTTATTCCTGCTAAATAGAACCAATGATCAAAATGTTGAATCCTTCAGCTTGGCAGCAGTAATAATAGAAATTATCCTTATGGGATTCTTCATTTATCATTGGCCAATAACACTTTTAGCCTCATTGATAGTCAGTTTCATTATAATCATTTCAAGATTCATCATGTTTCCGATTGATTTCAGTACCTTATACTTAATTCAATTGTCGATCTTTTTTATCATGGTTTCATCCACAGCCACTATTATTACCTTTATATATGAAGAAATCAAATATAAAATGTATTTAGCTGAAAAAGAATTAGTATCCGATAAAATAAAACTCGAAGAAGATCAATTAATAATCAAAGACAATATTTTTGAACTTGATAAACTCAATAAAACAAAAGATAAATTTTTCTCAATCATAGCACACGATCTGAAAAGTCCCTTCTCTGGCTTCTTAAACCTCAGTCATGAAATAGCTGAACATGGAAAAGAAATGAGCCTTGAAGAAATAATGCAGATCAACAAATCATTACACGAATCTGCCATTAATTTATATGAATTATTAGAAAATTTACTCACTTGGTCACGTATCCAACGCTCGGCTATTCCTTATAATCCCGAAACCTGCGTTCTGTCATACTTGTTAATTCAAAATTTAAATATAGCTAATGAGTTTGCAAATAAAAAAGATATCGAAATCGTTAATTATATAACTGAAGATTGCATTGCATACATCGATGTTCCAATGATAAATACTGTTATAAGAAATTTAATCTCAAATGCAATCAAATTCACACCGAGAGAAGGAATAATAAAAATTGGTTTAGATAATTCAAAAACCAAGCAGATTCACACTGATCCTGATAATTTTATCTGTGTATTCATTAAAGATTCAGGAATCGGAATTAATAAATCGGAATTACAAAAATTATTCTTAACAGATGGCAAAATATCCAAACCCGGAACCGAAGGCGAACCATCCACAGGATTAGGATTAACATTATGCAAAGAATTCATAGAAAAACACAGTGGAAAAATCATTGTAGAAAGCCATGAAGGGCATGGAAGCACATTTTATTTCACATTACCAAGAGATTTATAAAAAGAACCTTCAAAAGAACTTGACTAATTTTCTAAGATAATATTTTAGCTCTGAAATTAAATCCTGATTAATTATTGATTTACTATAAATTTACTTATTTGAAACCTGTCCTGAATTTTTATTTTAATAAAATAAACACCATTAGAGAAATTAGTGCAATTGATTTTTATCTCACTATTATTTTGACTGATTATTTCCGTTAAATCAATCTCTTCTCCGAAAAGATTATATATTTTAAGTTCGGACATATTAATATCATCATTATTGAACAATATTCCCGCGTAATTAGTTACTGGGTTTGGATAAATAATAGTACTTGTATTCTGATTAAAATTCGCAACAGGTGTTAAACAATTCCAAGCAAATAAAGTATCTATTAATCTAATATCTGCCGACGATGAACCAATTTGAATTTCATACCTGCCTGATTCTATAAAGAATTTTCTTTTTATAGTGTCGTATATGGCTAAATCCTTGATATTTAACATTATAGAATCAAGTTTTGATTCTCCGTCACTTAAAAATATTTTTTTAAATCCTTTTAATGATTTAATTGGCTGTGGAAATTTTGAATCCAAGCTTCTAATATAAAGTTGTACAACTTCTCCTCCATAAACCATACCTGAATTTGAAATCTGAAATTTGATCATTACCGAATCTGTTTTACACACATCTATTTGATTTTTCGGGATTGTAAGTTTGGAATAATCAAACGTTGTATAACTCAATCCATAACCGAAAGGGAACAGGACTTCCTTATTAAAATAACGATAAGTACGTTGATCCATACTATAATTTGTAAATTCTGGCAAATCATTAACACTTCTATAAAAAGTAATAGGTAATTTACCGGAAGGATTACAATCTCCCAATAAAATGCTTGTTATAGCTTCTGCACCTGCTTGCCCTGGATACCATGCTTGTAATATTGCAGGAATATTCTCTTTCTCCCAATTTAAAGCTATTCCTCCACCACTAAATACTACAAAAATTACGGGTTTCCCGCTTGCATAGAGAGCTTTTATAATATTTGACTGAATTAATGATAATTCTAAATTTGTTCTATCCCCACCATAAAATCCAGGCACATCAATCATAATATTTTCAGATTCATATTGGTTAGAAATTCCACCGAGATATATAACAACATCATTTTCTTTAGCTATTTTTGTTAAATCAGCTAAAGAGTCTTGCCCCATTGATTCTGTTCCGTATTCAAGTCTAACATTTGTGTAAAATTTATTATCATAATATTCGAGTTTAATTTTATAACTTTTTCCAGAATCCAGCTGTGCAAATCCATTTTGTTCTGTTGAGCTATGATCAATCCAATCATTGATTATCCTTGCGGAATCAATGTAAAGTCTAACTCCATCATCGGCTATAGTTTTTAAACAATAAAAAGCAGTTTTATTAACTTTAATATTACCAGTCCAACGAACAGAAAAAGAATCAGCTTTTATTCCAGGTGCAGGAGAATTAATATTCCAATTAAAATCAATGGTCGTATCATTTCTGATCAAATCTGGTTTTCCACTCAGGTCCTTATTATTAAAATATTCACCAATAAAACCTATTTGTCCGGAATCAGTATGAATAAAATCTTTAGGCATCGCTTCTGTAAAATAACCTAAAATTTCACATCCCTTTGTGTAGGTAACAGTTGAACTTGATGATACACTTTTTTTGAAATATTGAAGGAAAGTTTGAGGATTTGATGGTCCACCAGCATAACTTGACAAATATTCCCAAATTACATTAGCAAGAGGCCCGATTACGAAATACTTTTTTAAGTCCCTTTTTATTGGTAGTAAATGTTTGTCATTTTTCAATAGAACAATGGCTTCCTGAGCAACTTTTATGGCCATCTCTTTATGTTTTTGACAATCGACAATCGAATCAGGAATGGAATTGTATGGGACTGTACCTGGATCATCAAAAAGCCCAAGTCTATAACGAAATCGAAGAAGTCTCGATACTGAACTATCAACATAAAATTCAGCTAAAATGCCTTTATCAATCTGATTTTTTAGATGATCGCGAAATGAACCTCCAGTGCATTCTAAATCACATCCAGCTTCTAACGCTAATCGTGTTGCATCAACATCTGAATTTCCATTGCCTAATCCCCAATATGCATCACTAATAGCACCACAATCTGTTGTAATAAAACCATCGAATCCCCATTCTTTCCTCAATAAAGTATCCAATAACCATTTGTTTAAAGAATTGGCAATCCCATTAATCCCTGTATAAGCAGTCATCAGAGAATGGGCTTTCCCTTCAACAAAAGCTGCTTTAAAAGCTGGTGAATATGTTTCATAAAAATCTCTTTGACTTACCTTTGCACTAAAAACATGTCTTAGTGGTTCTGGGCCACTATGTACAATAAAATGCTTAGGAGAAACGACTGTTTTTAGATATTGTTTACTTTCATCACCTTGCATACCTTGAACAAATGCTACACCCATTTTAGACATCAAGAAAGGATCTTCACCATAAGACTCTTGTCCGCGTCCCCAGCGTGGATCGCGAAAAATATTCAAATTTGGACCCCAATAATTTAGTCCTAATTTACCTTGCCTGTTAGATACTCGTGCTTCGTCTGAAATAGCTGAAGCCATCTCACCAATTAAAGGTACGTTGAAAGTCGCTCCTAAACCTATACATTGAGGAAAATTCGTTACATCCTGACCGGTTATTCCATGCAAACATTCATTATGCCATCTATATTTCGGTATGTTCAACCTTAACACTGCGCCATCGCTGTCAGACATCATTAAAGAGATCTTCTCCTGAATTGTCATTTGAGAGACTAATTCTCTGACTTTTTGATTTATATCTGTTTGCCCCCAGCAAATGCAGCTAAAGATATTAAAAACTACTATTAAATTTATTAGTTTGAATCTCAATTGCATTTTCATTTGATTAGATTTTTTTTATTTTAACATCGATTCTTTTGATAAAGCTTGGAATAGAACTTGAATTTGACCCATTTTTCTCAGTTTAAATAATGATTATCAATCACTTTTTTATTATTCATATTCAACGAATAAAAATTAAATATATTTTATTATAAACTCAGTTTCTATTAATTTTGCCAATTTATACACAAATTTTCCTTATTTTTGTAATTAATAATTGACTAATTTAATAAATTTAAAATAAAATATCTAAGAGAAAACATTATGAAAAAGACAGCTTTTAATGATTTGCATAAGAAATTAGGTGCTAAGATGGTGCCTTTTGCCGGATATGAAATGCCTATCCAATATCCAAACGGTATAATTCACGAACATCACGTAGTCCGTTCTAAAGTAGGTGTGTTTGACGTTACACACATGGGTGAATTTATTGTAACAGGCCCCGATGCGCTTGCTTTTGTTCAAAAAGTTACAACCAACGATGCCTCAAAACTTAATTTCGGGAAAGTTCAATATTCTTCGATGTGCTTTGAAAACGGAAGCATAGTTGATGATTTGTTAGTATATTGTTTTGGTGAATATTTTATGTTAGTTGTCAATGCATCTAACATGGAAAAGGATTTTAACTGGTTATCAGCTAATACTGCAGGATTTGACGTAAAATTAACCGATATTAGTGATGAAGTGAGTCTTCTTGCTGTTCAGGGGCCGGATTCAGTTAAAACTCTCCAAAAGCTCACTGAAATTGATTTATCCCAAATCGAATATTATAATTTCACAGAAGGTAAAATGGCTGGCCTGGATATGATAATTTCGCGAACAGGCTATACCGGAGAATTGGGCTTTGAGCTATATATGAAATGCGACGAAGCAACAGCATGTGATATTTGGGAGCAAATTTTTGCTTCTGGTCAGGATTTTGGCATTGAACCAGTTGGATTGGGTTGCCGCGATACCCTTCGTCTTGAAAAAGGCTATTGTTTATATGGAAATGATATTGATGAGACGACGCATCCATTAGAAGCTGGACTGGGCTGGATTACAAAATTTGCAAAAGGAAAATTTAACGGTTCCGAAGCTATGCAAACAGCAAAAGCTGAAGGATTGAAGAGACGTTTAGTCGGCTTTTTATGTAGTGAACCCAAATTCATTCCGCGTCATGATTATAAAATCTTCAGCGGCGAGACTGAAATTGGCAAAGTAACGAGCGGAAACATCTCCCCTATTTTAAATAAAGGTATGGGTATGGCGTACCTAACGACCGGTTTCGAAAAATTGGGTACTCAAATAGAAATAGAAGCACGCGGGAAGAGATTTATAGCCGAAGTTGCAAAATTGCCGTTTGTTTGATAGTAATTAGTTATAAAGTTATATTAATATTACACAAACCGCTGCATGAATAAATTATTCCTTATTTTAAGGCTCTGGAGACTGTGTGAAAATATTCAAATTCTGTCATTACTGCGCTTCAGCTTATGTAAAAACTTACAACTTATACTGAATTGTCATTCCCTCGCATGCAGGAATCCCGTGCCAGTGCCAATCAGGGGATTCCTGCATTCGCAGGAATGACAGAAATTGACGTTTTCGACGTTTTCACACAGTCTCATTCGCAGGAATGACAGAAATTGACGTTTTCACACAGTCTCATTCGCAGGAATGACAGAAATTGACGTTTTCACACAGTCTCATTGGCAGGAATGACAGAAATTGAAGTTTTCACACAGTCTCATTCGCAGGAATGACAGAAATTGAAGTTTTCACACAGTCTCATTCGCAGGAATGACAGAAATTGAAGTTTTCACACAAACTCATACGAAGGAATGACAAGCCCATGAATTTCTTTGCTTTCACACGTTTCTGGAGTATGCGAACGAGGGTTTAAAAATCATTAATAATTAATCATTTACCATTAATCATTTTCTTAGTCTTTTTTTTGCTTGTATTTGAACAGTGCGAGCTAAAAATCTTTCAACCGGAGTTTGATAGGAACTGATACCGGCTGGAAATTGATTAGATGCAAAACCGGCAATTTTTATATTATTTAAATTCGGTACTATTTTCTGAAGATACTCTGCTGTGTGTTTAGCTCTGCGTTCGGATAATTTAAGATTGGTATTGTCTTTACCCAAATTATCAGAGTATCCGCTTACAAGAATTTCTGTTTCAGGATCAAACTGTTCGGCAAATGTTTTAATTGTTTTTTTATCAAATTCGGATAATTGATCACTCCTAATATCAAAAAGTACAAGTGAAAGACGAAGTATAATAAATTCTGATGTATCATGTTGAATTTTTATATACTTGCTGTCATAAGCAGTTTGTTTCTCAAAATCTGTAACTATAAGTTCGGCTTTTAAAGCATCTTCACTTAGAATCGGATCATTTTCAATAAGTTTTTTATTAAATTTCGAATCACTATTACTATTTTTTGTATCAATAACCGAATTCCCTGCTTTAAGGGTTATTTGCCAATTTTCAATAGAAGCAGGGAATTCTGCTTCAGGTTGAATAAAAATTGAATCAGGCTGAAGTTTTACTTGTGAATAATGATTTGCTAAAATAGGTTCAGTAATGTTATAATCGTCTGAACTCAGTTCAACCCTTCGATTTTCCGAATAACCTTCTTCTGATTTTGTATAAGTTTTAATGTCGGGGGAACAATTTGATTTATTTTTTAAAATATTAATTCTTTGATCTTCAATTCCAAATTTTTCAATCAGATATTTTTTTATGTTATTTGAACGATCATTTGCTAAATCACAATTCCCTTTCTCTGTTTCAGGATCAATGAAAGCATGGATATTGATTTTTGTTCCCGGATTTTTTTTAAGTCTATCGGCTATGACATTCAAACACAGATCATGAAGCATTATCGGATTACTTAAATTTGATAAATCAAAGTTTTTAGAATTGGTATATGATGGTTGAATTTCAGAGGAACCTTTCTCAAAAAAAACTACCGGTAGCAAAGGAAAACTCTCTGTAATAATCTGAGTTTCATGTGTTATCAGTTGAGTAAAATTTTTAATACTTGCCTGTGGAGCTGTAAGTTTAAATATTGTATCAGTTTGAAAAACATCAGAGAAATGGATAATTTTATTTGATTCATATTTTTCACTGGTTCTTACAATTTCAATACCTTTTTTAAAATATGACTTAGCAATGCCTTTAGATTTTACTGTAACAGTATCAATTTTTATTGATTTCCGTTCTTCATGGAGAGTATCGGGAATTTTATGTGTATAACGATATTGGAGACCAAGTCCCAAATGCAATGATGAAATCTTCCAGTGACCGACGTCAAAAATACTTGCATTTGGATAAGCATAAACTATTTCAGGAACAATAAATACGTTTCTTTCTGAATTTACGGGAACTTGTAAATTTGCTCCCACAAAAATACTTGATTGCATGGTCTTGACGGATTGAACATCTCCGCTTTGATCAAATCGAGTTCTGGTTCCTGTTTCGGGGAATACGCCCTTATCAGTTGGTTTTATTAGTGTTTCTATTTGATGATATTTCATTCCAAGATTATAACTCATGTCAAGTCCGATAAATATATTCAACGGATCTAAAACAATGAAATTAATGTAAGGTTGAATACCAAAAAGACTTATATCGGATTCAATTTTATGTTCACTTATAGCTTTGGCAGAGTCATTCCCAAGTCGAATAATCAAAGATTCTTCAGAGGTCAATGTATTTTTCAGATTCTTATATTCTAATCTTAAGCTAACATTTAAATATTGCCAAAAAGGATATTCGACCAATCCGCCAAGAGCATAACCATTCCCTTTGCCGGTTTCAAACATTGGGCAGCAGCTCGGCACGCCGGGTAAACTGTGAAACGAAACATCATTATAATTTAAAATGTAATGTGAATAGACCCCAAATCTGTTATTTTTATCGAATAATGTTAATGGCTCTGCTTTTAATGCAGTAAAAAATATAATAACATTGATAAACACAATTAAAAAAAAATGTGATATTTTAATAGTCAAATTCATTAAAACGGGATTATCAAATTTTATCACATTAATTTTTATTTTTTTTCTACGCATTTCTATAATTATTTATTACTTGTGAAAGCCCTGCTCCAAGAGAAATTTTTGGTTCCCAACCTAAGGAAAATAACTTTGAAACATCTAATAATTTTTTGGGAGTTCCTTCAGGATTGGACGGGTTAAACGAAATAGCGCCGTCATAACCGATTAATTCTTTTACTTTAATTGCTAAATCCTTAATGGTGATGTCGGTACCGGAACCAATATTAATAAATTCACCTAAATCCTTGTATGAATAATTCTCCATCAAAAATACACATGCTTCAGCCATGTCATCGGCATGAAGAAATTCACGGTAAACATTACCAGTTCCCCATAATTCAACTTTCTCAGCACTGATACCAATTTTTAGGAAAGTATTTTTAATTGAATTTATATCCTGAAATTCATTAATTAATATACCATAACCGAGTGGGCGTTTATTAATATCTTCAATAATATTATCGTATTTTCCAGTGGCTAATAGTCTGGCTAATTCAATTTTTCTAATAAGTGCTGGCAATACATGCGATGTTTCAAGGTTAAAATTATCATTAAAGCCATAAAGATTTGTAGGCATAACTGATATATAATCAGTTCCATATTGCTCATTAAAATACCTGCATAGTTTAATAGCTGCTATTTTAGCTATGGCATAAGGTTCATTTGTAGGTTCGAGGATACCGGTCAATAAATCAGTTTCTTTCATTGGTTGTGGTGCAAATTTAGGATAAATACAAGACGAACCTAAATTTAATAATTTCTTAACCCCTGATTTGAAAGAAGCATGAATAACATTAGATGCAATTTGTAAATTTTCATAAATAAAGTCAGCTTGATATTTACTATTAGCCAATATGCCACCTACTTTTGCCGCAGCAAGAAAAACATAATCAGGCTTTTCATATCCTAAAAATTCTTCTGTTTGGGTTTGGCGGGTTAAATCAAGCTCATCAATGGATTTGAGAATTAAATTATTATATCCTCTATTACTGAGCGTTCTGTTAATTGCCGATCCTACAAGACCAAGATGGCCAGGTAAATATATTTTTGAACTTATATCCACAGCTTTTAGTTCCTATTCATGTTGAGAAGTTTTAAAATTTAAAAATTCATGATTACTCCAATCAAAACCTAATTTTCTAACTTGATTAATTCCATCGTTCGGAGGAACAATTCCGATAGATAATAAGTCATAATCAATCATTATTTTTAAAAGGTCATTAAACTTCACTCTTGGCTCCCAATCTAATATTTTTTTTGCTTTGCTTATATCAGCAAGTAAAAAATCAACCTCAGTGGGGCGAAAATAATTCGGATCTATTTCGACAATACAATCACCTACTTTTAAATTACTTTGTAATTTATCAACACTTTTCACAAACCATTTTTCGTCAACGCCACTGCCCTCCGACACTATTTCAACACCACAATAATTCAATGAAGCTTCCAAAAATTCTCTTACAGAATGACTTTCACCTGTTCCAACTACAAAATCATCCGGTTTATCCTGTTGCAGCATCAGATGCATCATTTCAACATATTCGGGTGCAAATCCCCAATCCCGTTTTGAATCCAAATTACCAAGAAACAATTTTTTTTGCATTCCATGAACAATTCGAACCACTGCACGAGTAATTTTTCTTGTAACAAAAGTTTCACCTCTTCGCGGGCTTTCATGGTTGAATAAAATACCGTTACTCGCAAATAAATTATAAGCCTCTCTATAATTCACAGTCATCCAATATGCATATAATTTAGCAATGGCATACGGACTTTGCGGAACAAAAGCAGTAGATTCATTTTGTGGAGGATTTGCAGCTCCAAATAATTCAGAAGATGATGCCTGATAGAACTTTGTTTTTATTTGACTTCTGCGCATAGCTTCTAAAATTCTCAGAGTACCTATACCTGTGATATTACCGGTATATTCGGGCATGTCAAATGAAACCCGAACATGGCTTTGAGCACCGAGATGGTAAATTTCATCGGGTTGAATATTATAAATAGTTTCGGTTAATATTCCGGGATCGGATAAATCTCCGTAATGCAAGTTTAATCTATGACTTTGCTCGTGTCTATCAGCGTAAATGTGGTCAAGTCTTTGAGTATTAAATGTTGATGCCCTTCGGATAATTCCATGCACTTCATAACCTTTTGCTAATAAAAACTCAGCTAAATATGATCCGTCCTGCCCTGTGATTCCTGTAATAAGTGCTTTAATCATAATTTCTTTAAAACTAAAAATTCAAATTTACAACTTTTCAATTTAATAACATAAACAAAATAAGAAAGGTGGACTTTACATAAACAAAAATAATGAGATTATATTATTTATTCTTTCAAAGCACCGGAAGTTAATCCCTGAATTATTTTCTTCTGAAAAATCACAAATAAAATCAAAATTGGAATTGCCGATATTGATGCACCTGCCATTAGGTGTCCCCAATCTATTGATTGTTTACCCAAATAGAAGGTTAATCCGACAGCCAAGGTTCTTATATCAGACTCATTAGTGAACAAAAATGGGAAAAGGAAAGAATTCCAATTTGTTAGGAAAATATAAATTGCCAAAACCGTCAACGCAGGCTTTGATAATGGCGCTACAATTTTAAATAAAATCTTCCATTGCCCTGCTCCATCAATTCGTGCAGCCTCCTCAATTTCTTTTGGCAGAGTTAATATAAACTGACGGATCAAAAAAATACCAAACGGAGTAACTAACCATGGTACTATTAACGCGAAATAACTGTTAATCCAGTCAAAAGCTACCATCAGTCTATATAGTGGAATCATAATAACATGAGATGGAATAATCATTACTCCTAATATTGTTGCGATTAATAAAGATTTTCCTCTGAAATCTCGGCGAGCTAAAGCATAACCTGTAAAAAAACAAAATATTAGATTACCTATTGTAACTGCCAAGGCAACTATAATCGAATTTATGAAATATAAACCAAACGAGTCAGAATTCAAAGTTTCAATATAATTAGAACTTGTAAAAGGAGCCTTGATTATTTCATAAAGTCCTGAATATTTTTCAGGGAAACTTTTAAATGACAATAAAAGCATCCAAAACATAGGGAATACCATACTGGCTGCAGCTATAAACAATATAATATAAACAATTATTTTTTTAATTATCATTTGTTTTTAACTTCGATGTAAACTCAGCAATATAGGATGCTAATTCATTTTCAAGATTTTTATAAAAATGAATATTCGGACCGTTAAAAATAAAAGAAAATGCAAACTTCTCATTATCTTTTGAACTCACAAAACCTGCCAAGGCACTGACATTAGCTAATGTACCGGTTTTACCGTGTAAATTCCGAAAAGCAGATGTACCCTGCATTCTTCGCTGCAAAGTGCCGTCTATACCGGCAATTGAAAGAGTTGTATCAAAATCTTTAAAATGCGGAGATTGATAAAATACCTTTAGCAATGAGACCATTATTTCAGGTGTTACTTTATTTCTCCGAGATAAGCCACTACCGTCATTCAACTCACAATCTTCGCAATTTATTTCATGTTTCTGTAAAGTACTAAATATTAAAGAACGTGCTCCCTCAGCATTATCCGATTTATTACCGCTGCTGGCACCTACTATTTTAAAAACCTGTTCTGCCATATAATTATCACTATGCTTATTTACCCTGAATAATAAGTCACGAATAGGACGAGCAAATTCCGCAATAGTCATTGCTTTAGCAGTATCAATATTCTTTTTAACTGCAACATCACCTTTAATTTTCACTCCACCTGACATAAGACGATTTTTAAGGACTCCTGCAGCAACTAATTCCGGTCTCTTGATTTGAAATGAAGATGAATAGCTGCGGTTAGGAGCTAAACTTCCAGATATAATAAATGAAATTTTTCCACTTGCATCTGCTTTTTGACTGATCGCAATAGTACTTTTTATTTTTTGCCGTTTAGCTCTCTTCTTTTTGGAAGGAGAGTCACCGTAACGATTCAAATAATCTTCATTTTGATAATCGACCGAAACATGTTTTTTAAATTTCTTATGTTTATTTTTTATTGGAATTATCTTTTTGCTGCTAACTTTTAATTTACTTTTTTTGGGTTGAACAGCCTCGGTTCTGGCTCCGCTAACTTTAGCATTTATTATTTTCGTATATACATCGGATGGAGGTATAATTTGAACATTCACCGCCGAACCTGGCTTTGATCCAGCCGTTACAAGAACTGTTACCGTGTTTGCATCAATATTCAAAACTGTTATAGGTGGAATATTTTGAACCCTATCTCTATCACCGCTATAGATCTGTCTATCGCTAATACCATCAAAAAAAGAAATATCTGCATATACATTCCCGCGAATTTCTTTAATGCCAGAATTTTGAATTTGATCAGCTAATACTTCAATATCATTGGTTGAAAGCACTGGATCTCCCCTTCCAACCAGATAAATATCAGAATTTAATATGCCATTTTCGGGCTTTGCATTAGCTTGAACAGTGGTTCTAATCTGAAAATCATCTCCCAATCCGATTAATGCTCCAAAAGATGTAAAAAGTTTGGTTGTGGAGGCAGGTGTTAATAACATGTCAGAATTTTTCCGGAAGTAATATTGGCTCTTATCTAATGAATAAACTGCAAGTCCGAATTTAGAATTTTTAATACCTTTATTTGATAAAATAGATGAAAATCCTTTTTGAAATTTCTCAATTACATCTTGATCATTGCTTTGGGTGAGGTTTTTAGTTGTGTTGGAATTTTGAGATTGTGTATTTTGGCTAAACGAAGAGATTTGAAATACAATTAGAAAGCAAAATATAAGGAAGTTCTTTAAAATTATCATAGTATTTGTTTTATCAATTAATCAGTTCTAATCCTGCAAAATTAGCAATTTTTTTTGCAATTACCGAAGAAGTTCCTTGGAGCCAATTCATGGTTAATTGTCTGTTAAACCAGGTTAGCTGCCTCTTAGCATAGTGTCTTGTATTCTTTTTAATTTTTTCAATTGCATCGGTTTCAGCAATATCTGATTTAATAAATTCGATACATTCTTTATAGCCGACAGTATTTAAAGAATTATTCTCTGAAGAATAACCTAAATCAAGAAGTCGTTGAGTTTCGGCAATCAGACCGCTATTCCACATATTTTCGGTTCTTAAATTTATTCTATCATACAATGTATTTCTGTCCATAAGAATCCCGAAATATATTGTTTCAAAATCTGGCTTCTGAAGCGGAGAATCAAATGATTCGGAAAAGATTAATCCGCTTGCACGATAATATTCGAGAGCACGCAATATTCTACGCGGATTTTTATCGGAATATTTTTTGGAAGAAACGGGATCTACCTGAAATAATTCATCGTATATGGCTTCTATCCCTCTGCTTGATAATTCTTCAGATAATTTTTGACGTTCTGCCAATAATTTATTTTCCGATATAACCGGACTTTCCGAAAAACCCTCACAGAGTGCCTTGATATATAATCCTGATCCACCGACAATTAAAGGAATTTTCCCTCGCTGAAAAATTTCCCTACTTATACTTTTAGCATCTACGGCGAACTTACCCGCTGAATAGGATTGATCAGGATTTAAGATATCAATAAAATGATGCCGTGCCTGATTAAGTTCAACTACACTTGGCTTTGCTGTTCCAATATCCATCATTTTATATATTTGTCTTGAATCCGCTGAAATAATTTCAACTGGTAAGAGCTTGGCCAATTGCAAAGATACCTCAGTCTTACCTGAAGCAGTCGGTCCCGCGATAACAATAGCTCTTTTCATAATAAATAATTTAATTAGCGAAAATAATGCTTTTTCCATTAACTGAAATAATATATTTTTGTAAATTGATATAAAATTGTAAAGTTAAATATGTTAAGACTCTTTTTACTACAAATATTTATAGGTTTTTTCCTAATAAATAATCTTTTTTGTGAGATCAATTCAAATCAAAAAATTTCCACAATAATTGGAAACGAATTGATAATAAACGGAGATTTTAAACAAGGTAATAAGTTTTTTACAAGTGATTATATTTTTATCTCAGGTGCTTATCTTAATGAAGGTTATTATACGATTTATTCAAACACAAAGAGTCGCTTTGAATTTGCTCAGGACTCATGTACCGGCCATGGTACGGGTAAAGATTCCATGATGATTGTAAATGGTGAAAAAATTGTAGTAAAACTTTTATGGAAACAAACGGTTCAGAATTTAATCCCATTTAGAGATTATCAATTTTCTTTTTGGCATCAAAATGCTTATAAATCTCAACCTCCTATTTTTACCACAAAGTTCAATGGTATTCAAATATCTCCACCTGCATTAGCCAGTGCAAAAACTTGTTCATGGGAAGAATATTCTCAAGTCTGGACTAATGGTGCTGGAACAAGTGTAACGATTGAAATTACTGATATTAATGTTGACTCAATAGGAAATGATTTTGCAATTGACGATATTTCCTTAAAGCAAGTCTGTGACCTTAGTTTGCCGAAATTAAATAACGTTAGAATTTGTAACGGAGATAAAATTAGCTTTGGCGCTATGCCTGCAAAAGGATTTCCACCCTACACATACGACTGGGCTCCAAAACAGTTTCTTGATAGTTACAATATTGCTTCCCCTGAATTTTCTGGTAACAAGGATATGACTTATTATCTGACAATTACCGATTCAATGGGTTGTAAGGTTAATGATTCCGTTAAAGTCATAGTTGATCCGCTGCCAGTGCCAATAATCAGCGCTTTAAATGGAGTAAAACTTTGTCCTTGTGATTCTCTTGAACTTAAAGGTAGCCCTGATGGCGGGATTTACTCATGGTCAAAATTTAATACTTCTACAAACAACTGGGATTTCATTAGTAATTCTCAAAAAATTAAAATCGGGAAAAGCGGCAGATACAGCTTGATTCTAAATCAGCAGAACTGCACTAATTCTACTGAAATAACAATAACAGATAATCCGATTGATATTGCAGTTAGTTTAACTGATACCATGCGTGGCAAACCTGGTGACATTATCCGATTACCACTCAAAATTAGCTCTCAAAGCGATTTATCGACTTGTGTTTATACAACTTTCCATACAAAATTGAAATATAATAAAAGTTTATTAGTTCCAAGAAATTACAAAGGCTCCCGATCTGATTCTTCAGGTTTTGAGATAATTGATACCACTCTTTATATTAATTCGCCGGATGTATGGCTTGAATTCATGGCTGTATTAGGAGATTCATTTTGCACGGATATTATTGCTTATAATCCTGATTCATTCTGCCCCGGAGTTAAGGTCAGCATTGGAAATGGAAGATTTTGCCTTGATTCAAACTCAGTTTGCATGAATCCTAATCCACGCTTTATTAATACCGAAAAAATTTTATATCTCAAGCAAAGCAGTCCCAATCCGGTTACAGATAATTTTGAAATTGATTTTGGCACAATTGAAAACGGATTGATTAGCCTTACAATTTTTAATTCTTATGGAGAGCCAGTTAGCCGCTATAGCACTGTAATCAAAGATGCTGGATCATTTACTTTTAAATACAATTCTGAGAAGCTCACATCTGGAGTATATTTCTATACATTAAGCACAGCGACACAGTCTCTGACAAAGAAATTGATAGTTGCGCATTAATGAGTAAAGAATTATAAATAATATATAATAATTTAAAACACAATCATATAAATAATCTATATTTCATACCTTTATACAAAATAAAAATAATGTTAGATGATACTATAAATCAATCAGTTCGTACAAATCTGGAAGAAATTGATTCAGAGATCAACGAATTAAAATTAAAAAGAGCAGCTCTTGAAAAACGCTGGATACGGGAAAAATCTGTAATTCATTTGATCCGCTCAAGTAAAGCCAAGATCGAGGAATTTAAACATTTAGCAGAAGACCTTGAACGAAAAGGCGAACTTGGGAAAGTAGCCGAATTGCGCTATGGCTCTATTCCAGACCTTCAAAAAGCAATTTCAGGTGCAAATGATAAATTAAATGATATACAAAAGGATGGAAAATTATTAAAAGAAGAGGTTGACGCTGAAGATATTGCCGAAATCGTTGCAAAATGGACAGGTATTCCTGTTAGTAAAATGCTGGAATCGGAAAGATCAAAGTTGCTTAAAATGGAAGATCGTATCCACGATAGATTGGTTAATCAGACGCAGGCTGTTTCCGCTGTTTCAAATGCTATCCGCCGATCAAGAGCCGGTTTGCAAGACGCTGCCAAACCCATGGGCTCTTTTATTTTTATCGGTTCTACCGGTATTGGAAAAACCGAATTAGCCCGTGCCTTAGCAGAATTTCTATTTGATAACGAAAACGCTTTGATTAGAATTGATATGAGCGAATATATGGAAAAATTCTCCGTATCAAGATTAATAGGTGCTCCTCCCGGTTATATTGGCTATGAAAGTGGCGGACAACTTACGGAAGCCGTTCGTGTGCGGCCATATTCTGTTATTTTACTTGATGAAATCGAAAAGGCACATAGCGATGTAATCAACGTGCTACTGCAAGTCTTGGATGATGGTAGATTAACTGACGGCAAGGGAAGAACTGTTAATTTTAAAAATACCATAATTATAATGACCTCCAACATCGGAGCTGAACTGCTTCAGGAGAAACTTGCAGATATTAATGACGAGAATCGGGATGCTATCATTCGTGAAATGAGAGTTAGAATCACTGCCTTACTTAGAAAAACTCTCCGACCGGAATTTCTCAATAGAATCGATGACATTGTACTATTCAAGCCACTTTTGAAAAGTGAAATTATTCAAATTACAAACCTGCAACTTGAAAAATTGAAAAAAAAATTATCTGATAAAAATCTTAAATTCTCAATAAGCCAGGATGCTGTCGAATGGCTTGCTCAAATTGGGTTCGATCCTCAGTTTGGCGCCAGACCTGTCAAGAGAGCAATTCAGAAACATATTACAGACCAATTAGCATCAAAAATTTTAGAAGGCGAATACTTTCCCGGAGATACTGTTAAAATTAATGTCAATACTAACGGAGGCTTCATTTTTTCGAAATAATTGACGATAATAAAAATTGAGTTATTTTGTTTAATTGTTAAGTAATTTTTTTGGAATTGAATTAGAAATTTAGAAAAGCAAAAGTATGAAAACACTGATCAGCACCGAATTAAAAGCAATCTTAATTTTGTTTTTTATTTTTAGTATAAATTTATTTTCAAAGAATACGATTAAAGTTAATTCCTTTGAGGGATATTCCAAAATAAAAAAAGGTGATGCTGCAGATATGCGTTGGGATTTTTCAAATGCAAAGGGTGTTAGAATCGATGATATTGTTAAAAGGTTCTCTCCGGTTGATAGCTTCTATTTCGCTCCCAGACGCACTACCAACTATAAATTTTATATTTATAACTCCGATAATGACACTATTATTTTAACATGGCAAATTGAGGTAGTTAATAATCAGACAACTCAGGCGCCAACCAAGGGGCCAAGCTCTACAAGACCGATAGAATTAAAGCAGTTTGACACCAAGTCTGACTTTTTTGCCGGGCTTGATTCAAAAGGTGAATGGGATAAACTTAATAACACAAAAATTTTACAATCAAGTTACGATCAAACCCAAGGGAAATTAAAAATTCGCAGTGCTTTTTTGGATGAAAACGGTAATTTTCTCTCAGGGCTGAATAGCACTAATCATCTTAATTTGAATATTGATTGCCAATCGGGTCATCACGCTCTTAAAATCATTAATTTCAAACAATCCGTTTTATCGGAAACAAGTTGCAACGTAGCACTGATGCTTGATAATTCGGCTCCATCAACGGGAAATGAAGCATCATTAATGTATTTGAAAAATGCAGTTCAAAAAATGAATCCTTCATCGAAATTACAATTTTCATATTTTAATCAGAATTTGAATCTAATTGATACATTGCAGAAAACAGAAAAAATTATTTCAGATTTTAAAAAGATTGAAATTCCTCCTGCATCGGGGTTATGCGGGCTTTGGAAATCTGCTTTTCTTTCAATATACGAAATGTCCCGCTCCTCAAAGAAAGAACCGGGAGCATGTATAATAGTCGCATTCAGTGCCGAAAATTCATCAATTGTATATAAAGCTGAAGATGTTGTAGAAATTTCAAAAAAATCGGGAATACCTGTTTATATCATTGGTGTGGGATCTGCAATCAATACAAATGAATTGAGACAGGTGGCATCAGCAAGCGGAGGGCGTTTCTATCACCTCTTTAATGAAAATTTAAAAGATATTGAAGGTATAGTTACTGAAATTATTTACTCACAGAACTTTTATTATGAAATTGAAAGTCAGATTGATTCGGATCTGATATGTGAATTGAATAAACTCGAACTTGGCTTTGAATCTGAATCCAAGATCATCAAAGATTATTATCTTTTCGCAAAGAATCTTCATCTATTTTACTCCCCACATCAGGCTATTGCCTCATTCAGTGCCAATAGCTCAAACATTGACCATGATTATTTCGATAATATTAAACTTCTTTCTCAGATTCTTCAGGATAATCCTGACTTGACACTCGAAGTCATCGGGCATAGCTCTATTGAAGGATCTTCCGAAGAAAATATAGAAATTGCATCTCTGAGAAGCGGATCTATTTTTAATATGCTAATTCAATACGGTGTGAAACCGGAACAAATAAAAGTGCGCTCGGAGGGTGCAAATAGTCCGATTTATTTCTTTAGGAATATACCTTGGCAAGAATTTTATAACCGAAGAGCCGAAATTCGCTGGCTTGAAGCGAAATCATTTCCTTTTGAGATTATTGCTGAACAAGCTCCGAGTGAGGATTTGGCTCAGAAGATTGTTGAAAAATGGGAAAAACGCGGTGCCAATGCCTATTACGAGCGATTCGGATTTGACGAAACAATGTCCTACAGAGTTAAACTTTGGGGCTATAAATCAGCCACAGAAGCCGATAAATCTGCTAAAATGTTAGCTAAGAAATTTAAAGCGAACTTGAAGGTAGAGTAAATTTTAATGGTTAATGGTTAATTAATATGTGCCTATTAATTTTTAATTACTGCCTAAGAAAAATTAATGATTAATTAAACCCAGATTTTTCATTATGATTTGCTACAATTTATAGATGATTTGCTCGTCAATATTTTCTTTTAGTATATTGAAAGTAAAATGTGAAAAAAAATATAATTCTGAGCACAATTTCCATAATATTATTCTCTTTTATTTTTAACTCTAATACTTTTGCAAACGAAGAATATATGCGTGCTATGCGCGAAGAATTGCGCCGCAATATTGCCGATCTTAAAGTAGATAAACTGCAGAAACCATATTTTATTGAATATACTCTCACTTTACACCGGTCATATTCTGTTAAAGCAACTCTTGGTAGTTTAACCGAATCAGACAGCTCTTATTCTGCAAAAATAACAGTATCAATTCGTGTTGGTGATTACAAATTCGACAATTCAAATTTCTTCGATTTCGGCATGAGCTTCTTTGGAAGTGGCGATGATGAGGAACTATTCAAAAATCGTGCTGTCCCTTATGAACTGGATTATAAGACCTTACGTCGCGAACTATGGCTTGCAACCGACGCTGCATATAAACAAGTTGCAGAATCTTTCTCTAAGAAGGAATCCGCTCTTAAAAACAGAATAGTTCGGGATACTACTCAGGATTTTATGAAAATTAACTCCGATAAATCTACCGATACTTATGCTTTAGCTCCATTCGCATGTTCTCAGGTTGAGCCTATAATCAAAAAGATTTCTGCTGTTTTTGCCGATTATCCTGAAGTTAATGTATCCTCCTGTGGCTTTGAATATATACCTCAGAAAATTTATTATGTTAATAGCGAAGGTGCCGAATATATAAAAAATGATGTTTTTACCGGTATCGAATATGTTGCCAGTACTCAATCTTCTGATGGATTACCGGTTTCAGATTTTTATACCTTTTATTCTAAACTTACAAATCAGCTTCCTTCGCAGGATTCCCTTGTTCAAGCAGCTAAAAACTTGGCAGAGAATATAAAATTAATGAAAAATGCTTCTCGGCTTGATGAATCTTATTCCGGCCCTGTTATTTTCGAAGGACAGGCTGCGGCAGAGTCTTTTGCTCAACTTTTTGCACCCAACCTTATTACTCAGCGCCAGCAAATGACTGAGAACGGCATGTCAGAAACAGAACGTAATATGGCTTTTCAATCTAAAATCGGAGGACGTGTTCTACCTGAGTTTTTATCGGTCTCTGATAAACCATCACTTGAAAATTATAACAGAACTATTCTAATTGGAAATTATTTTATTGACGACGATGGTTTAAAACCATCGGATGTTACATTAGTTGAAAATGGTTTTCTAAAATCATTGCTGTCCGAACGTATCCCCACAAAACGTGTTCATTATGATAATGGGCACAAACGTGGTGGAGCGGCAATGTTTTCTAACATTTTACTTAACTCTGATGAAACTCATAAATTATCAGCTAAGGATATCCGCGAGAAAATGATGAAACTTTGCAAAGACCGTGAATTGCCTTATGGTATTGTAGTTAAACGAGTTATTAATCAGAATGTTCTCTTTACATCTCTTCTTAAGATTCTTGCGAATAATTTTTCTTTTTTTAATATGGAGAATAAATTATTACTAACTCAAGCCTTTAAAGTTTTCCCTGATGGTCATGAGGAGCCAATAGTTGGTTTAATTGCTAATGGAATGAATGCTCAGTCTTTTAAAGATATATTATTTGTCTCTAATTCTAATTACGCTCTAAACTTGCTTGCCAGCTCTGTTATTTCGCCATATATTACCGGTGGATTGCATTATATAGCTTCTTCGGTTATTTGTCCTGATATTTTATTTGAGGACCTGGAAATCAAATCTATTGAAGATAATTTCCCAAAACCTCCGATTTTGGCAAGGCCTTAGATTAGTTATGAGTTAGGAATTATAAGTTATGAGTTGGGAGTTATATCGTTTCCTACTTGAAGGCCTGTCATTCCTGCGTATGAGACTGTGTAAAAACTCTTTATTGCTGTCATTCCTGCGAATGCAGGAATCTCCTAATTGCCATAAATGGGGATTCCTGCATTCGCAGGAATGACAAGAAAAGGTAGTTTTCACACAATCTCATGCGCGGGAATGACAATAATTCCTAATTCATTAAGGAAATGATATTATTATTATACTTTTAACAAGCTCCTGCATTGTTACAAAAAGAAAAATCTATTGAAGTTCTTTTGGAATATACGCCCTAACTCCTTTATTTTCAAATCGTAACGATATTAGAATTTATACGACATTGCTATATAAAACCAATACGAAACATCAGCCCGAATTTTTCCGGCGCAGTCCTTCCAAAGCTCTTTCATTGTGCATTTTGGATTAAAAACCGATGAGCCAAGTTCTAGTTTTGCATCCTGACTGAAATTATATTTAACAGCAATATCAAGTTCCTGACCGAATATATTGGATAAGCCTCCGCTTGATAAAGTTAAGGGTTTATATGCTAAAAATTGATGTAAATCAATGTATCCGGTTACTTTACTTCCCAGTGGTTCTATTCTCAAAGAAAAATAATAATCTTGTAAACCGAGGTATTCAATATTTGCCTGTGATGCAAAGTAACCCATTTTGCCATTGAATAAATGTTTATCGCGATAAACAGCAATAAAGGCATGATCAGCACTGCTATCTGTAACTTTATTACCGGACATAATCTCTGCACCTGCAATAAATTTGAAGTACCAATAATTGTATTGCGCACTCAAACCTGCATCATAAGCTGATAAAGGAAGATTATTAATCAAACGGCTACTCTGCCCTATTTGTAATGTTAAATTAGTTTGAAGTGAAAAGTCGTCGATTTTCATAAGATAATCGGCTCCGCAACTTAGTCTTTGAAGTTTCGGTTTATTTCCTGAGTTTTTGGAAAGATCATATTCATAAGTTATAAATGCGTTTGTAAGATTGCCCTCAAAATCATCATGTCCATACCAAAGTCCAAGCATGGAAGCATCATTTGAAGCTAATGCCGGTCTAAAATAATCATTTGGAACTGGAATTTCAGTGTATTTATTGGCATAATGCTGATCGAATAAAAAAGCATCAATGAAATATTTTTCGTGTTTATAATTAAGGATAAAACCATCGAAATAATTAGGATTAATCATCCAATCTGACGATGAAACGAAGTTTCCCAAACCATATTTTTGTTCAAATCGTCCGACTTTAAACGAAATATTTGTTCTTAACAAATAACTAATATCTATATAAGCCTGTTGAATATGCAAATTTGACCTGCCACTATCCCCTGCCTGCCAATTATCCTGAGCAATAGTACAAAAAGTGAAATTATCCCATACTGTTTTTTCCACACCGGCTGCCACCCGAAACACACTTGAAGTAAGAGGATATGTATTAGTTGAAAAATCACGTGCATCCAGCTCTGAACGCCAGATAAAATTACCTTTTAAATGAAAATCATAAGTTTGAGAAGATATATCATCAGCAAAGCAATTGATTGCAATTACGTGAAGAAATGCAAGTATAATTAATGATTTTAATCTAATAAGTTTATTCATATTGCAAATATTTAGCTCTGATTTTAATATAATTTTCCAATCCGTGATTGCTTAATTCCCTGATGTTATCAAGATTGTCTCTTTTAGCCAAAGCACTGAGCAGTAGCGATGAACCGGAAACTTTACGGAACATATTTTTTGATTTATCGTTTATATTTTTTTCTTCGATTAAATCGGGATATTTATTAAAAATACGATAAAAGAACTCAATTCCTTCGGAAAATGGCTTAAAGTCTTTATTTTTTTTAAATTTTAATAAATAACCATTGCAATCTTTACCGTTATACATTCCATAAAAAGGTCTGTAGCGGGTTTTGACCAAATCAATTCCTGATATTTCAACATTATCGGATAATTCCTTCAAATCATCGAAAGTCATGGAAGTATTACCAATATATTGGAAAGGGGATGTTGTACCAATTCCGATACTAATCACGCCAAGTTCCCCGAATAGCCCCATAAATGCGGCTCCGCGAGCTGCATCTACCGTAGGAATATGCGGGGATGTCGGATACCATTGAAGTCCAGTGTCCTCCCATCTCATTTCACGATTCCAGTTCATCATCTTAATTAATTCAAGATCGCATTTTTTTGAAATTCTGGATTTTTTATTTAGCCATCCTTCTCCGTTTATCATCAGAGCAAGCTCACCGATAGTACATCCATGAATATATGCAATAGGTGCGATTCCTACAAAAGATTCCAGGCCTTGCTCCACTGTATTTCCATCAATAATATCGCCACCGAGCGGGTTTGGACGATCTAAAATTAACACTTTAATCTTATTATCGGCAGCAACTTCCATAGTTTTCAAAACTGTGGAAATATAAGTATAGGAGCGGATACCTATATCCTGAATATCAATTACGATTACATTTAATTTTGAGATAATATCTTTTGCTGGTTTCTTGGATTTATTATAAAGTGAATAGCACTTTTTACCGCAAACAATATCATCAGGCACTGTGGCTCCGGCTGGAATAGCGCTATAAAAGCCATGTTCCGGAACAAATAAACATTCAAAATCAAATACTTTTTGGGAGTTAAAAACTTCGACAGTCGATATACCGTCAGAAGTTCTACCTGTATAATTAGTTAATAGTCCAACATTCTTGCCGCGAAGCTGCTCAAAATTATTAGCCCGCAAAACATCAATTCCGGGCAATGTTATCTCGGATTTAGCAAGCAGGTTAAAACTCAGAAGAGTATTTATCAAAATCCACTTTATTATTTTCAATTTGATCTTTCAAAATTTCAAACGGTTTTGATAAAATTCTAAGCAGAAATTATGCCGAATTTATTGACCATATGCACGGGATAGCCAAAATTTTGCCTGATAATGCGAACCGTCGAAATCACGCATCTGCAGCACTTTATTATATTGTGCATTTGCCAGATCACGTTTTTTCTGCAAATCATAAATATTTCCGACATATAAATTCAGTTTCACCATAAACCCGGATATTTCTGATTTATCAAGCTCACGACAAGCTTCATCGCACTTGTAGAAGTATTTTAAGGCATTATCTAAATCATTTTTCATCATTAAATTTCTACCGATGTAATACAAGGCTTCTCTTGCAACGGTCATCGTGTGTCCAAATTTCTTCTCCATATAGCTTTTTAATATATCCCGCCAAAGAATTTCAGCCTCAGCAGCCCGACCATTAGCACTGTAGCAGCGGGCTAAATATTTTTTAAAATAAGGATTATTCGGAAATTGCTTGTATAAATCTTCTGATATTAAAAGGGCTTTATAATAATCATATTCGAATTGATAATATATTTGCTGAAGTACAACTTTGGCTTCTGTGCCTGTATAACGGGCATATTTGGCAGATGACTCCAACTCAAGAATCCCAAGCTTTTTATCACCGGCAGGAAGGAAAACCATCAGAGGTTTAAGCAAGGGGAAATCTTCTGGTAATTTAGCTGCAAAATAGCTGTAGATGCCTGTTCCGAGCATAATATCAGGATTACTCGGTGCTTTTTTCAAACACTCAATTAAAATATTTAAGCCATCTTTACCATCAGATGCAGTTGAGAGCCAGTTTTTACGTATTGCATGGAAACGTCCTCTGTAACCGAGCGCACCACCCTTAAAAAACAGTGCATTCAAATCTTTAGCGTTTGTATCTAATATTTTTTGACAGACATCAAGAACTTTATCAATTTTTTTTAAATATACTTTGTCAAATTGAGTGTCATCCTGATTGAGATTAATTTTCCACCAGTCAACCATTGCATCCATAAAATATCCGACAGGATGACCGGGATAAAGCTGCTGAACACGATTAAAACAATATGAGGCTTCGATAAACTGAAGATTATAGACATATTTTGCTCCAAGTATAACAAGTGAATCTGCATCGGTGTACATTATCGCCCACTGAGCCTTCAGACTGTGTGAAGCGCTAACTTGGAATATGAATATTAATAAGACAAGATAAAAAGTTTTCTTCATTTTAATTTAAATTAATTCATTACTTATTCAATATACACTTAAAACAAATGAATGATGTGAATTTATTCATTATATTGACGATTCAAAATAATTTCTCTTGAAAATTCCAGAGCTGATATATGGTGATGGGCAAGTGAATTTCAGAGTAATATATATTGAAAACAAAAGTATAAATGTGCATAGAAGCCCTTCTTCAATGCCAAAATAATTACCAAAAAGAATATTTGTTACAAAATTTGACTGATTAAAATTTATTTCTATTAATTGTGATTGCATTTGAAATCCTGAAACGGGCATGCCTAAAAGCTCGGTTACTCCCGTATTCCAGAAGAAATGGAATGATACTGGCAACCATAGCGATTGAGTGTGGAAATACATCACAGCAAACAAAATACCAGCAAAAAAAATATTTATTATTCCCATAAATGATAAATATGGATTAGCAAGATGGGCTGCGGCAAATAATCCTGAACTTATAACAGCGGCAGACAAAAAACCAATCTTATCCCTAAGTGATTGCAAAATTATTCCACGGAAAAAAGATTCCTCAAAAAAGCATACAATTAATTGCAAATATAAAATTGAAAATAACTGAGCAGGTACGATATTGCATTCTACCTTTATCGTCGCCCCTGCTGCTAATGCAGTTAAAATAATGACCAAAAATCCTGAACATGTAATCACTAAGCCATAAATTATATGTTTGAGTGCAATTTTATCAAAATTAAACCCAAATAGCTGCCATTTACTGCCTTTTCTGAGGCTTTCAATCAGCAATGAAACAATTATAGTGGTAACCGGATAAATTAAATCAGGATATGCAGGGAAATTAATACCAAGGACAGGGAAAATGAAAAATAGTCCGGTGCTGGCAATAGAAGCTAAGATTGAGAAGCTTAAGACTAAAAATATTAGTATTCTGCGTACCGGACTAATTAAAATAGACTCAATTAATGCTCTGAAATCATAAGAATTATGATTCATTTTCTGTTTCGGATGAAATCATTTGAATATACGAATCAATATATTCTTTCATTTTATCATGTACTTCAACATGTGCAGTGCCACCGAACATCTTCATAAGCTGTGGACAATACGATGAATATTCACTATCCCCTCTTTTTCGTATGAGAATTTCATAATCAAGCGGATTAGTACTTCTTGTTTTTATATCGGGCATTTAATTATCCTTATTTTGAAAACGACAAAATTAGTAAGAAAATTTTTAAATTTTTCACTTTGCAGTAAAAAAAACTTATGAATTTGATTTTAAGTTTATATCTTGCCAAAAAAAATAAATAAAATATGTATTTTTGAAAATTAGCTGAGGTTTTTAGAATTTTTAATAAGAAATGTAATGATCATAATCGGGATTGACCCTGGATCAGTAGTTTGTGGGTATGGAGTGATTGAAAAGCAGAAGTCTGTTCTTAGGCTTGTTGAATATGGAGTGATTCAACCAAAGAAAAAAAATGAGAATTTTAATCTAAGGTTACTTGACATCTTCGAGCGACTCAAGCGAATTGTCGAAACTAATAAACCTGATTTTGCTGCCTTTGAATCATTGTTCTTTGGAAAAAATATTCAATCATTAATCAAGTTGTCTCATGCCCGTTCAGCCGCAATCATTGCCGCTTTAACGGCGAAATCCGAGATTGTTGAATATAGCCCTCGGGAAATTAAAAAATCCGTAACCGGTCGTGGAAATGCGAGCAAAGAACAAGTGATGTTTATGGTGAAGTCAATTTTGAAAATATCCGAGACTCCTGAATTTTTCGATGCGACCGATGCACTTGCAACAGCACTGTGTCATAGTTTCAGATCAAACGAGAACATTACAAAAGTAACAAATTGGGAAGATTTCATAAACAAAAATCCCCATCGGATAGTTCAGGTAAATAAAAATAATAATTAAATAAGTTCGTTAAAATCAATTTAATTAGGATTAAAATGGTCGAAATAAATATTGAATATCTTGGTGATCTTCGCTGTGAGATCAAACATGTTCCATCTGGGTCGTCTTTCAAAACGGATGCACCTGCTGATAATCAAGGACTGGCTGAGTTTATATCTCCGACTGATATGATTGCAGGCTCTTTTGGAGCCTGTTACCTCACAACTATCGGTATTGCAGCCAGAACACTGAATATTGATATTCGCAATTCAAAAGTAAAGGTATTCAAAGAAATGGCTCCTGATACGCCGAGAAGGATTGGCAGGTTAATTGTCGAAATATATTTCCCTGATCATTTGAATCCTACTGATGTTTCCAAATTTGAAAAGGTCATTAGAACCTGTCCTGTCGCACATAGTATAAATCCAAATATTGAATTGATAACAAAATTTTTTGTAGCTGAAAAGGAGTAAAAAACTTAATGAAACCATTTTTTCTTATAATTATTGCATCGTTATTTTTTGTGAAATTTGCATCTGCGGCTGAATTACCAGCCAGTAATTCAGAAAAGGCTGTTAATTTTTATAATTTAGGAACAAAATGTGACCCTAAAAAAACTGATTCCGCCATAATATATTTCAGCAATTCAATAAAGGAAGACCCCGCATTTGGTGCTGCTTATTACAAAAGAGGTAATATTTATCTGAAGCTTGGGAAATCAGAGCTGGCATTATCCGATTACAATAAATCTATCACTTACAATCCAAAACACGATGATTCATACAATAATATCGGTGTTTTATACTATTATCAAAAGCAGTTTGACTCGGCAATCAAGTATTTTTCAAAAGCCATACAATTCGCGGCTAATGGCAGCAAAGGACTAAACAACCGCGGTATGGTTTATTTTGACAGCGGGAAATATCCCGAAGCATTGGCTGATTTCAACCATGCGATAGATCTTCAACCAGATAATGCCGAAACCCATTACAACCGCGCCAATACATTATTTAATCTCGGTAAATTCGAAGACGCATTAACAGATTACAATCAATCTATAAAAATCAACCCTACGTTTGCAAAAGCATATTCGCTCAGAGCCAATAATTATATTAAATTAAAAAATTATACCGCAGCTATAGCCGATTATAATGAATCTCTCAAACTTGAACCTAATCAAATTGATGCTTATTATAACAGAGCTTTCGCATATTTTAGTGAAAACAAGATCAAAGAGGCTATCAGTGATTACACAAAATGTTTAAATGATAAATCGCTCTCTGTTGCTGCATATAATAGCAGAGCCAATTGTTATTATAAACTTACAAAATTACCCGAAGCTATTGCCGACTATCAGAAAGTTTCTCAGCTTACTCCAAATAATGTGGAGGTGCTCTATAATATTGGCATTGTTTCGATGGATATGAAGAAATATAATGAGGCTGTGGATGCCTTTACAAAGGCACTGAAACTCGATAAAAGCATGAAAGATGTCTATTTTAACAGAGCAACTTGCTATTGGGAACTCAAGAATATGAAACTGGCAATTGATGACTATTCTAAAGCTATAATAGAAAATCCGGGCAGTGGCGAAGCATTTTTCCGCCGTGGACTTGCCAATTCAGTGATTGACTCATTAAATGCCGCAATCGAGGATTTCAGCGCTGCAATAAAAATTAATCCAAAATTTACCAAAGCTATCAACAATCGTGGTTTAGCTTATTATAAAATCCGAAATTTTGAGCAATCAGTTTCTGATCTTTCAAAAGCAATAGAAATGGATAACAATCAAGAGGATTTTTATTTCAATCGTTCTTTATCTTTTATGGCTCTGAGTCAATTTGAAAAGGCTGTCAATGATCTTGACAAAGCAATACGAATTAATCCGAAGAATCATGAATTTTTCTTCAACCGAGCAATTTCATTTTCAGTTTTAGGTAAAAACGATAAAGTCTTGGAAGATTTGAACACATCATTAAGCATAAAACCGGATTTCGCTCCTGCACTGTTTAATCTTGGACTTTTGCATTATAATTTACAGAATTTTGCAAAAGCCATAGAAGATTGCACCGATGCTTTGAAAATTGATAATAAGTCGCCCGGAGCTTATTTGATCAGAGGCATGTCTAATGCTGAACTTTCAAATAAAAAGCAAGCCATAGCCGATCTTGAGATGTTTATGAAATATTCTGACAAAGAAAGTCAGTTTGTTAAATATATTCCAAAAGTTAAAGAACAACTGGAAAATCTTAAGAAATAATTTCAGTTTGTAATTTGTTCCACATTTCTATTTTTAGTTCTTCGATCTTTTCTCCACTGACAGCCGAGATCAGGAAGATTGGTATATCTTTTTGAGCTAATTTAATTTTCTTTAATTTGGCTTTAACATCCTCTCCTACTGCATCTGTTTTTGAGAAACAAAGGATACGTTTCTTTTTTGACATTTCGGGATTATATTTCTTCAGTTCTTTCAATAAAGTCATATAATCTTTTTTGGGATCAGGCGACATTGCATCAATCAAAAATACCAATGATTTTGATCTTTCTACATGCCGTAAAAACTGGAATCCAAGCCCTTTCCCAAGGGATGCACCCTCAATAAGTCCGGGAATATCGGCAACAACATAAGATTTATTTTCAGCAATTTTTACGATTCCAAGATTAGGGATTAATGTAGTAAAGTGATAATCAGCAATCTTTGGTTTAGCTGCGGAGATCACTGATATTAATGTTGATTTCCCAACATTTGGCAAACCAACGATTCCAACATCAGCTAATAATTTCAGTTCAAGTGTAATATTAAATTCTTCGCCCGGGATGCCGGGGTCGCAGTTTCTCGGTGTACGATTTATCGCAGTAGCAAATTCAGTATTACCACGTCCACCTTTGCCACCTTTTGCAACTATAAACCGTGAATTATTTTCAACCAAATCGGCTACCAGATCACCTGAATCGGAATTAAATATTAAAGTACCGCAAGGAACGTTAATTATCATATCATCACCATACTTACCACTACAGTTACTTTTAGCACCTTTCTGACCATTTTGAGCAAAATATTTTCGGTTATATCTGAAATCAAGAAGTGTATTTAGGTTTGGTACAGCTTGAACAATAATATTTCCGCCATTCCCCCCATTTCCACCATCTGGTCCACCCTTGGGAACAAATTTTTCTCTACGGAAACTAATGTGACCAGAGCCACCATCGCCTGCTTTTACGTATATCGTTGCTGAATCAATGAATTTCATATTTACTTCTTCCGTGCTATAACAAGTATAGCGGTTGATTTGAAAGGATTGTTAGTTGTATTGGAATTAAAAATATATTTTAAAAGAATTTTTTTTAACCTTCCTTCCTTTAAAACGTCCATAGGAGCAGTGATATAGTATGTCTTAATAATATCAAAATTATATCTTTTGAGAAGATTTTCAATTCGTTTGCAAGTATAAATACGTGCATTTGCAAAGCGTTCATGAACAAAACTGGGAAGCCATGAAAAAAACGGCACTCTGTTCCATGGCAATAGCGGCAACTTCGCACCATGTGTCTCAAATATCCACCATTTATTCGGAACAGATATTGCAGCCAAACCGTTCTTTTTTAAAACTTGATTAAAGTATTGCACATAATCCTCGTCTGGCAGATGCTCGACAACTTCAAAACTAATCAATCTATCGAACTGCTCTGTAATTTCAATTTTTGATATATCATCAATCAGTATTGTGCAATTCTTAGCTTGATATTTTTCTTTTAACTGCTCAAATGTAATTTGATGCTCAGGAAAAACTTCGATTCCAAGGCATGAATTAAATTTATCATTTGACAGTATCATGGAAGCACCATATCCACAGCCAATTTCTATCATGTTCAAATCAGTTCCGTAAAAATTATCAATTTCATCAAGAATTTCAAGTCTTCTTGAGATAATTTTATCAGAAAATTCTGCAGGTTTTCCTAAATAGTGTTCACCGTCAAATAAATTTCTATCGACCCAAGTCATAAATAAGCAAATTAAGTATTGACGTAAAAGTAGCGATCTTGTTGGAAATAAATCATAATAATACTTGAATTTCTTAATTCACATAATAAAACTGTGTTCCACACATAAGATCAATAGAAGGTTTTTGCCAACATTTAAAATTATCGTATTTTTAATTGTCTGTAAATCTTGAAATTATACATTTATTTATGATTAATCTAATAGCCAATCCATATTACAATTCAATGCTGTCAGTGCTTATTTTTTTTATCGGTGCTATTATATTAAACTTATTCTACAAATATGTATTAATGAGGCTTGCGAGTAGAACTCGAATTCTTTTCGATGATCTTGTTCTGGAAGCGCTCAGGATGCCTATTTTAATTATCTTCTTTATTTCTTCTGTTTATTACTCAATATCCGATCTTCGGCTTCAGTCCATCTATTTAAGCCATATCAATAATTCCCTCCTCTCACTCTGTATTTTATCAGGATTATTTGCAATTATTCGAGTTACTTCAATTGTAATCAGAAATTATATTTCCAACATTGCGGGCTATACTGGCTTGAGCAAGCAAGTTTTAAATTTATATCATAATATATCAAAACTTGTATTTATAATTGCTGCATCAATTGTAATATGTTGGATATGGAAGATTGATGTTACTCCAATTGTGGCATCAGCCGGTATAGCATCAGTAGCCGTAGCTTTTGCTGCTAAAGATACAATTTCAAATTTCTTTGGTGGCATTTCAATTTTTGTCGATAATCCATATAAAGTTGGTGATTATATTACCCTCGATAACAGAGAACGCGGTGAAGTGATCGAAATTGGAGTTCGCAGTACACGAATTAAAACTCGTGACGACATTATGGTTTCAATTCCAAATTCAATTATTTCAAATACGAAAATCATCAATGAAAGTCAGCCCTATCCTCATTTCAGGACAAGAATCCCTCTAACTATTGCTTATGGTAGTGATATAAAGTTCGTTGAAAGTTTACTTGTCCGATTAGCCAGGGAGAATGAATATATTGTGATTGAAAAAACACCGCACATCAGAGTGAGACAATTATCTGAAAATGGAATCTTTTTAGAATTGTTGTGTTGGGTGAAAGAACCATCTCTCAGAGGGCTTGTCATACATGAGTTAAACATTCGGATTTATGAAGAATTTCAAAAATTGGGAATTGAGTTGCCATATCCGAAACGAGATATAACGATTAATACAAATATTCAAGAAAAGCTTTAGTTAGGAAAAAAATGAATTGTTGCGCAGTAATTCCGGCAGGTGGGTCAGGAAAAAGAATGGGTGCTGATAGACCAAAACAGTTCCTTGAACTCAACTCAAAGCCAATTTTATTACATATATTAGAAAAATTTCAAAATCACGAAAAGATAGATTCAATCGTTGTTTCAATATCTGACGATTGGAAGGAATATTTAATTGATTTGTGTCAGGAGTTTAAAATTACAAAACTAAAGGAAATTACAAGTAATGGCATTGAGAGACAAGATTCAGTATTTAATGCTATAAATTCCGAAATAGTTAAAAAGTCTGATATTGTATTAATTCATGATGCCGTTCGTCCTTTTTTTTCAAATAATTTAATTGACCGAGTAATTGAGAATACAATTACTCATGGCGCTGCTATACCTGCTATAAAGCCAAAGGAAACAATTAAGCTTTCAAATATTCAAGAATTTGTTACTCAAACTCTCGATCGTGAATTTATCAGATTAGTTCAGACTCCGCAGGGTTTTTGGCAGGAATTATTGCATGTCGCATATCAATCCTCAATGAATAATCAATATTACGGAACTGATGATGCCGCACTGATTGAGCATTATGGGCACTTTGTTAAAATAATTGAAGGCGAACAAAATAATATTAAAATCACAGATAAATCGGACTTGGCTTTAGCTGAGCTTATGATGAGAATTAAATAAATTATTAACAAATAAACAGAAAACTATGAATAATCAGAAGGAACTAATTGATAAAAAAATTCATCGAATGTATGAATTAATGGAAAAAGCTCGCTCAGGTGGCGGACAGAAAAGGATTGATTCTCAACATGCAAAAGGAAAATTAACAGCAAGAGAAAGAATTGATTTGTTAGTTGATCATAATACATTTCGTGAAACAGACGCACTGGCACACCATCATTCAAATGAATTCGGACTTGATAAAGAAGTATATCTCGGTGATGGAGTTGTAACAGGATTTGCTGAGATTGACAAACAAAAAGTATTTCTCTTTTCACAAGACTTCACAGTTCTCGGAGGCAGTCTGGCTGCCGAACATGGGCGAAAAATCTGTAAAATAATGGATATGGCAATGAAGAACGGATGCCCTGTAATCGGATTGAATGATTCCGGTGGAGCACGTGTCCAAGAGGGAGTTATCTCATTAGGCGCTTATGCTGATATTTTTTTAAGGAATACACTTGCATCAGGAGTGGTTCCTCAGATTTCGATTGTAATGGGGCCATGTGCAGGAGGAGCAGTTTATTCACCGGCAATCACAGATTTTATAATCATGGTAAAGCATACTTCATACATGTTTGTTACCGGACCGAAAGTTGTAAAAACAGTAACACACGAAGATTTGACATCCGAAGAACTCGGTGGCTCTGATACTCATTCTTCAAAGAGCGGAGTTTCTCATTTCAATGCAGAAAATGATCTTGAAGCAATAAAAATTGCCAGAAAATTATTATCATTTTTACCTGCAAATAATGTGGATGATCCTCCGTATCTCGCAACAGATGATCCTTGTGATAGAATTGATGAAGAATTGAATTATATAATTCCTTTAAATCCGAACCAGCCTTATGATATGCATGATGTGATTCGTAAAATCATTGATGATGCCGACTTTTTGGAAGTACATAAAGATTGGGCACAAAACATTATTGTTGGATTTGCTCGGCTGGGTGGACGCTCAATAGGAATAATTGCCAATCAACCTGCAGTGTTAGCAGGTGTTTTAGATATTAACTCTTCTCGTAAAGCTGCAAGATTTATTCGCTTTTGTGATGCTTTCAATATACCGATCCTCACTCTGGAAGACGTTCCCGGATTTTTACCCGGTGCTGAACAGGAATGGGGAGGAATAATTTCAAATGGTGCAAAGTTACTTTATGCCTATTGCGAAGCCACTGTTCCCAAAATCACTGTAATTACACGAAAAGCTTATGGTGGTGCTTATGATGTTATGAATAGTAAGCATGTCCGTGGCGATCTGAATTTTGCCTGGCCAAGTGCTGAACTTGCAGTCATGGGAGCTAAAGGGGCAGTTGAAATTATTTTTAAAAAAGAGATTGACACCGCACCTGACCCGGTTGCCAAAGAATCTGAATTAATCAGTAAGTTTGAAGAGAAATTTGCTAATCCATATATTGCTGCTTCTTATGGTTATATCGATGATGTTATTGAGCCAAAATATACGCGACCACGACTGATTGAGGCATTTAATTTACTTGCAAATAAAGTTGATAAAAATCCTCCAAAAAAACATGGTAATATTCCATTGTAAAATTTTTAAATGAAAAATAAAATATCAAATAGATCTGTAAAACCTAAAGTATCTTTTCAGAAATATATAAATTTTCTCGAAAAATATTCTGTGCTTATAATCTTGATCTTGGCTCTGATAGCCTACGGTCAGACTATAAAATTTGGGTTGGTTTATTGTGACGACTTTGAAATAATACAAAAAGAATTTTCAAAATTCAGTTCTGTTGAACATTTTGACGAACAGATATTTTCTGGCTACATGAATTCTAATTACTATCGCCCAATTGTTAATTTATCATTTTTATTAGATGCACAGATCAGCGGCCAGCATCCTATCTCTTACCATATAACTAACCTGATTCTTCACATAATTTCAAGTATTCTTGTATTACTTTTATTAAAAATATTTACAAAGAAGAATAGTGCGGCTCTGCTTTTAGGGGCACTATTTACTGTTCATCCGCTAATTATCAATGCAGTCGGATGGATAGTAGGACGAAATGATATCATTTATGGTATATTTTTATTTTCTTCTGCTTTATGTCTAATAACCTCGGAAGATAGGGCTAAAGCCATATATTATCCATTACATATTCTCTTTTATCTGCTTGCAATTTTATCAAAGGAAACTGCAATAATTTTTATTATTATTTCATTTTCATACATATTACTTTTGAAAAAGGAGAAATATAAGCAAAAAGATATTATGGCACTGGGAGCTGGTTACGTGACATCCATATTATTTTGGTATTTTCTTAGAATGAACGCAAACTTAGGGAAAAAGGCTTATTCCGAAGGTTTTTATTTATTAGATAATATAAGAACAATACCTGAATTTATTTCTAAATTTTTCTTACCTGTAAATTTGTCTGTTCTTCCCACTTACAGCCTCTATTCTACAATTTCAGGATTAATTTTAATATTACTTTTGGCAATATTTATATATTTCAAAAAGAACAGAAATATAAAATTAATTGTTTTTGGAATTATCTGGTTTCTCGTTCTGACATTACCAGGAATGCTCGTCACTACACCTGATGTACATGAATGGAACGAGTATCTTGAATGCCGGGCTTATGTACCTTCTTTTGGGCTTTTAATTATACTGTGGCAGCTTTTCCCGGAAGATTTTTTCTTAAAATATATTAAAAAAACCTATATTGTTTTTGCAGCCATAGTTGCAGTTTTTCTCCTTTTAACCATATATTTTTCGGGTTCGTATTCCAACTCAAGAAACTTTTATGAGAATGCAGTTTCAAGAAGCCCACAGAAAGCCAAATTTCATTATTTACTTTCAAAGATCTATCAAAAAAGTAAGGAATTCTCTAAAGCTGAAAATGAGTTGAAACTTAGCATTGATTGCAGTCCTTTGTACTCAAAATATCCGATGAATTTAGGGAACTTTTATTTAGAACATAAACAGTATAAGAATGCTGAAACCTACTTAACGAGAGCCATTCAGCTTGATTCAAACTATTTGATTGCTTATCCATATTTAATTTCTGCACTGGAATATAATGGGAAAGATGCACTGGCTGAGAGTATTCTTCAAAATATGATAATTCGTGGCAAATTTACTGATGATATGTATTTTTCTTTGCTTCATGTTTTTATTAATCAAAAGAAGTATGATTCACTCAGTAAATACGCAGATTCTTTTTTGAGGTATAAAAAAAATAAACAAGTACTTACCAATTTCTTCCTAACAGTCGGTTCAGAATATTTTAGCAGGAAAAATAATGAAACTGCTCTACTATTGTGGAATAAAGCCGTTTTTCTTGATCCTTCAAACGTGGAAGCATGGGATAATTTATTCCGATTTCATTGGACGGTTGATATTGATTACCCAGAAGCAGCCAAGGCAGCAGATAAACTAAGAATATTCGGTGTGAAAATCAATCCGGAAATTTTAAAACAACTTGAGAATTATAGAAAATAAAACAATGTTTGTTAATCAATTATTAAACCCAAAAAGTATATCAATAATCGGTGCTTCCAATGATATTACTAAAATCGGTGGTAAAGCTCTTTTCAATATTATCAACGGTGGCTTTCATGGCGATATTTACGTAGTGAATCCAAAAGAAGATATTGTTCAAGGCTTCCATTCTTATCATTTAACTGAGGAACTTCCTCATACTGAATTAGCTATAATAGCTATTTCATGCAAATATGTACCGGCAATAATGAAGCAACTTGCTAATTGTGGAACTAAGGCTTTTATAGTGCTTTCAGCCGGGTTTAGCGAACTTGGAGAAGAGGGATATAAACTTGAGCAGGAAATACTTGATATTGCCAATTCAGCAGAAGCTAATCTTATTGGGCCAAATTGCATAGGAGTTTTGACGAACAGTTATAACGGAGTTTTTGCAGGACCAATTCCAAAACTTGAGAATCAGGGATGTGATTTTGTTACTGGAAGTGGCGCTATGGCAGTATTTATTATAGAAAATGCCATAATGATGGGTGTACCATTTTCAAGTGTTTTTTCTGTTGGAAACAGTGCTCAAATAGGAGTTGAAGAAGTGCTTGAACACTGGGATCACTCTTATATTCAGGGTGAAAGTGCAAAAGTTAAAATCATGTATCTTGAAAAAATTTCTAACCCTAAGAAATTTCTTGATTGTTGCAGATCTTTGATCAATAAAGGCTGTAAAATTGCAGCTATCAAAGCGGGTGTAACTGAGGCAGGCTCAAGAGCGGCTTCATCTCATACAGGAGCATTAGCAAGTTCTGATTCAGCAGTCAGTGCACTTTTTCAGAAAGCTGGAATTATTCGCTGCTATAGCCGAGAAGAACTTGTTTATGTATCTGGTATTTTATTGCACAAAGAATTGAAAGACAGAAGAATCGCAGTGATTACCCATGCCGGTGGCCCTGGAGTGCTTCTCACTGACTCTTTAAATAAAAACGGGATGCAAACCCCGAAAATCGAAGGTGAAGCAGCTACTGAGCTTTTACAGCATCTTTATTACGGATCCTCCGTTTCAAATCCAATTGATTTTCTTGCAACGGGAACTGCAGAGCAATTAGAACAAATCCTTGATTATGTAGATAATCAATTTGATAATATCGACGGATCTGCAGTGATTTTCGGAACACCTGGTCTAATAGATATAGAGCCTGTCTATGATGTTCTACATAGAAAAATGTCGTCTTCAAAAAAACCGATATTTGCTGTTTTGCCTTCAATTGTGCAAGTTCGAGGAGCTGTTGAGAATTTTATTTCACGTGGCAGAATCAACTTTCCTGATGAAGTTTGTTTCGGGAATGCACTTGCTAAAGTATATACAACTCCACCGCCAGCACCAGCAGCAGATATTACGAATAATTATGATTTGGAGGATATTCGAGAGATTATAGATGCCTGCTCTGATGGCTACCAAAGACCAGATATTGTTCAAAAACTTTTGGATGCAGTCGAAATCCCAAGAGTTAAAGAGATGATTGCTGAAACAAAAGGAGAAACAATAGAATTTTCTTATCAGATAGGCTATCCAGTAGCCATGAAAGCAATCGGACATGTTCATAAAACCGAAGTCGGTGGTGTAATTCTTAATGTTAAAAATCAAGATGAAGCAGAAGCCGCTTACGATAAATTAATCTCAATTCAGGGTGTGAAATCGGTTCTGATTCAGTTTATGAGCAGTGGAATAGAACTTTACATAGGAGTAAAGCGGGAATCTAATTATGGTCATTTGATTTTATTTGGGTTGGGTGGAGTGTTTATTGAAATATTAGAAGACGTTCAAACCGCTCTGGCTCCTGTTACTCATACCGAAGCCCTTAAAATGATCAAAAACTTAAAATCTGTTAAATTATTAGAAGGCTATCGTGGAAAAGATGGAATTAATATTTCCGCGTTTGCTGATATAATAGTGTCGATGTCTGCTCTTGTCGCTGCAGCACCAGAAATTGAAGAAATGGATATCAATCCACTTATGGCAACAAAAGACATGATAGTTGCAGTAGATGCGAGAATATCAATTAAAAAATAATCAATCTAAATAGATATTAACATTCTGTTTTTAAAGCAAATATTAATAAAAATAATCCTTATTTTTGTTGGTTTGTTCAATGTCTATAATTATATTTTGATTATTACAAAGGTAAATAAATGAGTGTAACAATAGTTTTAGGCTCACAGTGGGGCGATGAAGGTAAAGGTAAAATTGTTGATATGTTATCAGTTGATGCTGATATTGTGGCACGATATCAAGGTGGAGCTAATGCCGGTCACACTATTGTAATTGATGGCAAGCAATATATTTTGCATTTGATTCCTTCTGGGATACTCAATTCAAAGGCTATCTGTGTTATTGGTAACGGCGTTGTAATAGATCCAGTCGCCCTTTTAGACGAAATTGCAATGCTTGAAAGTTTTGGAATTAATGTCAAGAACAGACTATATATCAGCCATAAGGCCCATTTGATAATGCCATACCACAAATTATTGGATTCTGCTTCTGAAAAATCAAAATCAAATTCTGCTATAGGTACAACCGGTCGCGGCATTGGGCCTGCTTATATTGATAAGGCACGTAGAATTGGTATAAGGATAGTAGATTTATTAGATCGTCAGACTTTTCTCGAAAAATTAACTTTGAATTTAAAAGAGAAGAATGATATTTTCAAAAAAATATATGGCTATGACGAATTAGACAGCCAGTCTATCATAACGAGCTATCTTGATTTTGATAAAAAGATTGATCCTTATATCACAGACACAACTTTATTCTTGTATAATGCAATAAAAGACGGCAAGAAAATTATTGCTGAAGGAGCTCAGGGAGCGCTTCTCGATGTTGATCACGGTACTTATCCTTTTGTAACAAGTTCTAATCCTACATCCGGTGGAGCATGCACTGGTCTTGGCATTTCACCAATTTCAATTAAAAAGATTATTGGTGTAACAAAAGCTTATTGTACCAGAGTTGGCAATGGTCCATTCCCGACAGAGCTTAATGATTCAACTGGTGAAGAAATGCGTAGAATAGGTGCCGAATACGGTGCTACAACCGGAAGACCTCGTCGTTGTGGCTGGCTGGATCTTGTTGCTTTGAAATATTCAATTATGATAAATGGATTGACTGATATAGCTCTGACAAAATCGGATGTACTGAATACTTTTGGTGAAATTAAGGTCTGCACTGATTATATCGTGGACGGGAAACCCCTAAAAACTTTTCCTTCAGATATACCTACACTAAGTAATGTAGAGCCAAAGTATACCAGTTTTGAAGGCTGGCAGCAGTCTTTGGAAGGGATTAAAATTTTTGATGATTTACCACAGAAAGCAAAAGAATACTTTTCATTTATTGAATCTTATACTGATACACCGATTTCTTTCATCTCTTTAAGCCCTGACCGCAACGATACAATTATCAAATAAAATATTTACAATGCCTCTTAAATTACATCCCGATACATCAAATAAATCGGAGAAATCCGATTTATTAAAAGGTCTGAATTCAAAGCAACTTGAAGCTGTAACATCTACTGAAGGACCATTGCTCATTATAGCTGGCGCTGGTAGCGGTAAAACAAGAGTTTTAACTTATAGAATTGCATACATGATTCAGCAGGGAGCTCTGCCAGGTCAGATTCTTGCTCTAACTTTTACTAATAAAGCTGCAAAAGAAATGAAGCAAAGAATTGCCAAATTGGTCTCTCCGGAGGCTGCTGCTGCTATTTATGCCGGAACTTTCCATTCTATATATGCCAGACTTCTCAGGCAAAATGCAGATAAGATTGGCTATACAAGTGACTTTTCAATCTATGATACTGATGATTCACAGAGTACAATTAAATCAATTCTTAAAGATTTGAATATTACAAAGGATCAAGTCACTCCCCAAGCGGTTCAATCAAGAATTTCGTATGCAAAAAATCGAATGATCGGTTGGCAGGAATTCGCAAGCAAAGCAAGTTCACCAGTTGATAGAATTGCTGCACGAGTTTATCAGGAATTTGACAAGAAGCTCGTTCAGTGCAATGCAATGGATTTTGATGATTTGCTGCTTAACATGATTAATCTCCTGAAATCATCTGGAGAAATGCTTGATTACTACCAAAACCGATTTCAATATATTCTCGTTGATGAATATCAGGACACAAACAGAAGCCAATATCTTTCATTAAATTATTTTTCTGCTCAACACAAGAATATTTGTGTTGTCGGAGATGATGCTCAAAGCATTTATCGCTGGCGGGGTGCTGAGATACGAAATATTCTTGATTTTCAAAAAGATTATCCTAATGCCCATTTAGTACGTCTTGAACAAAATTATCGTTCTACTAAAACCATATTAAGTGCTGCTGATGCGGTGATCAGAATGAATAAAGGACAAATTCCAAAAAAACTCTGGACCGAAAATGATGAAGGTAACAAAATCACTTTGAAACAATTAAATGATGACAGAGATGAAGCCGAATACGTTAGCAAAATAATTTCTCAAAAAATTAGCTTGGGGCAAAATTATTCAAATGTAGCCGTTTTATATAGGACTAATGCGCAATCTCTTCTTTTTGAAAATTCATTTCGTGCAAAAAATATACCTTATATAATTATCGGAGGTATTTCTTTTTATAAACGAAAGGAAATAAAAGACACCGTTTCTTATATGAAATTGCTCATTAATCCAAATGATGATGAATCTTGTATTAGGGCTCTCAATGAGCCTCCACGTGGTATCGGTAAAACTACTATTGAAAAAGTACGGGAATTTGCCAATCAACATTCTATTCCATTATTTCAAGCATTTTCAAGAGCTGATGAGATACAAGAACTACAGCCACGTTTCAAATTATCTGCTTCTAAATTTTCTAATTTAATATTAAAATATTCCCAAATAATTAAAGATGAAAATTCAGATATATTCATTCGTCAATATCTTGAAGAAACAGGATTAGTGCAGTTCTACTCAGAAATGGATACGGATGATGCTCAGGAAAGAGTTCGTAATATCAGCCAGCTGATAAGTGATTTAACAAGATACTATGCCAATACTGATAATCCTACATTGTCTGATTACGTACAGCAGATCTCACTTATCACTGATATTGATGAGAAAGATACAAGCCAAAACCGTGTTACATTAATGACATTGCATTCAGCTAAGGGACTTGAGTTTCCAAATGTATTTATATGCGGACTGGAAGCGGGTTTATTCCCATTATCAAGAACAGAAACAAATATTGAAGAAGAAGAAGAGGAGCGACGCTTATTTTATGTTGGAATAACACGTGCAGAGAAAGACCTTTATTTGACGTATGCGGCTTCCAGAATGCGTTTTGGGGAAATAAACAGACAAATGAAATCGAAATTTCTAAACAACATCCCAAGCACTCTTTTTAGTAGCAGTAGTTCAACAATACTGCCGCAGCAGCAATTTTCTCCACCCATAAACTCTTTTACCGGTAACATGGTGCCAAAAAGAGACAATTCAAATATTCCGCAATTTGATGATTTACATGTTGGGAAACCTAATTTTGAATATTCTCAAATTCAGGATGAGGAAGAATTGAAACCGGGAGACAAAGTACGTCATAATTTGTTCGGAGAGGGTAAGGTCATCTCTCTGGCTGGCTCCAGAACCAACATTCAAGCAATTGTAAATTTTCAGGGCTTGGGAAAAAAGAAATTAATGCTTCAATACGCTAAATTGGAAAAAATAAAATAGATTTATTCAACATTTTTTAAATCGTAACAGATATTGATTTTTTCTACATATTAATCTTTTTATTATTTTTGAGTTATGAAATTTCAAATTTAATGTTCAAATAGTTTACTCACAAAAATGAAATAAAATGATTGAAGATATTGCTATAAAATTACAATCGACTGAAACCTTAGAAGAACCCATTATTGATGAACTATCGGGTATAACTACAACATTTCCGGTTAGGGTAATTCTTTTTAATGACGACTGGCATTCATTTGATGAGGTTGTTTCACAAATTATCAAAGCTATTAATTGTTCAACTCAACATGCAAATAATTTAATGCTGGAGGCTCATAAAAACGGGAAGGTCTGCGTTTTTGAAGGAGAAATCGCAGAATGTCTGGCGGTTAGCTCTGTTCTCGAAGAAATAGCTCTACATACTCAAATTGAATATTAAATAAAAAAATAAAAGATTTTTGGTGAATGTATCATTAAAAGATTTTCATATTTTTAATTTTACTCTCTCAATAATTTATCGACTTATTCCATTGCATTTTAAGAGATTATACAATTTAGCCCTTTCACATACTTTTCAATGTAAATTTTTATAATTATTTTCATCACTAATATGAATTTATTTTTAGTTTCAATTGTTTGTAATTATTTATTATTTCATGCAGTTATTAATAACCGACACTATGAGAACTTTTATGTGTATTTGAAGAAATATGAATTTGTTGAAAAGTTTATTCAATTTTTTTTTAAAATTTTGGAGATGAAATTGCTTTTTTTGTGTCATTGTAGTAAAGAAAGATACACATCTTCAAAAAAGTGTAAAATCGGATAAAAACCGAAAGTTCTTTGAAAATTTATCGAATTCAAAAAAATCAGATATATATAAGATTGTTAATAACATTTGTGAATTTTCTTTGGCAAATACAAGTTTTATTAGTATTTTGTAAAGTTTTGTAATGAAAAGTTAGTAAGAATTATAATTAAATATATAAATAATGAATATTAAAGGATCTCGAATTTTAATTTTAGGCGGCTGGGGCTTGGTTGGCTCAGCTATTTGCCATAAATTAATCGAACATAATCCTTCACAATTGATAGTAACTTCCTTAAAAAAATCTGAAGCCGAAGAAGCTGTACAGCAGCTACGTCAAGAATACTGTGATTATAATCCTGGAATGTTTATTGCAGAATGGGGAAATATATTTTCACGGACTGATTGGCGAAACGAGCACTGGAACTCAGTTATTTCTGATGAGAACAAAAGAAAAATAGTTATATCTGATATTTTCGGAGAACTTAATGAAGATATTCTTAAATCCAGTGAACTATACAGACTTCTTACAAAGTATAAGCCAAATATAGTGATTGATTGTATAAACACGGCCACAGGAATAGCTTATCAGGATATTTACACAAGTTCTGCTAAGCTCATCAACGAAATTAATCACGGCACTACAAGCAATGAAACGGTTGAACTGATGCTCGTTAGCGATTATATTCCTCAGCTGATCAGACATATTCAGATTTATTATCGTGGCTTGATTGATGGCTCTGCATCTATGTTTTTGAAAATAGGGACCAGCGGAACAGGTGGAATGGGATTGAATATTCCATATACTCATAGTGAAGAAAAACCTTCACGTGTGTTACTTGCTAAAGCCGCAGTAGGTGGTGCAATGTCACTTTTACTTTTTCTGATGGCTCGCACACCCAATGGCCCGATAGTTAAGGAAATAAAGCCTACAGCCGCTATAGCATGGAAGAAAATTGAATACGGGACAGTCAATAGATCAGGCAAGCCAATTAAACTATATGATATGGCTCCTGAAGCAGCAAGACAACTTTCGGGAATATTTAATTTTGATGATCCGGCAGGAATAGATGAACTGGGCACTGATTTAAAGTCAGTTTTTATTGATACCGGAGAAAATGGAATATTTTCAGCAGCAGAATTTCAGGCAATAAGCTCACTTGGACAAATGGAGATTGTAACACCCGAAGAAATTGCTGACAATGCCGTATTTGAGATTTTGGGAGGAAACAGCGGACATGATATTATTCAAGGATTAGATAGTAGCACTTTGGGACCAAGCTACAGAGGCGGATTACTTCAAAATGTTGCCTTAAAGAAACTCAGATCACTTGAAAACCAGAACAACTGCAACAGTATAGCTTTTGAACTATTAGGGCCGCCGAGACTTTCAAAATTATTGTATGAAGCGCATCTGATCCGAAGAATCATCGGATCTATGAAAAATATTTTTAATTATAGTGCTGATCAGTTGGCTGAACAAGCCGAAATTATCATCATCAATGATAAGCAACTAAGATCAGAAGCAGTTTCCATAGGATTAGTCATACTATTAAAAGATGGAAAAACATATTTAAGAGGAAAAGAAGTAAAAATCCCTGTTAATAAGGGAGAATTACTTGAAATAAATGCAGAGAATATCGAAAATTGGTGCTATTCTGCCTGGCTTGATCTCAGAAAAACTAATTTCCAAAAATGGAAAGAAATTTTAGGCAAGATTATTGCAGATGCACAAACTGTTCCTGACTTTGAGACAAGTTCAAGACATAGTTACAATAAAGACTATTGGGAGAATTTTGAAACAATGGATGAAGGAAAGATTGTCGGCTGGATTTTTGAATTCGAGGAAAAAGGATGGAGATTTAAACGTTGAATTTTATAAATTTTTTTTTGTTCCACTATTTATCGGAGTTTTTAATGAAAAAGTACTTTTTACTCATTGCTTTAACCATAGCTATGCTAGGGTCGGTGGCTTTTGCCGGCAATGGGGACAAAAACAGCAATGAACTACTGCGTAAAAGCGCATTAGTTGATCCTGCTGCTCCACTTGGGGGTAATACAACTTATCCTGCCCCATTTACGGAGACTAGTAATCCGTATGCTTCACAACCTGCTATTTCTACAGGTTATTATTATGTTGACAGTGATGACGATGCACCAGATTTCTGGAAAGCAAGTTCTACTGTCCTTGACACCTTAGAAGAAACAGCTTATTGGAAAAGAATTTATCAAGGCCCAAGAATGGTCCCTGCATCATATTGGCCAAGTAATCCAGACGAAGGGTTGAGATTCTTCCGTAATCCTTACTATCCGACCGGTGGCCGTAACTTTTTCAGTGACGGTGACATCAACGCAACGGATTCAACTGACAATGCTTTTGCAGGCCCAATGCCATTAAACTTCAAATTTTATTTTAATGGTATTTCGTATGATTCATTCTATGTTTCTACAAATGGTTTGATAGCATTGACTAACAGAAGATACTTGTATAACGGTGGTGTAAGATCAATACCTCCCGGTAATACCGATTGCTACGACCCAATGAGTATGGACTGGTTCATCCGTGGTGGTCGTTCTGGCAACGGAATATCCGATGGTAATGCTGATAACTTTGGTTATGTTTATACTATAAACGGTAATCAGGAATTTTCCAATCCAACTGGTGGAATCAGGTCTCCTGCCAACGGTAACGGTTTACAGGCATTACCTAACGGAGCCGCTGTCATTGCACCTTTCTGGGCAGACGGATTATTATCACAATACTACCCGACAACAAGACAGATCAATGATTTTGGAAAAGTCTATTACAGAAGATTTTCTACAAATAATAAAATTCTTATTTACTTTGTCAATTATATGATAAAGGGAACACTTTCAACTCCTTATGGATCTTATAACGCTCCTGTTGATGCACGTCTCGGTGAAAGTAATTACACCAGTGCAAAAGCACAGGTTATTTTAGATGGTAAAGATTCAAGTGTAATTATCATTTATGAAGCATTCGAAGGTGCTGCAGTTGTTGGTGGCCGTGGCGTTCCCGCAAGAATCGTCTATCGTTACAATACCACAGCCGGTGTTCGTGGTTTTGCCCGTCATACCAATTATGGTGAAGTTGGCGGACCAGTCACCCCATGGTATGCAGAATATCAGCAATACACACATTATTATACTTACTGGCAGACAACAGCAGCAGGTATTCCTCACGAATACTTAGCAGTAAGATTCAAACAATGGAAAAACCCTGTCCGCGTTGTTGACATCCAGTACAGAGTCAGACAACAAGATCCAAACGCCGATATGCAATTCTCAGTAATCGTTCCTACGACATCAGTACCTGATTATGAATTGTTAGCCGGTGAATCAAGAATCGGTGCAATTCAACCGGTTGCTCTTCTCCAAAATTTAACAAATCAGATTCAAGGTCCAAACGGTGTAAACTTTACACCTCAGAACTTGAAGTTCAGAGCCAGATTCAGAATCGTCAATCTTGCAAATCAGAGAATCGTTTATAACCGTTTAGTTTCGATTGATTCTTTATGCCTTGCAACTTGCTATGATTCATTACAGAATTGCTCAGGCGATCCTGCAATTAAAGTACGTTATTCAACTGTAGTAAAAGCTTCAGGAAACTATACCGCAACAAATTATGCTCCAAGAGTACAAAGCGGTGAAACAGCAATCAACCCTTGGATGGCTAATGGAAGACCAATTAATGGCGTTCCACCATATGGCTTCGTTCAGGTTTATTTCCCACCATTCGAGCCAAATGAATTTGTTGAAAATCAAATTGGTCGCTTACGTTCATATATTATTGCTGATCCTACAAATCCAACAACTGGTGATGGTCTCGGTAGCCAATGGCCATTCGATGACACAACCAGTGTGCGTTTGTTCGTAATGAAAAGACTCAATGACTTCAATGATGATGTAACTGAGTTCCATTATGTCGAAGGTGTTGCAATGCCTTCAGTATTAAAATGGGTAAATATTGACGCTGACGTTTTAAGCGGTGATGAAGTTTCAAAACATCCACTTGCTCCACGCGGCGAATATATTGCAAAGAATTTTGATACACTTACAAAAGCTAACTATTATGTAGTAAGATCACCTGTCATCCACATGAACAGAGTTGACTTATATAGCAATGAACCTGCCGGATCCCCAGGTGGAGACCAGATACGTTCATTCCCGATTAACTTGCTTAATCCAGTGCCAAGATATAACTCAGTTCTTTCAATTTCCTTCCAACGTGCAGCCAAAGCAGATCAATGGCCACGTGGATGGTGCGATCAATCATTGATTGCTCCCGAACCAAGAACTATGATGAACACAAATCCTCTTACCCGTTGGAATCCGGCTCAGGCTGCTTCCGGCACAGGTGATGAAATTGATGTTGAATATGCACAGCCAAGCCCAGACGGTGTTCAATATATATGTAATATTCCAACAGCCAGATGGCGCAACCATCCAGGTCGCGGCGGACGTGCAGCATATACAAATGTTCCTGATTACGCTTTATGGGGATCAAACGGATATTTCAGAGGTTATTTGGAAACTGATAAAGACTCTTCATTAGCCGCACCAACAACTACTGTTAAAAACGGATACCGTCCGAATAACTATGATGAAGGTATTGACTATACTTATGTTAAAGGCTTCATTCCAGTTCCTGATACTGTTATTAAATCCAGCAAACAAGGTGCTAAGAACTTCCGATTCAGAGTAAATGTTCAAGCAAAGAAAGATTTGAAATGCTCAACATGTATTCCTGATGACTTTGACGATTTCTACGTGGATAACGTAAAATTGCTTTACCCTGCTGAAGTAACTGACCTTGAAGTAACTTCCGTGGATATTCTTTGGCCATATACAATGGCTCCTGCTTCACAGGCAACTCAAATACCTGTTACCGTTCGTATAAGCAATAATACAGCTCTTACTGGAGCAACATTTATGGTTCACGTTAGAATTTTCAAAGGCAAAGCCGACGAAATTATGAGCCAATGGAATCAATTTAAAGATTCACTTGGTAATCCAAACAGACCACAAGCAGTTTATTGCCGTACAGAAACTCCATCAACTTTACAGCCAAACTTAGAAACAATAGTACACATGCCATCATGGAATGCAAGAGCTTCCGGCCCCGGCACATACACTATGTTAAGCTATCTTGAAATTCCTGGTATGGATCTTGAAGCTAAGAACGATACTACTTATTCAGAAGTTACTTTGAACTTCGGTAATTATTTTGCATACGATCCGGTATCTAACCCACAAAACGATGTTCCTACATTTACATCGCCATTTAATGACGGACAGATTATCTATGGTCGTGGCTTAAACTTATCTGGTTATCAAATCGGTGGTATGGGATCAAACGTACCATTTGCATCACCACCTTGGATAAAAGACTATGAATTCGGTACAACCGGTGGTGACGGTTCCGGACAATTTGCAATGAAATTCCAACTTTTAGCTGCTGATACTATTTATGGATATCAAGCATTATACGGTAAGAAAAACCAAGCTCCTGATGACGTTTCAGTTGGAACTTATCAAGATCAGGGTAATGTTCAGCCAGGTCAATTAATCCCTAATTCTCAGCTCTATCGTCAAAGAGGTGTTGATGATTCCAAGGGTGGCCAGAACGGTATTTTCGATGCTTATGTAACTTATTTGATGCCTTCAAAACAACCACTAATTCTTAATGCAGGAACATATTGGATTGCATTAGCACAATTAGGTGAAACCGGTATTGAATTAGGTGCTTCACAAAACAACATGGGTATGAGAACTACTAACTATTATTATGATCCTAATACTTACGTTTTAGGTCAAAGCGGTTATTCAATGATGATTGAGAAGAACTTCCGCAGAATTAATCCTTCTGATCCTACCTCTTCACTCAATAATAACTTGTTCTGCTTTGAGAATACTAAAGGTTCCGGTACATGGTATCAGTTCATGCCATCCTCAGGTAACCCAGCTTATGCTCACTTAAACCATGCTGGTACAACTTATGTTGACGGTTATACCCTAACAGCTTCCAGAGGTACTTGGATCCCTATGATTCACCCATATCTTGGCCCACGCTCTTATGGCAAAATCGAAGATGCTTACCAGACTTGCGATTTTATTGAAGCTGTTAAAGTAACATCATTTGATGGTGTTGTTCGCAACAGCGGTATTGATCTCTTCTGGGAAACAGCACAAGAAGAAAACTGCAAAGGTTTCTATGTTGAAAGAAGATTAAGTGGTGAAGAAAAATGGAATACACTTTCCTTCGTTGCTGGTCATGGTAATTCTGCTGTAGCTAATAACTACAATTATACCGATACCAAAGTTCAATATGGAACAACTTATCAATATCGTCTTGTTGAAGTTGCAGCAGATGGAACCCAAAGTTGCCCGCTTAAAGATGAATTAACCAAGACTATGGATCAGGTTGCTAATCTTTTAGTTGAACTTCAATCAGCAAACCCTGTTTCTGACAATTCTATCACAGTCGTAAATGTAGTCCTTCCACTTGATCAATTCGTTAATGTTGATGTTATCGATTTATTCGGTAATGTTATCAAATCTATTGACGCAAATGTTCAAACTAAAGGCGCACATCAATTCGAATGGGATGGCAAAGATCAAAATGGTAACAAAGTATCCAGCGGTACTTACATCTTCAAAGTAAAAACTGACGATGCAACCGCAGCAATTAAATTGTCAATTATTCGTTAATAAAACGAATCGATAAAATAAAAAGCCTCTGTCGAAAGACGGAGGCTTTTTTTTTATATAAAAATGATCACAATGTATTATGGATATTTTGAAGAACCTTATGAATACCTTGAAAAGTATTATTAACCCAAATATTTCATTAGGCAAGAGAAAATCCCCCTACCCCCTTTTTCAAAATGGGATTTAACTAAATTCCCCTCACCCGCAAAAGAGGGCAGGGGAGATTTAAGAAAGCTCTTTATTAGCATATAATATTTCAATTACGTTAAATCTTAATGAAATATTTGGGATTAATGCTCTGAAATGACTTATTGATAGTCAGAAGTATCTTATTGATGTTTTGAAGACTCTTATTGATGTTTTGAAGACTCTTATTGATGTTTTGAATACTCTTATTAATGTTTTGAATACTCTTATTAATGTTTTGAATACTCTTATTGATGTTTTGAATACTCTTATTGATGTTTTGAATACTCTTATTGATGTTTTGAAGTTATTCATAATGCCAATAAGAGCTTTCAAATATATTATAAGACTACTCATAGAACTAATAAGAGCTTTCAAATATATTATAAGACTACTCATTGAAGCAATAAGAGCTTTCAAATATATAATAAGACTACTCATTGAAGCAATAAGAGCTTTCAAATATATTATAAGACTACTCATAGAACCAATAAGAGCTTTCAAATATATTATAAGACTACTCATAGAACTAATAAGAGCTTTCAAATATATTATAAGACTACTCATTGAAGCAATAAGAGCTTTCTAATATATAATAATATATTTCATTAAATCAATAAACATGATCAAAATGGAGATAAGAAAAAAATTGAGATGAAATAAGTTAATTTTTAATATGTTAAATCAAAGAAAATTGAAATATAAAGTAATTCCATCCTGAAGCGATATGAAGGATACGGTTCCAAAAGGTAATCAAGATTGTTAAATATCTCCGAAGTACAAATCTGAGATTTTTCCAATTTTCAAACAATCTGAGAAACAGTTAAATAAGAATTTAAAAATATTTTATACGATTGAATGCAAATTAGTATTTAATACAAGAAAAAAGTCCCAATCAATTGACTGAGACTTCTTCCAACATTAATCATTCACCATTGATAATTAACAATTATTCAAGATTCGGCCCAAGCATCATTTCAGGACGAACTATTTCGTCAAATTTCTCTGAGCTTAGAATACCAAGTTCAATAGCCGCTTCTTTCAGCGTTGAGCCACTATGATGCGCATGTTTGGCAATTTTGGCAGCATTATCATAACCAATATGAGGATTAAGCGAAGTGACGAGCATTAATGTATTTTTAACATAATAATCAATTTTCTCTCTAATTGGCTCAATACCTATAGCACAGTGCTCATTATACATACGGCAGGTGTCACTGAGCAAACGTACACTCTGAAGGAAATTATAAATAATTACCGGTTTATAAACATTAAGCTCAAAATTACCTGATCCACCGGCAAAATTAATTGTCGCATCATTTCCGAAAACCTGAACAGCAACCATAGTCATTGCCTCGCTTTGAGTAGGATTAACCTTACCGGGCATAATTGAGGAGCCGGGTTCATTTTCAGGAATAGCTATCTCCCCTATTCCACAACGAGGGCCGGAGGCAAGCCAACGAATATCATTAGCAAATTTCATAAGCGATGCAGCTAAGGTCTTTAATGCACCGTGAGCAAAAACAAGAGCGTCGTGTGCAGCAAGCGATTCAAATTTATTCGGAGCACTGACAAAAGCTAATCCTGTGAGCTCGGCAACCTTAGCAGCAGTAGTATCTGCAAATTTGGGATGCGCATTAAGTCCGGTTCCTACAGCCGTTCCACCGATAGCAAGCTCAAAAAGATGCGGCAAGACCATTTCTATTCGTGCTATACCTTTATCCAATTGGTGAACATATCCGGAAAACTCTTGTCCCAGAGTCATTGGAACTGCATCCATCAAATGTGTACGACCAACTTTGATAATATCTTTAAAATCATCTGACTTTTTTGCAAGGGTATTGCGTAATTCTTTAACTGCGGGTAAAAGGCGATGAGTAAGATCAGCAGCGGCTGCAATATGCATAGCGGTTGGGAAAGTATCATTGGAACTTTGCGATTTATTCACATCATCATTTGGATGAACAGGCTTTTTGCTACCCATAATTCCACCTGCAATTTCAATTGCACGATTAGAGATAACTTCATTGGTATTCATATTTGATTGAGTACCAGATCCGGTCTGCCAGATAGAAAGCGGGAAATGAGAATCGAGTTTTCCTTCGATAACCTCATCAGCAGCGGCTACGATTAAATCACATTTTTCTTTAGCCAAAACACCAAGCTCAACATTGGCCAAGGCACAGGCTTTCTTAAGAGTTCCCATTGCCCAGATAACTTCACGTGGCATTTTTTCCCAGCCAATTTCAAAATGAATGAGTGAACGCGCCGATTGGGCGCCATAATAAACATTCGTTGGAACTTCAATATCGCCCATCGAATCTTTTTCAATACGAGTTGTCATTTGATTTTCCTTTAATATAACATGAAAAAGTTCATTAATAGATAATTACATAAACTTCTAAATTAACTCTTTAAGTTTTATTGAGCAAGAATATTAAATCCGGAAATTGAATTTAATAATTAAGTCATGCCTAAAACTTGATTGTATTTTGTGTAAAAATAGTTATATTTGTATGATAAGATATTGTTAAGATATTTTGATGATTTTTGTTTGATATTTTGTAACTTTTTGCTCTTTTAATTGTTTTTATTATGATGTATAAAGCACAAAATTATATTCCTAAAAGCCCACGGATACTATCTATTCGTGGTTACTCTTTCTCCGGAATCAAATTTACTAAGCCAAATAATTTTTATTTTTTTTATTAAGGGGATATTATGAAAAAATTTACCATGTTTTCCTTCTATCATGCACTGAAAGCCACGATTATCATACCGATAATTATAGCTTTTTTCACGTATAGTGCATATTCACAAACAACAATAACAGTGCCTGGAACCTATGCTACCCTACAACTGGCTACAGCAGCTATTAATGCAGGTACTTACACAGGGAACATTACTATTTCAATAACAAACAATGTCACAGAAACAGCTATGGCACAGCTTAACAGCGGATCCACATTGCCAGCAAACTGGACTTCGGTTACAATCAAACCTACCAATGCCTGGACTATCAGTGCAGCTCACGGTAGCGCAATTATTTTTCTCAATGGTGCCAGCAATGTAACTATTGATGGCTCCATGACTGTGGGTGGGACAACTCAAGATTTAACATTCAACAATTCCGCAATTTCTACAAGTGCTTATAATTCTAACTTCATGATTGTGCAACCTAATACTTATACCAGCGGTGGTGTTATCTCTGCTTATAGTGGTTCAAATGTAGTAATCAAGAATGTAATAAGCTATTGTAATGGTCTTGGAGCAGGGACAGTTGGTTCAATAGGTATCTTAATGGATCGTATGACATCCAGTACCATAAATAATTGCCAGATTAAAAGATCATTAATTGGTATCCAATGCCAGTTGGGAAATGCTGTTTCAATTACAAATAGTATTATCGGTAATCAAGCAAGTTATTCAACCGATGGTATTGGTGTTCGTGGTATCGTTATGTTTGGAACAACAAATTTTATAATTCAAAAAAATGAAGTAGTTGGAATCTGTAATCCCAATTCCGTTGGAGCCAGTGTACGTGGAATAATGCTTTACGCTGATTATTCAGGTGGTCAAGGTCAAGGTACTTATGTCCCTTCCGGCGGATGGATTGATAAAAATAAAATTCATTTTATTAGAAATTCTTATGCTTCATATTGCCAAGGTATTATGGTTCAGGAATTTAATACATCAACAGGTTCATCATATACCGATTATAATTGTACAATATCAAATAATTATATTTTTGACATATCTTCAACATCATCTTTTGGTATAGGAATTAATCTTTGGATTGGTAATGATGTTAGAATTTATCACAATACGATTAATATGTATCTGGCATCAGGAGCCGTTAATGGTAGTTATTCATCATGTATTGTGAATAATTTGAATAATTATGCAAATAGTCAGTTTTATAATATTGACTGCAGAAACAATATCTTTAGAAATAATATAACGAATAATTCCGGTGGAACAATTTATGATTATATTTTCTATTGTCCTACTGCATTTACAGCTTCATCAAACAACCCTTTTACCAGTCTTGATGGCAATATTTATTACAATACTTCTTCTTATGCAAGAATGGCAAACAATGGCGGTACATTTTATACTTTCGATGCAACTGGATTTTCCTCATGGAAAACAGCAGTAGGTTCATCTTTTGAAGGAAATTCAACCATTAGTTCGGCTCCAGCTTTTATTGCAGATGATAACCTACACATACAAGGATCGAATTTAACAGATCTTAATTTTATGTGTACTCCAATTACTCCATCAGGAGTTTGGGACGGCAGAGATAATGACGGTGAACTGCGTAGAGTTGCTCCCGGTTCAGGTTCTACTTTCGTCACTTTCAAAGGTGCCGATGAGGTACGTACAAGTAATTTAGCTATATCAACTCCATTGACATTCAACCCAGTTGCAACCACCTACTGTACTGGTTCAAACTTTACAATGAATTTCAATGCTTCTGTAAGTATTTTCCAGGATGGCATTGCCCGCAGTATTACAACAAGTCCTATATTCTCATGGTATCAAAATGGAACATTAGTAAATGGCCAGGCAAATAATTCATATATTATGAACCCCCTGGCACAATCTAATGCTGGAAATTTTTATGCAAGAGCTAAGTTTGCTGGAGATTCGGTATCAACTCTTACGAAAGCACTGAATATTGAAACTGCGATTTCTATAACCACTCCTCCTCCAGCTAACAGTACAGTTTGTTCCAATCTCGGAATTCTTAATTTGAATCTCGTTGCTGCTGGTACTATTAACAGCTACCAATGGCAAAAAGAAAATCCTGCTGGTTCAGGTACCTATCAAAACATTGTGGGTCAAACAACTGCTAACCTTTCTATAACTTTGGCTCCTGCCAGTGCGGCAACCGGTAATTATCGCTGCCAGATATTTGGCCCCGGCAATTGCGGACCGGCAACGATTACATCCTCTGTTTCCAACGTAAGCGTAGCTGACCCATTAACTAATTTAGTCATATCTTGCAGTAACCCAACACCAAGCTACGTCTGCACAGGTTCTTCACTTTCCTTTACCTCACTTGTCAATGGAACAATTGTAAGTTATCAATGGCAAAAAAGTACAGATGGCGGATTAAACTGGAATTCAGTATCTAAATATCCTTCTCAATCCCAAGTTTTGGTGATGACAAATGTTCAAGGTACCGAAACCGGTATGTACCGCTGTCTGATGAATGGTAGCATTAGCTGTGTACCTTCAACTACAATTACTAACTCCATATCAATGACTGTCTATGCATTATATCAAATTACAAGGCAACCATCTTCGATTAACCTCTGCAAAGGCGATCAAACTTTCTTAGTCGTAAAAGGAAACGGTATTACCAATGCCTATCATTGGCAAAAAGATGGAGTGGACATATCTCTAACAGAAAACAATACAGCTCAGGATAATTCATTCTGGTTACAAAATGCAACACATACAAATTCAGGAGTCTATCGCTGCAGAATGACAATTACTGACTGCCGTGGTATAGTTGACATTTATTCCGATGATGCTCCGATTTATATTTCAAGATCAACTGCCGTTACAAATCAACCTATCACAGCAATTGCCGATATTGGTCAAACTGCCTCGTTCCAGGTTGGTGCTCAGGTAATTGACGACTGGCGCGTAAATCCAAAGATTCCACTAAGCATTCAATGGTATAAAGTTGATGCACAAAATAAAATATATCCGATGGTTGACAATAACTTCGTAGCTGGCTCCAAGTCCGATTATATGACAATTACCGGAGTGACTGACATTGATTTGACATTTAAATATTATGTTGTAGTAAAAGGCGCCTGCGGCCAAGATTCATCAATCAAAGTTTCGATTGCAAAACCGGCAGATATAAATATTACAACTCAACCTGCAAATCTTACCGGCTGTCAGGGAACAAACCTCAATTTCGCAGTGACTGCTGTTCCTGTAGGTGGTACCACTCTGACATATCAATGGTATTTTAATAATAATAAATTGTCTGACGGCGCATTTTATACAGGCTCAAAAACAAATCAATTAACTGTAATTGCACCTACCGGAGCAAGTGCAGGTCAGTATTTTGTTGATATTACCGTTGATAATCAAAAAATCAAACGCTCATCGGTTGCCTTACTTACTCTCGATACCAAACCTGTTCTTACAACTCAACCTTCTGCCACAATAGCAGTTGCTACGGGTAAGACATTGAATCTGTCAGTTACAGCCACAGGCAGCGCAAATTTGACATATCAATGGACAAAAGATGCAGCACCGATAAGTGGAGCAACAAATTCTACATACAGTATAGCAGCAGTTGTATCAACCGATGCAGGTAGCTATGTTTGCAATGTAACTGATGGTTGCGGAACAACAAGTTCTAATGCGGCGATTGTTACAATTTCATATTATAATCAATTAAATGTAACCGAGCCTACAAATGATGTATTCGTATTGGGTGAGAATACTCCTAACCCATTCGAAGAAAGTACCAAAATTACATTCAATTTGTTAAAATCGACCAATGTTAAAGTAACAGTACTTGACGTTTTAGGAAATGAAGTTGCACTGTTAATGAATAGTGCAAAAACTGAAGGAGTTCATGAAATCACTTTCAGCCCTGCTTTATTTAACTTAACAAGTGGTGTTTACTATTGCAAGATGGATGCAGGTAATTTCTCAGCAACCAGAAAGATGATTTTAGTCAAATAATATTTGATTAATTCAGATAAATTATCCCCTCCCCAAAAAAGGAGGGGATTTTTTTTTAACCCAGCTTTTTCATTAAGATTTAACGCAATTGAAATTTTATATGCAATTAATGAACTTGCTTAAATCTCCCCTACCCCTCTTTTGCGGGTGAAGGGAAATTTCAATTGTCTAATGAAATATCTGGGTTTAACCAAAATATTTCATGTTCATTTCTCTAAACCAACACCTTCCCTAACCCTTCCTCAAGGAAGTGAATTTTGGAAAATGGTTTATTGGTCTGTATGAATTGCGTTATTTATAATACTTTCTACTAAGTTTCCATGAAAAATTTTGCTTACAAATTACAGCTAACTTATGCAAGTCAGTAGCTTAGACATCCTTGTCTGAGCATATTTAAAAACAAACAGACAGGAATGTCTGTTCTACCAAAAAATAAGTTTGATTAGATGTTTTTGTCAAAAAATAAGGTTTAACTGAGTTTTATCAATTAAATTCTATTAAAGTCAATATTAGTGTATAATTGTTAGTTTCCAAGGAGTGGTTATAGGTGCCTGTAATTAGTAAAGTAGTGTGAAGAGCCTTAGAATTGCCTGCTGGAGTAGAAGCTCACTTATTACAAACGACGGTTAAAGTAGGAAGAAAATACCATTAACCATTATTTCCGCACATTCATCAATCCGGTCTTAGTCCATTCTGATGATTTAATTTTATAAAGGTATGATCCTGTCACAAGATTTTTTGCTTCAAAAGTCAGAGTTATATCACCTGCAGCAAGTTTTCCGTCATGAACCTTAGCAACAGTCTTGCCTTCATCATCAATAACTGTAACAGTAAGCTGCTGCACAATTGGATTATGAAAAGCAATCGTGGTTTTATCAGCAAAAGGATTAGGATAATTTTGCAAAGCTGTTATCATGGATTTATTAAGCGGATTTTCAGGCAAGTCATTCGATTCGGAATTTTGTACCTCATCAAAATTAATATCTTTACCGTCCCAGAGCATGAACCGTGCGACAACGGCTTTCTTTTTAAAATTCTGCAAAAAGTTCATTTTTTGTTTAAAGTTTTCTAATTTCTCTTTTGCACCGGGTTTGTCCATAATTTGTTTGAGTTCATCAGAATGAGAATTTTTCCACGATTCGACAATAGATTTTATCTCATTTTTCCAAGTTTCTGCATTTGGTTTTGCAAAAGTACCAATATCTTCCAATGTGGATTTATATTTGACTGCAATTGGCTTGAGTTGTTCTGCTAATGCTTTGAACTGCTCTGTGTTTTGTTTCCAGATACCTTTCATGTTCTCTTTTTTTTGTTCAGGATCTGAATTTTTATTCATTTCCTTAGCTTCCGATTTAATTCGTTCACGCAAGGCTGTGGCTTGTGATCTAAGCTCATTTAATTTAGTGAGGTCATCCTTAGCCATGGCATTATCCAACTGATTTTTCCATTTGCTTAGACTTGGAATAATATTATTGGTCTTGTAATTATTTAATTGAGTCCTTAGTTCCTGAAATAGCTCTTTCGGACTTGTCTGAGCGTGAGAATTTATTGAAATTAATAAAATCATTAATGCACTGATTGAGAATTTTATTTTTAGTTTGTACATTTTCGTTACTTTTCAAAACTGAATAAAAATATTTGAATAATAGACATAAAAAGTATTATGAAGGTTTAATGAAAGGAAGAAAAAGTAAATATTTTATTGAATTTATTATTATCTTTTGTATTTGTTAGAATCTTCTTATATTTGTATGAATGAGTTCCATTATAATATGTTCATTAATTAAAAAAGATTAAATATACCAGAGCATGACAAAAAAATTTAAAAAAATCGGAGAAAGTGAAAATACAGAATATTTCGTTCATAGCGATAATATCTTGATAGTATCACCAGTTCAGGGTTATAAAGATAATGCGAAAGCTGCGAATATAAATATGGACTTCCAACTGGACTTTGCTAATAAACTTGAGAGAAAGTGTGGTCTTGTAGTTATTTTAAATAATTTATTATCCCAAGATGCCGATGCCAGAAAAATTTATTCCGACCGCACAGATCCTGATTTATTCTTTGGAATAGCCTTAGTAGTGAATAATCCGCTGTCACGAGCTATTGCGAGTTTTTTTGTCGGACTTTCAAAACCGAAAATTCCATTAACAATCGTAAACTCAGTAGAGAGTGGTATTGTTGTTTTAGAGACAGCTAACAAGGAGAAATGATGATAGTTGAAACGAGTAACTGGGAAAAATTCGGTCAATCTGATAATGCGGAATTTTTTATTATTGAAGAATCAATATTATCGATAGTACCATTCTCCAAATGTACAGATGATGAAAATACTGCAACCCAGAGTGTCAATATCCAGTTAGATTTTTTGAGAAAAGAAGGAAAAAGTGCTGCAATAATTATTTTCATGGACAATATTGTTCAACAAACAAGTGCTGCCAGAGCTATTTATCGCGAATTGCCCGATCCTGAAGTTCAATTAGCTTATGCTCTTGTCGGAGGAACGAATTTCGGAAGAGCGGTTGCTTCAGTTTTTTTAGGAATTTCCAAGCCAAAAGTTCCGACTAAGATGTTTGCAAATTTTGAACAAGCTATAAATTGGTGCCATTCAATAATCAAAACAAAATGAAAAGTATCTACAAACAACCATTAGCCTTGATTGATGGGTTTCAACGTCTTGTCAGCGGGGAACTATCCTATCGAATGGAAAGAAATTTTTCACAGGATGATGATGATACAATAGCATTTTCATTCAACACCGTAGCTGAAGAGTTAGATAGGGTTTTTGAAGAGCTAAAAACGAATCAAACTCGTTTGAATAATGCAATAGATCTCATATCAAATGTGTTAATGCAAGTAGCAGCCGGAAATTTCGATGTTGAGGTTGAAAGAGATTATCGTGGTGATCCGCTTGATGTTTTAGTATATTTGGTCAATACTACAATTAGCGAAATAAGATTATTGGTGCAAGAGAAAGAGAAAGAGAAAAGAAATATTGAAGTTCAAACAAGATTAGAGAATATCGTTGAACAAAAAACAACCGAACTTAGAGAGGCTTTGGATAAAGCTGAAACAGCTAACATTGCTAAAAGTTCATTTTTAGCCACAATGAGTCACGAAATCCGCACTCCACTCAATGCAGTTATCGGGCTTACCGGATTGATACTGAATACAGAAATAACATCTGTTCAGAGAACATATCTTGAAACAATAATTAGTAGCGGAGATTTACTTTTAAATATCATTAATGATATTCTTGATTTCTCAAAAATCGAATCCGGTCGAATGGAATTAGATAATCATCCGTTTGATCTTTTTGAATGTGTGGAAAGTGTTTTGGATATGGTTGCCAAAAATGCAACAGCAAAGCATCTTGATATTGGAGTGATTTACGATGATCAAGTGCCAAGAATGATCAAAGGTGATTTGACAAGATTAAAGCAAGTTCTGAACAATCTATTGAGTAATGGAATAAAATTTACTGAAAAAGGTCAGGTTAAACTCTCAATTAAACTTGAATATATTGATAGTGAAAACTCAAATAAAATTAAAGTTAAATTCGAGGTCTCCGATACCGGGATTGGCATATCTAATGAAGATATGAATAAACTTTTCAAATCCTTTTCACAAGTTGATGCTTCTACAACAAGAAAATACGGTGGTTCAGGTTTAGGTTTAGTCATAAGTAAACATCTTGTTGAGATGATGGGAGGTGAAATATGGGTTGAATCAAGTGGAATAGGTGCTGGCTCTATATTTAATTTCACAATAAGTGCCGAATTAATTCCTGAATTGATGCTAAATATTCAGGATCAATATTCTGACCTATTAGTCAATAAAAATATTCTGATTATCGACAATAATGTCAGCGATCTGCTTATTCTCATTAAATTATTGGTAACATGGAAAATGAATCCTGTTGCAATAAGCTCACCTTCAGTTGCATTGGATCTGATAGAGAAAGGTGAACATTTTGATTTTGCTATTGTGGATATGTATTTCCCCGAATTTGATGGTTATAAATTATCCGAAGAAATACGTAAAAGGGCTAATTTTGATAAAATGCCAATCTTTATTGTATGCAATACATTGAATACCAGTTCTTCAAAAACCAAAGAAACAATTATCATTAACAAACCGATTAAAGCTTCAATTCTCTATAGTTCATTATTGGAGTTTGCAACACTTACCAATGAGTTTGAATCGAAAAAAATAGAGGAATTAAATGCTAAGACCGAAATCATTACTCCACTCGAAATATTAATTGTGGAAGATAATTTGGTAAATCAAAATGTTGCAAAACAAATTTTAGTCCATCTTGGGTATCATCCTGAAATTGCTTCCAACGGCTTTGAGGCGATAGAATATATTCAAAGAAAAAAGTTTGATCTTATCTTTATGGATTTGCACATGCCACATTTGGACGGTATTGATGCAACAAAACAAATTAGAGCTAAGATGAATACGCAACCTTACATAATTGCAATGACTGCAAATGCACTCCGTGGTACACGAGAAAGATGTATTGCCGCAGGTATGGATGATTTCGTCAACAAACCCGTGGATATCGACGGAATGATCAGTATTATAAATAAAGTAAAGCATTTAAAAAGCAATACAAAATACTTAGAGATTTCCTCCGAAATGAATATTATAGATTATATTGATGAAAGAGAATTCCAGAAACTCATAAGATATGATGAACCCGAAAAACTCATAGAAATATATCTCGATGAATCTAAAGTTCTAATTGAAAATATTAAAACCTCTTTTGAACACAAAAACTTTTTCGATATCTGTGAATACGCTCATTCACTAAAAGGATCAAGTGGTTATGTTGGTGCAAAAATGATGAGAAAATTATGCGCTGAAATTGAAATAGCCAGCAAAAATTCCGATTTTGATACATTATCTGATAAAAATGCTCAGTTAGATATAGTTTTTGATGGAACTTTCAATGCACTAACATCTAAACTAAAAGGAAAATAAACGATGAATATTTTAATTATTGATGATTCTTTTACTCAACGGTTCGGATTAAGACAATTACTTGTGTCCGATGGTTTTAAAGATGTCGTAATGGCTGAATCAGCAATAGAAGGATTGAAAATATTAGGTATCAATGAAAACCTTGAGTTTGTAGAAAATCATCAGAATAACATAGATCTGATTTTAATGGATATAAAAATGCCGAAAATCACAGGAATCAAAGCTACTCAAATAATAAAATCCTTCCCATCTCTTTATGATATTCCAATAATTATAATATCTTCAAGCGAAGATTTAAAAGATTTATCCGCAGCCTTCACCGCCGGAGCTATTGATTATATAGTTAAACCACCAAATGAAATTGATCTCAACCTTCGAGTTCGATCCGCTTTAAGTCTTAAAAATGAAATTGATAAAAGAAAAGCCCGTGAACTTGAGCTCGTTACTCTTAATAAAACATTAGCCAATGTCCTTGAGGAATTAGCCGATAATAATATACAATTAGAACAAGCTAACACAACTAAAGATAAATTTTTCTCAATCATCAGCCACGATCTTAAAAATCCAGTTCTTGCGATAAATTTAGGTTTGGAATCTTTAATAAAATATTTCGAAAACTTCGAAACCGAAGAAATAAAAGATAATCTTAATAAAATTCATCTGACAAGTAAAAATATTTCTTCTCTCTTAGAAAATTTACTTCAGTGGGCTCGCACTCAAACAGGAAAAATAAACTTTGAACCTGATATATTTGATTTAAATGAGCTTGTACTCGATAACCTTTCAATTATGAAAGAATATGCAGATAAAAAACAAATACAAATTATTACCGATATAAACAAATATTCAATGGTTTATTGCGATTACAATATGATTTCAACAGTTCTTAGAAATCTGATTACTAATTCAATTAAATTTACAAAAGAAAAAGGTGAAATTATTATCTCAACCCTTCTAAATCCATTACGTAAGGTTTATGAGATAAGCGTGCAGGATAATGGATTAGGCATTGATAGTGAAACTCTTGATAATTTATTTAAAATTGGTACTTCACGTTCTACAAGTGGAACAAACAACGAAGCCGGTACAGGCTTAGGACTTATTTTATGTAGGGAGTTCGTAGAAATTAATAAAGGCAATATTTGGGTTGAAAGCAAGTTAGGTAAAGGTTCAACCTTTAACTTTACCATTCCGGCGAGACTTTGAGAGTTAGGAGTTATAAGTTAGGAATTTGTAAATTTATGAAAATAGCGTGAATTTAATAAAACCAGATTCATCATTAAGATTTGACGTAATTGAAATATGATACACAAATAAGGAACTTATTTAAATCTCCAATACCCCCTGTTATAGAATGTAGAAAAATCTGGGATAAATCAAATCCCACGAAAAGCTAATTCCAACATTTTGCATTCTGCATTTTACATTCTGCATTTTGCATTTTGCATTCTGCATTCTGCATTTTGCATTTTGCATTCTGCATTCTGCATTTTGCATTTTGCATTTTGCATTTTGCATTCTGCATTCTGCATTTTGCATTTTGCATTCTGCATTTTGCATTTTGCATTTTGCATTTTGCATTCTGCATTCTGCATTTTACATTTTGCATTTTGCATTTTGCATTCTACATTTTGCATTTTGCATTAATAAAATCTAATGAACTTTCTTTCGTCTGTTTCTAATTTTAAAATTCGAGTGCTACCAATATGAACCATTACGAAAACAAATTATTGAACAATATGCCGGATTCTATCTTTTCGGTTATGAGTAAACTTGCTTTAAAACATGATGCCGTGAATCTGGGACAAGGTTTTCCCGATTTCGATGGCCCACTTTGGCTCATGGAAGAGGCTTTTGCGGCAATGAAAAGTGGAAAAAATCAATATGCACCTTCACCCGGAATTCTCTCTTTACGTCGCGCCGTTTGCGATTATCACAAAAAATTCTATGATCTTGACTGGAACCCTGATGATAACGTAACGATCACTGCCGGAGCCACCGAAGCGATTTATTCCACAATCAAAGCCTTTGTGAGTCCCGGTGATGAAGTAATCATGTTCGAACCATTTTATGATGCTCATCAGTTGGACACAATCTTATGCGGCGGAATCCCAAAATATGTTACCCTGAGCAAGCCGGACTTTTCATTCGATTTTAACGAATTGGAAGCGCTGGTGTCCGATAAAACCAAACTCCTGATCATCAACAGTCCGCACAACCCTACCGGCAAAGTTTATTCCTTGGAAGAGCTGGAATTTATCGCCAAACTTGCTATAAAGCATGATTTCCTCGTGATGAGCGACGAGGTTTATGAATTCATCACTTTTGATGACGCGCGACACATTCCGATTGCCACAGTACCCTGTATGGCTGACCGAACAATCACTATTTCCTCTGCCGGAAAGACTTTCAGCATGACCGGATGGAAGATAGGCTTCACAATTGCCTCGAAAACTTTAACGGAATCCATTAGGAAAATACATCAATGGACAGTCTTTGCGGTGAATACCCCTGCTCAACATGCAGTAGCAACGGCCTTCGGAAGATTAGATGATTATTTACCCGATTTCCAAGCAATGTACCTCAAGAAGCGCGATTTGATCAATGATTTACTTATAAAAACCGATTTCAAGCCACACAAGCCCGCCGGTTCATATTTCCTCATGGCAGATATTCCCGCAAATAAATACCAAGATGACATGGATTGCGCCATGAAATTGGTCGAGAACAACAAACTTGCAATCATTCCCCCATCAGTATTTTACGGGAAATCCGAAGAAGGCAAAACGATACTCCGCTTCTGTTTCGCCAAAAATGATGAAACGATAAAGAAAGGAATAGAAAATTTAATGAATTTGGTTTAGGTCAGATAAAATTGAGGACGAGAGAGAAACAATGAAATGAAAAATACTTTTATAGCTTTACTCTTTATCATTTCGATTAATAGTTGCTCACTACTTAAAGAAAACGATATGACTATTAATGCAAGAATTGTAAATGCTATTATAAATAATCCAGATACTTTAAGATTTTTCGCTAAAGATACCAATTATATAGTTAAGAGTAAATTTCATTTATATTCTGATGATGGAAGAATCGAAGTATTTATCAAATTAATTAATGAATATTTCCCGAATCGCAAAGCGATAACTATAGAATCACAAACAGAAACAGTAGTTGCAAAAGAAAAGGAATGGGAAATAGTTTATTTCTATATTAAAGACAAAGAGAATCACATTCAACTTGTTATTGAGTTTTCCAAAGAAGATGGTAACTGGAAAATCGACTCTTATGGAGATTATTATAATTGTTCACAGAGACCGGCAAGGGAAAAGAAGTAAAAGCAATCCAACACACATCTAATCCCCCACACATTTTAACCTTATTAGTTTATTTGAATTGCTGAATAAGCTAATAAGGTTTGGGTCTAACGGGTATTCATTTTCTACTTAGGTTGAAGAAGAAATGGAATAAGGTTTTTTGGATTTTCATTCCCTTTCCATAATTTTGCACTTTGAATTATATAACATTTTTTGGTTGATTTAACTTGTTTTTGGGGTTTATAAGCTTTTGAAGTGCTTTATGGAGCTTTTGAATGAGTTTATGGAACTTTTGAATGGGTTTATGGAGCTTTTGAATGGGTTTATGGAACTCTCCGGCTGATTTAAAAGCGTCATAAAGCCATTCAAAAGCCTCATAAAGTAATTCAAAAGCGTCATAAAGCCATTCAAAAGCGTCATAAAGCCATTTTTATAAAGATTTTTCCATAAAGAGCCTGTCTCAAAAGCCACATATTTAACAAAAATGTCATTCCTGTGTATGCAGGAATCTCCTTCCAGTGCCACTTTAGGGGATTCCTGCATTCGCAGGAATGACAGAAATGAGGCTTTTGAGTTTGTATGTTTGAAAAGCAGGCTTAACCAAAAATTGATTAATTTAGTTTTTGGTAAAAATAAAATT
>JAPLFL010000014.1 GCA_026390695.1 Candidatus Kapaibacterium sp. | reverse complement strand
TGATCACAAGCTGAATGTAGCCCCTAATCTGCTTCAGTCAATGCCAAAGCCTGACGAACCTGATCAAGTCCATGTTGCTGATATAACGTACATCTGGACACGAGAAGGCTGGCTTTATTTGTCGATGATACTTGACCTGTGCAGCCGAAAAGTAGTCGCTTATGAGTTCGACAGGTAATTGTTACGATAATGCTACTGCTGAATCATTCTTTCATACACTAAAAACCGAACTTGTTTATTTTGAACAACATCAATCAAGAAAAGAAGCAGAATTGAGTATTTTTGAGTATATTGAAGGATTTTATAATAGAAATAGAAAACATTCTTCTTTAAATTATTTATCACCAGATCAATTTGAATTTATGAAAAAAGTTTCTTAACTTTGTGTACACTTTTTTTGGGGCAGATTAGTGTATAGAAGTAGTGTAGAAATATTCTTCAAGAAAGATAAATCTTTGAATTGGTATTTAATAAAGGAATATATCGATTTAATTATATTTTCTTAAAATTTCTCCAAGCCAATTTCAATTCATCTTAGATCAGTAAAAAGTTTGAAAGTGTATGATTGCCTATTACAAATCAACAGAAGCTCATAAAATACTAAAGCCCTTCGGGAAGGAAAGGCTTTAGTATAACCGAACATTCAATAAGTGCAGAACCTTCTAAAGATTATCTTCGAATTAATGATAAACAATTATTTTTCTTGAAACAAATTTATCATTCCATTTGACACATGCAATGTAAACACCAGAAGTTACTTGATTGGAATCAAAAATGTATTCATAAGTGCCAGCAGCTTGATTGCCCTTATGTTCTACATTGATAATATTTCCAAGCAAGTCCGAAATTTCTATAGTAACCTCTCCATACTCAGTAATACTATATGTTAAAAGAGCAAGTTTATTGATAATAGATAATCCAATTCCAGAGTTTGGGATCTTCTTTGTAGATGAATCTTTGTCTATTCCTTTAATTACCTTCGAATCTACAATACAATCGGTACAGTTATAGGCTAATTCTGAACTAAACATTACGGTATCGGATGGTGTAAATATTAATCTTACCTTGCCTGCTGAGTCAATTTTAGTGTTTGTTCCTGCAAATGTAAATTTAATTTCACAACATAGATCTTCATTAATTGATTCGGCTATAGTATTAAATGCATTGGCCATTGCAATTGTATCATTAACTGAAAAAAATTTTCCTTTACTATTGTTAGCAAGTTTTTGCATATTTACTCTTCCTATGCTATCAACAATCGAATTTGAAAATCCTAATCCTATAAAATATATTGGCAAATTAGTCAATCCATTAACCTTTTGTAAAAGATTTATAAATGTAATATTAGATGCATTATCGGCTCCATCACTCAACACTATTATTGCTTTGGGAGGAACGGTACTGCTTAATTTATTAATGCCATCATTAACTGCATCCCATATAGCAGTTCCACCTCCGATACTCAGACCATTGACTTCTGATTTAAGTAGATTTTTGTCCTTTGTCCAATCCTGAAGATGATAAATTTGATCATCGAAGGAAGTTAGAAAACAGCTATCTTTCTGATTTAAATTATCAAGAAATTTTGTGATATATTTTTTGAGAGCATCGAGTCTTATAGTTCGGTCTGTATTGGAAATTTGTCCAGCCATTGAACCTGAGATATCAAGTATGATGCCAATTCCGAATCCAACTCGATCAATATTAATTATTGAATCAGATGAACATAGCATTGAATCAATGCAAACAAATTTGCCATTAATCATTATAGCAATCTGATCATGTCCGAGTTTTTTGAGTAAATTCCTGAACCCATTTAGCTTTGAGGTATCTCTCTCAAAAAGACCTAATTTTAGTCGAATACCAATCAGTTTACCATTACTGTCACACAAACATTGTATAGGTTCACAAAATCCTACTGAAGTATCTCTGATTTCTTCGATTGATACAGCTAAACAACCTCCAGTTGCACTTGGATCATAATTTGCAACAAATTTATTTGAATTCCAAAGTGAATCAATTATTTTAAATTTGAAAAAGTCACCAGTGCCTTGCTTATCTATATAATAATCATGAGTTTTTGTAAAATTATATACTGAAATTGGTGCATCATTCAAACGGAATCCAACCTTTCTATTTCCATACTTTAAACTGTCAGTATAACCTGTCCAGAAAGGTTCCAGTAAACTCCAATTTGACTTTTGGGTACTTGGAATGTTATAAATATAAGCCGCATCGATCCCACATCCGATAGAAGATTCTCCACAATTATCAGATCTCATCCATGGACTGAAAACTCCAATTATTCGGATTCTGTAAATTTTATTTATATCAGTTTTGAATGATGTTTTGATTTCAGAACCATCAGAATAACAAACGTTTACGATTTCTTTCCTACCTTTTGGAACAGAATCTTGATAAATTGTAAATACTTTATCACTTGTATCAGCAATTGAAGGATTATCAAACTTATAAACCCTCACCAAGCACTGAGTTGAAGTAGGTTTTTCTACATTCCAAATGTAAGAATTGATACTTGCATCAAGTTTCTGAACTATGTTTTTCCATGTTTGCCCGTTATCCGTTGAGTAATCTATCGATACAAAATCTAATGCTCCGGTATAGTCCCATGTGAAATTCTCATTTGTTCCAACTTTAAAACGTTCTCCACCGTTTGGTTTAATTAGTTTGATTGTTGCTGATGAATTAACAAGGTCGGGAATTTTTGCTTTATAAACCCCATCTCCAGTAGATACAAAAACCATATCACCTATTGTTGTTATTGATAATATCTTTAAATCCGTAAGGCCTGAATTTTTGGCTATCCACGATTTTGCATCATCGCTTGACACGAAGATTCCCCCACCGAGAGTTCCAGCAATTATATCATTTCCTGAGACAACGATCTTAAAAATTCCTGTGTTTGACAATCCTGCATTTCGTTGATTCCAGGATATACCGAAATCAGTAGAAGAGTAAATGCCAGGGGCCGTGCCAAATAAAGTTCCTGCAATAATTGATTTATCTTTCATTGCTAAAGTTTGGATATCGAGATTGCCTAAGCCAGAATTTTTTGCTGACCAATTCATTCCTTTATCGGTCGATAAATTAACTCCTCCACCATGAGTACCTGCATAAACCTTGTTACTATCAAAAGCAAAAGCTTGGACATTTAAATTGTTTAAACCTTTGTTCCTATTGCTCCAACTCTTACCGGAATCACTTGAGAAGAAGATTCCTCCACCATGAGTACCTGCATAAAGGTCACTGTTATTTTTACCGATTATATAAATATCTTTGTTGCTAAGACCTTGATTACAATCTTTCCACATTGTTCCACAATCTGAAGTTTTGTAGATACCATTCATATAGCAACCTGCATATACAGTTTGTCCTGTATTTGCAAGAGTTCGTATATGCAAGAGGTCAGAGTTCCTATTATACTTTGAAACCCAAGAAGTACCTACATCCGTAGATAAAAACAAACCACTTTGTGCTGTGCCAGCAAATAAATTCTTTCCATCGGATGAAAGTGCATCTACCTCTAATGCTTTTAACCCTTGATTTTTCTGAACCCAAGTATTACACGAATCTGTCGAAAAATAAACCCCCGACCCAAACGTACCAATTAAAACTGTATCGGATTTTATGGTGATACAATTAATTTCATAATTGGTTAGTCCATTATTCTTTTGAATCCATGTACTACCATTATCATTTGATATAAATATTCCGTTATAAGTTGTTCCAAGAATTATTAATTTTCCAAATGAAACAATAGAATGAAAATAGAGATCCTTTAAGCCATTATTTTTGAGTGACCAATTGCCTCCATTGTTTGAGGAGTAAAAGACACCATTATTATTAGAACAGGCAAACAGATGCTTATCTGCCTTACATATAGCATGAATGTTCGAGGAAGGTAAACCATTATTTCTTTTAATCCAAAAACCGTGGTTTAAATTCATGAAGACTCCCGAAGAAGTGCCAATAAATATGGAATCGTTTGATCCAGAAATCGATCTAATATGCAGATCAGTTAATCCAGAATTAAATAATGACCATTTATTGCCTCTATCTGAAGAGCAATAAACACCTGAACTATCGGTCAAGGCATATAAGTACTTGCCATCACAATAGATCTTGTGAATATCATCCTTGATACCATTACTCATATTAAACCAAGTTTCACCTTGATCGGGTGATGCAAAAATTCCACCTTGATTGAAAGCTGCGAAAATTGTACTGTCAAAAGTGCAAACCGTCTGAACACTTCCATTTGGTAAACCTGTGCTCTTCTGGATCCAATTAACAGAATTATCTGAGGAACGATAGACACCATATCCAAATGCACCAGCATAGATATGATTTACACTTACAGTGATTGAGTAAACATTTCCACCGTAAAGTCCAAAATTTGCATCAGTCCACTGCGAAAATGCGGGGAATGAGGAGAATGCCATCATTAAGATGGTTACGAGTTTGAAAAATAATTTTTCCATTTTGATACTCCTTAATGTTAAAAATATTGTTTAAATGTTTAATTAAGAATTGCTAAAGCTTCGGTCTTTGATTCTTCCTTAATTTTCTGAATATAGATTTCAGAACAAATGATTCGATGCTTGTGAAGTGGAAGTTGATATGTTAATGAGTGAGACTCTGTTGTTATATCGAAGATGCCTTCACAAAGGTTTAAACCAATGATAATTCCGAGATAGAAATCACTGGAATTTGAAATTTCCGTCAACTGGCTTCTGACCGTTAAAAACTCTTCATCAGTACATATTTGCCTTGATTGAAGAGCTGAAAGATACAGCAGTTCTAATTCTTGAGGCGTTAACATAATAATCTCCTTTTATTGTGATAAAATTGGTTGATTATAATTTTCATTTTTGACTACTGGAGTGGTTGGCATAGGATTTTTTGTAATTTCTTCCTAATGTCAGTTTCTGCATTTTATTGTTTAATGTTTTTTTCAGTTGTCAAAGAACAATTATTCACCTTTCAATATGTATAACAATTATTTTTACATTTTTTGTAAAATAATTTTAAATTTTTTTACATTGTTTTAAAGCCTCACTGGGTGCAACTTTATAAAAGTTCATAAAAAATATACATTCATTCCGGTTATCAGTTAACAATTTGTAACCATGTATAATTTTTATTGAAATTAGTCTGGATGCACCTTTCAAGGTAATATTGTCAATAAGTTTGAAGATAATTTCAATTAATTATTCAAAAACATTACAGTAGATGCGAGTTTTGACTTAATGCAAGAAATTGGAAGCATATAGAATGTGATAGAAATTTCGTAATAAATTTATATAATATGCCAAAACCCTTAGAGTAGTTCTACATTTTAATTGTTTTTTATCGATTTTCAGTTGTCAAAGAACACATCATTCCGTTTCTATCTTGTATAACAATAATTTTTATAAAATTTGTAATTAAAAAATAAATATTTTATTGTCATTGATAAACTGCACTGGGTGCAATATTAAAAAGGTTCAAATTTTTTTAGGTCAATTTAGTAATCATTATACTTTTAAAATATTTTAGAATATCATCTGAAAAATCGACTGGCTGCACAATTGAAGGTATTAAACGTAAATCAAGATAGATTATAGATTCAATTAATAATTATAAGTGTGGCTATGGAAGCTGTGATACTTAATATTGGCAATGAGATTTAATGGTATTTTTTTATTATTATGATCTTTTGTAAATTTGTATTGGTTTGATTTTTTATTTTTTAAAAAGTATATAAATTTACTGATTATGCCAAATTTTTCACAACAAAATGATCAGCAAATATTAAATTATCTTGATTTACATTATAAGTATAAGACTTTATGTGGACCTGCATTACAAGAAATTACAGGGAGATATGGTTCAACACTGTTTTCATTCATTCTTAGATTTGTTAGAAATCGTGATGATGTACAAGATTTATATCAAGATTTATGGATTAATTTTTGGAATCATGATGCTTTTAAGGACATTCCAAATCTGCCAGCAAGGCTCTATACAAATGCGAGAAATCTTACGATAAACTTCTATCACAGAAAATCAAGAGAGAGCATTTTAATTAATATTACTGATGAATTGAGTGAAAAATTAGAAGATGAGAATGCAGAAATAAATAAAAGAATGGAGCTGCTTGAACTATGTGATGAAGTACATAAAGCCATTGATTTATTGCCTGATCGTGATAGAGAAATGCTCATACTACATTATTTTGATAATCATACTTACCAAGAGATAGCAAAAATGTTAGGTTTAGAGCAATCACAAGTAACTAATACTCTTAGAAAATCAAGACTAAAGAGAATATTAGGGAATCATCTGGGAAGGTTTATTGGTTATGAGTAAGAATTTAAAAATGCTGGATTTGATTATTAGTCTTATTAATAAAGAAGAATTATCAGATGATCAAAAACAAGAAATTTCAAGTTTATTGAGTGACCCCGCAAATTTGTTTTATTTACAAGATGCCTTTCAAATTGAAAAATCTATTAATGAAACAATTAGTGATTTATCTGAACTTTATCAGATCGAAAAAGATATAAATGAAAAAATCAATTCGAAACAGATTAAGAAGAAAAAAACTCTTAAAACAATATTTTATTTTATAACTCCTGTTGTTATCATTCTAATTTCAACATTCATTTGGATCAATTTTAAAACTACAAAAGTTGTTCCTACTGTAAATACAAATGATACTGTGTTAATAAAGCCTCAAGGTTCTGCAACTTTTTCAAGCAATGATACTGATAAAGATAAATTTATAATATTTCATGATACGGATATTATCGATGTATCAAATAATAACCATACTTTAGTTTATAGAATCCGAACTGATACTATAAAAGCAAATGTATTGAATTATTTGATTGATACTATTGCTGCAAACTATATCCAAATCTCATTTGAATTATTAAAGCAGAGTTCAGTAAGTATCAGAATCAAGAAAGATTCAGAGATAATTTATCCATTTAAGGATTCTATAATTTCTGATGGATATCATAAAATAATAATACCCTGTATAATAATTAATATGCAAGGTAACAATTTCAATCATATAGCAATTGAAACAACTATCAATAGTGAAATTTATTTAGACTTTTTCGTGATAGGAGTAAGGGGAAAACCAGTTCACATGGGAGTTCCAGCAAATATGAAATTTGAGCAGTGGTAAATTGGATTATTATTTGATTTTATTATTAATTACAGTTTGAAGTTGAATAAATTTTAATAGCCAAGCTTCATCTGAAACATATTTTTTTAGGCATAATTAACCGGATTATTATTGAACATCAAGCTTGTATTTTTTCAATTATCAAAACTATAAACTCATTCTTCAAAGATGAATGGTTTTTAGTTTTCTAAGTTTGTTTATCAATAAATTATTCCTTAATTTTGAATTCTTATTTTGTTTAATTTTTATGAAAGTATTTTAATGACCAGATCAGACATAGTAGATGCAGTATCAATCGGCAGCAAGCTGACAAAAATTGAAGTCAAAGCCATTGTTGATGGAGTATTTTCCACAATTATTGAATCTTTGACTCAAGGCAAGAGAATCGAAATTCGTGGTTTCGGTGTTTACAAAACAAAAAGCCGTAAAGCAAGAATGGCACGTAATCCTAAAACAGGAGAACCAGTCCAGTTGGTAGCTCGCTTTACACCTGTGTTTGTTCCATCAGTCCAATTTAGAGATAAGTTAAATGAAGTTAAAGCACCGGAGCCAGTTGTTGAATCAGTGGCAGTAGCAGAATCGGAAGTTGTGGTTGAGAACATCATGCCCATGGACTTTGTAGAAGCAGTTCCATCAAGTTTACAAGAAGTGAAACCAACAGATACTTTATTTTAAGTTTCGGAAAAGAAGTTTAAATTCACTTTGCTTTACTCTCGAACTAAACTACTCTACAAAAGTAAAAACATACTCAAAGAAGAATATGAATGAAATTTCTATACTTTCAAGGAAGTTTCAGAATTTTATTTACGAATTAAATTTGAGTCAAAAATTCGTTTGAGACTGAGGAATGCTCCGGTCATATTTGCCATGGTAGCATCGTATATCGGTATTCTATACCTATAAAAATGACTATCGCTTGTTCTGGAGGGAAAATATTTAGATTCTGGTCATATATAATTCAAATAATTTTTTTTGGGTTATTTTTGAAGAATAAGCAAATACTGTGTTAATAAATAATTTTAAAAGTTGACTTAAAATGTAAGTTATTTTTCGTAATTTGCAATTGCAGGTTTGTCATGTTTAAGGGGTAATTTATGATAGATATTAAACCTTCTAATTCGTTACGAAGTAGCATTAAGAATGATGCTCCGAGCAAGACTTTGAGTGAGAACTACGGCAGAAGTAGTGGTTATGATGGAGATTCGGATGAATACCATGCGGGATATAGCGCTGCCCTAATCTATGTTCAAACAGGACTTTCTGAATTTGAAGAATTATTTCGTGAAGTTGCAAAACTCGTTTTTTTTGCTCAGAGCGGTTATAGGAAGAAATATCCGATAGTTGTGGCTGCTTATGGTAATGGTTCTGACTTTATACATGATAAAAAGTATTTCGACATGGGTTATTTGTCAGATAGGTTTTCTGACACCAAAATAATGGAAGTGCTGAAGAACTTGAGTGGGACTGATAAAAGTGATATTCCTGCTGTCATTCCTGACTTTTTTCCAAAGACTGATAACAGGAGCCTATATAGTGGAAAAACAAGATTTGAAAAAGACGATTTAATGGTGATTATCGGGAAGAAAGAAGAAGTATTTTTCGCTGACCATCTACAGGAGAAGTTCTCCTATTCAGTCAAAAAGAGAATTTTATTCGTTGAGATAGACGGAGACAATGTAAACTGGAACTATAAGAATTTTGATAAATTTTTTAATAAAATGGAGCTTGATCATGTTGAAATTCTATGATGAAATTTGTTCACGTATTATGAAGAAGGATGATATACTTGCTCAAATATTCAACGAACTTGCAGCAGCCCTGTCAGAAGAAATTAATTCGGATCATGGAGGATTTGATAACCAACATCAAATTGATCAATCAGCGAAGAATTTGCCAAAACTGGCTAATGAAATCAGTAATAGAATTTTAAATGGGGATAAAATTAATATTTATCCCGGAGGCTTTCCTGGGAAATGTCATTCAGTTTGTGTATGCAAAGCGTTTGGGAAATGGAATTCATACAAATATGGTTTTAAGGGAACCGCAAAATATTTAGTTGAAGAATATTTTGTCAATTGCCTGAAAATCAATCAATCAATTCTAATACTTACTTTTGCATGGGACGAATTAGATTTTATAGAAAAATTCAAAGACAAGTTTGAAAATTATATAAAGCAAGGCAAAATAATTTGTGTTGTTCTTGTTACAATTAACGGTTTTTCAATTCAATATTTGAGGTAATTATTATGAGTAGAACAAAGAATTTTAAAATTGGAACATTTCATGGAACATTAAATCCAAAAGAAAGTAGCCAAGAAGCTAAATTAAGAAATACTATTTACTTAATTGGAAATGTCGAGATTCAACTATCAGAAAACACAAGCAAAAGAATGGGTCATGTCAAATTTTTGGGGATTAAGCAAAAAGTTTAGCTAATCTAAAGAGGAAAAACTTAGTATCAATCACCCCTCTGAGATTAGCTCTAAATAGTTTTACCTTCGCGTTAAAAGATTCAGCATTTGCATTGGTGT
>JAPLFL010000034.1 GCA_026390695.1 Candidatus Kapaibacterium sp. | reverse complement strand
TTTTTGCCTTGATAGTGGCAATGAAAGTATCTTTTCAATTATTTGCTTAACCGTATTTTCCATCTTTTCTCATTTCTGTATAATCTGTAATTACAAATATACGAATTATTTTTCAATCAACAATATCTTATATCATAGCCTTTGGTTTTTAATTTTCGAGGTAATTATGAAAAGTCCAATCTTAAAAAAATGGTGGTTCTGGGTAATTTTAGTTTTTGTTGTACCTTTTGTTATTGTTATGATAATTGGTATTTTTGCAGTTATTTTTGAGTCACCGCAAGATAAGGCAAAAAGAGAAATAGAAATACATCAAAAAGATAGTATAGAAAAAAACTCTGATGCTTATAAAATTAATTCAATAAAGAAACTATTATCTGATAATAGTTGGAAAGGTAATGACCCAAATGATGAGGGCAGTGGAAAAACTGTTTGGGAATATGATACTGATTACAATATGAACATTAAAATGGGTGATTTTATACAAAAATATACATATAAAATCATTCTGCCTGATACTTTAATCTGGTATGGAAATGGTAAAATACTTAAACAATACCAAATAATTGAATTAACACAGAAGAAACTAGAATTAAGTGATATTGAATTTAATCACAAAACGGGTAAATTTCTGAAATTCCATTTTGAACATTAATTCCATGTTATTTCTTTATTTAAATTCATTAGAAGGAATATATAAAATTAAACATTTAATATATTCTCTTATTTATTCGAAGTAGTAAAAGTCAAGGTTAATGGTGTGGTGGAGAGAGGATAGATAATTTTAAAAATGAAAGGAAAGAATTTATGAGTGAAAGTAATAATGATAATATTTATACAGAAATTAGTTTGGAAATAATTTATCTTTCACCTGGAAAACCAATTTTGTTATATGGTTATGAATCAATCAAGATTCATATTTTACAAGAATATAATTATTGGATTAATATTAGAGATTATTATAAACCACCATATACTGATATTATTCAACATGTTTGTGAACATTATGATATCTGGTCTAAATTAATTGATGAGATAGATTCCCTTATTAAAAATAATGATCCAAATCCTTTTTTGCCATTCCAAAAACAGATCAATTTATTTATAAAAGGTCAAACTAGAGATGGTCATAAACTTATTTATTCAAAAGAAAGTGTCGCAGAATTTATCAAAACAGAATATTTATATAATAAACAAAGAGGAAATGGAGCTTATCAATTTATTAGTAGTGATTCTGTTCCATGGATTAATGATGGAGATTTTAATATTGGAGTCCTTCATGCTTCATTATTCTTGGATCCAGGTTTAAAAACTCTTTTATCTGATATAGACTATATTAATCTTGAAAATAAAATAACTGAATTTAATAAAATATATCCATTATTTGAGAAGATGGAATATATTTCAACTGAGAAAATTGATTTATTATTAAATGAACAAAAAGAAAGACTTTTTGAATTATATAATCGTAGTAAAGAAAATATTGTTAATCTTGAAAGGACTTATGGTGATTTATTAAAACTTAAAGAACCAATAAAATATTGGGAGGATAAACGTAAAAAACATAATAAAAGTGGGATAATATGGTCATGTATAACTGGGAGTATTTCTCTATCTTTAATTATTTTACTGATTATCATTTTTTATACATTACCAAACTATTTAATTAATTCATCAGATCATTTTAGTATTATAAAAGGAACTATAATTTTTATGACAATAATTTCTTTTAGTGTTTTTCTAATATCAATATTCTCAAAAATTATGTTAAGTAATTTTCACCTTGAAAAAGATGCAGAGGAAAGACAAGTATTAACTCATGTATTTTTAGCTTTATTACAAGGCGGAGATGTTAATGAAAAAGAAAGAGCATTAGTTTTGCAATCAATTTTTAGTCGAGCAGAAACTGGATTATTAAAGGGTGATAGTTCTCCATCAATGCCTTCATCATCTTCAATAATTGAACAAATATCAAAACTTATTTCACAAAAACCCTAAATATTTATTTTTAGATTAAAAACAATATTATTGAATATTTAATAAAATTATACTCAAAAAGTAATAATTAGACCCCATCGTCTTAGAGAAACATGGCAACAAAAGATAAATATAAAGATTTCTACAATAAATTTAAAAATAAAATGTCTATAATGCAATATTTCTGGAACAAAGGGAAGTATTTCCAAGATAGAAATATATATTTCTGAAATAGGATGATGTATTTCTAAAACAAAAGGGAGTATTTTTAAGATAGAAATACTTATTTCTGAAACAAAGGGGAGTATTCCTAAGATAGAAATACTTATTTCTGAAACAAAGGGAAGTATTTTAGGAACAGAGGGGAATGATTATGAAAAACAAATATAGATATATTACAATGGTTTACATATATTCACATTATTAATTGTTGTTTTATTTTCTAATCTAAAGGTACTCTTATGTCAAATGATTATATTCCTAAGTCAGATCCTAATTTTCAGGATTGGTTAGGGAATTTCATCACCGTCGCTAATGCAAATTTAGTTGCATTAGGCTTATTGTCCACCGAAATGACGCAATTATCAACCGATAAAAGCGATTTCGATACCGCAATCACTGATAATGAAACTAAACAGGCAGCAGCAAAAGCCGCAACCGAACACAAAAAAGTCGTGCGTGGCACAGCCGAAACTTATGCTCGTGCATTGGTAAAACGGATACAGGCAAAAGTTGGCGTAACGACAGAATTAAAAGCGCAGTTGCAAATAACCGTTCCCGGAAGCGCACCCGCACCGCCTCCGATTCCTTTTCCTCCAATAGGTTTATACGCAACTATTGTTGGAAGTGGCTCCTATCAATTGACATGGCAAAAAAATGGTAATGCAAACGGAACTTTATTTGTCGTAGAGGCAATAATCGGAACCTCAACGGCTTGGGTTCCTGTGTTTACTACAAGTAAGCTGTCCTATACTCATTCGGGGAATACTCCGGGCATGAAAATTACGTACAGAGTAAAGGGACAACGTGGGGAAATTCAAGGCCCGCCATCAAATTATGCAGTAGTAAATGATGTAGTGGTTCCGGTGAGTCCAGTATAATTGAAATTTATAAATTGAAATGTTTGATTGAACAAAGCCCTTTTCCATAAGAAGGGCTTTTTGTTTTAAAAATCATTTTGCATTTTTAATTCTGCATTTTACATTGCATAATGACGGACATTATCGTTGAATTTGCGTTTGATTTCGCCATGGAAGAAAGTAGAAAGGACATGTTCTAATTCGCGGGCGATATTATTTTCGCGGTGGAATTGGGTTTCGTCGAATATAGAGTTGAAAATATCTTCTGTAAGGATGTGTTGGATGAGCATTTCGCGAATATCTTCGGGCGCGATGTCGGGATTAATAGTCTCCTTGCAGATATTGAAGAAAATATCGCGGGCATTGATGAAGTCGGGATTATCCTTTAGATTCTCGATTAGCTCGCGGAGAGATTCGGAGAGCTGAGGAATATATATATGAAATCTTTTTTCTTGCAATATTCCTCAAGCAGACGCTGGAATGCGGTACGAATAGAAGTTTCCTTCTTAGAACCGCCGTAGGAGATTAAGTTTGCAACTTCTTTATGATAATTTTCGATTAGGATACGGGACATAGGTGGTAGATTTATGAAATTCTTGAGAAATATGATAACAATATGATTTTGGCTGTCAGAGTGATATTTCAGCAATTACCTTTTTAACATCTTCTTCAAATAATATAAAAGAAGATAAATTTCGCAAAACAGAATAATTATCAATATTTTCGGCAACAATATGCCTTGCTGTATGAACATTTAATTTTTTTAATCTTCTTCCTGTGAGTTCGCTTACTTGTTGTATTAATTCGAATAATAATTTCTTAGGATCAGGCTCTCTCTCAAGATTTTGTGTATTAGGTAAAGTAATATTTCCTTTGTAATATCTATTGCTTGCGGCAATTTTAATTGCTTGTTGATCAATTAATAACCAAGCTTCGGACATTCTTACTGGAATTATTGGAATCATTTTCTGATTAGATAATGAAGCCTTATTCCAAAATCTGATTATTTCCTCATATCTGTCTTCTCTTGATTCATTTTCCGAATCTCTATGCACAAAAAGTATGTCGCAAGGATAATATTCGATAGCAGCTTTAATTCTCAAATCTAATCTGCTTATAGTGGGAGGTTTTTTAAGAAAACTAAAGTCAGAAAATTGTCCTTTAATCGGAATATTTGGAATTAAATCATTAAAAAGCCAATTAATTATCTTGATTAACACTCTATCTGAAGAACCATCGGTTAATAGTGTATAGTTTATTTCATTTTTCATTCAAAAAGACTTTCTTGGTTAAGCTCATCTCTATGTTTTACTTTTCGTTCAATAGTTTTATTCTCATATTCTATTTCGGTTTTATCCATCTCCAAATATGCTTTCAAGTTTCCTTTTGAAATTGATTTGTAATTATTTTGAGGAATTTTCATGCGCCAAGTATTTGATAATGGATTAAAAGTTATCGTTTTTATTTTTTTTTGTTTATCATCATCAAAAATCTCAATTGCATCAGCCATTAGCAAACTACCCTCAGGAACTTCTTCTACAACGATTGGAGAATGAGTATTAATTATTACTTGTCTGTTTTGATTATCATTATCAACTTCAATATTTGTGTCACAAGCAATATCTTGTAGTAGTTTTATTATTTCTTTAATTTTACTAGGATGAATGCCATTTTCAGGTTCTTCCAAACATATTACAGTTCCTGACTGGTCGTCTATTTCTAAAATCGCCAATGCCAAAAAACGCAATGTTCCGTCTGAGAGAGAGCGTGCAGGCAGTTCAGCACTGTTTTTAAATTTTAAAAGTAAGGTAAGTAAAGTTCTTTTTTCATCTTTATCAATAGTAATTCTTTCGACATTATCTATGAGTTCAGTTAAACGATTAGAAAGTTGCTGGTAAATATCTTTATTCGGATTTGCGCTTTGAAGACGGAAAATAGTTGCTGGCATATTCGCACCATTTTCTTCAAGTGTAGCATTCTTCCTTTTATCCAACTCATCAGATTTACGCATGGCTGATGGCTCTAACTGAAGGAACATCCATGACTTCATTTCTTGCTGAACAACACATGCTGTCGGATATTCAGCATTTGCAGTAGAAAGTACTGTTCGAGGCAATTGTGAAGCAATTCTATCATAAGGCTTTCCCTTTTGCCCATCCTGATGAATCCGAATTTTACTATTTTCAGTAGAAATCAAATCAGTTGGGCGCCTGCCTTCAATCACTGATTTCTTCCATTTAATAGAATTTAAAAAATATAAGTTCGATTTAGCTTCTGTTTGGGTGATTGGCTTTAATTCTTCTTTAACAATAATTATTCTTTCATCATCATCTTCTTCTTTTAAATATTTAAGGATTAAATCGTATTTAACAGTTGTAATAGCTGCTTTCGCTTTTTCTCCTAACTCATCAATGGCTTCATTGGGAATTATCATTTCAACCGAGAATGAAATTGTGTCGTAATAATCATCTCCGCTTTTAAAAAAGATGTCTCTGATTTCAGATGCTTTTTGATTCTCACTTCTAACAGACTTAGCCGCTTCAATAATTTTCTGATGAGATAAATTACTTAAAAAGCGAATAGCATCAAAGAGATTTGATTTACCAACAGCATTAGTACCTGCAACACAAGTGAAAGCATTCAAATGAATGTCAACATTTACAAGGTTTTTAAATCCACTTACTTTTAATCTCGTTATCATAATTTTGAAATTTATCTTAAAAATACAAATTTAACACAATTTTCTAATGTATATACTATCTTCTTAGTTTCAAATCTTATTGATGCTCAATCTCTGAATCAACAATCAAATGTTTTTTCCACTTCCAAAAACCTCTCCTTCCCAAGTGCAACTTGGGAAGGAGATTGTCTTATACTTTATAAACTCCGTTATACATTCATCGTCTTTTCAGCTTCCTGACCCACAAAACCCTTACGGCATAAATCCGAAGTCATAAATTTAGCGGAACATTCGGACTGAACCTTCAGTGCTTCATGATAATTTGCTCCGCAACTTGCAAGAATTGTATCCATAATAGCTTTTCTTGCCTCTAAAATATTCTTGTTCTCTGTCGGTGCAGTCGGATAGAATGACGGAATATACAGGCTTGACTCGTGAATTTTGCGTTTTGGCATAGCAAGTTCGCCCTTACTGGCAAGTTCCCAAGCCATTTTAATTGCAGCCTCACCCTGTGCAGAATAATCAGTCAGCCAGCCCACAGTATCTTTTCCTTTAACCGAACGTCCTTCAAGCAATAATTTGATTAATTTAGCCCAATTATCCGAACCGGTACGACGGAATGGTAAATGGCACATTTCCATACCCGGTACAACGGGCAGATTGACTTCCGGGGCTCCCAAATCAGAATCATCGTCAGTTACAATATAATGACAATGCTGGAACAACTCAAGCATACCACCCAAACAACGTTTACCATTAATAAATGCAACTGATGTTTCGAATTCATGATAAAGTCTGCGTGCGGTTTTTGACCATTGATACGAAATCCTATATCCAATATTATGATGATCGAGAGCTGGGAAAAATTCATTTGTGTCAGCCCCGACAAGCTGAGTAGTCAAGTGGAAATCACCGGTTAATATTACTTTATGAATATTTTCGGCTTTCAGCCAGTCGATAGCACGATTTAACTCTGCATTAACATCATCATTATATGCTTCGCGGCCGAGAGTTATAACTCCAACTTCGCCATCATGCTCGGCATTGACATAAAGTTGTTTCCAATCATTAGAATCAAGATTGTCCAAAGCTTCAGGATGCCAGGCATTTAGTGCTGCTTCAGGATGAAGTTTATGATATGCCTCAACGATTCGTTTGGATTGCTCGGCTCCCATATTTCTCATCAATGCAAGTGTACCTTTGCGGAACTGAGCACAGAGCTCGCCAACAGAGTTCATAATAGAGAAATGGCTGCGTTTTTCGTGAATCATCAGCGATGTCATTTGGAACAACGAACCTAATATCCATATATTAAACTGCATTGAACCGGCAGCATCGATTGTTGTATTAACCATAGGACGGAGATGATTAAGCGGATACCAATTCTGCCCTGAATCTTTATGCTCGACAAGTGCTTCAGTTGGAGCAAACAAATCGCCATATTTGGTGCTTAAATCATGTAAACAATTCCATGTTAAGAAATTAGCCCCTTTTGCACCGATAACGTCATGAGCACGAAACGGATTAGGTCCGAAAAATTTACGTATATATTTGTCAATCTTCCAGAACGGAATATTAGTTGCACGATTATACCTTAAAGCCGACACCATCAGTCCACAGAAAAGAACATCTAACACAAATGACCATTCATCGCTGACAGCCATTGGAATCATGCCAAGTGCCCAAAGAAGTTTGGTTATTTCTGATGGTTCATTTTCAACGACTTCCCATATTTTATTAATCTGATGGGGGAAAGCGGGATGATAAATCCCAACGCCAAGCTCTTTGCTTGGGAAACCTGAGGTGACCGAACGGATCTCAATTCCGGGGAAATTCGAGCGGAATAATTCAAAATGTGCTTTTTTAACATTTAGGATTTCAGGAATAGCTTCTAATAAAAATTTCGGATTCAGGCTTTTAAGCAATGAAGGCAAATTATTCCCGTCATAATTTAGACGAATAACATTTGCCATGATTTCATCGGCATTTTTTTTACCAAAAGAAGAGGCAAGTCCTTTGTATTGCGGAGTAATTCCATCGGGAGCACCGGGGAAATCAAGTGCAACGATAGGAATGTTATAATCTTTCAATCTTGAGCCGAATTGCATAAGTTTTCCTGCGCCAACTATTCCATTTGCACCAGAAATGACGAGAGAACCACGGTTTCCTACCGGTCCAAAAACTTTATCTACTTGTTCAGCAGCATTTACCGGCAGTTTACCTTTTGAAAATATTGAATGAACCGAACCTAATCCGATTGTTTCAAGTGTTGATTGTCTCATTGATTTTATCATTATGCTTTCCCTCCTTCCGAAACTTTAAATATACCAGCAATACCAACATCTCCGGCTGCACAGCCAAAAACAAGTGCGTAACCCCCACCAAGATCAACAGTTTCCTGTAATGCTTCAATTGATAAACGTGTGAGTGTCGGGCCCTGAGGATGTCCCCAAACCAGCGGACAACCGGTTTTATTCATGTTGTGCCAGTCATAATTCAATTCCTTTGCGAAAATTGCATCATTAACAGCAAAAGGATTATGGTCTTTCACAACTGCAATGTCATTCATTGTTAAGCCAGTTTGTTGTAATAATTTTTTCACAGCCATAGCAGGCGCTTCTGCCATAAGAGAAGGAAGTGCACGTGCTTCTACTAATCCGATAATCTGAATATCAATATCTGGCTGTGAACTTAGTTCTCTTGCTTTTTCTTTTGTTGTAACAAGCATAGTCGCCATTCCATCCGAAGCATGAGTCTGGGTGCCGGAAGTGACGCATGTGTCTAATTCGCGCTGAGAATGCAGTGCTTCAAGAGAAATAGAACGAACACCGGCATCGGAATCAATCTTTCCCATGACTTTACCCTGTAAATTAAGGACTTCCAGAGGAACAAGAACTTTTGCAAGGAAACCTGAATCAAGTGCCTGAAAATATTGTTTATAGCGCAAGAATGTAAGTTCATCGACTTCTTTTCTGTCGATTTTGTGTTTGCGGGCTGCATTTCCGGCAGTTGCAATCATAGCACCACCAGTGGCAGGGTCGAAGCCAAAATTATCCCACACGTCACTCAAAGCTACTGTACGTTCATAAGAACGACGCTCCGGAAAAACACCGACAGGCGAATCGCTTGTGCGGTCGAAAGTCAGAACGCCGGACACATTTGCAAGTCCGCCCTGAACAGCACCAGCAGCAGCGAATATAGCTTTAAGTCCTGTGGCGCAAGCCTGTTCCAAATGATAACCCGGAACGCGTTGACCGGCGCAGGAAGCCAAAAACGGCGAGCCCCAGAATTTCCAATGCCATGGAATTGTCGAGCCACTAACTAAGTAATCGAGTGAATTCATCGGTACTTTTCGTTTTCCCATGATATAAGCCATTGCTTCGCCTGCGAACTGTCCGATGTTCACCTCAGCGAGCGGCGATGACTGCCAAGCCGGGAAATAGCTTGCTCCCCAAGTGCCATAAGGAATATGAGCTTTGGGGAAAATTGATTCTACATTCATTTAGTCTCCATAAATTGTAAAGAGTAATTGTAAGTTGTTAATTTATACTAATAATTCAAATATTCCGAAAGCACAATGACGTTAATCATCATATTTTTTGCATATTTTCGCAAGGTTTGGCGATCCTTTGTAATTATACAAAGTTCTTCTTTCATTGCCAGTTCTATTAATCCTGTATCCACATAACCTATTTTAAAAATCATTTCCTTAGTCAAATTATTTTCCGATATTGTAAGGAGTTCAATAAGTTTCTCATCCAATCTTTTTTGTTTAAGGTAATCAATTGAAATCTCCCAAAATTTTTCATATAATTTATCCTTAAAATGTAATCTGGAATTGATTAAACCATGTAATTCTCCTATTGCTTGTGAAGTTGAATAAAAAATTTTCAAACTATTATAGAACTCAATATAATTGTTTTTGTATCTCAAATTTCCATTAAATACTGAGTCAACTTCCTTACAAAGATTATCTTTAGGGCTGACTTTCAAAGAATAGTTTACTAATAAGATTTCAAAAAGCGCACTTGTGTCGATAACAGCTTTATTTAGCAGCATTTTTCTCATAAATCTTTTAAACCGCTATTGGAACACCATAATTCAAAGACAGTTCGTTCCTAACTTCCTTAATCCTTCTTAAAGTATCGAATGTTACTTTTTTAAAATCATTAAGTTCTTGAATTAATTCCAAATAGTCAGTATTTAATTCAGGTAATTTAAGTACTTCGAAAATTTTCTCTTGATTTTTATTCCAGATTGGACTTAAAAGATGATCGTCTTCTAATTTTTTCTGGTTATTGACTAAATATTCGGCAGCATATTTTATTGTTGGAGGTCGTTTTAAAAAAGAGGCTGCATCTTTGCTAATTACTGAAAAACTAACAGCTTCCTCAATTAAATCATTGATAAGATTATTAAAAGTCGAATTTGAAAGTAAATTTGAATATAATTTATAACAAGAATCCATTAATTTTGTTCTTTGCAAATTAAAGCTTTCTGTTAAATTGAGCAATTCTATAAATTCGGTAGAGCTCAATTGCTCGAAATTTGGCATATATTGATAATCTACATACCCATGTAAGACATTTATTGCCAGTTCATGAGAGAAATTCCCCCATGAATATTTGTTCGATTTCAGCAAATCATTAGCTAACTCCAAGCCATTTACAATCGGATTTAATACTGTTTTAAACCAGATACTTACTATTTCTTTTGAGATTTTTCGTTTTTTTAATCCGTTTTCCATTTTTGAACCTTTTATTTAGACATCAATATTTAAATTTATTTGAAAATTAGTGAAATTCTGAAGGAGCTTATGACGATGGATATTCTATATTATTTTTTTCATTATTTAATTCATTAATCAATCTACGTTCATTTAAAGTGCTAAGAAAATGTATGATTCTAAGATTACAAGCATCAAGAATCTTCCCTCAGCCATGCTTCAAGAGTTTCATCATTAAAATTATTTTCTTCTCAAATCTTATCCATTTCATTAGTAACCTTATATGCAAGATACTTAGTTTTTTTTTCTAATTGCTAATAAATCTTCTTCTTTGTCTAAACCATAACTAAACTGCTTAAGTAGCTCTAATTGAAGCGGGTTTAAAGGTTGAATATTTAAGGTTTCCATAATTTATTTGAAATATTTAAAAAACTAACTAAACATTGACGAAAGATGAAGGTTATTATTTGAATAATTCCTTAAACACATTTTTATTTATTACAGTTACTTTAGGGAATTGATTTTTTTATTTAGAGTTCTTAAATGTTCATTTCTCGAATTATTTTGATAAAGTCTAAATAATTCAAGATGCAATTTTGAAATTTTTGTTGAAGTTCCCGTTCATTTCCTCAGAAATATGCTGTATAATAATTCCAAATTCTTCCATTGATCATTAACAGATGATCATTAATCATTCTCCCAGTTCGCTGCTCTTTTCTCCAAAAACGCTGCTATTCCTTCATTCGCATCGTGGCTTTCCATCAGCTCTTCCACATACATTTTTTCCAATTCCTCAGCTTTTCCTATCAATAAATTGTTGAATACAGACCTTGCCGCCCGAACTGCAAAACGCAATGAAGATGCACTTTTCGGAAGAATATTTGCTACAATCCATTCCTCAATTGCTGCGTTCATAGTTATTTTATCCTCGAAAACGCCGTTCAGCAGACCAATCGAATTAGCTTCATCGGCAGTGATAGTGCGGCCGGTCAATAATAATTCCTCAGCCTTTGCATATCCGATTTTAAGAGGAAGAAGAATTGATGCAGGCGGAGCAAATACGCCTAAAATAATTTCAGGCTGTCCCATTTTCGCTGATTTATCCGCAAACATAAAATTACTAATCAATGCAAGCTCAAGACCACCGCCAAGGCATTGTCCCGAGATTTTTGATAAAACTGGAATTTGCATGTCCACGACATCGCGGAAAAGCTGGATGAATCCCTTTAGCATTGCCGGAGCTAATTCTTTGGTATGCTCGGCAACAGAAGCCCCGAATGAAAAATGTTTCCCCGCTCCTTCAAAGGTGATTAATTTGACAGCTTTATTGGCTTTCAGTTCGGTGAAAACCTGATGTAGCTCTGCCATCATAATGGAATCCAGCACATTGCCTTTTCCGTCATTGAGAATAATCTGTGCAATAGCGCCAGAGTGAGTGAGTGTAAATTCGATTTTTTGCATAATAATAATTAATTAGTTGATATTTAAACATTTATTTCTTAGTTACAAATCTCCCCTAACCCCTCTTTTGCAAAGAGGGGAATTCTATTGTACCCCCCTTTGAAAAAGGGGGGCAGGGGGGATTTTTCTTGTGGCAGGGGGGGATTTTTAAACATTAATCACCACTTCAGTCCACGCTTCATCCGAATAATCACTCATGGCAGAACTATTCGTTGCTCTAATTTTATAATAATTACGCTTATCAGCTACAAAAGCAACACCTTGCGGTCCCGGCGCTTCCATCAATAATGTATAGCTGTCAGACGGCAAACCGAAATTCACCGCACAAGTATATATCTGGTATGAACTTGCTCCAGTTACTTCATCCCAATTCAAAGTCACAACCGTTTCAGGCAACACCCAATTTGCGGTTAAATTCTGCGGCTTGCCCAGCCCCGAACTTCCATAAATCACGTAATCATTATACTTAGCCTCATTTACATCCTCCCAGATAATCTTCCCAATCTCGCAATAACGCGCCACCAGCGCATACAATTCATTTCCCTTCTCAATCCGCTCCTGCGTCTTAATATCCCGAATTTCCTGTGCGGTCGCAATATCATTCATTGCGTCCTCAAACAATTGCGCAGCCGCCTCCAAAGCATCAATCTTCGGGTCAGTCAATCCCACCGAAGTCAGGTCAGTCAGGTAAGAAGTAGCCGTTGCAACCGCCAAACGACATTTTGACAAAAATGCCAAATCACTATCCTTCGACAAATCACCGGCATCAAATTTCTTCACTTGCGGCGAAGTAGAACCCCATTTCATTTTGGCATAACCCACTATTTCTCTTAACTTTAATGTACATGTTTCACGATGAGTATTCTTCGTTTCAACAGCCACTAAATAATCAGCATAATAAAATGCGTCGGCTGGAAATACTTCAAAAGCATTTCCGAGAGTTTCCATAGCGGTAACCATCAGAGCGGTCACGCCACTTGCCGTAAATTCCGTTTGATCGCGAGTCATTGTGTTGACTAAGTTAGATGTGAACATACAAAGTTCAGCATCAGTCATGTTGTAATTTCTTTTTGATGGATTCATAAATAAACACTCCTAAATATAAATATAACAAAAAACAATTAAAATCGCATAAAAACCCTTTTGATACGCTTTTGAATGCCTTGGTTGAGCTTTTGAAGTCTTTGGATGCAC
>JAPLFL010000055.1 GCA_026390695.1 Candidatus Kapaibacterium sp. | reverse complement strand
GTAGCTGCCCATTTTCAGTGACAGAAAAATCCGAAGCAGTTAGATTACGAATCTGATTTCCCGCCGCATCGAAAGCAAAGAACTTAGCCCTGATTACAGGGAATGCAGAAGTGTCGATATTGAATACGGAGAGGCTCTGGCAAGTAGCGGCTACTGCGCAGAAGAACATCAGGCTTATTATAATTATAAATACACGCATAACTTTATTGCTGTTTAAATTATAAATACTTATTTACAAATTTAGTAATTTGTATTAATAATACCTAATATTTTTTTATGGCTTCAAAAATTGTTTCGGGCTTGATGTAATCCATACAAAAATAATCGGTATTTTTGCAAGATGCTGAGAAATAGCAGGTACATTCTTTTTCAGGTGAAATTATTTCACCACGTCCATATAGTTCAAATTCATTGGGATTGAATATATTATTCATAAGGATAAGATTCTTTTTCAGTGCAATTGCAATGTGCATTCCCATCGTTACAGCACTTACAATCGTGTTGCAATTATTCATAAGGGAAATGAACTGCCCAAGTGGAAAACAACCTAAATACATTGCTCCTGTGGCAAATGCAAGCCTTTTATTGCGATCGTCTTCGCTCTTACCGCCAAGTAGTAATGTTGTGTATCCGGAATTCTCTAACATTTGAATTAGTTTTATCCAATTGGCTTCACTCCAAAGCCTTGAAACCCAACGATCTCCGCAGCCGGTATTCAATCCTATAATATTGGTTTTATTTGCTAATTCAGAAAAAACAAATGATGTATCACAATCAAGTATATATTCTTCTCCGGAGAAATTATACCCGCAAATCTCAAAAATCTCTTCAAGATAACTCTTTGTATTTGCTTTATTTAAATCATCAAAAACACCTGTCATGTACTTGTGTTCTGCAAATTCATTAACAGGAGATATTACATTGTTATTTAAAATAAATCCAAATTTTTGATCAGCTTCCAAAAGTGAAGAGAGCGAACTTGCCTGAATATCTTTATCAAGATTGATGATTTTCTGAAATTTATGTGCCCTAAGTGTGATGATATCTTCCTGCGAAAAAGTTAACACCCTATCAACTAAACCAGATGCAATTATTTCAGGGGTATAAGTCAGCCACCATATTTTGGAATTAGGATGTTCAATTTTCAATTTTGTGACAAGTGGAGTTGTACGGATAACATCACCGATAGCAGCAAGTTTGATTATTAAAATTATACCATCGGAAAATAAATATTTAGGACAATCCGAACATTTATATCCATAGGTTTTATGAGGGCGACATGGAATATCGCCCTTAAAAAATTTACAGTCAGCTTTAATTAACTCTTTATAATTCATCAATATTACATTTTAAACTGAAGCAATAAACAAAATTGGAAAGTGCTTAAATATGATTCATTTTCCTTATATGAAACAGAGACAGGGCTTCCATCGTTCGGATCCTGTGAATTATTTGTTGGAGTAAGCAATTCCCCGTGATTATTATTTCGTCCTAAAATATTCATTACACCCACAGTTACATAAGGATTAAATATAACATTTTTGACAATATTTCCATGAATACCAAGTTTAAGAGATCCGCCAAATCTTACTGCTACGGGTTTAGTATTAATATCCTGTAGTATAATATCATTTCCATTTTTTCTTAAAATGGCGGAATATGAACCGGTTGCAAAAATATTAGCTCTTAAATCAAAACCTGCATAAACGTGAGCTCCGGTATAAGGTATGAGAAAAAGATTCCTCTGAAGACCAACATATAAGGAGCTTACAATAATATCGTGTTTTAAGAAAGCTTCATAGACACTTTTACCGCTATCAACAGGAAATCTTTCTCTTGAATCAAAAAACGTTAAATCAATACCGAATGGCATGTAATAATTTTTTGAACTGTCAAGGGTTATTGAACTAAACAAGCCAAGTCCAACCTGAACACCATTGAAACCACCTCCGATGAAAACAATATTCATCTTTTGCTTTGCCGCCAAATATGACGATAATGGTTTAGAGCCTAGATTATCACCTATGACCCACATATTAGATAAGCCCGCACCAAGTTCTAAATTATTAGTGCTTGCAAATATTGAACCTTTAAGTTCAGTATTATGCAAGGTTAATATAAGAAAAAGTACCCAACATACCGATATTATTTTATTCTTCTTCATTTTTCTACTATATATTAAATTAACTCATTTTTCAAAATAATCTATCACGCACATTATAATTAGCATTTGATACTGAATTTTTTACAATCATTTCACCTATTAACCCCATTGAAATTGATTGAACACCAACAATTATCAATGCTATTCCGAACCAAACAAGTGGTCTATTGCTCAGTGAAGTAAGGTGCATGAACCATTCAGCCGTTAAATATCCATCTATTGCTAAACCTGCAATCAAAAATAAAGTACCCAGAGTTCCAAAAAGATGTAATGGACGTTTCATATAACGTGTTGTGAACATCACTGTTAAAAGATCTAAAAATCCTTTGAAAAATCTGGAGAAACCGAATTTGGATTTACCGAATTTTCTTTCATGGTGTTTTACAGGTAATTCAGTAACTCTGAAACCCATTTGATGGGCAAGTGCCGGTAGATATCTGTGCATTTCACCATATACCTGAAGTGATTTAACTACATCTTTTCTATAACCTTTTAACCCGCAATTAAAATCGTGAAGTTTGATACCACTTGCCAAGGAAGTTACAAAATTAAAGAATTTTGATGGTAAAACTTTACCTAAAGGATCTTTTCTTACTTTTTTCCAACCTGAAACAAGGTCATAGCCTTCTTTTAATTTTGCAATAAGATTTGGAATTTCCGAAGGATCATCTTGTAAATCAGCATCCATAGTGATAATCAAAACGCCGCGAGCTTGTTCAAAACCCACAGCAAGTGCTGCTGATTTACCAAAATTTCTGCGAAAACGTATAACTTTAAATTTCTTATTGCGGTCATGAATTTGCTTTAGAATTGCAAAAGAACCATCAGTAGAACCATCGTCAATAAAGATTACTTCCCACCGATTTTGTGCAACTTTGTTAAGTTGTGCCTCAAGCTGAAGAGCCAGTTCAGGCAAGGACTCTTCTTCATTCAAAAGTGGAATAACCACTGAAATAATTGAAAGGTCGTCATTTTGTCTTGGCTTATTTTGATTAGGATTCGGTTTAAATTCCTTCTTTTTGGCTAAAGGTTGTGCGTCTTCGGAATTTAGTGTTTTTGATTTATCGGGAGCAACTGCTTTGTTTTTAATAATTGGCTGCTCATTTGTCTGAGCAACAACTTTATTTTCTATTGGCTTTGTATTTTGTCTTCTATTAGGATTATTGTTATTTGCATTTTTAACAATTACAGGTTGAGCCTCATCTGTAATCTCAGATGGCTTTTTTTCAAGTTGATTAGGATTAGGTCTTCTATTTGTATTATATTTACTATAATTTCTATTTCGTTCAGGATTTCTCGGTTTCTCACTTGGAGAATTATTAGCTTCCTGATTTATATTTTCATTTTCCACACTTTATCTTTCTCATTCTATTACATATATAAAAACAATTTAAACTTAAAATAATTACATTATATTTTAAGATTTCATAAAACATTTTCTGAGAGACTGACCAGAAGCCAGCTTTAGAGTTATAAAATAAACTCCGTTTTGTAAGTCCCCTATATATATTTTTCTATCTGTATAGATTTTTTCACAAATTTCATTGCCTAAGAAGTCGAATATTTTAAAATTTTCTATTTGTTGATCTTGTTCTGAAATACAGAAATATTGATCAACCATTAAATGATTATTTTCTTGCAATGAGGAAATATTTTTCGTAATTAAATCATTTACATTAATTTTTGATAGATTATACCATACAAAAACATCAAATTCATCCATATATGGACTTGTTACTTCAACTTTTGTAATTTTGGACATATTGGCATAAAATAAATTTAGCCCATAAATATCGGTAATAATTGCTGAATCAACAGATTCGGGCAACTGATTCCAATTAAAAAGCAGAGTACCATCAGTTCCACGTTGTGCATCAAGCCTATATTTCATCATAAATTTAGTACTTTTCATAACTGGCCTAATATCTGTATAGACGAACATTTGTCGGATATTATTTGTGGCGGAATCGACCATTTTTAAAAGGATGTCAAGTGATGGCTGCGGCGGATGTTGCACAATTTCAAATTCATTGTATTTATCATCCAGATCATAAGTTGCATGATCAGCTATGCCAACATAGACAGGAGCGCATAAATCTCCGTTTTTTCCAGATGCATTTAGAGCAATTCTTATATAAGTTTCAGCGTTAGCAAAAAAGCAAAGAACAAATTGAATAAAAAATGCAACTGTAATAATTCCAAGCTTTTTCATAAATTCTCCATAAATTATTTTAAATAGAATGGGCAACATTTTCATGCTGCCCACTCCTTAATTATCTGCTTATAATTTCGTAAGCAACGAAACTATAATTTTAATTATTTGGTAATATTAACAGACTGACTTGCAGTGAAGCTACCACATGCCATCTTCATAATATATGTACCGCTTAGCAATTCATTTGCATTGATTGTTAAATCTGAATAAGATCCGGCAATACGATTTGAATTGAGTAATGTTTTAACTTCATTTCCAAGTATATCGTATAATTTAATGGTAACATTTCCTTCTTCTGGAATGGAATAGTTTACCAAATAGATATTTGAAGCATTGTCTATACGTGCTTGTAAATATCCGGATACATCTGATTTTAATACTTGAATCATATTTGATTTAGCAATAATACTTGAGCTGTTTCCTTTTGTAACGTGACCATAAACTTCACTTGTAATAGGATTAAGAACAGTATAATTTGCATCAGCATTTTCAATTGTCAAAGATACAGGTAGTTCAACAGCTTGTAATTTGATAACTGAATTGTTTGAGTTATTAACCGAGCAATTGTTAGTAAAACGAGCGTCGAATGACTCAAGCGGAGGAACCGGAGGAAGTTCGAAGTTTGTCAAGTCAAGACTATTGTTATTTGACAAATAGAGTGTTCCTTCGTTCTGAGAATTATCACGAATAATTACTTTTGTACTTGTGTTGAATACAAAATCTTTGGTCGGGTTCAATGAACCAGAAGCTAAGTCTTTTTTGCCGATTCCATACCACCATACGAATACAGGATTTGGATCAAAAAGGTTTAAGTAAGCACCTTTATTGCAATATAACCAATAGCCGATTCCTGGATCTATTTTTAATACTTCTTTATAACCTTGTTTGGTTATATAAGCATAAACACCTCTTTTGAAGGATTCTTTTACATCTGGTGGATCTTGTGTATTAAAAGCATCAAGTTTTAATTTATCAATTCCGATTGGATATGATGGACCACCAACCGTATTCCATCCTGAATATTTGTTGTCAGATCCGTATAATCTTTCTGGTGAATTGGTTCTATCAACTTTCATAATATAAGCACCGGTAAATGTAGTATCAACAACATCCTGAGGATATTTGATAAAGTAACCGACACCTGCATTAAGTGTATTCTGAGGTAAGTATAATTGTTGATACTTAATAGGGGTATTCATCGCATTCGGGTAAATAGTTTTATAATCATTATTTACAGGAAGAACTGGCATAGCAAGTAAATTCCAACCATTTTTAATAACTGGTTTACCATTACCATCAACATAGTGGATAACGCGTGGTAAGGTATATTCAATTAGGAATGAAGTCCATCTTGGATCTTGGATTGCATAAGAATATTTAAATGGTCCGATTGGAGTTGCATTACGCATATTGATATTGAAGTGTGAACTTCCATTTGTTGTATCGCGTAGATATAAACGAGCTCCATCTGGAAAATCGCGAACATCCCATTCAACAGTTACAGGATAATAACTAACATCATCAGTTACAAAGCGAACTTTGTACATAATTGAATTAACAGTATCAAAACTGGAACGAATATCACGTGAAATTGTTTGTGGAGTTTCATCATTTGGAGACCAATCACCGAAACCGAATTGATTTAATAATGGGTTTGCATCAACTTTTACTGGGTAGAAACGTGCAGTAAAGCCACTTGGAGGCATATTATAAGCATATTCACCGAATAATGAATCTTGGGAATCAGTTGCTCTGTATCCGGTACCGAATACAATGTCGCAAACTTCACCGGTTGGTGATTTTGAATCTTTCAAAGTTAAATCAATACCAAATTTTCTACCACCTAATGTACCTGTTCCTCTATATGGCTCAAGTGGTGGACGGAATAAAATAAAGGTAACTCGAACGCGAACCGGATTATCTAATGCCACTTTCGATTTGAAAGTAATGAAGCCTGTATAAACTCCGCATTTTTCATCTGTTTTTGACATTGCTAATTTTTTCTGGTCGCAACGAATTTCAAGATAAACACTTGGATCAATCGTTGTTGGGTTTTCTCTTGGATCGACGATATCACCTAAGATACCAGCATCAATCCAATTAATTCTTGCACGACGTAAATCGTTTGGATCTTGAATTAATTGTTTTCCTGCTTTAGTCTGATCACGAACAAAGGTTAACCAAGGTTGGTCTGTTTCAATTTCAACATCTGCTAATCTGGTACGTGTAGCACCATTAATAACCTGAATTGTTCTTTTTCCGTAGTAAGGATTCTGACCGGCTGAATCAACTGTAATAGGATCTACTACATCCCAATAATGATTATTATTAGCATCATCAATTTCATTTAATTGCTGTGCTGATCCTTTTCCTCTTTCAAGTCTAAAATCGAATTGCGGAGGAACGTCTGATATTCTTAGATAAATACATCCAGGTAACATAGGTTCAGTTTGGAACAACATTTTGGTGTCATTTGCAATTCCATCAACGCCGGTTACTTTACGTGGGTTACCATCGGCATAAGTTACTGATTGTGGACGATATTGAACCAAAACATCAGGATTCATTCCAACTTTTACCTGATCAACAAATAATGTATCGCGAGTAACAACGTGGTTATTGTAACGAATAGTATCTGAAGGATCAATATAAATTGGTGTATTAGCATTAGCACCAATGTTCATTGGAGTAACCAAAATTTGAAATTTTACATAAAATAAAATTTTGAAATCTGGACTATCACTTGTAGTATCGCATAATGGAAGAGGTTCTGTTGTTGCAGATCCATTAATTGTTAATTTCATTCCTTTAATTCTGTCGGAATAAACTACACTTGGAGTAAGATATTTTCTGAAATCATTTGTATCTAACTGAACTGCTGTACTAATATTAAAGTTTTTAGCTAAAGGCTCATAGTAATTACCTTTTGAATCCTGATAACGTTTATCGTTAACATCTGCAGTCGGGTGAGTAGCCTGAATACCGATAGCTTTAATGGCTGTACCGTCATATTTTATCGCGAATTCAAAGCTTTTAATTGGATCAGCTTTCAAGAACTGAGAATTAGCAGCATACGTGTACCATCTGTTATCGATGAATACCGGCATAAGGAATTCTCTTAAATTATTGGCGTCAATAGATGCCGGATACCAAATTCTACCATCCGGATACCAATCCGGGTTATAATTTCCTGAGGCACCAGTAAGGCACAATAACGGGGTCTGAGGCTTATTGATTGCGGCCTCACTGTTAATGAAGGCTACTGTAATAAATGCTATCGCAAAAAGGCTTAGCAGTTTGTAGCTCACGTTTTGTAAAAAGAATCTCTTCATGAGAACCTCCGATTAATAAATAAAACTAACTATTAATTATAAAATTTATATTCTGTATTTCTTTTCTATCGTTGATCAATCTAAGTAAATATAATCCATTTGTCATATTGTATAAATCAATGTTGTAATTGTAATTAATAAAATCTCCAATCCTAATAATATCTCCATATAAATTATAGATTTGATATTGATTTAATGCCTGATTAGAATTTATATTAAGTTGCGATCCTGAAATCATTATTCTTGTATTTTCAGATTGTAAATCATTTGATACTGATTTTGAAATAGTATCTGATTTCTTATTAATGAGATTAATTGAGCTATTCTCGAATCCTGTTGTACAGCTACAAGAATAATTTTTAATTCCATTAATACTAAATCTTACAGTTTCATCTCTGTCAGAAATACGTTTAAATTTAATATTAAGTCCTGCTTCGTTCAAATTAGTTTGCTTTACAAAAGCTTTAACATTAATTTTATCTAAATTAATACTTTGTGCTATAATTTGAAAATTATTTGATACGGATTCAACATTAACAACCTCAAATGATGTATTTGTTGGTAAAATAATCATTAAATCAATGGTATCTGGTTTAGCAAATGTATTAGCTTTAAATTTTATATTTGCATTTTGAATTTCTGTATTTTTATCAAAGACTAATTTATCAGTTTCAAAACTAATTTTTAAATTATCTAATCCAGAAATTAAATTTGCTTTCACAACTCCATCAATTTTAACATCAATCGCTTTCTTAAATCCATCGGTCATTTCCAAATAATCAAATTGAACAAGACTTGTATCGGGACAATCATTTATAAATGTTCCCAATATTGCAAAAAGAGGTAAATCTCCTGCAACAGGCTTGCTTTTCATCCCGCCGGCAAATCCTTGGACAGTACCTTTATTTGGATCAGGTGTAATCTGTTGTAAATCAAATAAACCGGCTATTGTATTATTCCATAATCCATAAAGTAAGGAAATCTTTCTTGGATTATATTTTAATCCAAAATTAAATCCATAAATCAATGAATCGGCATAATATATTCTTCCGATACTCATTGCAATAATAATTGCTTTTTGCTGTTCATCACCACAGACAAAGCTGGTATTATCCTGATAAATGGTAGCAGTTGCACTTGTCAGAGCAATTTTTGAATCTTGCTTTGTACTGCCTGCTTTGGCAGGCAGTACAGCAAGAATACTAAGTAATATGTAAATTACTATTTTCAATTTATTTAGCAATTACCATTTTCTTTGAAACATTTGAACTATTACCACTTAAAGCAATGATATATGCACCGTTCATTAATCCGTCAACATCAAAATTATTGATTCCGGCTTTCATCATCGTGCTAAGATTTCTTACAACATTTCCTTCAATATCATAAATATTTAATGAATAGAATCCATCTTCAGTTGCATTTACATTAATAATTGCTTTACCATTATTATCAACAGTTACTGTAACTAACTCTTTAGCGGTTGGTTCTGTTTCGGTTAATCCTAATTGGAGAACATTATTTGTTTCAACGTCATTGAATCTTATTTCTGAAACTGTAAATACTTTGTTAGCTTTTACAGTTAAATATATGATATTGTCAGAGCTTGTAAATTCGCCAGTTCCGGCAAATGTAACTTGATTTGCATCAAAGTCAAACATAATTCCTTTTGAGCCTGTAACGTCAACTAATTCACCATTTACAACAAATTTTGCAGCAATTGGACCATTAATATATCCGTTAAGTTTTACAGGTATTTGATATAATCCATTATCAAGAACTTTAATATCTCCTAATTTAATACCATTAGCAAGATCTTCGGTTGGTGTAATTTTTCCTCTGTATGTAGAAGTATCATAAATCCAAGGTAAAGTTATTACGCGTGCAGCCATATAATCCATAATAGTTGCAGCATCATATTCGTTTACTTGGAAATAAATTTGTTTTTCACTTGTTATACCGGTAGGTAAATTATCAGTATAAGCTTTGTCTTTCCAGTAAATAGCAAATTTATATTTCTTTAATAAACCACCGATGATTGAATCTTTCCAGAAATATCTTCCAGTATGATTCACATCGCCATGATAAGCAGCTCTACCTAACAAACTGTCAAGTGGAATGGTTTTTGCAACTGAACGTAGTATAGTTGCAACATCATTCATTGTGACATATCTGTTTTGTGGTAAACCGTAATGTTTATTTCCTAAAACTTTGGATAAATCAGCATCGCCATCACCCCATGATTCTGGAGCATTTTGACGTACTAATGCTGTAAATCTGATTCTGTTGTCATTGTAAATTGAAGGTGTCCATTTGTCAGTAAGTGTACTGTCATCTGTACGAGCTACATCAATTGCTTGACCATATCTTAAGCCGTTAAGAAAATCAATTCTTCCATTAAACATTTCAACTGAACCATTTATACCAACAGATGCACCTCTTGTTACTACAGTTGTTCCGGATGAATTTCCGATACTTCCGTAACAAAATTCAATATCTCCTTGTGAAGAATATTGATTTGTTGATTTGTATAATCTTAATTGGAAATTTCCAGTACTTGATTTTGTTGCTGCATCATTAATATTAAGGTCTTTCCATTGAATAACCAAAATACTATCATTATTTTGATATTGATAAGAAATTCTGGAAACAATGTATCCTTGGTTTTTATCAAGGGTTGATCTATAATAGTGATCTCCCCAGAATGGAGCTACAACTGTTTTTGGAAAGTTTGAAGCAGCGAAAAATAAGTTTTTGGAATTTTTTGTTGCTAAAACGTCGTAAGTTGGCTCCTCAAATGAAATAAAACCATTAACGCTTATCCAGCATGCAGAATATGGTTTATCATTGTAAGAATATACGAATCCCGGTTTAAATGCTAAATAATAGTATCCATCATCATAACCGGTGCCCCAGAAATAATTTGGTGGAAGACCAAATTGTGCTGGTTGAAGATATGTATCCTTTGCAGGATCTAATTCCTGGTAACTCACTCCGGTTACAAGTTGTATAGCCGTGAACTGAGCGTAAACATCAGCTTTTACTTGCTGAAGGTTCGCAAATATTGAAATAGCGAAAGCCACTCCCAGCGCGAACATTAATTGTTTTCTCATATTTTATCTCCTATAATTATTAAATTCATTTTTTTAATTTGATTTTGTAGGTCTTCCTTTGCAGGAAGACCTACTCAACCATTATTATTTTACAATAACTATCGGATATGTTGTGCTAACGCCCTTGGTTACCATACGTACCATGTAAGTGCCGCTCACCAAATCGATATTTTGACTGTCTTTTGCATCCCAATAAATTGTATTCATTCCATCTGTATAGTTTAAACCATCAGCTAATACTTTTACGATATTTCCAATAGCGTCAACAATGTCAATTCTTACTAATCCGCTCTCAGGCATACCGAATTCAACTTTTACGGTATTTCCACTGATTGGAGTAGGAGTTACACTATATATTTTAGCTTCTGAAATTCCTGACTCTTTAACAGGAGACATCCAGTCATCAACAATGATGAATCCGGTTAATTTATCGGTTATTGTTACCTTGCAAGTATCTCCGGCATTATCAACATGGATGAATACTTGTTGATTTGATGATCCGGTTCTCATATTTACATTAAATATTGCTCCGAATTGTTCATCTTGTAACCAATAGCTTGCACTATCTGTTTTTGATTTAGCAGGAATTGTTGATTTCAACCATTTTAAAGTAATAGGATAAAGTCCGATTCCTCCTCCGTCAACTCCTCCAGGTTGGAAGTTTGCGCGGAATACTCTCTGACCTTTTGTACTTCTGTGAGGTGGGAATATATTAATAAGTGTACCACCTGTGTTTGGTATTGACCAACGTGCATCAAATACGTCTAATGGAGGTGTAGGTGGAATCTGGAATTCGCAGAAGTTTTGGTCTAAGAAACCAATTTCTTCATTATCAAGACCATCACCAGTTGTTGCTCCAAGACCTTCACCGAAGTTAAGAATCTGATTTGCACCTTCATTATTTGTAACTGTGATGTTAGCGTCGAATATTGTAGCATCGGATATTTTAACCGGTACTACAAATGTTCTCTTGAATTCGCCGTCATCAACTTCAACTGTAATATGACCACGTCCATCAGGATCAGTTATAATATCAAAGTTAGCTGCGTGCAATTGGAATGTATTAATAGGTGAGTTAGATGGATCTAACTGAGCTGGTTTACAATCAAAGCCTGCAGGTTGAATTACTCTTAATTTAAGTGTTTGTGGTTTTGTATCACGTGTCCAGTCTAATTCATATACTTTAATTGGATCGCTTAACCATTCTTTGGTACCTTTTTTAACACATGTAATAGTAGGTGTTTCGAGAATAGCTGGTAAGTGATTTGTAGAATCAACTGTTAAATCTAATACTTTGATAGTAGATAAACTATCTTCATCTGTTACTAATATTGTAACTTTAACTGATTTAGGAGCATCTTTAATTCTAGGAGTTCCATAAAGTAATCCACTTTCAACATCAATTTTTAGCCAATTTGGTGTTGTTTTCAAATTAGTTAAGTCAAATGAACCTGCTTCAGGATAGCAAGGATCTACAGGGATTGAATTTTCGGTTGTACCGGCATAAATCAATCTGTAGTAATGCTTTTGACCAAAGTTAGGATCATAGATTTTAATCATCTTTGATGAATCAAGTAATTGTGTATTATAGTCATAATCTTCTTTTGCATTTGGCAATGAAGTAGTTAATATCTGTGGTTGAACATTGATAAACACTGGGAAGTTCTTTTGGATCTTTCCGCCATGTCCGTCATTGATAACAACTGTGAACATTGTATCGGTATTCAACGCTGCATTAACTCTGGTTGAAGCTGGAGGTTTAATTAAACTCCATGCGGCAACTGAATCAATACGGATATTAATTTTACCATTTGTCATAAAGTCAGTCAAATATTTACTATCAAGACTTGCTGCATCTTCTTTTCCAAATAGATAATGGTATGTATCACGCATCCAGATTGGTCTGATTTGTGTGATCATGTCAGGTGATGTTGGATCAATTATAACTGTATCGGATACGTTTTTATTTTCACCGTTACGTAAGCTTGTATTCATATAGCCATAAGCTGTACGGCCATATCTGAATACCCAACCTTGTTGTTGTGCCCACAAATCTTCTGCTTCATCATCTGTATTGATGTCTAACTGGAATCTTAATTTATTTGTAAGATTAGCTTTTAATCTGCCGTCTCTTGTTTTTCCGCAAGTATAAACAGTTGGATTATAGACAACATAATCTTTCATAGTTCCGGCCCAATCCATTCTTCTTTGAAGAGTGGTTTGTGGTTCGTCAAAATCTATAAATCTTGGCAATGAATCAACAACAAATATTTTAATTTGTGCTGGAGTTGCAGTTTTATAGATTGTTCCCGGATTAATTGTATCTTGTTGCATAAATCTTGCATTTGTTGGGTCATATACTGAAGAATTGAAATATGGTCCAAACAAATTAATGAATTTACTTACTGTATCCCAAGGAATTTGTTGGTTAAGTCTTCTGAAATGTGCATAGATAGAATCTAAAGTTCTTGCCTGTGGAGGATAGTTTGCTGCAGTTAATTTCACAACTTCACCGCCAGGTACGACGAATGGGTTGATCGGTTGCCCGCGGAGAACTATATAACCTAATGCATTATCTTTTGGATTTTCACCAACTTTAAAGTTCTTTCCGTTCCAGTCTTTGGTATAGCCAGCCATAATTGTATCAGCTTGCAACCAGTATGACAAACCGGATCCTGCGTCAACATCCCAAGTATAAGTAGCTTTTGTATATCCGCTTGGAAGAATCAAATATCTCGGATCATTGAATTTATTGCTATCAATTGCAGTTACTGCAAAAATAGAATCTCTTCCCTGACCGTCAACAATTGCCATTGAGCTATAAGTTCCTTTTGGTTGTGGATAGCTTCTATCTTCAGTTACAAATACTGTATTGAGATATTCAACCATCTTAAGTGTATCTTTTGTACGATTAGGATTATCTGAAGCTACGATTTTGATAATTGTATCATTTTGTAAATGAACAAGATTACCTGTAAATATCGGTGGTTCGGTTGATGCACGAACGACAAATTTAATACCATCGTTATATGCAGGAATTACGCCTTCTCTCCAAAGAATTGTACGGGAAACTATACGAATTGTATCACCTGCATTTACAGGAAGTGCACCGTAGCGTTCGCCAGCGAAATATGTTGCATAATCAGTACCTGTATATTTGTTTGATGCAGGCATTTCAGGTTGTCCCTGTTGATTTCTGTTTGAGAACAAAGTAGGAACTTTTGCAAACATATTGGTTGGAGCATGATATTTACGTCCAAGTAATGTTCCAAGGTCTTCGTTTTTACCAAGAATACTATTTCCCTGATAATCTTTTCTTTGTGCTAAGTAAGTAAGCAAGCTGAATCCAACACCAGGATTACCAAGTCCTTCTGATGTACGTCTGATTGAAGTATTGCTTAATCTGTTTGATGAATCGGGAACCAAATCAACTCTACCGCGGAATACTTCACGATAAGGAGCTACTTCGGATACTTGTTTTAAACTTGTACGGATATAATCTCCGGTACTTTCGTTTACTACAAAGAATATTGATTCGTTTAATAATCTTGGATCATGGTTTGAACGTTCGATTAATCCACTATAATCAACACCTGATTCTAAGAACAGAGGATAGCCAACCGGATGATAATACATTCCTTTGCTGTCAGCTTTGAATTCATCTTGTAAAGCAGCAATCCAAGGATATTTCGGACTGTTATTTACTGTTGCTTCGGCTACGAATGGATCACGAATCCAACGTTTAATATATTTTCCATTTGAAGGGAATGCAGGGTTATTGAATCTTTTTACAAGTGGAGCTATACCTACTGCAAAATCTTCGATAGGCATCATACGGCGTTTGCTGTAATCTGCTGTTTTAATGTCTGTTCCTTTATCAAATACATCATAAACTCTTCCTGAGAATAAATATTTCTCTAAGAAGCTGTTTGTTCCGGCTTTTGAATCATCATTAAGATCATTACGCAAAGGAACTGGTGAATATTGATAATGTCCGACACCACTGTTATAAGCACCGATTGATTCAAACGGACCTTGATGAATGGTATCGCTTACTGCTGGCATAAATAAGAATGGTAATGGATTACTGTTTGGATCAGTATCTACAAAGAATGTTTCCATTTCCAAATAATTTTTCTGCCATAATGAATCTTTAATGTTTTCAATTTTCATATTAACATTTGCTTCTGTATGTCCCCAGTAGTTGCTGCGGAGTGTATCTGTTCCACCCATACCGATACCGGTAGTACCAGCAAGAACTCCTTTTGAGTTATAAGCATCGGGTAAACGAATAAGGAAGCGTCCTGTATTGTTGTAGATTGAGTTTGCGGCTTCGGAACCGATTGAAGCTGGCAATGGACCTTGAATTTCACCATAAATTACTGCACCGGCTAAATCGCTTGATGCGGAATTATAGGTTGTTCCACCATTTCTTAACAAAGCGCCGGTAATTGCATTCTGATTAAATCCAAAAGTATTTTGTGCATCAACTGCATTGCCTGTAATTAATGAACGGTTGAAAATAAGTTTTGAATCATAGTTATCAGAATATACAACCGGACCGGAGAATGCACTGTTGTTCTGAATTCTTGCACGGTTGAATAAAATTGTATCAACAACTGCGGTTTTGTAATTGCTTGGTATTACATTTAATACATATAATGCTCCACCAAGTCCAATACCGTTTTCTGGCATTTGTGTATCTTTGTTTTTACGTTTTACATCAACTACACGTTGATCAACCGGTGTTAATGATGTCCAGGTTCCTGCAGCATCTGTTGTTTTTGCAAAGAATCCGTTATCACCGACAACATAACCAATGCTTGTATTGTTAGTGATAACAACACCATTTAAGTTATTGGTTGTTCCTGTAATGTTTTTGTTTGATGTCCAGCTTGTACCCGCATCGGTAGTAGTTAAAACTTCACCGCTGTTACCGCAAACGATACCGTTTGTTAAGCTGGTAAATTGTACTTCATTATAAGTAGTATTGTTGTCATTGCGAATTGAACTCCAAACATTACCACCTGTTGTTGTTTTTAATATTAATCCGTATTCACCGACAATATAACCGGTGATAGCGTCTGTGCAATATACGGAACGTAGATTAGCTGTTGTGTTAGCTTGTTGTGGTGACCAGTTGATACCGCCATCGGTTGTCCAGAAGATCTGACCATAATCACCGACAACGCATCCGTTTAATCCGTTTGCGAAGTTAACACTGTTTAAGTTATATTGGGAAATTGTAGAAACTGCCCATGTTGAGCCTGCATCGGTTGTTTTGAGAACTTTACCGGTAGCTCCGACGATAAATCCAAGATTTTGCTGGAAGAAATACATCGCATTTAAGTTTACTGTTGTTGGAACAGTAACTGCTGTCCAAGTTAAGCCTGCATCGGCTGTTTTGAGAAGTAATCCGTTTGCACCAGCAATAAAGCCAATGGTTGGAGTAATAAAGCGAATGTCTTTTAAGCTAACTTGAGCTGTCCAGTTTTTATATGCCCAGGTAGTTCCACCACTTGTGAAATTGATAATTGTACCATTTTCTCCAACGGCAAATCCTGTAGTTGGTGTTAAGAAATAAACAGCATTTAGTTTATTTGTATTTTCTGCAGTACCTGACTGAACCTGTGTTGTTCCCGAACCCATTAATGTAGCAATATTTGCTGCATCAACAATGGCTTTGTTATCAAGGAATCTGTTCATCATTCTTTGGTCTGGAGGATAGTTTTTACCTTGCCAATCACCTGTTGTATCAAATGTGAAGCATTTGTTATTTGAGATGTATGATAAAGGCATATTCCAGGTTGGTGAACCAACTGTATAATCAAAATTAACATAATCAAGATCGGTTATAAAGAATTTCTTTGTAGGTACGCCTGAATTGATTAAAGAAACTGCTGCACCGTTACCGTTATAAACTGTATTGGTTAAGAAGTCAGTACCTTTTAATATACTCAAATCAGCATTGCAAGCATAAATTGCACCACCACCACGAATATCTTTTTGAAGTGTGGCATCTATTCCATTTCCTACTGAGTTTGATTCAAAGTAACCTCTAATAATATGAGTGCTACCCAAATACAACGGAATAGTTGATTTATTTGGAATATTTATATAAATAGCACCACCGGCGAAACCAGCAGTATTATTTGTATATTTGGTTGCATATTTGAGACCATAACCTAATAAATCATTAGATACGACTCCACCGGCTCCGTTTGATGCCATTGCTCTGGCAGTATAAATTGCTCCACCAAATGATGTGGCAACGTTATTTTCAAAACGGATATTAAATCCATAATCACGGGTTGCAATCGAAGTATCACTACCACCGATATATGGAGAAATCCTTGGATAAGTATTTCCGTCAACATAAATAGCTCCACCGCTGCCTGCTTTATTATTTAAAAATTCAGTAGCATTGGAAATAGCATCACGTGTCGGACCACCGCGAACTTGCAATCTTGAAACTGTGTTTTCCATGAAGATTGCGCCACCTTTGGAATAGTTTCCAATTTGATCGCCTTTATTAGGGCTTTCATAAGCGGCATAAGCTTGGGTATAGTTGAAATCTAAAATACCGGCAATCAAGAGTGATGTATTAGCGCCGCAATAAATTGCTCCACCTTTTGCACCTGATGTCAAGGTATTGTTCTGAAGGTTAATTGCTCTGTTTGTTGTGGCAATATAAGAGTCAGGGGTTAAAAATGTAACGGCATTTCCACCAATGGTCATTTGATTATTAAGACCGAAGGCGATTTCCATTATATTACGTCCTTCAATATATACGGCTCCACCATAAGCGACGTTTCCGAATGTTTGAGGATATGCTGCATAAGTTGTATCTTTTACTATCCAAACGCCGCCCTGATTGCTCAAGATAACGTCGGCATGCTGAACTTTATTATCTGTAAACGTAAGATTACGTACTCTTCCTAAATAAACTGCTAAACGACTATCGTCATAATACTGACGGTCGAAATCACTGAGTGGTTCAGGAGATGCAGCGCTTTCATCGATCAAATCGGTAGCTGATATCGGGTTTGCCTGAACAACACCGGAAATTGAGCCATCATAATTTGTCAAATTTGGATTTTTATTGGTTGCATAGTTTGTGGCAACAACAACATTTTGTGGGAATCCTGCAGGAGCTTGTAAAAACTGAACTGCACCACCGCGTAAACGTGCTTTATTATGATTGAACTGGCAATTAATAAGCCATGTACGTGATGAAAATGTTGAAAGTGCACCACCGCTACCATTTAATTTATTAATTAAGCTGGTATTCATATTTGCTGCCCAAGCGGCAATATTAGGATCTTGCTCATTATAATAGATAAAACGATCTTGCGTTAAATCTTTGTTGAAATTCTGGAATGAGCAATTGCGGAAAAATGCTGCACGTGAACCGGGTAAAATTACAATATGTCCCCATTCACGTGACATATTATCAACTGGTGCGCCAACGAAATTAATCTTTGCAGATACAACATTCGGGTTTGCCATTTGATAACGTGACCACTCATTAATAATAAGGTTGATGTCTTTTTCAGGGTCTGACTGTAAGCGTGATGCCATAAAAATCAAAGCGCTTTCAAAAGGAATAATTACTTTTCCAGAAACGCCCGGAACTGGCTCTTGGCCAATAATGAGGTTCTGAAGTAATCTGCGCTTGTTCTGGTATTTGTACTTTTTGTCATCGGGTAATGTGTTGTCAATAATTGAAGTATCAAGTACAACATTGTACATGATATTTGCTTTTGCTGCATGAACGGTAGGCTCATTCAGTGTGCCTTTTGTAGTTACACCACCGAGAAAATATCTCAAATCGGCATAACGGGCATCGAATGGTGCACCGGCGACATTATCAGGGGATGTTCTTGAATATGTCATCGCTGCGTTACCGTCAGCAATAATCCTACCACCAACCGAATCAATAATTTTCGAGTTAGGGCTGAAGTAAACTGTCGTTCCAGGTTCAATGATAAGAGTACCACCTATAACGAATTCTTTATTAACCGTATAGGTAGAATCCTTCAAGAGTACTCTTACTTCATTGGGAGCCACGCGACCCGACAGGGAAACATTAGGTAATGCTGCAAAAGCTGCGGATCCCGCAACTATAGCAAGCAAAACTGCCATTAGACTTAGACGAAATAATCGTTGCATAGTACCTCCAAAAAAATAATACTAATTATAAAACAAAAAATCTATTAATTTCAAATTATTAGTTTCTAAATTCAATCGTAATCTTTTAATATTTTTCACACTTTTCACTATTTTATTTACACTTTTTATCATACTTGTATGTTTTTCCTTACACTTCCATATATACTTAATATATTCATAAGTAATTATTCAATTATCGTGCCAAGCCTTATTAATCCTGTTTTTGCCTGGTTTGCAAATTCGGAATACTGATTCTCGGCAATTATATCCTTATATATCTTCTCAGCTTTTTGGTTATCGCCGGATTTTTCAAGACAAAGGGCGCTATAAAATTGATATTTTAATTTTGAGACTTCATCTTCGGCATTCTGTGAGGCTTTCTCATAATAAGTTGATGCTTCTTTAAAATCTCCTTTTATTTCGCGAACCATTCCTAAGCCTGCATTGGCTCCGGTTATTATTATAGTTGATTTTGATTTTGCTGCAATTTCAAAATATTTTTCAGCTTCTTCGGATTTATTTGTTTTTATACAGCAATCACCAGCATATAAAGCTGCCGTCTTGCCGCTCTCAGTGCCGGAATATTGATCTACTATACTTTCAAAACCCGCAATATCTTCCCCACGTACTTTGGCTACATTATCACCTTTGAGTGCCTTTTCAAAGTCTCCAGAGCTGTATAGCGGCAATACTCTTGATAATGCTAACGATGCTCTTTGACCTTTTTCTTCTCCTTGTGAAAACATATAAATTAAAAATCCTATAAGAATTACAAGCCCAATCCCCGCTCCTATCACGGCGATTCGGTTTTGTACAATAAACGAATGCAATTTATCTACAAAATTTTGGCCATCTGTTTCCTCATTTTCAATTTCAATTTCCTGACCGATTTCGTTTTCGATCTCATTTTCTTGCATTTCTTTTTTACTTTTCATTTTTCCTATCTATTATTTATTTATCAACTTAGCACGCCCGAAGGGAATCGAACCCCCAACCTTTGGAACCGGAATCCAACACTCTATCCAATTGAGCTACGGGCGCATGGATTATTCCGGTTTCGAATAACAAAATTACCAAGGTTTACTCAAATAAACAATTCCTAAAACAGTTTTTTTTGCTTTTTTGCATGTTTTTTTTGCTTTTTTTGCTTTTTGGGGTCATTAACCGCTTTACACTGTCAAGTTTATTACACACTTTTTTACACAGTGGAAAACTAATTTCTTATTATTTTTGTTAATCGAAATTCTTTCTACCTTTTTGCTCGAAATATTTACAAGCATTTAGTATAAAACTTCTTAAATCCGGCATTAATCTTTGCAAATTTACGCTATATTTGATTAAATTTTATTGTTCATGCTCAACTTTTTTTTATGGCTATAAAAACTTCATTAAACGACAAATTAATTGTATATTTTATCCTGGTTAGCATTACTGCTGTGGCTGCTTCCGGGTATTTGAGCTTTGAAAAATCAAAAACTGCTTTGTTCAACAGAACTTTTGATCAGCTTACTTTTGTCAGAATTGTTAAAGCAAAACAAGTGGAAAAATTCTTTATCGACAGAATAAATGAACTTAAAACATATTCGCAATTAAGCGAAATTGCTTTTCTTTTTAAAAATTTAAATTCAGAACTGGACTTTAAAAATTTAATTTATTGTGAAAATAAGAAAGATTCTATTCTTCTGATGTCTCCTTTTACAAATTCAACATATTTCAAATCAATTAAAATTTCAAGTATTAAAAACAGAAATTTCTTTTTTTCAATAAGTTCCGGAAGTATTAATAAAGTTCGACCCGATTTTACCGAAAAATTAAATGAGCCGATCGTAAATCACGATCAGGCTAAGATTGTTGAAAAAATACCTGATTCTAATTCAAATAGTATCGGTTTATTTATTATTCTTAATTGCTATAATGAGCAAAATTCATGGATAGGTACACTTGAAGCAGATCTTAATATTTCAGCGCTAAACAATATCATGCTTGAAACTAATCCAAAAGATGGATTAGGAATTTCCGGTGAATCATATATTGTTAGCAAAAAAGATATGAAACTCCGAACTCAGTCTCGCTTTATAGAAAGTTCAATTTATAAAATTTCGGTTATTACACAAGGCTCACTTGCCTCTGTTCAGGGAAAAGAAGGAACCAGTTTATACTCTGACTACCGGAATAAACAAGTATTAGGTTCTTATGGTAATCTTAATATTTCCGGTCTGGATTGGTGTATTCTTGCTGAGATTGATCTTGAAGAGGCCAATAAGCCTATTCTGGAAATGAGAAGCAGTCTCATAGCGCTTACTATTTTAATTTCTGCTTTCGTTTTTATTATTAGCTTCTTATTTTCAAAAAGGATTACCATTCCAATAGTCAAATTGACCCGTGCTACTGCAAAAATTGCTCTTGGTAATTATAGTGAACAGATCCCAGTCCGATCCAATGATGAAATTGGTGAATTGACCGGAACTTTTAACATTATGATTCAAAAATTAAAACAACACGAAATTGATTTGTTAAATGAAAGAAAAAATAATTCATCTCTATTGATTGATGGCATGGACAGAGAGCGGAAGCGGCTTTCGCGGGAATTGCATGACAGTTTGGGGCAGGATATGATTGCACTGAAATTAAAAATGGAATGTATTGAATTTGAAGATCTTGAATATTCTAAAAAAATAATAAATGAGGTAAAATCGTCAATAGATGCAACTATTCAGGATATTAGATCTATTTCGAATAATCTCATGCCTTCGGTTTTAACTGAATTTGGTTTAATCAATGCAATTAGAAATTTATGCGATCAAATGTCTGAATTTAGCAATATTTTGATTGAGTTTATTAATGATGTTTCTGATATTGAGCTTGACCCAAAAGTTCAGCTATTTTTATATAGAATCGCTCAGGAAGCAATTAAAAATACAGTTCAGCATTCATTAGCAAATAAATCTTATGTTAAAATTTATATGGATGGCAATAATCTTATATTTATTATTAGTGATAATGGGATTGGTTTTGACAGCAATATAGTTATGTATGGAAATGGTCTTTTTAATATAAAGGAAAGAGTCAGTTTAATAAATGGAATATGTTCCATTAGCTCTGTGCCTAATCAGGGAGTAAAAATTGAGATTAATGTCCCCATTTAATTGCTAATAAAACTGAATAATTTAACTAATTTTGCTTTTCAAGTAATGTCGGACAGAATTAAAATGGATAAAATAAAGGTAATTTTAGTAGATGATCATAGAATTGTTCGGGACGGCCTGAAATCACTTCTACAGCATGAGAAAGATATAGAGGTTATTGGTGGTGCATCTTCTTATACTGAATTGTTGAGCTTATTAAGCCAAGAGATACCTGATGTTCTAATTTTAGATATTGCAATGCCGGAAAAATCAGGTATAGAAATCACTAAAATAATGAGAAAGGATTTCCCTTCTATAAGAATCCTCATTTTAACAATGTTCACTGATGAAGATTTTGTTTTTAATAGTTTAAAAGCGGGAGCCAGTGGCTTTATTCCGAAAAATACTTCAAAAAAGGAATTTATTGAAGCTATACATGAAGTATATAATATGAACGAATATTTCAGCGATTCTATTAAAAATCTGATAATGAAAAGCTATGTTAAAAAAGTTAAAAACGAAGACAATTCCACTAAGGAGTACAAAAAATTATTGACCAAACGGGAGGAAGAAATACTCCTCCATTGCGTAGAAGGCAAAACTAATCAGGATATTGCAGATTTTCTATTTATAAGTACAAGAACTGTGGAGTCTCATAAAAATCACATTATGAATAAATTAGAGTTGAAGACAAACATGGATTTGATAAGATTTGCTGTGAAGAATAATATAATCAAGCTTTGAACTTTCGTAAGCAGCCCGCAAACAAAGGTTTCATATAATTTTACGTGTTGCACTTAGCAACAGCAGTATTTTTCTGTCTCATAATTCCGAGTTCCTTCAATTGATATAAACATTATTTTTCCCAATATTTGTTTTTTGTTGTTTCATCAATTAATGGAAATAAAATGGATATTGGAAGTACTGGCTTTATGCTTATTGCATCGAGCCTTGTTATGTTAATGACACCGGGACTGGCATTCTTCTACGGTGGACTTGTAGGGAGAAAAAATGTTCTTACAATTATGATCCAGAGCTTTGTATCAATGGGCTGGACTACGGTTTTATGGTGGGCGTTCGGATTCTCATTATGTTTTAGTGGCGGTCATGGTGGTATTTTCGGGGATTTCCGGCTGGCATTCCTTGCAAATACAAATTTGAATACTACCCTGAAAGAAATTAATCCTATATTATTCGGAACAATTAATATTCCACTTTACGCATTCTTTGCTTACCAGATGATGTTCGCTATAATCACTCCTGCACTGATTACCGGAGCTTTTACAAATCGTGTCCGCTTTCCTGCTTACATGATTTTTTTAACGGTATGGCTGATCTTTGTTTATTTTCCTTTGGTTCACATGATCTGGGGTGGTGGCGCACTTTATCAATGGGGAGTTCGTGATTTCGCCGGTGGTATTGTTGTTCATGCAAGTGCAGGATTTGCGGCTTTAGCTGCTGTGTTTTACGTCGGTAAGCGGAAAGTTGTCGAATCTGGGCCACATTCTATCCCATTAGTAGCCTTGGGAACAGGATTGCTTTGGTTCGGCTGGTATGGATTTAATGCCGGTAGTGAGCTTCAGGTAGATAATATTACAGTTTTAGCTTTTATTAATACTGACGTTGCTGCTTCATTTGCAGCCATTACATGGCTTGTAATCGAATGGATTTTCGCTCGCAAACCTAAATTCTTAGGCTTATTAACAGGTGCTGTGGCTGGACTGGCAACTATTACTCCGGCTGCCGGCTACGTTTCAACAACAAGTGCAGTAGCAATTGGAATAAGTGCAGGAATAGTTTGCTATGTTGCTGTTTCTATGAAAAATAAATTCAAATGGGATGATGCGCTCGATGTTTGGGGAGTACATGGCGTTGGCGGCGTTATTGGAATAATAATGCTCGGAATGTTTGGTATGACAGCGGTTAATTCCAGTGGTTTTAACGGATTATTTTTTGGGGATACAAGCGGTTTCTTTCTTAAACAATTGATTTCCGTACTTTGTGTGATAATTTACGCTTTTATTTTCACTTATGTTGTGCTGTTTATTATCAACTTTCTTACTCCTGTCAAGATTTCGAAAGAAGAAGAAGAGATAGGCTTGGACAGTGTTTTGCATGGTGAGGAAGCCTATTTATAATCACATTTTAATTTTATCAGCCCGGTATAAAAATATCGGGCTTTTTTCTTGTATCTATTGTCAATTCAAATTTTATTAAATTAATGAACAAGGTTTATTCATTGATTATTTTCATCATTATTTTATAAATTAATTTAAAGAATATTTTATGACTCATCTTAAAAACAAATTTATTATTGCAGCTCTTTGTGTTTACTTCATTTCTTATAATCTTTATTCGGAAGATGCTCCCAAACTAACTTTTGGCGGATATATCGATTCTTATATTGCTCTTGATAATGCTAAAGCATCGGCTATTAGCCAGAACGCAACCCATTCCTACAGCCGCCTTTTTGCTGTATCGGATAATAGAAAAAGCGAAATCGGGCTGAATATTGCTCAGATAACTGCTAATATGGATTATAAAGGCACTGTTCGAGGGAAATTTACTCTGCAGTTGGGTGATCTTGCAAACAATGCAAATCCCTCATATCTTTCGGCATTCCCTAATGTTTCCGTAAATTCTTGGATGACAAATGTACAAGAGGCTTTCATCGGATATCGCGTTATTGAGAATTTATGGGTTGATGCAGGTTTTTTTCTGACCCACATTGGAGCAGAATCACTTTGTCCAAAAGATAACTGGCTTTCCAGCCATTCAATGGTAACTTATTTCGAGCCTATATTTCAATCCGGAATCCGCGCCCAGTACGACATTAGCAAATTTACAATCGGTTTACATATTTTAAATGCAAATGGTAGATTTGATGAAAATAATGACAATAAAACTATTGGATTCTTTCTGAAATATACACCCACAGAGACTTTTTATATTTCCAATGCAGCCTGTATCGGTAATGAAGAAAACGGTGGCTCTGCTTTTGCTAAAAATCATTTATTAAATAATATCGTAATTGAATATCATCCGACCCAAGAAATTGGAGTCAAGGCTCAGTTCGACTACGGAACCAAAGCCAACATGAAATTTGCCAAAACGGATTCAACGTTCACAACCAAGGATGGAACTTTCTTGGGAGCTGTTCTGCAAGCCCGTTATCAGATAATGAAGCCACTGGCAGCGACACTGAGATTTTCATATTTTGATAATGCTGACGGCGTGGAGGGCTTTGGTGGAACCGATATTGCAAAAGGCATGGAATTCACTTCAGGAGTAGAATACAAGCCCTTTGACAAGTCTTATATCCGCCTGGAAGCCAGAATGATCAATATGGCAAATGGCGATCAATATAAATTATTCACTGGCTCTGACAGCAAAGCTAAAGCCTCAAGAAGTGAAATATTACTGAATATGGGATTCTGGATTGATTAATTACGAATTTTATAAATTATAGATAAAGGCGGGCAGTGGTTCGCCTTTTTCATTGCTAAGGGGATTCCTGCATGCGCAGGAATGACAGCATAGTTTTGTTTTTTTTATAGCCTCATTCGCAGGAATGATAGACTTTCTTCATCTCAGTATTACAAAACTTCCTGTTTTGCTTATATCACCGCTGCTGATGCGGTAATAGTAAATTCCTTGTGAATATTGGCTAACTTCTAATGACAACTTTTCTGAACTAATATTTTGCCGATAGATCTGCTGGCCAAGAGAATTATAAATCAACAGCCGTGTTTCGTTATTAGATGGTAACGTGAAATTTATCTCTTCATTAGCTGGATTGGGATAAACTTCGGCTAATGGTTTTAAATCCTGAACCCAACTTATAGTATCATTCTTATAATTTAACGGTTTTGATCGGAGAATAAACACATATTCCGGCATAGAATCAGCTTTCAGAGCCATTATATTAATTTTATCCATGCTCTTATATGTTGTTGAAAGATTCTTTTTTATCCTACCGAAAAATGTAAGAGAATTGTCTTTATTGAGAGAAACACTCTCGAACGAGCCCCAGCGGTAATCCAATGTATGCTCTTCAAGCTTATTCCCTGCCGTATCCAACACAGCAAACCAGCATTGGCCATTCAGAGAACCGGCAATGACAAAATGCTTATCCGTAATTTTAGTTATCGAGGTTAATCTTGAATTATTGAATGAGAGCTGCTTTAAAGTATATGTATTCTTTTTAACATCATATTTATTTACAATAAATAACTGATTTCCGAATTGATCGAAAGCAAAAGCTGAAGGATTTATCGCTTCAATGAAGTTCACTTTGGAATTGCGGTTTAATTGATTATTAAAAAAAATATTTGCTGTACTTGTCGAAAGACTCAAAGCACCGATCTGTGCTGCATTATACTGAGAATTGTAATAAAGATTATCTGAGAAGAATATCATGTCTGCCTGATTGAATGCGGCTTTCACAGAAAAGTAATTATCTGTTCCATAAGTTTGGCAAGTAATTTCACTTTTCCATGTACTGGTATCGTTTAATAGAGCTTTATCAAAATGAAGCCGGTACCCGCCCCTACTCTGATAATAATTATAAGAATAAATTCCGTTTTGAGCTGTGCAGAAGTCCATTGCGAGAATGCTTGAATCAATCTTTAATGCCTGCATATTAGTCAGAAAGCCGTTATCAGTAATATTTTTTATATAATAGTTAGTACTATCGCTCTGATTAGCGCTACCACACACATAATAGAGATTATCAGCCGATTTTTGAATCAGTGAATGGAATTTCGCCGGATAGCGCATCAATTGCCAGATTTGATTAATATCTTCATCAAAACAATAAATGTTTGAAATTTTATTAGATCTAAGTTCCATTAAAAATCTTCCAGAATTAAGCTCAAAGCCCTTCAATGCTGTTATTGTATCCGAAAATTCGGAAAAAACCTTTTCTCTTAAAAACAAACTATCTCTAATTGGAGCGAGGTTAACAGATATAAGGTCTTTTTTAAAAGCGGTATCGGATGTAAAACCGTCGGTTACAATAAGAGTGACAGGGTAATTTCCGTAACAATAAAAGTCATGTTTTGGATTTTTAACAGAATCTTTCCAACCATCGTTCGATATCCATTTCCATGATTTTATATAGCCTGTAGATTTATCAGTAAACTTCACTGAAATGGGCGGATCACCTGATGTTTTATCAATTGTAAAATCTGCCTTCAAATCAGGAATAATATGAATATAATTGATTTTAACCGTTGAATCTGTTTTGCTTCCTTTTGAAACTTTTAATTTAACAGAATACAAGCCAGTATCAAGATACCGATGAACCGGATTTTGTTTAGTGGAGCTTGTGCCATCGCCAAAATCCCACCGATAGGAGCAGGAGTCCATATTTGTATAACTATTGAATTGTATATTTTTGTTAGGATACCAAGTTTTATTTATACAATCAAAATATGAATTCAGAAAGTTCTGTGAGCTGAAAAACTTGATATATCCTTTTGAATTGCCGCTTAGAAAGCCATCTTCAAAATTTGTAAGACAAGTAGAGTTTGTGCTGTCCTGTAAGTTGTATGTTTTTATTATCTTCTGAGATGGGATAAAAAGTAAGTCAATAGTTCCATTTGGTGTGGCAATAACCAGATATTTATCATTATTGGAATAAATATAATGGCTATGATATAACATATTGTGTAGATAAATTGTTTGCTGAAACAAATGATGAATTTGATGTCAGCGCTAACTTTAAGTAATTATTTATATTTCCATTCATTGTCTTTTGTATTCTAAACCAATTCATATAGTTCT
>JAPLFL010000087.1 GCA_026390695.1 Candidatus Kapaibacterium sp. | reverse complement strand
TTGACTGATGATTGGTTGTCCTGATTTTTTCGTATTTTTGCTCATGGTTAATCCTTGTTTGTTTGGTAGCTACAAAATTAACCAAGGGACAGCAGTTTTTAGGCCGTTGTCCCTAATTCTTTTTTACCGGACAATAGTGAAAATCAATCTGAAATTTTGTAATTTTGCAAATGGTTATTTTTATAAACATATTGAACACTAATTGAAGAAATTGCTTTCTATATTGTTTATTCTTATTTATTTGGTAAATATTATTGGTTCCATTAGCATTTTTCTTTTCCAGCAAAGCCGCCATAGAAGCGAGGTATGGAGTCAGATCAAATCAAAAATCAGTTCTGAAGAAATTTCTGTGATTCATTTATCAAAATCGGAAATGGCTCAGGCACTGCATTTCGAGGATAATACTAATGAATTTTATTATAAAGGTGAACTATACGATATTATCCGAACTACTGAAACTTACGATTCACTGATTATTTATTGCCTTAATGACAAAACCGAAGAAAAGCTTAAAGAGAAGTTTGTAAAAGAAAATTCCAAAACTAATGAAAATTCAAATTCTCAAAAAAGAATAGAACTGAAACTTTTCAATTTAATTGCTCAAATTAATAATAAAATTGATTTATTGTATTTTTATCAAACGGACAATATTAACGTTTATATAGCTAATTTCAATTATTCTACAAATTTCTTTCCAGAACTTCAAACTCCACCTCCCAAGATTCATTCTTAATTTTTTAATCAATAAATGTTACTTTTCTAACATCAATGCACTCTTATTTTATAAAAAGACTTGTATTTTCTTGATAGAGAATTTTATAATTTATTGAAGTTTTGTTTTTTTCAAATTACTATTATTATTTTAAAATTAAGGTGAATTATGTTTAAGAGATATATGTGTTGCATTATTCTTTCATTTCTTCCTTTCATTGGTACTGCCGCTGATTTAAAGGAAGATACTCTTGTCTCAAAAGTCAAAGAAATTACCGTTACAGCCCTGCGTTATCGTGAAAATATTATGTTAGCGCCTCTCTCTGTTAGCATATTTGATAACAATCGTCTGCAGAATTATCGCGGAGTCGGAATGGATGAAATAATTAATTACACTCCTGGCGTTTTAGCTCAAACTCGCTCCGGCTCACAAGATGTCCGCATTACAATTCGCGGGTTCGGTGCTCGCGGAGCCGGTAATCGCTCCAATGCTGGCACATCGCGTGGTATCAAGTTTTATACGGACGGCATTCCCGAAACAGAACCTGATGGCCGTACCTCATTCGATTTCATTGATTTGTCACTCGCAAATTCAATTGAAGTTATCCGCTCCAATTCATCGGCAATTTGGGGCAACGCAGCTGGTGGAGTCGTTAGTATATCGACAGTTCCGCTCGAAAAAAATAATTTCCTCAGCGCCGAAGCGATGGCTGGTAGTTTCGGGTTTCAAAAGTTTGTTCTACACACACAAACAAACGTCGGTACAAATAGAATTTTTGCTAATATTATTGAAACAAAAGGCGACGGATGGCGAACTCATTCAGATTTTAGCAAATTTCTTTTCGATGTAGGAGTGATAAATGAATACACACCCGAAACACGATTGGCAATCTTTATCAGCGGTGTAAATTCCTTTATGAATCTGCCGGGACCACTCACACAAGCTCAAATTGACTCAGTTCCAAAGATGGCTAATCCCGCTTACAATGCTCAGGACGAGTTTCGTGACAATAAATTAGCTCGAATAGGTGTAACTCTCGAACATTCCTTTTCAGGATGGGACATCAAAGGTATGTCTTTTGTTAATTCAAAAATAATAACACGATCAGAACGTAATACTTACCGTGATTTCACAAGATATTATTTAGGTGGATCATTAAATGCCAAACATTCAGATGAATTATTCTCCGGGTCAGTAAAAAATACAATCCTTCTGGGAACAGATGAAGCCTATCAGGACGGTGCTATCTTGTTTTATTATTTAACAAAAGCAACACGAGATTCATTAAAGGCAGATAAAAATGAAGGGGCAAACTCATTCGGAGCATATATTCAAGATGAAATGCTGATTGGAGAATCATTAAACATCTTAATCGGCGTTCGATGGGATAATATTGCATATCATAACAAATTATTCTTTGATGGAGGCTCACCTCAGCATGATCCTGATGAAATTTTCACTTATTCCCAATTATCACCAAAACTTGGGCTTACTTTTCGATTAAATGAAAAACATTCAATATTCGCTAACTATGGTTCTGGCGTCGAAGTACCCGCAGGAAATGAAACTGATCCTCCATCAAACGGACTTTTCAATACAACCTTGAAGCCAATAATTTCACAAACTATTGAATTAGGTTTTAAAAACTATGAAAATTGGACAAATGATTTTCTGAAATATGCAAATTATGAACTTGCAGCATATTTTATCACAGTTGAAAATGAATTAATCCCATACTCAGGAGGTGCTTATTACTTTTCAGCGGCGGAATCACAGCGTTTGGGAGCAGAAATCGGGTTAGGACTCGAAACATCCTTCGGTTTGCGATTAGATGGAGCATTTACTTATTCGATAAATAAATATCAAAATTATAAAATCGACAGCGTGTATGCAGCGACAGCGGATTATTCTAAAAACAAAATCGCTGGAATGCCACAGTTTTATTATAGCTTCGCTTTATCATATCATCCCGAATTTATTTTTGGCTTGTTCGCTGAAATATCAACACAGGGAGTCAGTAAATATTTTGCAGACGATGCGAACAAAGTCGAAGTTCCGGGATATAACGTCATTAACGCAAGGATTGGATTCGATAAACACTTAATAATCGTTGGAGTTAAATTAAAACCATACTTTATTATAGGAAACATCACTGATTCCAAATATGCGGCGAGTGCTTTTATCAATCCTGACACCGATAAAGCAACGAAGAAGCCAATATTTCTCGAAGCTGGATTGCCAAGAAACTTTAGCATAGGCGTTTCAGTTGGAATATAATTAGAGAATATGATGGACTCCACTCCAAACGTGGAGTCCATTCTATTAATCCCGTTCTTTGATAATTTAAACGCACATTTTAATCAATAGTTGAACATTCTTGAACAATAATAATTTAAAAATTACGTCTTAAATTCTGTATAATTTTTTATAGGGTGATCAAATGTATGAAGTAGTTTTTAATTCAATACTAACAGAAAATGGAACAATCTATTGTCCAAATGAGTATTCATTCAAAGATGCTGAATATAAAGTGATTGTCCACCTTCCTGATCAGCTTGATGAATTTATCAACGTCGAAGCATCAGCAATAATTGATAATTCCATAGATTTTTTATATAGAGATGAGGTTCAATATTATCTTGGACTGGATTAAGCATGAATTTTTCTCAAAATCAAATATGGCTTATCAATTTTGACCCTTCTTTTGGACATGAATATCAAAAGATGAGACCGGGAATAATTATTGAGAATAATTTTTATATGCCTCGATTTGATTTATTAACAATTGTTCCAATTTCAAGCAATATTCTACATCTATTCGAATTAGATATTTTCTTTCCCAAAACTCAATCCAACCGATTACTTAATGATTCTATAATAAAAACCAAACAGATTAACTCGTTTGATAAAAAGAGATTTATAAAATATATCGGTCTTTTTGAAAATGAAATATTCTTAGAAATACAAAAGAACATTTCTATCTTTCTTGATTAAAATTTCCAATTTTCAAATTCTCAGATATATACCGTTTATGAAGTGGTGTTAATCTATTTATTCAATTACATTGTATAAAATAATCAATCTATATTTTTAATTATCCAAGGAACATTTATGAAAAAAAAATACATCAGTTCCACACTCTCATTCCTTCTATTTTTAACAGCTTCCATGCTTTTTGGCGCTCAGGAAAAGTGTACTGTCGTCTTGGCGGCAAATATGAAAACTGCAATGGATTCGATCGTTTCCGCGTTTAAAGCGGATAATCCCGGCACGGAACCGGAAATCCTCTATGGCGCTTCGGGAAAGTTCTATGAGCAGATAATAAATGCCGCGCCCTTCGATTTATTCCTCTCGGCAGACATGGAATATCCCCAAAAACTTAAAGAAAAAGGGCAAACCGCTTCAGAAATCAAACTTTACGCGATAGGACATCTCGTGATTTGGAGTAAAAAAATTGATCCGAATATATCTAAGATGAATTGTCTGTTAGAAACAAGTCTGAATAAAATATCCATCGCCAATCCCAAAACAGCGCCCTACGGTGAAAAGGCGATAGAAAGTATGAAGTATTATAAAATATACGATAAAATTCAAAACAAACTCGTTTTCGGAGAAAATATCACTCAGGCAGCGCAATTTGTTACCACCGGAGCAGCGGACATCGGCATAATCGCCTTATCTCAAGCGCTTTCTCCAGCATTAATTAAGGAAAATGGCAAATTTTATCTCGTGCCCGATGAATCTCACAAGCCTTTAGAGCAAGGCTGCGTCGTGTTAGCTCATGGCAAAACCAATTCCACTGCAAAAAAGCTCTACGATTTTATGTCCACAGCTAAAGTCATTAATATTTTAAAACATTTCGGTTATTCTCAGAAAAAATAATTTAATTTTAAACAAATAGAAAGATAAAACATAATGGACGAATCAAAAATAAACGAAAATATATCCGATTTGGATAGAATTCCGGTTAAGCACTTGGTATCAAAAAGGGATATAGGCATCGAAGCATTTGAGTTGGAAAACGGTAATCTGATGTTGGAGGCGACTTTGCTTGATCCTTACCATCTAATTCGTTTAAATATTCACATTGAGCCGCAAACAAAGACGATAGTTCATGCAAAAAGTGAATTTGCAAATCATCCACACAAGGGCTGCCCTATGATTGCGTTTAAAGCAAAGCAAATTATAGGGCTTAAGATAGAGCGGGGGATAGTAAAAGAGGTTTCACAGCGAATCGGAGGTCATGAAGGCTGCGTTCATCTGAAAGAATTGATCATTGAGACTATAAATTTTGCAGCGACGACATTAATAGGATTCGATCAGGGCTTTGGATTGATGAGCCGGAGATTTAATATTCTCAATGAGGATCAAAGATTTGAAATCTCGAAGGAAATATTGAAGAATACCTGTATAATTTATAAAGAGAAATAGTTTTATTCGGAAAATTTCGTTCTTTGATATCAAATATTATTCTTTATTCTTTGCCATTAAAGTGAAAGAGGATACAGCAATAAGATAAAAATAAAATATTATTTGATGTTTATTATGAAAAATTTTCTTATTTTTGCATGTTCTTTATTAAGTTTATTTTAGGTTTTTTATATAGGTTATAATTGTTGATTAATAAAATTTGAATTAAATCATTATTTAAAATAAAAATTGAGGCGTTTATGATTATCCGCTTACTAATCGGTCTTTTTATAGCTTACTCATTTCAATCGAATCTTTACAGCCAAACCAAAGCCAAAGCTGCTTTTAAAAAGTGTATTGTTTCAAAGTACTCTTTCAAGAACAGTAAGATTGATCCAAAATCGAAACAAAAATTTGAAACAATGCAAACTGATGGAAAAGGGAACATTATTCAAAGAATTGCTTATGCTGAAACCGGTGCAATTGTTTCGCAAAAGAATTTTCAGTACGATCCCAGTGGTAATGAAACCGAATTTTCCGCTTTAACTGCCGATGGCAAATTGGAACAAAAAACTAACTCCAAATATGATGATCAGGGACACTTGATTGAATTTATCGTTTATCAATCAAACAGCGTCGTTATCGGACGATCTTTGTATAAGTACGATACAAAAGCAAATCTTATCGAAGAAACCGGCTTTTTTGGTGATACAGCCGTCAGCGGTAGAAAAAGTTTTCTCTACGATAGTCGGAATAATTTAGTCGAAGAGACTTGGTACAGTCAAGATGGTATGGATGATTACAAATGGAAGATCAAATACCAGTATGATAAGAGAGTAAATAAAATCGAAGAGCTCCGAAATGATCTTGACGGCAATCTCGCCGAGAAAATTCTCTACAAATACGATGATAACAAGAATATAATTGAGAAAGCTATTTTCATGGCTAACAAATTATTAAATAAAAAGTTCGTTTATAAATACACAACAGCCGGAAAACTCTCCGAAGTTACAAATTTCAATCCCGATAATTCCATTGATACTTATACAAAGTACGATGATGCCGGAAATATTACCGAAAAGGTTATCTATAGAAACGGTACTAATATTTTAAAGAGAGATACTTACAAATTTGATAAATCTGGCAACGTCTTAGAACAAATTTCTTACAATAAATCTAATGAACCCGAATATAAATTGGAGTATGTGTATTCTAAATAACATATTACTCTCAAATCTAAACCAGTTCCCTGCTAATTTAAAGGAGAATCAAGGTTTTAATAGATGATTAATTTCAATAAATTTAACAAAAGGAAATCATTATTCTTCATTTTGATTTCCTTTGCTTTAGTTTATTCCTGCAAAGACAGCGGAAATAATCTGCAAAATCCACCTCATCCTTCCATAGATTCCGTCCGTTTCATCACATCCTCTTATATCGAATTAGATAAAATCGAAAAGATCTCCAAATTCCGCTCTGGTATCGGTCATGACTATTGGGATGACTACGAAAATTGCAGATCCATGAAACATTACTTCTTTCCTTTCGAAAAATTGGATTGGGCTGCCGTCAAAATCTTCGCACCCGTTGCCGGAAAAGTCGTAAAAATCGTCGATGAAGGCAGAGGAATGCAAATAAAGATCGAACCTGTCAATCTAAGCTTCTACAATGTCATAATATTTCATGTGAAACTCTCAAATCCTCTGAAAGAAGGTGACTCGGTTCGTTCGGGACAGTTATTAGGAACGCACTTTTCGTCAGAAACGTACTCGGACATCGCAATTGCAAGCTCGGAATCAAATCATTATCGCTTGATTTCTTATTTTAATGCGTTGCCAGACTCCTTATTCTCGAAATTTCAGTCAAAGGGAGCAATTCTTCGTTCAGATTTCATAATCTCAAAAGAAGAAAGAGACGCCGATCCTTTAAATTGCACGGGCGAAACCTTTGGAACCGAAGGCAAATTACAAAATTGGGTAAATCTTAAATGATAAATAATATAAAATTCTCCTATTATAATATAGGTTGCAAGGTAAACTTCGCCGAAATCTCGCAAATCGCCGATCAATTCACCAAAGCAGGGTATGAGCAAGTCGAATTTGAGGCCAATTCCGATATAGTGCTCATAAATACTTGCACAGTCACCAATCGCGCCGATTCAGACTGCAGAAAGATCATCCGAAGAGCTCGAAAGAACTCACCAAATGCTTTTATTGCCGTCATGGGTTGCTATGCTCAGCTTGCAAGCGATGAAATTGTCAAGATAGAAGGCGTCGATGCCGTATTTGGCAATAACGAAAAGTTCCGAATCCCCGAACTTATTCACGAATTTAAGAAACAGCAGTACGCAAAGGTCTTTGTTGATGAAATAGATGACTTCCATTTCGATTTTGCCGTCGCTTGTGACAATAATTCCCACACACGTGCCTTCATAAAGATTCAAGATGGCTGCCAATATCCGTGTACTTACTGCACAATACCCGCCGCCCGCGGCAAATTCCGGTCGATGCCGTTCGATATGTTAATAGAAGAGTTCAAACACGTGGAGGAATTCGGCTATAAGGAATTGGTGCTTTCGGGGATTAATCTGGGAGAGTACGAATCGGAAAACAAACGCTTTGTTGATGTGATCAGATTAATCGAAACGATGAAACCTCAATTCAGGGTTCGTATTTCATCAATCGAACCGAATTTATTAACAAATGAAATCATAGATATTGTTTCAAATTCAGAATACATTTGCCCACATTTCCACATTCCACTTCAATCGGGCTCAAAGGAAATTCTCCAAGCAATGAAACGACGCTATAATCTTAGTAATTATTCAAATTTAATCGATAACATAAAGAAAAAGATACCTGATGCTTGCATCGGAGCAGATATTATGACCGGTTTTCCGGGCGAAAGCTCTTCTCATGCAATAGAAACGTTCAACTATATCGAGTCCATACCAATCTCATACCTGCATGTATTCTCCTATTCCGAGCGACGTGGTACAATAGCCGCAACATTTAATCAAAAAGTTCCTGAATATCTAAAAAAAGAACGTACTAACGATCTGAGAAGACTTTCAGATCATAAATTTAATGATTTTTATCAATCTCAGATTGGAAAAGAGAAAATAATGATCCCTGAAACCTTTGATATAAGCGATTCAAGCGTTAAAGGACACACAGAGAACTACCTTCCCATCCATATCTCCGGATCGAAAGAGATGATTAATCAACAAATAAAAGTAATAGTTCCTGCGAATTCATAATAACACGAAATATGTCATTCCCGCGAATGCAGGAATCCCCGACAGAATATCCAGAGATAATAATTATATCATAAAATATTATATATTTTTTTTATTATATACAATAATAATAAAATAAGCTCGTCAATGCTTCTTTTAATTAAATTAAATTATAATGAAAAAATTAATTCTTATCCTGACATTGAGCATCAGTTGCGCCTTTTCACAGCATGATAATCGCGGAGAAAAGTCTGTATTCACCAGAAACTCAGCTCCATTCTATGCAGATGCTTTCTTTTTACCGGTAATTAATCAAGATTCTCTCCTAATGCCAGTTTTCTTCAAAATATCAAATGAAGTTCTATCATTTAGTAAAATTGAGAATCCTCAAAATCATGTACAATTCAAAACAATTCCATCAATCGAAATCGTTTTGACCGATACCGAAGGAATAATCCGTAAACGCGTCCATTGGGAGGATACAATCATTGTCGATTCTTTTGAAAAGACTATATCAAAGACAGATTTTGTTACCGGATATACTGTAATTAAAGTATTAAATGATAAACTCAGACTCAGTGTGAGTCTAAATAATAATGAAGAACTTGCAATTAATAAAATATTGTTAGATTATGAGAAGCATACAGATAATATATTGCTCTCAAAGCCATTTTTCATGTATGAGACAGATATTAATTCAAATAAATATTTTAAATCTTTTATATTGAAAGATGGAATTGATTTTGGTGCTAAGAATACAAGTCTATTTTTTTATGATCTCTCACCCAATGCAAATAATGGTTATAATTTTACTCTCGAAAAAATAACCGATAAGAATGCAAAATTAGATTGGAAAAGCCAAATTAGTCTCAGTGGTAAGTTTGAGATGATCGGAAATGCAGAATTGAATATACTTAAATTATTGGATAAACAGAATTATATTCAGCTTAAAAAGAATAATCCTGATTATAAATATAAATTATACTCTGTTTCTCTGCCAGTCGAACAAATGTATCCCGGATTATATAGAATCACGATTCATAAAGATAATTCTACTGATAAGATGATTTATGAATTTAATATATATTGGCGAGAGATGCCGCTATCATTCAGTAATGTTGATTATATCTGTGAAATGATGTTCAATTTGCTCAATGATAAGGAATATGATGAACTTCATAGTGGCAATGATCAGAAAATATTCAATAAAATATTAGAATATTGGCAAAAGAAAGACCCAACGCCAGAAACTGCGTTCAATGAAGCAATGAATACATTCTTTAAACGAGTAGATTATGCGCTGACTAATTTCAAAACATTTTCGGTACGTGATGGAGCGAAATCGGATAGGGGAAAGATATATATTTTAAACGGTCAAGCAACAACAATTGATAAAAAATTTGAGGGAGCAAAAAGTTATGAAGTGTGGAGATATATAAATATAAAGAAGGAATATATATTTGATCAAATCTCAAACGGAGTATTTAAGCTAACAAAGATAAATAGTATAGAATAATCAATATATATTAAGATTATATCTAATTATGTTCTAATGAGAAATTCAATTATATATAGAGATCAAATAGAACAAATATTATAAGAATCAAATATAAATGTAAAGAATCAATACATAAAGTCGATTATAAGTTTATAACAAACATAGTTCTTTGAAAATCAAATCTCATTATTTAAACAAATATATTTTGCAATCTAAATTATAAATTGATTAATAAATGATCAATAATAATCTAATTTAATATATAAGAAGATCAGAGCAGCATTTAAGAAGACAGCAACAGTATTTAGGAAGGTATCGACGCCATTTAAGAAGACTCCAACATCATTTAAGAAGGTTCCGACGCGATATAAGAAGACGCCAGCGCCTTTTATGAAAATCATAAAGTCTTTTAAGATAATAACAACGCTAATTAAGAAGGTATATATTGCATTTTATAAGATATATTTGTTATATTTGCTAATAATAGATTCATCTATTATATATTTCAATTATTATTTCTATTTTACATTATTATATTTTTTAACTTTTTAGGAGTTTAAGATGATTAAACAAAAATTTGCAAAAAGTTTTGATGATGCTCGTACACAAGCATACTTATTCCATAGTGAATTAGTAGTCGATCAGACAGCTTTTACGGCTACTTCTCCCATTTTTGCATCACCATTTGCTGCTGATTTCTTAGATGATATCGAAGCTGCAGGCGCAATACCAACAAATGAGAATGATTTGAACATGCAAACATACCATACAAGCGAAGTAGAGGCACAGATGGTATTAGCACGTAATCATTATCAAAAGCTATTATTTTATATCGGAATGGCATGGCCGGATTCGGATGCGATATTGAAAGTATTTGGTAGCAATTTATATACTAAGGCGAGAAATGTGCCATTAAAGATGATGAATCTGCTTCAAAGTGCATATAGTTCAGCTAATTCGGTAACATATAAGTCAACTTTGATTTCAGCGGGCTTTATTCAGAACGATATTACGCTATTAGATACTTTATTTAATGATTTAACGGAGAAGATTAACATACAACAGGACTTTATTAAGCATTCTTACGTGAGATCAGAGGAACGAGCGATTGCATATAACAAGATTTGGGATTCAATGGTAAAGATTAGCAACGCATCTAAGCTAATATTCAAAGATTCACCGGCTAAAATTGAATTCTATTTACTATATCCATCGAATGGTGGAGGTGGTTCATTGACAGCTCCGGTTAATTTGGCATATAATTATTCGTCAAATACATTTACTTGGGATATTGTGACGAACGCAACAAGTTATCAGATGGAAATTAGTTCTAATGGAGCAGATTGGATGGAGATTTATGCTGATTCAGCATCATCTTTTGTTTATATACCGGAATCCGGCGCTATAAAATACTACCGTGTGAGAGCAAGAAACTCTAATGGATACGGAAGTTTCGGTTCTATATTGAACGTTACATATTATGATTCACTTTCTAAGCCTTCTAATTTGACGATTGGCTTATCTGGATCGAGCGCACCGCTTATTATTAGTGTAAATTGGAACTCTGTGGCAGGAGCAACGAGATATAAGATATTCCGAAGCATAGTTAATGTAGGATCATCGGCTGGTACTTACTCATATATGGAGCTTGCGAGCACAAATACGTTTTCTGAGGAGTCGATTGAGAACAAAAGATTCTATTATTACATCGTTGCGGTGAATGATTACTTGGAAAGCACGGCATGTTCGGCAGTATTTGTGGATGTTCCGGTCAATCCGGCTTAATTATTAGCGAATAATAAATATCGAATTACGAATTATGTGGAAGGGGCGTTGGATATTGTTGGAAGTTATGAGTTATTAATTATGAGTTATGAGTAATTAATTATGAGTTATGAGTATTAGGAGAGATGGATAATATTATGATGGATATTTCCATTATTATTTTTTATATAATATTAATATATTTAGATGATTATATTTTATTTTTGAAAGGATTTCTAAATCATTAACAATTAACCATTAATAATTAACCATTAATTGACCTTTTTTGGGAGAAATATTGTCCTTAGATTGAATTTATCGCCAATTTGACGACCATGGGGCATTCCTATGTATCCTCCATTAAGCCATAGCTGGACTTGATCGGAGAAATTTACGGAAAAGGGATCGCCTGATACGCCACCGGGAATGATAAAATAGACAAGTGAATCGTTCATATCGCTGATAAACCTCATTGACGAGTAAATATTGATCTTTTTGGGCGAATAAATATGCGATTCGCTCAAGAATATAGTTGTATTATCGCCGTTTATAGGGAATGGACCGAAACTTACGGATGGTTTGAGCAGACGGGAGCTTGCCATTAGGTGATCTAAAGTAATTTGATGGTACTCTCCGTACTTTATTTTGCGAATATCTTTCTTTCCCGATTCGGTTAGATCTAATATTGTCATTTGAAAGGCTTTTAAAACGATTGCTTCGCGGTTTTCGATCAAACCAGTGTTAATATTCTCAAAGAAAGGCGAATCTTTTTTCAGCATTTCCAACATTTTATTCATCATCATACCGGATAAATAGGAATATTCGCGTAAAAATTGCTCACCAAGTTCATCAGCAAAAGTTTCATTAATCAAATTCTTTAAGAATACGGTATATATTAGAGCTTCGGCGGAATTTTTACTGATTGAACAATCCCAATGATTAAGCATATCGAAAGCTGTTAAGGCATTTACATCCAAATGTTTGTAATATTTACTTATTATTGTGAGACATATCCTCATAATATTTTTAGCAAACGTGGAAATATTGTCCATTTGCATGATTTCAGCATCCTTGAAGGAATATTGATACTCCTTATACTGGGAATAAGTGCGGATAATCTCATTAATACGTTCAGCACGGGAAGATGGCTCCCAATATCCGGGGATTGATCCTTCAATTTTCTTAGTTAATCTATTATTAGCAGCAATTAGAAAACCCTTTTTGGGATTTAGGACTTTATTCTGGGCAATATTTTTCACACCATGCCATGAAAATTCACTAAGCCAACCTTGATTTGGCAAATTCGGATTAGTTTTATTTCTATCGGGAACGTATCCAGAGGCAATTATTCCAATATTTCCTTTCGTATCAGCATAAGAGAAGTTCAAAGCAGGTGATCCCCAATGAGAAACAGCTTTCTGGAAATCATCGAAACTTCTTGATCGATTTAACTTATATAATGCAAGAATCTCATCACTAAAATAGCTTCCCGTCCATGAATATGTTATGCAATAAGATTTTAATAAATTGTTTTTTTGCTGTGATTGATCAATTTCCAGGCTTTCTGTCGGATTATTGAAAATATGTGCATCTGAAATAACAACCGAGCGTTTAGCAAATTTCTTGTAATAAAACTCAGGCATCGATCCTTTGATTTTAATTGTATCCAGAACGTATTTGAATTTTTCTTTTTTGCCGTCATTAATATAATAATTTTTATCAGACGAATCAATTTGTTCAATAAAGAAGTCCGCATCATCAGCCATGATATTAGCTATACCAAAACTGATATTGTCATTTCTCGCAACTAATGCAAGCGGGATTCCGGGTAAGGTTAATCCGGTAATGTTTATTTCCGGACAGCTCAGATGAATCTGATACCAATGAGATGGTAAATTGACTGGAAGATGAACATCGTTTGCAAGAATTGAAGATTTGCTTTTGGACGAAATGTTTTCGATAACCCAGCAATTTGATCCTGAAGAAGTACCGTTTAACCCTGATAATGTTCTGAAATCCGATAATTTATTATAAATCTCTGAAAAGAAATCTTTGTCAATATTAGGAAAATTATTGAAACTAATCTTCTGATTAATTGCTTTTTGATTTTTTGAAACTTGATCAACTGAATCTTCCAGCACAAAAGGCCCGTTTGAGAAATATTCAGGAATAAGCTTACTTGCGATTGGCCTCCCTAAATGAAATGAAATATCTGCGAGTGCAATGTCATAAATAAACGAATTTGAAAGTTCAAAAGCATAAAGTCTTTCTATTGCAATACAATCTTCGGGAGACCAAGGGTCGGGTATGAATCCATTAGCTCCAAATTCAAATGCCAAAGAATTTTTGTTATTTTCAATGTAATAATTAATACCCTCGCAATATGATTTCAATATTGCTTTAGTTTTAGGACTTGACTTTTGAAAGAAATCTTTTGATTTATTAAAAATGTCGAGCGCCCGAATAAATTTATCGGATAATAAGTATTTTTTACCGAAAATTTCTGATAATATTCCTTTGGCTGATCGTCTGGAATATTCCATTTGCCAGAGTCTGTCGCGAGCATGATAAAAACCTTCAACAAAAAACAAATCATCTTCATTTTCTGCAATTATATGTGGAATTCCATATTCATTTACATAAACAGAAGTCATTTTAAAAATTTTATCGGCATTTAAACTCTCAAAATCCTCATTCAAAGAGCGCTTTGAAATTTTCAACATAAAAAGAACAAATGCACCAAAGATAATTAAAAGAAATATTAAAAAAGTTGGTATTTTGCTGCGAAATTTCATTTACATTAATTCAATAATTTCAAAATTCAAAATACAAAAATAGCAGTAAAATTCATTTTTTTATCATAATTTAAATAGTTAATTTATAGTTGTGTTTAAAATAAATATTTATGAGGCAAAAATGGCATTTTCTACTATTCCTGAAATGTTTCTTACGATAACCGAAAAATTTAAAGCTCAGAAAACAGCAATGATGTATAAAAAGGATGGAATTTATCTATCCTTTAATCATTCGGAGATAAGAGAAAAGGTAGAATGTTTGGCAATAGGGCTGCTTGATCTGGGAATACATTCAAACGACAGGATTGGCTTTGTGTCCGAAAACCGTTGGGAGTGGATGGTGGCAAGTTTTGCAATCACCTGTATAGGAGCTGTGGATGTACCGGTTTTCCCGACTTTATCTGCTAAACAGGAAGAATATATTTTTGGTAACTGCGATGTGGCCGCTATTGTTGTATCAAATAAATTTCAACTACAAAAAGTGCTTCAGTTCAAGGATTCCATTCCTTCCATAAGACATATAATAGTTATGGGTGATGAAGTACATTCTTCTGATTTATCAGTAAAATCATTGTCATCACTTATTAAACGTGGCTCTGAGATTAGATCTGCAGAGGAAAGAAAAACTATTTTTGAAGAACATTGTTTGAAAGTGCAGACTGATGATTTGCTAACTTTAATTTATACAAGTGGAACCACAGGTAACCCAAAAGGAGTAATTTTAACTCATAAAAATATTTGTTCAAACATAGAAGGTGCATTAGAACGCATAAAATTCACATCCGAAGATATTTTATTATCATACTTGCCATGGTGTCACGCATTTGAACGAACAGCGGGATTCTATTGTATCTTCGCGACAGGAGCCACAGTCGCACTTGCTGAATCGCTTGAAACTGTTGCTGCAAATATTCGTGAAGTTCAACCAACTTTGCTAACTACAGTCCCACGGCTGCTTGAAGTAGTTAAAAAGAAAATTTACAGTGAAATAGAAAAATCATCAACCGCTAAACAAAAAGTCTTTAACTGGGCTATAGATGCGGGAAAAAATTATTTTAATAAAAAATTTGAAGGAAAAAGCTCTATATATTCTTCAGCAAAAAATATAATTGCTGATAAATTAGTTTTTTCAAAATTGAAAGAAAAATTAGGTGGCCGGATGAAACTGATTTTATCAGGCGGTGCAGCGCTTCCGGAAGAAATTGCTTTGTTTTTTAATGCGGCAGGACTTACCGTAATTCAGGGCTATGGCTTAACAGAAGCATCTCCGGTTGTGACAATAAATTCAGAAGATGATAATGAAATCGGAACTATTGGTAAACCGATTTTCAACGTGGAAGTAAAAATTGCGGCAGATGGTGAAATTTTAGCTCGTGGACCTAATATTATGAAAGGATACTGGAATGATTTTGTTGCAACAAGAGATTCGATAAATTCTGAAGGTTGGCTTCTGACCGGAGATATAGGGACATACACCAAAAAAGGAAATATTAAAATTACTGACCGAAAAAAGAATCTCTTTGTTAGTAGTGGAGGTAAAAACATAGCACCACAGCCAATTGAGAATCTAATAAGCCAAAGTAAATATGTGGATCATGTTCTGCTCGTTGGTGATAGACGAGAATACTGTACAGCTCTCATTTCCCCAAATATAGCAGAACTTAATAATCTTGCTCAGAAACTTGGTCTTGAAGATATGGATATTAAAGAATTGGTAACGGACAAGAAAATTGTTTATGAAATACATAAAGATATTGATACTTTGCAAAAAGACCTCGCTAAGTTCGAGCGGGTGCGGAGATTCCAGATTCTTTCCATTCCGCTTTCAGTTGATGGCGGAGAATTAAGTCCCAAAATGAATATTAAACGTCATGTTGTGGAAAAAAAATATGAAGATTTAATCGAAGCAATGTATGGTGAAGGTTGATTCTGTTTGCAAAATGTCTTAATTTTGTGATTAGTTAAATTAACAATAAAGATCCGATGAATAGCAGCGATTTCTCTTTTAAAAATAATGAAATTTTTTCTGAAACTGAAGTAAATGAAACAACCGCATTAGAACTTGGTCTGACAGAAGATGAATACCGTCAAATCGTAAAAGTTTTAGGCCGCACGCCAAGTTATACCGAAATTGGCATCTATGGCGTTATGTGGAGCGAACATTGCTCATATAAAAATTCTATCAAACAACTAAAAACACTGCCCAGGTCGGGTGGGAGACTACTTGTAGAGGCGGGAGCAGAAAATGCAGGTTTGGTTGATATTGGTAATGGATATGCAATTGCATTTAAAATTGAAAGTCATAACCATCCTTCTGCAATTGAACCTTTTGAAGGCGCTGCCACAGGCGTTGGTGGAATACTTCGCGATATATTTTCAATGGGTGCTCGTCCGATAGCTGCATTAAATTCTCTACGATTTGGTGAACTTAATTCTGAAAGAACAAAATTTCTTTTAAAAGGAGTTGTTCACGGAATAAGCCACTATGGCAATTCTTTCGGTGTTCCAACGGTAGGAGGGGAAATTTATTTTGAGAAATGCTATCAGGATAATCCTCTGGTAAACGCGATGGCAGTCGGTATTGTAAGAACTGATAAAACTGCTACTGCCACAGCAAGCGGAGAAGGAAACCCAGTATTTATTATTGGAAGCAGTACCGGCAGAGACGGCATTCATGGCGCTTCACTGCTTGCGTCACGTGAATTTGATGAAAAAACCGATGATATGAGGCCAACTGTTCAGGTAGGGGATCCATTTGCTGAGAAACTACTCTTAGAGGCTTCTATTGAGCTGATTGAGTCTGGAGTGATTGTTGGTATTCAGGATATGGGCGCTGCAGGAATTTCTTGCTCTACCTCTGAGATGAGTGCGAAGGGCGAAGTAGGAATGGACGTTAATCTTGATCTGGTGCCATTGCGCGAAAAAAATATGAGTGCTTACGAGATCATGCTTTCCGAATCCCAAGAACGCATGCTTATTATTGTTGACAAAGGGCGTGAGCAAATAGCAATTGATATTTGTAAGAAATGGGATATTCCTATTAAACAAATTGGTGTGATTAATGGCAATGGTAAATTAAATATATTTAGAAATGGTAACAAAGTTGCTGAGTTGAACGCTGATTCTCTGGTTCTTGGCGGGTCAGCTCCTCAATATGACAGAGAAGCCGTCAGACCCGAATATTTGAATGAAACAGAAAATTTTGATTTCAGCACAATTGATATTAATTCAATTAATTTGTCCGAAGCTTTTATAAAACTGCTTAATTCACCGAACATTGCATCGAAAAGGTGGGTTTATGAGCAATACGATTCTCAGGTTCGCACAAATACTGTTTCAATCAAAGGTGATGCAGCTATTATTCGTTTAAAGGAATTACCAGGCAAAGGAATTGCAGTCTGTACCGATTGCAACAGTCGCTATGTGTATTTGAATCCATATCAGGGAGCAATGGCATCGGTTGCAGAAGCTGCAAGGAATGTCGTTTGTGCAGGAGCAACACCGGTAGCTATAACAAACTGTTTAAATTTTGGTAATCCTTATGACAAGGAAGTTTACTGGCAGTTTAAAGAAGTGATTCGTGGAATGGGTGATGCTTGCCGTAAATTTAATACACCTGTAACAGGCGGGAATGTTAGTTTTCATAATGAATCCCAAAAACATGCAATATTTCCAACTCCTGTAATTGGTATGCTTGGTGTGATAGAAAATTTGGATCTGAGATCCAGTGCAGATTTTAAGAATGAAAATGATAAAATATTTGTTCTTGGCTGGGATAGAGAAGAGTTTGGTGGATCTGAATTTATTAAAATTTACTTTAATAAAGTTACCGGACAAGCTCCTGTTCTTGATATTGATAATGAAATAAATCTTCAAGCTACAACCTTGGAGCTGATAAATCAGAAACTGATAAATTCAGCTCATGACTGTTCTGAAGGCGGACTTGCAATCACTCTTGCTGAGAAAGCCATAAGTTCCGGTGCTAATTTGGGATGTAAAATTGTTCTTGAAAATGCGACTGCTGCAGCTCTGTTTGGGGAATCCCAATCCCGTATAGTTATTAGTGCTGCTGATGAAAATATTGAAAAAATCAAAGAAATTTGTTTAAAAAATAATTTACCTCTATTACAAATAGGTGAAGTTGTTAAAAACACATTTTCAATTAATAATGAAATTGAATTCTCCGTTGAAGATTTAAGAAGCAATTATGAAAATGCAATTCCCAATCTTATAAATAAAAAGTTTTAAATTATGAATATTCTGTTTAATAATATTTTAGCAATAAATCCAATCCAGAATCTTAATGAAAGAATCAATCTTCATATAATTGATGGTGTGATTAATAATTGTTCTTCTGATTCAGTGATCACTCATCAAGATACACAAATAATCGATGCAAGTGATTTTGTGGCAGCTCCCGGATTTTTCGATATGCATGTCCATTTCAGAGAACCCGGATACGAATATAAGGAAGATATACATACAGGTTGTTTGGCAGCCGCAAATGGAGGTTTCACAGGTGTACTCGTTATGCCAAACACCATGCCTGCAATTGATAATGCACCTGTTATAGGGTATATTCAAGGTAAAGCTAAGGATAATCTGGTGGATGTTCATGTTTCAGGCGCTTTGAGCCAAAACAGAGATGGAAAGGCGATGTCCCCAATGCTTGAACTGGCAGATTGCGGTGCATTAATGTTTACCGATGATGGCTCTTGTGTTTCAAATTCCGAGCTAATGCGACGCATTTTTAGGTATGCAAGCTCAAAAGATTTATTGATCTCACAGCATTGTGAAGATCATGGAATTACTCATGGTTTTGCAATGAATGAAAGTCCTGTGTCCGATATTCTCGGATTAAAGGGTTATCCGGCATTAGCTGAGGAATTAATACTTTATCGTGATATAATATTAGCTGCGGATGCCGGTAATCGCCGTTATCATGCATCTCATCTGAGTACCAAAGGCACAATTGAAATTATCAGAGACGCCAAACGCAAAGGATTGAGAGTAACATGTGAAGTAACTCCACATCATTTTTCATTAAATGACAATTTATTAACAAGTTACGATACAAATCTGAAAATGAATCCACCGCTTCGACGCCAAGTTGATATAGATGCTATTATTGAGGCTATTATTGATGGAACGGTTGATTGTATTGCCAGTGACCATGCACCACATTCAATTCATGAAAAGGAAGTTGAATTTGATAATGCACCCTATGGAATTATTGGTCTTGAAACTGAGATAGGAGTCACAAGTTCAATATTATTAAGTAATAAGTCCATTTCACTTAATAGATTTATTGAACTATTATCTATAAATCCACGTAAATTATTAGGCTTACCTGATATTTTCATTAAAAATGATAATATTGCTAATTTAACGATATTCAGTCCAAATGAAGAATGGGTCGTTGATAAACGTAAATTTAAATCAAAATCAACAAATTCTCCTTATATAGGAAAAACATTAAAGGGTAAACCAAAATTTGCAATAAACAATAAAAAGATTTTTGAATCGACTTTATAATTTGAAATAATATTAATTAAAAGTTGATATTAAATAAAATTAAAATAAATATTTAAAGGTGAATATATGATACGATTAGAACAATTTATGAAACCCCAGAAAGCAAATCCTGATGAAAAATCATTTGATCTTGGAAATTTTGATAAAGATACCGAAAAATATTTAAAGGAAGTTCTTAAAGATGAAATGATGAGGAAAATTGAAGCAAATGCAAATAGAGACGATGAGAAATTTACAAGAACATTAAGAAAGTTTCTTGCAGAAGATGAAATAGTTGAAGAAAAACCAACTAAAAAGGAATAGTTCTAATGTTGAATGATAAATTAATTACATAACAAATATTTATACTTGAAATTACGTGATAAAAATTAAATAAAATAATAAATACTCAATATAATCTAAATATTAAATATTCAATATAATCTATATTATGTAAACTAAAATACAGAAGATCTTCCCTACTACTACGATATATTCAAATTAATTATTATAAAGGATCAAATATGAAAAACTTTCTAAATTCCAGATTTCTGCTTATCATCGGATTGATTTTATTTGCAGCATTTTCTCGATTATTACCTCACCCCAATAATTTTACTCCACTGATGGCAATATCTCTTTTTACAGGTGCATTTATTTCCGATCGTCGTTTGGCTTTTGTTTTGCCATTGACAGCGATGCTTATCAGCGATGCAATTATTGGATTTTATCCTTTTGCTTATGCAATTTACCTAAGCTTTGGCGTCGCCGTAGTTTTAGGAATAACAATAAGTAAAAAAGTTAATTTAATCAATGTTATTGCTGTAAGTTTTGCTTCCTCAATTTCTTTTTTCATTCTTACTAATTTTGTTTATTGGTTAGCTTCGGGCGGTTATCCTATGAATTTAGCTGGATTAGCAGATTGTTATATTAAAGCTATCCCCTTCTATCGTAATATGATAGCCGGTGATGGCATTTATGTATTTGTTCTTTTTGGAGCTTTTGCATTAGCCGAAAAATTTGTTCCAGCATTGCAAAAAGTTAAAAACTAAATGATTTGTATTAGCCTTGAGGTTGTTTTATAAGTAAAGCTTTTGTCAATATTGTCATCTATCTCGCTACAAAGCAGGAGCTATGTGGTGAGATAGATATTAGAGGGAATAAAAAATCATTTTTTTCACTCCTTATAAATGACTTTATGAACTTTCAGATTGAAACTTATATGATTGACTTCTGGACTGATTATTTTATTATAATTAAATGGAGCGTTAATGTTTAGATCTGCTAATCTATTATTAGCTTCCCTAATAATTACTGCTTGCGTTCCTTTTAAATCAGAAATGCAAATATTTAAAAAAATGCCTCCACTATCTGATTCTTCCGTTGTATATCTCCATAATGCCGATCGAGAACCACCCAAAGATGCTGTTTTCATAGCTGATATGTTGGTGAAAGCTAATTATTATTATTATGATCATACTTTTCTTAATGAATTTGAGCTTTTCATTGAAAATGAAGCAAGACTAAATGGAGCCAATATTATTTATTTTCAAGATCCAAAAGATGATCCTGATTTCATTTCAAAGAATAAACGTAGTGTTAATATTAAAACCAAATTGTATTTTGAGAAACCTCCTGAAACCGTTATTATTAATAATGATAGTTTGTTAGACGCATGGTCTTATCATAAATCAGATGCTTTTGAGGGTACTTATACTAAGGATGTCAGTTATTTTGCTTCAGAATATTCTAATTTTCCAATTAATTTCAATTGTATCAAGCGTGATAGTTCATACATCATTTATTATCTTAATGGATTTGAAAATTTGGAACCCCCTAAATATGGTTACTATGACGCAAAGAGAAAATGGAAAACTGGAGATATACTTGCTATTGCTAAACGATCAATAAACAAGAGTTTATTTGAATCTGTAGTTTTCGATGATCAAAAAATGATTCATGATGGAAAGTTTTTATTATTTGAAGACAGGTTCATTCGATTTATTGATGATAAATTCCTAAAAATAATGCCTAAGATATTTCCTGATTCGTGTAAGTTTAGTAACACAACTGGAAGCAGATCAGGTTTTTCTTTCGGACAAAACAGGATTCTTACTTTTCATCATTCGTTTGACTCCACAAATTACTTCTTTTATATTAGAGGAATAAATGGTGATTTTTTAACTACTCACGAAGCCTCAATTGAATATTCAGACACCGCTAATGATCTGATAATTCTTAAATTAACTGATTCAACAATTAATCTTGAGAATTCTACATTATATTTAAATCAAGATGACAAAAATGAAGGCGATGAAATTTATATTCTTGGTTTTCCAATATTGAATATTTTAGAGGACGAAATAAAATCGACAAGTGGTTTAATAAAATCCAAAACCGGATTTGACAATAACAATTCCCAGTATTTATTATCTATAATATTACCTGATGGTTCCAATGGTTCCCCACTTTTCGACAAAAATGGATATTTCACAGGTATAGTTAATAATTACAGATTCAAATCAAAAATATATAATTCAGGATGTGCAATAAAGTCTAAAGCAGTATATGATTTTATTTTTTCCAAAGGTTTTAGCAATCCGTTGGTTAATGATAATTCCTTAAAATCACTAACACGACATGAACAAATTAAAGTTCTTAAAAAAGGAATATATTTAGTTGAAGTTTATAGTAAAAAATTATAGTTTTAAAAAAATCGGAGTTGAATTATGAATAAAAAGATTATACTGACTTTATCTTTTTTCGGATTTCTAATGTCAATCCTAACAGTTTACGTAATTCCATCATCAATTGAGCCAATTTTTTGGTTAATCATTTTCATTGTTTCAGCTTATATAATTGCTAAAACATGCAAACAAAAACTTTTTCTCCACGGCTTTTTAACCAGTTTGGCAAATTGCGTATGGATTACATGCGCCCACATTCTACTTTTCAATGATTATATTGCTCATCATTCAAACGAAGCCGAAATGATGGCCAATATGTCAACTAACATTAATCCAAAACTAATGATGCTGATAACCGGCCCGATTATAGGAATAATTTCCGGTCTGATATTAGGTTTTTTCGCAACATTATCAGGAAAATTATTGAAAAAAAGAGCTTAGACTTGCTCATTAGCTTTATAAACTTTAAAGACTCATTCATATCTCAGCGCTTCAATCGGATCCAGCTTAGAGGCTTTCCAGGCAGGATATGCACCAAAAACCAATCCCAACAAAGTACATATTCCTATACTCAATGCTACCCAAAATCCCGGAAATACGATTTTTAAATTCATCGCCTGACCAAGTGCCATCCCTGCCACAAATCCAATCAGTATTCCAATCGCACCTCCCAACTGGCACAATGTAATCGTCTCAATAATAAATTGCCATAAAATCCAACTTCGTCGCGCCCCTATTGCCTTGCGAACTCCAATCTCACGCGTTCTCTCTTTAACAGAAACTAACATGATGTTCATAATCCCTATTCCGGCGGCAATTAACGAAATTCCACCACAAATTGCACCAAAAACATATAAATATGCCATGAATGAACCGAATTGATCAGAAATTGATTCGTTCGTCTCTACTTCAAAACTATTTTCTTCCCATGGCTGAACGTTCCTTATCGTGCGCATCAGACCAATCGCTTCGTCCATGCTTTTAGTTAAGTCTTGTTTCTGAGCAGCTTTTACGGTTATCGTTAGCGTTTCATCCCATTCGCTCGTATAATATTGCAAAAATTGAGTAACAGGAATTATAGCACGGTTATCCTGACTATTCCCTAATATAGCTCCCTTCTTTTCTGTTATTCCAATTACTGTAAAATTATGCGATCCAATACGTATCCTCTGTCCAACAGGATTAGTATGAGGAAAAACTTTTGTAATTATATCAAAACCAATCAACGCAACATTCCTGCTAAGTGAAATATCTTCTGCAGTAAAAGGCCTGCCCTCAACAATTTCACTATTGTAAACAATTGAATAATTTTCATCGGCACCGACCAATACTACATCAGGATCGGTTGTCAGATCACCGGCTTTAACAGTCTGAGACATTGTTGCACCAATGCATGAAATTTGTTCTGCACTTTGCATTTTCTTCTTCAGTTCTTTCACTTGACTGAATGTAATTGGTTTGCGCTTCTGATAACGACGCCAATCAGCCGGTCCCTTTGCAAACTTCGGCATCTTCTCTATATAAAATGTATTTTCACCCATTTTAGCAAGCTCGCCATTAATTGCAGAATCCATTGATTTTGTCAGAGTGCCCACTCCCATAATCGCAAAAACTCCGATTGCGATTGATAAAAGCGTCAGTGAAGCACGTAATTTATACATGCTCATTGCGATAAACGCCTGTTTGATACTTTCGATGATAATCATTTTTCTTTTTTCCTATTAATAACTGGTTTATGTACGAATGGAATTGAAAAATGTTGTAAAAAAATAAAAGTAATTTTCATTCTTGTTCCCAAGCCCCTGCTTGGGAACAGATTCTTTATCCGTTACTAAGCAGGAGCTTGGTAACGAGGTAAGAGTATCTTTATAATAGTAAGTCTATTTTCTACCTATAATTATATGCGATACTGAATTTGAAGGAATAAATTTCTTGCATTCATATTGATCTTCGATTCCTCCCAATCCTTCAAAAATTCTTTCTCCCTGCCCGAATAAAATTGGAACTTGCACCAGATGAAGTTCATCAATAAGTCCGGCTTTTAAATATTGGCGGACAGTATCAGCGCCTCCGCCAATGCGTACATCCTTGCCGTTGGCAGCAGTAAATGCCTTCTCAAGAGCCGATTCAATTCCGTCATTAATGAATGTAAAGCTATTATTTCCTTCCAGCGCAAAACTCTCTCGCCGATGATGACTTAGGACGAAAACCTGATGATGATAAGGAGGATTATCACCCCACCAGCCCTTCCATGACATATCAAATGGCCCGCGGTCAGCACCAAACATGTGACGTCCCATGATAGTTGCCCCGATATTTTCATCGGCAGCCGCGGCTAAATCGTTGTCTATTCCTTCTTCGCCGGATGATTTTCCAAACATCTTACTGAAATGCTTAGTAGCAAATGCCCAATTCATAAGCCTTATTCCATTTTCCCCAAACGGCTGTTCGAGTGTTTGATTCGTGCTTGCACTATACCCATCCAAAGAGATAGTAAAGCACCGTACCACAAGTTTTTGCATATATATTCCTTCAATTAATTAATAAAATATTCTTTTAGTTTTATTATGTATTCACGCTTGCCGTAAATTCGGTCTGGTCGCGCGTCATTGTGTTAACTAAGTTAGAGGTGAACATACAAAGTTCAGCATGGATTCATAAATAAACACTCCTAAATATAAATATAACAAAAAACAATTAAAATCGCATAAAAACCCTTTTGATACGCTTTTGAATGCCTTGGTTGAGCTTTTGAAGTCTTTGGATGCACTTTTGAATCACAGCAAAAGCATTGCGTACTTATTCAAAAGTGTAGCAAGCGCATTCAAAAGTGTAGCGAAAGGCTTCAAAAGTGTAGCAAACGGCACCAAAAGCCTATAAACCTTAAAAACAAGTAAAATCTATCAAAGAACTTTTATAATGTAAAATGTATAATTCAAAATGCAAATTATATTATTCATTAAAGAACCATTCTGCATTTTGCATTTTTTAATTCTTCATTATTTAATCATATCTTAGCGCATCGACCGGATCGAGATTCGCTGCTCTTAATGCTGGGATAAATCCAGCTATAATACCTACAAATATGGATAATCCCGATGCAATAAAGAAAAATGAGACCGGAATGAATTTTGATAGGAATCCTAATGATGGTACTAAGCCGGGTAATGTTGAAGCAACTACAAAGAATAATATTGAACATACAATGTAAGAAACAATTGCTCCTACTAAGCATAATGCTGTCGATTCAATGATAAACTGAAGCAAAATGGAAATCTTTTTTGCTCCGATTGCTTTGCGAATACCGATTTCTTTGGTTCTTTCGGTGACTGAGACGAACATGATATTTACGATTCCAATAATACCCACAATGAAAGAAAGTACGGTGAAGCCGATTCCTATACCCCCAACGTAGAGCCGGAAGGTTTCAATACTGGATTCAAGAGTTTTTGTTTCATTGAGCGAGAAATCGTCTTCTTTGCCGGGCGGAATATTGCGAATGATACGCATTAATCCTTGAGCTTCTTCGCGAACTTCATCCATTTCTTTTGGGTTTCCAGCTTTAATTGCAATAGAAAATGAACGATGAGAGTTATCAAACATTTTATTAAAAACACTAATCGGGATGAAAATCTGATTATCGACGAAGTCCATCATGGCAGTCCCACGTTTTTTTATCACTCCGACGATTCGAAAATCATAACCTTGGATTTTAATTGTTTTCCCTACTGCTTCAGTTTCACCGAATATAGTTTTGTAAGCATTATATGCCAAAACTACAACTCTTGCAGAGGAAAGATCTTCGATTGGTAGAAAGAAACGACCATCCAACATCGTTGCAGCAGGAGTGAGTCCATATTCGCTTTTCGTACCGTTGGTTAAAAATCCATTGTAGGTATTAGATTGATATTTTAATTTTGCGCCACCTTTTCGTGTTATTGGCATAGCTATTTGTGCTACTTTAATTCTTCGGCAAAATTCCATAGCCTGATCGTAAGTTATATCTTTTCTTTGTTCGTATAGTTTCCACTGATGACCACCTGTCCAGCTAAACTTTTCAATATAAATCATATCCTCGCCGATTAGATTAATTGTATCTTCTAAAACATTATTCATTCCGTCCAAAAGCCAACCCATTGTAATTACGAATGAAATTCCGATAATTACTCCGAGAGAAGAAAGAAAGGAGCGCAATGGATTAGAAAATAAAGATTCAAGAACCTGACGACCTACTTCAGTTATTTCAGATATTTTTATCATTTTTAAACCAATAATTGATTAGGATTAACACCGTCGTGCTCAACCAAACCATCGCGAAGACGTATTATTCTTTGTGCATGGCGAGCAATATCTTCTTCATGAGTAACTAATATAATTGTATTTCCTTTTTTCCATAAATCTTTAAAAAGTTTCATTATGTCCTCCCCTGTTTTTGTATCCAGATTTCCGGTTGGCTCATCGGCAAGAATAATTGAAGGTGAAGTTACAAGCGCACGAGCGATAGCAACTCTCTGTCGCTGGCCACCGGATAGTTCATTGGGTTTATGAGTAATTCTATCACCTAAACCAACATCTTTCAGGGTTTGCTCAGCCCGTTCACGGCGATCGGAAGATGATACTCCTGAATAAACCAATGGCAGTTCCACATTTTTCAATGATGTAGCACGTGCTAATAAATTAAAAGTCTGAAAGACAAACCCGATTTCTTTGTTTCTGATTTTAGCTAAATCGTTATCTGTCATTTCATTAACATCATCACCTTTGAAATTATAAATACCTGTTGTTGGCGTGTCCAGGCAACCGAGAATATTCATCAGAGTAGATTTTCCAGAACCCGATGGACCCATTATTGCAAGATATTCATTGGGGAAAATATCAAGAGAGACATCACGAAGTGCATGCACAATTTCGGTTCCCATTTTATACAATTTTGCAATATTCCTAATGTGGATTATTGCTCCATTATTTGATTCACTAATTCTCATTTTATATTTTTTCCCATCATTATTTATTCCCAATTAAGTTAATATGATTTCCATAAAAACTTAGTATCAAATCTAAAAACTTTATCTGTCATTTGAATGAATATATGAATCTGAAAGTTCCAGTAAAGGAGATTCTTCGCTTCGCTCTGAATGACATTGCTTGGCATTATAAAAATTATTCACTTATAAGCCTTTTTTCTTCTTAGCAGCAGTGTCTACCATAATCTTAGAACTATCGTTCAAAGTTTTACTAACTGCATCGAAGCCGCCGCTTATAATCTCCTGTCCTAAAGTTAAACCACTCCTTATTTCAATAAATCCATTATCACTCAATCCGGTTTCTACCCTTTGCATGATTGCTTTATCAGCTTGCTTAATAAATACTACAGAAGGTGGACGTTTATTTTTTGCTTTTTTATCTTCATTTTCAACAAGTTGAATACTCGAAGCTTTTAAATCAGGATTAATATTTTTCTTCGTGTCACGAACTGTAACTGCCTGAAGTGGAACAGCTAAAACATCATGCCTTGTTTCGGTTTCAATATCTACTGAACAGCTCATGCCAGGACGAAGCTTTCCTTCAGAATCAATAATACGTATTTTGACCTCAAAATTTGTTTGCTGATCCTGACTTCCAAGAGCAGAAACTTTAGCCGAATGTCCGATTTCATATACAGTTCCAACAAAGGACTTATTTGGGAAGGCATCTATTTCAATTCTGGTGGTATCCCCGACTTTCACGTTCACTATATCATTTTCATCAACATCGACAAGAGCATTCATCACATTAAGATTAGAAATTCGCATCATTTCGGTTCCCTGCATTTGGGCTGTTCCAACAACGTTCTCCCCTTTTTCAACTGATAATTTTGTTACAATACCTTCAATTGGAGATGCAATTGTTGTGCGTGACATATTTTTTTGAATTTGTTTTAGAGAAGCAAGAGCCTGCTCATAACGGGATAAGGAAGCCTTATAATTGCTTACTGCTCCATCAAAAGTAGCTTTTGCGCGATCATAGTCTTGTTTGGAAGCATAATCTTTGGCAAGAAGTTCTGTAATTCTTTTCAAATCAGCTTCAGTATGATCTTTTTCAACTTTTCTGCCGTCAATTTCCATTTTTGCAGCATCAGCAGCAGCTTTGTACTGCTCTACCATCGTTTCTACAATATCCGGTTTAATCCTTACAACTAATTGACCGGCATGGACATGATCACCTTCGTTTACACCTAAGAAAATAATTTCACCACTGGTTTCCGATGAAATTTTAACTTCTGTCTCTGGTTGAATTTTTCCAACCGCCGAAACAATCTGTGTAATTGATCTTTTTTCAACTTTTGATACCTGAACATTGATTGGCTTTTCTCCTTTTGTAGAGAAAACCAATATAAGTGCAATTATTACAAGTAATGATACAACAGAAATAACGATGATCCTGGTTTTTGTGTTTTTCTTCTTAGCCATTTTTAACCTATTAAGTTTTTATAGTTATGAGTTATGAATTATGAGTTATTAAAAAGATAATATTTAAATTCTTTACATTTTTAATTTTACATTCTTAATTTTTAATTATCTTTAATATCATCATTATTGAATACGGCAGTCTTGGCTAACATATCGTGAAAGCCCTGCCGTGCTGCTGCAAAAACAAAGAAATATCCTACAAATATTCCCAAACTAAAAACTGTTCCGATTGTACTGAACATTTTGATTTGGGTAAATACAAATAAAAATGAAAAAGGCAATTCAATATGTTTAATTAAAAATCTGAAAGCTAAAGTTCCAATCGAGGCACGTTTACCATCCTGTTCGGCAATTTTAATTCCTAATACCATTTTTCCGGGACTCGCCGCGAATAAAACCTCAGTCAATGAATATCCTAAACCTATAAGTAAAAGAAGTAAAGTGAATGATCCTAAAATTTCCTGAGCAGCAATGGGATCGGAAAACATTGATTTATATGCAAATATATAATCATTTAATTTTCCGGTAAGGTAAAAGACAATCACAATAATTACGGCAGTTATAACGCCATCGATTAAAGTTGCGGCAAGTCGCTTCCAAAATCCAACTCTTATATCAAGTGGATCGGCATAAGCATCTGCATTAATTAAATTTTGAATAATTTGCTTCTCATTTTCAGATAAAGTCTGATAGCAATTATTACAAATTGTTGGAGTTGTAAAGTAGTATTGCGTAGGATATTCATTCCCGCATTTTTCACATTTCATAATTCAGTTCCTAAAGTTTATAAAGTTAAAGCCTTCCCGAAGCAAACAACAGTTCATTCTGCGCCTGAACATAATTATAAATTGCTTTTATATTATTTATTTTTGATGTAACTAATTGATTAGCTGCAATATGCAGTTCTGTAATTGATGCAGCACCTATATTAAACTTTTCTTTCATTGCATCATAATTAAGGTTAGATGACTTCAAAACTCGGTTACTTATCTCAATCTGCTTTTCGGCAGCTTCAAGATTGAGATATGAAGTCTGAATGGAATTCCTTATAGTCTGTTCAAGTTGTGTTTTTTCAATTAGTTTCTGATTATATTGCAAACTTGCATTTTCAAATTGTAAGTTTGTGTTGAAATTTGAAAAGATCGGAATACTTAACTGAAGTCCGAAATAAGTATTACCATTATTTTGAAAGTCTGAGAATTTTGAATTTGCCCAATACCATGTTCCGTTTGCTGACAAGCGAGGATAAAATGTACTTTTCGCTGACTTAATACCAGATTCTGCTGCTTTTATGGCAAAATCATTTGATGAATAATCCGATCTTGAGCCGAAAGCATTTTTAAGAGAAGATTCGAGATCACCGATTAAATCCCTAAATTGCTTTATTTCATTAGAATTAACTGACGTTGGAATACTTGTTGAAAGAAAATCAACTGGTTGATCGGAATTCATACCTAGTGTTGTTAATAAGTTGGCTTTTGCTATATTTAGATCATTTTCTGCCTGAACCATCATCAACTCATTATTACCAACTTCGGCTTCCTGTGAATAGACATCCGCAATTGTGATTATTCCTGCATTATGCTGAGCATTTATTCGCTCTAACTGCTTATTTGCAAGTTCAAGATTATCCTTTCGAGCCTGAATTATCTGCAAATTCTTCACAACATCTATATATTGTCTGAGAATTGTAATCTTAACGCTTTTTTCAATATATTCGTTACTCTTTTGAATGGCTTTGAAGTTATCCTGACTTCGGGTATAATTTGCGTCACGGTTCAAACCATCGAACAGAAGCCAGTTTGCACTTGCCTGCATTGTATAGTTATTTTCAGAAACCGATGAATATGGATTTTTCAATAAATTATTCATAATCATTGGCAATAAAGTTCTAAGTTCCGGAGATAGAGTTGTATCTACTTTATAAGTGCCACCAGTGCCACCGCTTGACGAATTACTCAATGTTCGGCGATAATTCATTCCAAAATCAACCGATGGAAAGTAATTCCAGTAAGCATTTTTCAGATCAGCATTTGCAGCCGATGTTCGGAATTGATTGAGTTTGATATCGGGATTTTTTTGTGAGGCAATCTTAAAACAGTCATCCAGACTTAATGTTTGAGGTTTATTTCCTTTTACCTGAGCTGAACAAATCATCGAAAAGCTGATCAAGAGCAAACTTACAATATATTTCATTTTCTTTCCAAATAACAAATACGACACGGTATATACGATTCACTTATTTTTTTGTTGCAAATGTTTTACAGAAATTATGAGTTATGAGTTATTAATTATGAGGAATAATCAATAAATTTATCAAAACATAATAATTTGAATTATTTAAAACTCTATTAAGGCTCAAAACCGGCTCCGATACCTGATACCGGAATACTATCACTTTTTATAAGTTACCCAATCCAATTATGAGTAAAAATTAATTTGATATTTCATTTTTTTATTTTTATTTTCGAAACTTAATATAAATCTTAGAATTGAATTGTCTGAAATAGATTGCTTGAATCCCTTTTGCGGGATTGTCTGAAATTAAATTGCTCTAAATACATAGTATCTATTTTAATTGTTGTAAAACAATAATTTATTCATTCTTTAAGTTTTATTATGAAACAAGTTTTATTTATCACCGCTCTAATCACAGTGCTGCTCTGCTTTGCGGGCAGTAAATCGTTTTCTACTGATTGTTTTACTTGTACAGGTGGAACCTGGATTGCAAGCTCCGCAACAAGCAATATCGGCTCCTGTTCTATTACTGTAAATTATAAACACCTCGTATGTCCCGGTAGCCCTCCAAGTTATCATCTGGAAATCATATCAATTATTGCAAACGGAACTTGTGCCTTTAGTAATAATGATGCAGTTGAACAATCTGTTGAGGCTGTACTGACGCAAGCATTGGGTGATTTTAGCTTTCTATCTAACCCTGGCAATTACGCGGTTAATTTCTATCTGCCAAGCTGCTGGTCAAGTTCTTCCAATACTTATTCAAGTTGCGGAGAATCTTGCTGTCAAAATTCTTATACAGTTACCACGACTGATCAGCAAGGAGCCTACTTAAAGAATCAATCATCAAGTTCCGGAACCGTCGATTGCAGCATTGTTGGCGGCTGTGCGAATTTATACTTTTGCGGAGGTTTGGATTTACCAACCAATCTTTTGTTAATCAGAGGAACCGTTAATAGCACGAACTGCTCTGAAACCTGCTACTGGACACTTTGGGGGAATTCTAACTCAAATGTAACTAATTACTTGGGTGCTTTAAGTAACCAGCCACTCTATATCGGAACAAATGGAGAAAATAATTTAACCTGCCTTCCGGGAGGAAATGTCGGTATTGGCACAAGCTCACCCAATGCGAAGCTTCATGTTTTAGGAAATGTGCAAATCGGTGATGTCTTTTGTTCTCAGAATCCGGGCAGCCAGCCATATATACTATCGGTTGCAGGACTTGTTGTGGCAAAAGAAATGATAGTTACTACTGAAAATTGGCCGGATTTTGTTTTCGACAATAATTATCAACTAATTTCGTTAAATAAACTGGAACAGTGTATTCAAGAGAATAAAAGGCTGCCAAACATGCCCTCGACTAAACAAGTGCTTGAAAATGGGGTTAATGTGGCAGATATTCAGGCAAAGCTGCTTCGGAAAATTGAAGAAATGACCCTTTATATGATTGAACTAAACAAGCAAAACGAAGATCTAAAGGCACGAATCAGCAAATTAGAAAACAAAAAGGAATAAAGGAGTATATTATGAAAATCATTTATTCGTTTATCTTGATCACAATTTTGTTTTGCCTGCTTGAAAAAGCCGATTCAAAGCCATACCGCTATCCGATTATGCCCGGAGATTCGCTATGGAAGAAGCAAATCACTTACGAAGCAAAAATTAAGCTCTGCACTATCCCGGACAGCGTTCTGAAGAAGATTTCTGATGAAGATTTATTTGAAACTGTTTTAAATTTTCCGTTTGCCAGATTTTTAGTGCTCAACGACAATTTTCTGCAAACTTATAATCAATTAAAAAACTCTTTTAATGGATTAAATGAATTAATGGGTCGAAAGAACCTCGTTAAGCATCTCTTCAGGCTCTATGACAAGGATATGTCGGATTCATACCTCTTTCGGAACCTGATAATTGAAAACCTGCTTGCAGTGCCCGAATTGCATGAAAATCTTGATCAAGCAGAAAAGAGAAAATTGCTTCAGTCAAGTTTTGATAAATTCAATAAAAGAGTGAACGATACCACATTTCTCAAGTTTAAATCGCAGATAACAAATTCATTTCTGATGATCCGTTTATTGGAAAGCCTTGATAAAGATTTGTACAACACAATTGCAAGGGATAACGCAGATATAAAAGAATTTTGCGAAACCTCACAGTACCCACAGAAGCAGACAGTACATAAAATTTTAGCCGAAATAATTAAATTCAAATAAGGAAAGGGAAACAAATGAAAAAGTATATTTTGGCGCTGGTGATTTTTTTAGCTTTTCAATCATCCTTTGCAACTAAATACATAATACAATCTCCGTTTAATCATTATGAAAATCTATACAAAGGAGATCTAAGCAATACTGTATGGTATGACTGGGATGTTGAGAATGCAGTACAGACATATTTATACCGAGGCGGGTTATTTGTTAAATCGCAATCAGGCGCTCCTGTTCTGCAAAACAACTATTTAAACGACCATGAATTTTTATGTATAAATACTACCCAGCTAAATTCAAATGACTATGTTTTGGCTGGGACAAATAACGGGAAAATATGTATCGGCTCAATATCAAGTAATCAATCTGTTTATTGGGAAACGGAACCTCGTATTTGTAATGGAAAAGTAAACTGTATTTATGTTGGAGATGGTTTATATTTGGCTGGAACCGATGCAGGTATTTTTAGAACTACTTCCTTAGGTGAAACTTGGGAAATAACCAGTTTGGAAACTGCTGTAAAATGTATTTGTTCAAATAATAACGGCATTTATTTAGCATGCACTGGTGACGCAGAAGTTTATAAATCCACTGATGATGGTTATAATTGGACATTGATCAATAATATAGCCGGAACAGTATTATTTTATTATAATGATGTTTTTTATTCAGGAACGGTTGCCGGATTGCAGCAATCAACTGACGGAGGTGAAAACTGGTCTTCAATAAATGATGCAACATGGACAGATATAACTGCAATAACTTGCTTCGAAGAAAATTCGGTTAAATATATTTATGTTGGAACAGCAAGTGGCGATTGCTATAGAGCCAATATTGCAACAATGTACTGGCATCACAAAGTTGTTGACAATAATAATAATCCTATAAATTCCCTTGTTGTACAATATAATGGATCGGATTACAAATTATATGCAGCAACAGATGAAGGATTATTTAAATGTTTGACAGATGACAATATTAGTTTTGATCAATTATATATCTACTTACCTACTGAACCAATTTTACAAAAGGAATTTAAAATGTTAATTAATTATACTGCTGGTAATAGTAATGAATATTTATTTATTGCCTGTGAGGGTTGGTCTTTATTCCCAAATAATATTGTTGAATATAATGAGTCAGCACCATCAAATCCGAGTAATTGGGGAAATTTTAATTGCCATGGTTTTGCTTGGCATTTTAAAGAAGGAGGTCTTCTAGGTATTATAAATTTTAATGAACCAAGCGGTTCACTTGATGGTGGCCCAAGCTATGTAATAAAAAATGATAATGACCCACCGGTAAATTGGGACTATATTCAAGTTATAGATAATACTAAAATAAATAATGGTGAATGGGAAAAAGTTACTTATGGTTATGATATGGGGCATTCAGCAATTTTAGAACAAATTGAAACACCGTTTGAACCAACAAGGGTATTGTCAAAATGGACTCCTCTTGGCCCACTTGTTCGTCATTATATAAATGATTGTCCTTTCGAAACTAATAAAAGGTATTGGAAAAGTTCTAAAAAAGTTAGCAATTCTCAAAATTCCAATTATTTAATTACAAGTCAATTCATAGGAAGACAAATTTCTACCGAAGGGACAACTATTATACCAGATAAAGGTTTGGTAAATTATTCAATTGTTGAATTTTACGTTGCCCCTATGATTAATCATTTTGTTCATCTTAATCCAGGTTTTCATGCCAGATTAGGTTCATTTTTTCATGCTTATGTGGCAACTGATGCTAATATTCCATGGGAGGCTACTGCTTCCTCGAAAGAAGTGGCAATATCAAACAAAGATCTTCCAAAAAAGAAAACAGGAAATAAGTTAAATTTAAAATTTCATCCGAATCCGGCAACAAATGAAATCAATATTGTTGCTGAAATTAATGATTATAAGGGAAGTTGTCCTGTAAATATAAAAATCTTTTCTCTAATTGGTAATCTGAAGAAAGAATTTATTTTATACAATGGATTAGAAGCCAACATCGACATTTCTGAATTTCATTCAGGTAATTATTTAATATTAGGAGAAACAAGCATTGACAATACTGAAGGAACATCTGTGAATTTATCTGATTCCGAAATAATTCAAATATTGAAATGAGGCAATTATGAAAAATCTAAAATTTATATTTTTACTCATTTCTCTTTTACCTTATATATTAATTTCTTTCTCTGGTAAAGGCAGCGGAACTGATGCAGACCCTTATCAAATTACAACGATGGCTGAATTACAAGAAGTTGATGATGAAAGGACAGCTTCTTATATTATAATGAATGACCTTGATGCTACAGGTTTTAAATTTAAATGGATTTCTTTACATGATGGTGGTGCACTTAATGGTAATGGCCATGTTATCAAGCATTTAAATTCCTGTGGTTTAATAGCTTCGTGTTTTAATTGTAAGGTATATAAAATCGGAATTGAATATGATACAGTTAATTGCACTAGACAATCAGGAATAATTGGTAATAATGAAGGTTCAAATGGTTTTTCGGAATGCTATACAACTGGTGTTCTTGTAAATGCTTCATCTGGATTTTGTGGGATAAATTATGGAAGTATTATTAATTGCTATTCTTCCTGTACTTTAACAACAACAACCGGAGAATTGAAAAGCCGTGGATTTATAAATTGGGGTGGTTCTTTACATTGCTATTTTTCAGGATATTTAGCCGGTGAAGGTAAACATGATTTTTTTTATGATGATAATAATTATTGGAATAAAGATTTCTATCCCAGACCTGATACTTTCACATCTAAAGGAATAGGGAAAACTACTGCCGAAATGATGAAGAAAAGTACTTATCGTTACTGGGACTTCGATAGTGTCTGGTGCATAGACGAAGGCAAGGATTATCCCCGCCTGCGTGCTTTTAATAAGTGTGCGCCGGTGTCGGTGCAGGAGTCAGATGCAGACAATAGGCAGCAACCCGTTGTTCAGAGTGTTGAGATTAGCCCTAATCCGGCAACTGATGATTTAAAAATCACCGTAGGGACACGGCGCGCCGTGTCCCTACATATCTCGT
>JAPLFL010000102.1 GCA_026390695.1 Candidatus Kapaibacterium sp. | reverse complement strand
TAAGAGCTTTCATAAGCGTAATAAGAGCTTTCATAAGCGTAATAAGAGCTTTCATAAGTAAAATAAAAGCATTCATAAATGTAATAATACTTTTCATAAGTATAATAAAGAAAATCTAAAATATTTTTAAAGACTTTATATTCAATTATTATTTAATTATACTATTTATTTATCCCAAATATTCCATACCTAATGGAATCTTGATCTATAGAATTCTATATTTAATAAATATAATAATAGAACATTTTAAAACAAATTCATCCGATAACTGTTTAATCATCGGATGAATTTAAGTAATGCAAGTATTTGAGAAATTTTATTTTATTATTGAGATTTTCTCTACTGATTTTTTATTATTTATTATTGTAACAATATTATAAATACCTGTTGTTAACGGTTTTGAATTGGCATCGCAGGCATTCCAATCAAACTTTTCTCCCGCTTTCAGACTCAATTCGGCAATCTCCTGGCCGTAAATATCAATAATAATTATTTGAAGTGGAAATTCCTTCAATGATTCAAAACTAATCATGTTTGTTGCTGGATTTGGATATACCCGAAAATCTTCGTTGCTGATATTTTCATCAAAAACCGAACTCATAACCTGTCCGTTTAAAGGAATATTGATTTTCTGACCGTTTTCAGCGCAAGTAATTATAAGCGCCGCATTAGCATTAATCACAGATTGTGCAAGGTATGTAATATTAAATTTAATAGTTTTGGAAGCGTCGATATTAATACCCTGGGTTAAATCACTACTAAATTCCGAAGCATTTTGCCCACTAATTATATAGTTTAATGTCGCTTTAAAATTACCGTTATTAGTTATCGAAAATTCCTTAGAGCTCGAAGAAGATAAAGAACTTGTGGTAAAATCGAGTTTTGTATTCGATAAAGTAAAATTAATAGTTCCCGCAGTTCCGTTCAAAGTGATAGAAGGATTATTTGGGGCATTGCTTGCGAAATCAATTTTGGCATTTTTTAATCCAATCGAGGTTGGCTTAAAACTAATGTTAATATCTTTACTTTCGGCTTTTTTTATAGTCAAAGGAAAGGAAGTCGAATTAAGAATAAACTGAGAAGCATCGGAACCATTAATTGTGATAGCAGTAATAATCAGGTCCTGAACTCCACTGTTTGTAACAATATTTTTAAGAATAGTATCATTTTGATTTGCTAACAGAGTATTTGGGAAATTAACGACGGAATTTGTTAGGGTAAGTATTGGTGCATTGGAACTTGAAATTGTTAATTTCGCAATATTACTCGTCAGAGATCCACAATTATTGGTTATGATGCAATCATAATTTCCGATTTCAGCAACTGAAACATTTTTAACCTGAAGAACGGGGTCGGTTTTGCCGGATAAATTAAGTCCGTCCTTTCTCCACTGATAATTCAGTCCGGTTCCAATGGCGGTAACAGAGAAGTTTGCAACCGCGCCGGCGCTAACCACCTGATCCGAAGGTTGCACGCTGATGGACGGCTTTTGGATAACTGAAACAATCACAGCCTGACTAATATCAAGATTCCCACAGCCATCCTTGACAGTAACTTGATAAGTGCCCGCATCATTAATAGATAAAGAGGCGAAATTTATCTGACTTGTTGTCTGATTTGATAGAAGATTGCCATCTTTATACCATAGATACTTCATCCCCTGACCAGATGCCAGAACAGATAGACTCGAAGCACTTGATTCGCAGGCATTAATAGCTAAAGGTTGTGAAGTAATGGAGACACTTTGAACAACGGTAAGAGTTGCTGGTTGACTCACTAAAGGAGTAGTACAAGTTCCATTGACTGTGCAAGTGTAATTCCCGGCATCGGCTGGCGAAACGTTAATAATAGTGAATGTTTTAGAATTAGGCGCACCAGTAATATCAGCACCGTTTTTTTGCCATTTGTAAACAGGATTAGTTGCAGTTCCTTCAATATAAAAAGTAGCATTGGCAGCTAAACAAACTAAGGCAGAACTTGGTTGTTGTGAGATAGTCGGAGAAACATTTACTGTTAATATTGCAGCACTACTTGTAGCCGAGCCGCAAGCCCCACTGACAACACAATCAAAAGATCCGGCATCAGAAGCAAGAACCGAGTTTATAGTGTAAGTGCTGTTAATGGCACCGGGAATATTTGTACCGCCTTTTCTCCATTGATAACTTAGATTGCCTCCGGAAGCAGTCACTGAAAAAGAGGCTGGAAGACCAGTGCAAGCCGTTATGGGGTTTGGCTGCGAACTAATAGAAGTAGGGCCGCTGATGGTGAAATTGGCAGCGCTGATTCCGTTTGTGGCAGCGTTAGATTCATCGGAAATTTTAATTTTATATTGATTCCCTGCCGCTAAACCCGACGAAATACTCCAATTGTAAGATCCGGTAGAAGCATTTAATCCCGAAGCTAAAAGAGTAGGAAAAGAAGAGCCGCCATCGCTTGAAAGCTCAATTTTACAGGTGCTAACATTAGTGGCCGACCAAGTGATATTATGGCTACTACTCTGGCACCATGCTTCTCCACCGCTGGGAGCATTCAAAGTGATTGAGGGAGCCTGAGTAACGGTAATGGAAGTAACATTTAGCCAATTCCAAAGATCGTTATTATCTGATTGATGATTATCATTAGTGGCGTTGCCAACTGCCCTGAGATAATAGGTTCCGGGCGAAGAAGGAGCAGTCCATGTGAATCTGAAAGTAACAGAGCCGTTACTCATAGCCTTTGGACTGCTGTGAGTGAGCTCGCCGGAATTGCCATATAATTGTAATCCTTCGCCCGTTATCGGAGCTAAGGTTCCGGCATTTGTCCCCCCTGTTTGAGTAGTCTTGACGGCAATATCACAACCGGCAGTTGACTTCCCGCTGCAGGCAATAGTAAGTGTAAATGTCAGTTCACTGCCTGTAGTCGTAGTAAACTGACCATTATCACTTGCAATGGATAAGGTGGTTTCAGAGTTAGGGCCGCTTGCATGGCAGCTCTGAGCACAACCGGCAGAACTACTCGACGTAAGTCCGGTTTTTGAACCATCTTGTTTCGACTTAGCAGATTGGGAAAGCACAGCCAATCCGATGATAGCGAAGAACAAAATTAAAGAATTTATAAATAATTTTGTAGAAAATTTTGATAACATAATATTAGTCACTCCTAAAACATTAAAAATATATCACAAAAGTTAAAACGAACATATTGAATTTCTATTGTAAAATATTTTGCCATTACTAAATATTTTATTATATTTACCTAATAATCTAATTTTAATTATCCCAAATTGCTCATTAGAAAATAGAAAATTATCAAAATTAGCTACTATTCTACTCAAATAGCTTTCAATAAACCCAGGTTTTTCAAGAAAAAATATCCAATTGAAAATAGGTGTAATGGCGGGTTCAGAACCCGCATCTACAAATATATATCTTATACAAAGAGGGCACGGCAAGCCATGCCCCTACACTAATATTCAGATTATTACGAACTTTCTAATGCTTAATCTGGGATTATTAATCCCTTCCTTGAGGAAGGGGAAGGGAAGGTGTATGGAAATAGTCGAGTTACACCAAATATCAGAGCCAACTGCGTAATTTGGGATAATAAGCTGAGCGAGCTGTCGGAAACTCAGAATTTGATGGTTTTGACACAGTTGCATGTGAGGGAAGGACTGTCAAACTTGTGTTTTTAGAACGTCCGGTATTATTATAAATTAAAGGATTCGATTGCAAATAATGCTGCTCCATAAGCATTGATGAACTGAGGCTTATCCGGGATTACAACTTCCTTGCCGATTAATTCGGACATTACATTTCTTATATATGGATGATATTCGGCAACTCCACCAATTAAAAAAATGGGAAGATTATAGTCTATTTTATTTTTTATTATTCGCTTAATTGTTGAGATGTAAATTCCCTTTGCAATATCTTCGGGCTCCACTTTATCAAAAATCCATTGCATAATTTCGGTTTTAGCAAAAACAGTGCAAAAACTATTAAGTTCGCGGTTTATTTTAGATTTTGAGGCCAATTCACTCATTTCGGAAATATTTATTTCGGCACGCTCGGCAGTTTCGCTAATAAATGCACCAGTTCCGGCAGCACATTTGGAGTTCATATAAAAATCAATTACTTTACCACCGGCAGCACTCTTGATAATTTTAATATCCTCTCCTCCAATATCAACAATCATCTTCTCATAATTATAAAGCTCAGACATGGCTTTGGATGCGCAATAAAGTTCAGTCTTTACAACCGATGATTGGCTATAATGGTTTCTGCCGTATCCTGTAACGCCGGTTTGACAAATTTCAAAATTTTCCTGAATATGATTTCTGATATTTTGTTCAATATTCTTATTGCGTGTCAAGGATTTAGAAAAATTTTCATAAACAATATTTTTAAAATTATCTATAATAATGTATTTTGTATATGATGAACCAATATCAAGACCGAGGAAAAATCTATTCATAAATTTATTAGTTTTGGAATTAATTTAACTTCATAGTTGTTATACATGTATTACAATTATGATCAGTTTTAACTGACTGAGTTGCTGACTTCCCAGCATAAGTAACTAAAATTGTCAGATTTTTATCACGGGGTAGCCAAAATTCCGCAAAACCGTTCTTTAATGTCTGAATATCACTGTCATAAATTGCTTTATTAGCATTGTCGGTTATTTTAAAGTGCATAGTTACATTCACTTGCTCACCCTGGCAAGAACCCGGATTATGAATCGCACAATCATGAGTCTTTGTAATATATGGTGCAATTGCAATATACATGGAATCTGAAGGAAGGACTTTGGATATTTTTCTTCCGTCTGGGAAGATTATATTTAAATTGTAAGTATCTATATTACTTGAAATTTTAGGTTCGGAATAATGCCATTCATTTGCTTTTGCAATTGCAGTCATTAGATCCATACCACTAATCGTATTATAATCAGTGTCATAATTTGGATCATTGGTATTGGGGCAACCTGTAAAAAGTAAACTTGCAAAAACCATTAAAATTGAGATATAATTCATATTTTAACCTATAAAAGTTGTAAATAATTGATCTTTTTTTAAGACGAGATAAAATAAAACTTATTTTATCAAATAGAGGTAAAATTTTAATAATAAAACAATAATTTTTAATTAATGACGTTAATAAATTAATAAATCAACAATAATTATAAAATAAATTTAGGATAAAATGAAAGATAGAAACCTTTACGCACTGATACTCGGAGTTTCAAGTGGATTCGGACGCGCAACTGCAATTGAGCTTGCAAAATTAGGGTACAATATAATTGGAGTCCACCTTGATATGGGCTCAAATAAAAAGAAAGCTGAAGAATTTCGTGCCAGCCTTGAAATGTTGGGTGCAAGAGCTATTTTTTATAATGCAAATGCCGCTGATGAAACCAACCGAAAAGAACTTATTCAGAAAATTAAAGCTAATCTGAATGACCACGAAGGTTCCGAACTAAGAGTATTACTCCATTCCCTCGCATTCGGTGCGATCAAACCTTTTTTTGCAGAAAATATTGATGACAGAATCAATAAAAGAGGTGTTGAAATGACTATGGACGTAATGGCAAACAGTTTGCTGTATTGGACACAGGATTTATTTTATGAAAGACTATTAGCAGAAAATTCAAGAATCTTTGCATTAAGCAGCATTGGATCGGAGCGGGCAATGCAGAATTATGGCGCTATTTCTGCAGCAAAAGCTGCATTAGAAGCTTATGTCCGGCAAATTGCTGTCGAACTTGCTCCTTATAAAATCACAACGAATGCAATAATGGCAGGCTTAACCGATACTCCTGCGGCTCAGAAGATTCCAGGATTTACAAATATGCTGGATAGTTCCAAGCAACACAATCCATTTGGACGAAATACTTTGCCCGAAGACGTTGCCAAAGCAATTTCAATGCTTGCCGACGAAAAATTCTATTGGATTACCGGTGCTACAATTAAAGTTGATGGAGGAGAAGGTATTTTGAATTTTATAGAACAATAATTTTTTATTGAATAGTATATTATGAAATCATTTAAATTTGGAATAAGAACCAGATTGATCCTTTTAACTATGTTGAGTATTCTTCCTGTTTTTATTTTAATGATGTTTCATATTAAAGATGATTATCAACGTAAGTTTTCTGACCTTCAATCCGATGCAACAGCCATTGCAGACCTCACAGCCAATAATTTCGAAGAGTATATTGAATCCACAAAACAAACTCTGAATGTCCTTGCGCTTTCAAAAGAAGTAAGGGAATTGAATACTTCAGGTATTTCCTCCCTTTTTGAAAATGTGAAAAAGAAATGCAATTACTACAATAATATCGGTTTAACCGACAGTGCCGGTTTAAATATTGCTTCAGCTATCAAATTAACTTCACCAGTTTATAGTAACGACAAGCCATGGTTCAAACGTTTGCAGAACGAAAGAAAATTTGTTATAGGAGATTTCCAAATAGGGAAGTTAACTAAAAAGCCAGGTATTAATATGGCTTTACCTCTGAATAATCTTCCAGAAAGTTCGACATTACCGGCAATTTACGTCGCTATGAACTTAGATTACTTTCAGAACTTGTTAGCTAATATCAAACTTCCTCCAGATGGCGTTATTAATCTTATCGATAGAAATGGCGTAATATTAGCTCGAAATCTAAGTGCAGAAAGTTACATTGGAAGGATTTCAGGTGCCTGGACTGCATTCATATTTAATAATCCTAATAATGAAAAATTTGTTGAAGTTTTAGGTATTGACAGTATTAGTCGCTTGTATAGATATATTCATGTTCCTAAATCAAATGGAAGTTTGTTAATTGGAATCGGAGTTTCAAAAAAATATCTTGAAAAGCAGACTAATGAAATATTAATAAATGATTTTTTTGGCTTGATTTGCTGTCTTGCAGGAGCTGTGATTCTTGCTTGGATAATTTCCAAAAGATCTGTCATCAAACAGATTGATATTTTAGCTAATGCTTCCAAGAAAATTGCTGCGGGCGATAAAGACGTTCTTGTGGAAATTAATAGTGGTGCGGGAGAATTGCAGCAATTAGCCACGGTTTTCAATGAAATGATTGCCTCAGTGAAGAAATATAGCGAGCAAATGGAATTTTTAGTTAATGAACGTACTAATGAACTAAACAATAAAAACCTGACTCTGGAACTTGTTATCGAAGAAAAAAAGATAACTGAATTGGCATTATCCCAGTCCGAAGAAAAGTATCGAAATATTGTCGAAACTTCCCTTGTCGGCGTGTTTAGGTCTAATGTACAAGGTGATATACTTTATGTAAATAATTCTGTTTTGAAAACTTTTGAATTTAGTTCTTTTAATGAAATAAAATCTAAAGGTTCTTTGTTTGCTTATAAATTTCCCGAGCAAAGAGATCGGCTAATGGAGCTATTGAAACAAAATGGCAAAGTAGAAAATTATGAAACATCTATGCTTACAAGCAATGGAAATGATAAATTCGTTTTAATGAGTATTGTTCTAAATGACAATATTCTCGATGGCACCTTAATTGACATAACAGATAGGAAAGAAGCTGAGGAAAAACTAAAAAATCTATATAATGATCTCGTTATTTCAAAAGAAAATATTGAAATCAATCTATATGAGAATAATTCATTGTTAGAGGCGATTACCCAATCCGAAGCTAACCTTAAAGAAACATTAGCTGTCAAAGATAAATTCTTCTCTATCATCGCACATGATTTAAAATCCCCCTTTTCTGGCTTCCTCGGGATTACAAAGTTGTTTGCAGATAATATTAGCGACATCTCGATTCATGAACTTAAAGAATTGAGTATCAATATGAAAGATTCTGCCGATAATCTTTATAAATTGCTTGAGAATCTCTTAGAATGGTCAAGAATGCAGCGTGGGATTACCGAATTTGAACCCGACCTCTGGATTTTATTTCATATTGTTAACGAAAATATCTATCTTTTAAATGAATTTGCAAAACAAAAGAATATAAAAATTTATAATAAAATACCGGAAAAATTTGAAATAGCGGCCGATTATAATATGATTAACACGGTTTTCAGAAATTTAATATCAAATGCCATTAAATTTACTCATCGGGGCGGCGAAATTGAAATCGGTATCAGCTCGTTTAATTCTGATTCTCATCAAAAAATCTATGTTAAAGACAGTGGAATTGGAATCAATGATGAATTAAAAGGTAAATTATTCAAAATTGATGAGAGAGTCTCCCGTAAAGGTACCGAAAACGAACCGAGCACCGGTTTAGGTCTATTGCTGTGCAAAGAATATATCGAAAAGTATAATGGTAAGATATGGCTTGAAAGCGAAGTAGATAATGGAACGACGTTTTATTTTACTTTGACATGATTTGATAAATAGATTAAGAATTAATTACAATTCAGTTCGACTCCGCTCTATGCTAATAAACAATGAGCGAAGCCGAATGATGATTTTTTTTAATTCGTAATTAATTCCAGAGCCTGCTTCAGGTCATCAATCAGGTCTTTGGCATTTTCGATACCTACGGATACTCTTACCAAACCATCTGTTATATTAGCCTGACGACGAACATCTGCGTTCATACTGGCATGAGTCATCGATGCAGGATGCTGAATTAATGATTCAACTCCGCCAAGGCTGACGGCTAATTGCCACAATTTTAAGTTATCAAGTAATGTTTTTCCTGCTTCAACTCCGCCTTTCAGCTCCATGGCAATCATTCCGCCAAAGCCATTCATTTGTTTTAAGCCTATTTCGTACTGTGGGTGGCTTTTTAAGCCGGGGAAATTAACCCACTCAATCAATGGGTGGCTTTCTAAGAAATTGGCAATTTCAATGGCATTCTCGCAATGTTTTTGCATTCTGATTGCAAGTGTTTTTATTCCGCGATGCACCAAAAAAGAATTGAAGGGATCTATTACTCCGCCAAAATGATTAAGTGTTTTTCGGAATAGCGGGTATTCAGCAGCATCTTTTAATACAATAACTCCGCCAACAACATCGGCATGGCCGTTCAAAAATTTTGTTAAGCTGTGTACACTATAATCAGCACCATACTTGAATGGCTGCTGCAGCACAGGGCTCATAAATGTATTGTCAACTGCAAGTTTTGCACCGGCATGATGTGCAATATCTGCTATGGCTGCTATATCACTCATAACGAGTGTAGGATTGCCGGGTGTTTCGATAAAGACTAATTTTGTATTGATTTTCATTGCGTTTAGCACATTCTCAGCTTTTGTAGTATCAACAAAAGTAGCTTCTACTCCGAATTTTGCGAGATATGAATTAAGTAGAGTAGTAGTTGGACCATAAACTGATTCCGAACATACAACGTGCGATCCAGAATCAAGTAAAACGGCAAACAATGTGTGAATGGCAGCCATTCCGCTTGCACATCCTAAAGCAAACGCACCGCCTTCTAATGCTGCGATGGATTTTTCCATTGCTTCAATAGTGGGATTACGCATTCGGGTATAGATATATCCGTCTTCTTCGCCTTTAAATAGTCTGGCTCCTTGATCAGCGCAATTAAATTTAAAAGTGCTTGTTTGGAAAATCGGTGGGATTACAGCTCCGAATTCATATTCACCAATACCTGCATGGACAGCTACTGTATCCATAGAGTAATTTTTTATGTCTTTCAATTTTTATATTTTTTTAGTTTAACAATATTATTGATTGCAAATTAAGAAATTTATCATATATTTAAGGCTTAAAATTATATAAAAAAAGGCTGCTTTTGAGGGCAGCCTTTTTTATATTGTCTAACTTGATATTATTTTACGATTACAAGTTTCTTTGTTTCATTGAACGGATATGAATTCAGGTGGATTGAATAAACACCGCTGGAGAGTGATTCGACCGGAACAGGAATTGAATATTCACCGGCTTTCATTTCTTTGCTAACTGGTGTTGCAACAAGTTCACCATTGGAATTGTAAATCTTAACTTCGGTAAATCCTGAAAGACCTAAGCCAAAGTTAATGTTGGTTCCGTTGGAGCTAACCGGATTCGGATTAATTTCGTTCATGTAATAGCTATTGGCTGAAATAACAACCTCACGGTATGGATGAGCGCAAATCGGTTCCAAAGTAAGATTATCGTTTGTAGGAGCTACAGTCAAGCAAGCATTATTTGGAATGTTTATTGTACATTTTACTGTATCAGTAAATCCTTTTGATGCTGCATCAAGACTTGAATAATTCTGCAAGTAGGCGCTGACACCTATTGTGAAGAGGTTTCCACCGTTACCGAAGAATATAGCAGGATTTTTCTGATCGAAAATAAAGTCGTGAGTCTTAAGCCCGTTTACAATAGAAACTTTAGTTAAGTTTGTGTTTAATGCAAAACCATTAAGAGCTGCACCTAATGTGAATTTATTTAAATCAAGAACCATAAACTCGGTAGGATATGACAAGATGATTTCAACTTGTTTAACCTGGGCAAGATTTGCATTGTCTTTGGCTTGCATGTCTAATACAAAGTTAGCCTGTGGTTTGCTTAGATCGCTTGTGATAGGCAAACTGGTAATTCTTGCATTAGTTGTTGTTGAAATAAACTGTGATGTGGTTGAACGAGTAAAGTTCTGAGAAATACCTGTTAAGGTAGTAACTCCCATAATATTCGGATCGTCATCTGAGGTAACAGTAATTGTTACGGCATAACCTATAAGAGGGCTAATTGTATTGGCAGGATCGAATTTTATAGAAATAGTCTCATTTGTATTAGGTAACAAATCAGCAGGTGTTGCGTCAGCAGCAGTTAAGAAAGTAAAATACTTATCATCATTTGTGCCAGCATTTTTAGGAGTAATCTTAACTTTTAAATGCTGCAAGAGAGTAGTTACGGAAGAATTCTTTATTGTAACTTTAAGTATTTTGGTGTCATTTGCGCAAATTGTAGTCTGATCGCCTGTAACCTGAATACCGCGATTTAAACCAATTCCATTCCATACACTGGTAACATTAGTTTTTGCAGTAACAGCATCAGTTGTCAATGTAGCCTGAGCTGGTCCTACGACCTTTGCAAAGAAATCTCCAGTAACGGTAATCGATTGACCAGGCTGTAAAGTAACAGGTAATTGACCAGTAGTTCCATTTGGTTTAAGAATAGTTAAATTATCATATCTAAATCCTTTAGCACCCCATGTCGGTTTATTATCAATATCATTACCATTACTAATTGTAAAACTATTAATAATTATACTATCGGGGAATGCAGCTTTATTATCGTTAGTAAATTTAACGGTTCTTGTCTGAATTTTTGTAGGATCGGCAGGATTATCGCCAAGGACGGTGGTTGAGAAATCCAAATCATTGGTTGTTAATTCACCTAAAATACCAACACCTTTAAGGAAAGATTCAGGATCACTTATTGCATCGCTTTTATAATGGAAGCGAACTTCATAAGGGCCAACTGCAGTAGGATGGAATTTAACAGGGATTGTAAAAGTTTCTCCTTTTGGTATTTTGATTGTCTTTGATAATTGGAAATTTCCACTTCCATCAACATAAATATCGCCGTTAGGGAATTCAAATCCTGATTTATTGATACTTGGATTTGTAAATCCAACTATATCAGTAATAACAACATCTTTGTTTCCAGTTGCTTCAAGAACTATTGCTGGTGGATCTCCTGCATCAATTCCATAAGCAGGACGTGGATCGGATGCTCTGTCAATATGACGATTTTTCCAATTATAATTGTTTGCATTTAAACCAGCCTGAATACCGTTTCCATTCAGTGGAGCAATGCTATCAATAGTCTGTGCATCGCTGTAGAATGTTATCTGGTCTTTATAGTTCATCGTTGCAGGTGGTGTGAAGCTAACCATGAATCCTTTTTGAGTGTTCGGCATAATAACCCAAGGAGTAGCTGCAGTTGGTTCTCCATCAGCTCCCCAGATAATTTTATAAGCTGAACCGCCAGGAAGATTGCTATGGCCGGTAACGGTCAAAGGAGCATTTCCGGTATTGCGGACTGGGATTGGTAATGTGTTAGTTGCATTAACAGCTAAATTGCCGAAATCAGCATCGTACTGTAAGCCGGCTGTATTTCCAACGATAATAACAGGAACACCTACTGATGCCTGTACAAAAGATTGCTGGAAGAAATAACATGAATCGTCTGTGATTGCGATTGAATCCTGGAAAGTTCCTTCTTTTACTGCAGTGAAACGTACTTTAAAGGTAAGTTGACCGAGTGGTGGAATAATTGCAGGTAAAGCAGGAGTGATATTAGTTATTATGAAGTTCTGGTCTCCATGGGCAAGAGGAAGTCTGGTGACTACAAGCGGCCCTTTATCTGATAAGTTTGTTGCAAGAAAGTCCATAGTTTTTGATTCACCGAGCTTGAAGTGACCGAAGTCGTACATATCAGGAGTAATCTGAACTTTCGGTGGATAATAGTTTATCACAATTACAGTATCATTACCGCGTCTGTCAGAAAAACGAATGAAGGCGCGAGCTTCTGATAGTGGATCAATTACGTTTAATTGCCATGTTGTAGTACGTGTTTGACCGGGGATGAAATCTTTATATTGGAAATCATAGTTAAAGCTTGAGTCGATTAAGAAATCGATTCTTGCAAGGTTAGAGCGCACTGAATCGTCATCCGGCATATCGGTAACAGTTCCATTATCAACATTACCTGTGCAACGTGGGGTCCAGCGTGGATCCGGAGCGTTAGTATCGGGATGTTCCTGATCAATTAGAGCAAAGCTTGTAGGATGGCCATAAGAGTCGCACCAACCGAAACCAAATGCATAAGCTGCGAAAGGTTTGTTAGCTTTTACTTTATAAACACCGTCACCGGGCAGTCTAACAAGTTTCAGAGCATATTGTCTGTCGCCTGGTTGCTGTAATTTAGTAAATTTCTCATCAATACCGGGGTACTTTTGATTAAATTGCTGCCATTGGAAAGCTCCGCTTTCAACCTTAGCAAACATCATGTCATCCGGCATATAGCCATATTGATTGGTTTCATAAACAACGTTTAAATTATTTTCAGGGAAACCGAAGTTACCACGAAGTCCGGGAGTACAGAAAGTAATTTCTTTTTGATACTGCTGTATAGGAGAAATTACACATTCGAATGGGTCTGAGTTTGGCAGCGGGTATCCGTCTTCCTGAACACCGGTATTATATTCTACAACTCCGATAGGGGCTGTACCGGAAACGGTTACACTATGTGGTTTAATTCCCATTGGGTGCAAACGTTGTTCAAACCAACCTTTACCCATTAAACCGGGAACTGCAGTAACTGTACCGATCATGTTACCATCACGGTAAAAAGAAGTACCGGGATCTTTTCCGAATATTCTCATTAACGGAGGATATTTTCTACCTGGCATTACAGGAACATAGTAATCAAGACCCCAAACGTAAGTTGGAAGATCCATTTCAGCGGTATAATCGCACCATTGATTGTCTGTTGGAATGTTTGTACATTGATTACCGGAAACAACACCTATTGGCTTGTTTGCGGCAAATTTCGATCCAGTTAAGTCAGCGTCAGGACCTTTTGAGGAGATCATCCAAACATCGCCTTTATTAAGGTTAACATTTGCAGACTGCAATGGCAGCAAGCCACCAGCAGTAACTGATTTCGGGTTTCCACCAAGGGTAAAACGAACTTTAGTGTCATCATAAGCAGCAACACAACCGCTTAAACTCGGAAGAGTATAGCTTGGAAACATTGCGGTCATATCGCCATAAGAAGCGACAATATATTCTTTACCGAAAGATGCAGTTGGAACACAAAGCCATGAATCACTTGTATAATGGTAACGAACAGCTACATAGACTACAAGCGGAGCTTCGGAAAAAACGTGTACACCAGCACCGGTATATACTTTCTCAGGATAATAAGGCTCATTACCTTTTTTAACGTAAGGTTGAGCATCATTTGGAGTAAGTGGGAATTGAATTACATCATTAGCAATTGTCTGCTGTGTAGAATAAAATCCTTTACCGGGAATTTCTACCACGCAGAGTGCGTTTGATGGCGATGTAATGAACAAACGAATAAAGTTTTCGGAGCCAAAGCTCTCATCAAAGAAGCATGGAGGCACCGTAAACCAGAAATCTTTACCTACGTTCGATGATCCGAACATGTGAGGCAAATCTTTCTTTAACTTCTCGATATCGACCTTTGCCTGAGCATTAGATAAGCTCGGGAAAAGCACTGCAGCAGCGAGAAATACTGCAAGCAGAAAATAAGTAAACCTTTTCATTAAAACTCCTTAAATAAATTAGAAAATATATAAATAATCATTAAACATTGCTATCAATCTATATTTTGTGCATTTAATCCTAAACTTCTCATTTTTTTCAACTTTTCTTTTGCACATTAGTAAGAACAGATGAAAATTAAAAAAGTTACTTCTATTTTAAAAATATTTTTTCAGCGGCTTCTGTTGCTGTTCTTATGACCATCAAAAAAATAAGTATCTCTAAATAATTTAACATAATTGAAGAATATAAACTACAAAAAAAAATCCAAATAACCAAATATAAACTACATTTATTATCGGTATTTTTCTTAAAAAATAGTAAATTAATTTTATTATTACAGGCAAGATTAACGTAGATTTTATATCCAACTAAAATTAATTTTGGTTATACTCTAAAAGCTCTATTATTTCTCTATCTGATTTGTTTCAGAATAAATGAGTGTCGGAGAGATCCTTCACTTGTTGTCATGTCAATTATACATGAACAGACGAGGACGTCAATTCTACCGCAGTAGTAGTACAGACGTCTTCGTCTGTAACCGCCTTAGCAAGGATGACATTTATTAAATTTTAGATATATCTACCAAATCTTTGGTTTCTTCATCCCATGCGTATATATGATAAATATTTTTATAAGGGATGGCATGGACTATATATTCCTTTTTATCCTTTAATTCTCCAGGTTCTTCGTAAATTTGGTAACGACCAACTTTTTTTACAGCTAATACTTTATTCGTGGTGAGTTCCAGAGCGTTCATTCCAAATGATTTCATTAGCCCCCATTCAACACTAAGTTTAATATCTGATAAACCTTTCGGACTCCATGTGCTCACAATATAAACTATTGTGTTTAAATACGGCTTTATTTTCCCAATAACTTTATCATAAGTTTTCATAAGTTTATAGTCGAACAACACGGCTTTCCTGCCATTCAATATATCCGCATCAGCTCTGTAAATATTAAGGATCAACTGCTTGCCTTTATCGAAGAAAGGTATCTTTTTGAATGCAGATGAAGTTTCCGATGGAGCAACAACTATATAATCACTTGTTACATTAACCAGATGAAGTTTATAGCAATAAATACTGTCGTTCTGATTACAGACTAAATCTATACTATAGCCACAAGAGCCACTGAGCAAGGTCATGTTCGGATTAAAATTTTCGTTATCTACCATTTTTCACCTTTGAATCAATATAATAAAGAGTAAACGAATTTTAAGCAAATTTATTTTTAAAATATTAAACCTTCAAAATATTTTCGGTCTTTTGGCGCAATAATTCGGTTGCAAGCCAGAAATCAAGTTCGGGATTGGGAACTACCGTTTCTTTAAAGGAAGAATTGAATTTTTGTTGTAAATAATTTATATCGTAAATTCCGGATTGACGGACAGATTGCGAGTTCAATAAATCATTGAAATAATTTTTCATTGATTTAAAAAACATTATCTTAAAATCATCAATATAAGGTTTAACGATTTTGTTTTTAACCTTGCTGTAAAGTTTGTTATATAGATCAGGAGCGGAAAACGGGACATAAGTATCTCCTTTTACAATCGGAAATTTTGAAATTAACGGATTATCTGATTTTATCAGCATTTTATACATTTTAGAATTTATTTTTTCCTTCAAAGGAATCGTAAAAGAATAATCAAAATAAAATTTCTCAGAAAAAGGTGTTAAATTCTGCACATAATTATCCACTCTGGCTTGCTCTAAGGAAGTATAATTGATGAGTTTTGTTCTGACAGAATACAGATCCATCCAATTTTCAGCACCAAAATAATTAGGATCTGGCATTTCACTAAATAATACTTCAAGGCTGTCCTTGCTATATTCAAGAATCATTTTATAAACATCTTTGGAATAATAGGCTCTGTCTTGGTAAATAAGCAAATCCAGTATTCTTTGCGAATCTTGTGCCATCAGATATTTTTTTCCGAAACTTAGAAGTTTATTAAATAAACTACGTCTTCCGATTTCTCCGAATCCACCATCTATTACGATTGAATCAGGCTCATACAGATTCTCAAAATAAAGTTTCTGCATAGATTCGGATGCAGGAGCCGTCGCACCTGTATATGAAATAAAATCCAAGGTATGTTTAATTATTTCAGTTTCATTCAACTCTTTTACTTCATATTGACAATGCTTCAAATTCAGAGCTGATGCTATTTTTGAGGCTATTATCGAATCAGGATGATTAGGATCACCCAAGGTAAAAACTTCATAATTTTTATGATTTGAATTAATAATTGAAAGTAAAAACCTCGAATCCATACCGCCGGATAGAGCTAACCTAATTTTCTTATTCTGAAAACACTCGGATAAAAAGAATTTTTTAAGTGGAATATCTGCATCTACAGAACTTGGGGATATACTTTTCGGTTGCCAGAGCCTCTCATTAGTAATTATACCATTCTCATTAATTATCACTCTTCCTGATGAACTTACACGGCTGAGATTCGAATAAGGACTTTTCCTGTCAATTTGATTCCTAAGTAGCCATCTGGAGCCTATCACCGGCCATTTAACCAAACAATCTTTTCGATAATTTGATAAAATATGCGGACGAGATGAAAATGCGATTATGCCATTCAGCTCGGTATAATAAAAATCTCTGATCCCTAAGTTATCACTAAAGAGAAAAATCTCTTTTTCTGACCATCGAACACCACAAAAATGTCCGTTTAGTTTTTCATCATAAAAATCGTTCTCAGTCAGAATAGCAGACCAATAATCGTTGTTTGCAAAAATAAAATCATTCTCACGTTCTAATAACCCAAATCCAACGATTAGCCAGCCTGAATCTGTATTATCATCATTCTCAAAATGATAATTCAAATTTTCTTTTAAGCCACCCGAACAAAGTAATAATTTTTCATTTCTAACTTGAAAAAGCGCTTCTGAGCCTACATTATCAAAATAATCCCTATCATTTTGATTTAAATTTCCATATAATCCGAAATACCAACTCAAAAGGCTTTTCTAAAAATATAATAAACTGTCCTCATCTACCTCAAAGGGCTTTCTCAAATAAAATAGTGAATAATATGCCTTACGATTCCCTGCACACTGAAATCATAGAATGTCATTATTTCTATCGGTAAAAATTTTTTATTTGCAGAATAAAGATAGCCGGTACCATCAATGAGTCTGAACGTTTTAACTGTCAGTTCACCATTTAAAGCTGAAATGATAATTTCGCCATCAATCGGTACTTCAGATCTTTCAACAACAAGAATATCGCCATCAAAAATTCCTTCATCAATCATACTCTCGCCATTAACACGGACTAAAAAGAATTTCTCAGGATTAGGTGCAAGTAAAATATTTAAGTCCAGTGAACCGGACTCTTCCATGTTAATATTCAAAAGTCCTGCCTTAGAAGCAGCTTGAAACAATTCAGCTTTAAATTCAAACCGAGTACCAATCTCGGAATATTCAGTGACTTTCATAATAGTGTCTCAGACAGGGCGAATAACTTTAGTAACAATCCCTAATGGTTGAAAATTCATAAAGGGTTCAATTGATAATGGCAAAAATGTCTTATTATGCGATTCTAAGAATTTTTCACCATTGACATCACGAAATATTTTCAGCAATAAATCTTCGCCAACCTGAGTAATTACAAGATTACCATCCCGCAACTGAAGCGAAGAGTCAACAATAGCAATATCTCCGTCACGTATTCCGTAAGGTGACATCTCATAACCATGAATCTTAGCAAAAAAAGTTTTAGTCGGATTATCCACTAAAAATTCGTTCAAATCAATTCGCTCTTGTTGTGGATTATCGACTGAGACAGGAACTCCAGCCGAAACTGAACCCTGAAAAAAGGGAATTTTAGCAGAACTTGTAGGTTCAAAGTTTAGTAATTCAATTTTTTCCATAAATTGCCCCAAAAAAATTAAAAAAATCTGTCAGTTCAAATTAAGTAAATAACAGGGGGCCTGAGTTAAACTCAGTAATTGAGACAATTTCAGAATATGCTCCAAAACGAAAATATTTGCTGATTCTTCTTCCTACCTTCACTTTTTAACTTCTGCCTTCTATTTCCGCTCCCCCCATGAAGCAATAAGCAATATAACAAAAAATATTTATTAAATAGGAACAATTCTTTACAATAGACCTTAAAAAATTATATAAAAAATGAGCTATCAACAAATGAATTTTGCTTTTTTGAAAAGTAAAAATGAATTGAGATTAATTTTTATTCAAAAAAAAGTCATATATTGAGAATTCGATTAAGGAAGTATAAAAGAGGAACTTTCTTATTAAAAGGGAAAATTTTTCTATTTTCTGATAATCGGAATCGGAAATGCCGCTACAGCAGTGGCTTGTGAGTATATTTATTAGGAGACAGCAAGAAATGTCTTTTTTGGATTAAGAACAGATAAAATTTTTAGAAATTGCAATGGAAACAATCTATAATTTTGAGATCGAAGAAAACGACAGATTCGGCTTTAGCAGTGATGATGATCTGAATTACCTTATAGAAACAATTGAACGAGAACAATCCGAATTAGACATTCAATCTATTTCCACAGCTTTTAATCTTTGCTTAAAAGCCCACAGTGGACAAATCCGTGGATCCGGAAAACCATATTACACTCATCCTTTAAAAGTTACCTTAATTCTTTTAAAAGAATTAAAAATCAAATGGGATACTGCTGTAATTGCTGCCAGCCTACTGCATGATACAATCGAAGATACAAAAGATAAACCAGAAAACGAAAGAGTTAACGAAGATACAATTCTTAAACTTTTCCCTGGGCCACTTGGCAGCGAAATTTTAAAATTAGTATTAGCAGTTACAAAAATTAAACACGAGAAAATCATCGAAACCTTCGATGAAATTGAAAATTCCGTTCTGAAAAATTACAACTCAAATGCTCATATCTCCGCTAAGGCACTAACTTACCGTAAATTATTTCTTGCATTGCTTGAAGATTCAAGAGTAATGGTAATAAAATTAGCCGATAGGTTGCATAATATGCGAACGATTCACTACATGAACGAAAAAAAACGATCAAGTATTGCTTATGAAACATTAAACTTCTATACTCCTATAGCCTATAATCTCGGAATGATGAACGTAAATTGCGAACTCGAAGATTTATCTTTGTACAATACCGATAAAATCATGTACGAGAGAATACGCAAACTGCTTTGGGAAAAAAGGATCCAGTATGCAGAATTTATTTTCGATATGACCAATAAAATAGAAGATTTTCTAAACTCAAAAAATTTAGATTGCACAGTCATTCAGGAACATAAGCACTTCTACGAAATATACAGAATGATCAGTGCTGGCTATGATCCCGATAGTATAGAGAATTTTTATTCCCTAATAATTCAACTTAATACCAATGATTCATCAGAGTGCTTCAAGGTCTTAGGGCTGCTGATGGGCACTTTCAGGAGTTCAGGGCTGCAAGAGGATGCAATAACTCATTGGGGAAAAAATTGGTTCAAGTATCTCAAAACAAATTTGATCGGACCAGATGGCACAATGGTTGAAGTGCTGATCAGAACAAGCGAAATGGGGAAAATCGCAGACGAAGGCATACTCACGACATTATCCGTGAACTCAAAACAAGTGAGACCACTTGAGATTTCAAATGATAGTATCGATGAATGGGGAAACTGGATGATGGAAATAATTGAATCCAAAAGTAACGATGCAGACGGAATAATCTGGAATTCAATAAGAAATAATTTATATAATCAAGGCGTAAATGTATTTTTAAAAGACGGTCGTTCATTTTTATTACCGCCAAATTCCACACCTGTAGATCTTGCTTTTGAAATAAGCGAAAAAACAGGATTTAAAATTATTTCAGTTAAAGTTAATAATTTGCTCAAAGACTTAAACTATCAGCTTCAGACCGGAGACCGGGTCGAAATAATAACTTCGGAAAATGGGAAGCCAGATAAAAATTGGCAAGATTTCGTCGTACATTATAAAGCGGTAATCAAACTTCACAATTATTTCAAAAATATTCCAAATCATATCAAGCAAATTGATTTATCAAACAAACCATATGAAGTTGCTCTGCATATAATGGGAAATGACCGGCCAGGGATGCTCTTAGAGATTACGCAGTGTATGGGAGAAATTAATATCGGCAAAATCAGATTATCACCAAATGACGACGATGAATTCGAAGGGGTAATCACAATAACAGTACCCAATAAAATAGCTCTCAGTCACTTAATTTTCAAACTCGGAGGTATAAAAGGCATAAAAAAAATAGAAGAAATCCAATCTCTCGATTAACCTTCTTCTATTTTCTATTTTCTACCTTCTACCTTCTAAAACCGTCGGGGCGGCAGGATTTGAACCTGCGGCCTCCTGCTCCCAAAGCAGGCGCGCTGACCGGACTGTGCTACGCCCCGAGTTATACATTTTATGAGTTAGAACGATTAAGAGTTACAAAATTGTGAAAAAAATCTGACATAAACAAGAACTATTCCACACAAATCAAAAAAAAGTTAAAAAAAACTGCAAAAAATCATTAAAAAGTTGGAATTATCAGTATTTTTTCTTGATAATTAACAACTAATTTATTAATTTAATATTCTGAAATATGTAAAATTGATAATAAGTAATATACATTTATAATTTGTTTAATTTTTTTGGGAAATATTATGAATCAGAAATCGGCAAGACTACTTTTAGTAATCGTGGCAATGGCATTAGCGGCTACTTTCGCTTATGCTCAGACAAGCCCTGCTGCATATAATCTGGCTGGCGGAGATTATTCACTAACGGCATGGGATGCTACATTCAATCCGGCAGGTACATATCCTCCAAGTATGAGATTCCATGTAATGAATACATTGGATCCGACACTCACTTACAATACCACCGGCGATTATGTTGCAGCATATAATTTATCAAGCGCAACAAGAATTAAAGGATTAGGGACATCAGGATTTTCATTTTTAGGAACTTCAACTAAAATTACCGGTTCGGTAAATGATTTTCTTGGTGCTGCTGTTCTATCTCTCAATACAAGCGGACGTGTAAACGTTGTCGTTAACTGGACTGCAGGATATGTTCCTCTGGCATCAGCCTCCGGTTACAGAGAATTCCATTTACGACTGCAATACAGAGTTGGTACTGCTGGTAATTTCACAGATTTATTAGATAATTTCGGTAGCCCTGTTGAATATAATTATAACCTCTATGCAGGCGCTGATCCGAACAATCCATATCAAACAATCGCACATAATCAGACATTCACAACTCCACTTCCATACACATTGGAAAATTTACCGGTAGTTGAATTGCGATGGAAATATTATTATGTAACTGGCTTTGGAAGCCGTCCGGAAATCAGAATGGATGACATTTCAGTTACAAGTGGCAATACAGTTGGTGTTCCCACAAAGTTCCAGTTTACAACAATTACTCCAGGCAAACCTCTCCGCAATATTCCTTTCTCAATAGTTGTTCGTACTGTGGATGCAGGCGGAACACCTAAAAACGTTACCGCTAATACACAAGTTAATTTACAAACTTATTTTGGTACAGGACATTTGACCGGAACATTGAGCCAGACACTTCCAATTGGTCAAAATACTGCTGTATTCAGCAATTTATTATATGATCAGGTAGAATCACAGGTCGGTTTAGAAGTGAACGGTACAACATTGGCTTTAGCTCAGACTATGACCAGTGTTCTTGATAATCCTACAACATTATTTGGTGCCAGTATGTACTCAAAAGGTTACGTAGGAATTAATTTAAATTCGTTTCAAATGCAAGCAACCGGTGCAAACGGAGTTGTAGCTGCTTATAACGGATATCCAGTAACTATGACGGTTGTTAGTGGCCCTGGCACAATCATCGGCACAAACCCACGAAACACAGTTGCAGGTATTGCTACTTTCGATGATATTCAGTTCACTGTACCGGGAAATTATACTGTAAGTTTCTCTGCTCCTGGATTAATTTCATATAATTATTCATATACAATTGCTGCTACTCCTACAATGACAGAGAATATCGTTCCTTTGTTTATGAAAGCAGCCGCTGCCAGTGGCTCAAGAGTTCCAACATATGCCTTAATTACAATTAATAATTTAATACCAAGCACAAATTATCGTTTCATGCTTGGTGCAAGAAATGTTGGTTTTGCTTGGACTACAGCAGATCAAGGTGCTGGAATAGAAATTCATTGCAACTATAATACAAAAACTTATACTTATAATACAAATGCAAGTGATCCTGCCATTGCCGGTAACTATTCAGAGTTTACAACCGGTGCAGGACAAACATCTTATCAAATGTGGGTAAATCTTATACCTTCAACAAATGCAGTTTTCACAGCTCAGAACCAGATTAATTGGATTTTCTCATTAGCAAATGAAAATGGTTCTAATATTACAAGATTCAAATCTGTCAATACAACTATTTGTAAAGATTTCGGTGCCGGTGCAACAAATATTACTGGAATTGTAGATGCTAATTCACTCATTCAACCATTCCACGTAATTGCACTTTATTCAGATGCAGTTATGCCAATGTCAACCGGTATGGTTCAGAGCGATGGCTTATTATATCAATCGGCTCCGGGTGTAAACGAAGCACCTATCTTTTATAGTAATCTTGATAATAAAGCAGGCTCATGGGCAACCATTATTCCTGATTCATGTCCAACTGGTCTTCTCAAAATTGAAGACAGAAACTGGGATGGTACTTTAAATATGTCAAGAACTACTGCCACAGGTATTTGGAACGGTTTAAGTACTGTAAATCCGGTTGGTGGTTTAACAGTATTAAATTTTGCAACACCACAATTAATACTTGATTTCCCAACCAAAGCAAATAATGCTTACTGCAATGGGAAAGACGGAGCTCAATTCATTACTTTCCGTTCAAATGGTTTAACTGCTGTTGATATTCAAATCTCTTCAAACGGTGGTGGAAGCTGGGTTAATCTTGCTACAAATTATGCTGCCAATGCAAATGCTTCATACCGCTGGAACACACCACGCATGGGTGCTTATTCAAATACTCCATATTTAATCAGAGTTTGGAACAAAGATAATTATTATACAAACCCAACTCTCAATGATCAAAGTGTTCAGTTTACACTATATGATTCACCTGATGCAACCAAACAAAGCGGTCCTGCTGTTGCTTGTGTAGGCAATACTGTTAATTTCTCATTAGTTGGTACTGGTTCACAAATTACTTATCAATGGTACAAAGACGGTGTGGCTTTGGCTGGACAAACAAACCCATCATTACAGTTAACCGCAGTTGCAACACCAAACTCAGGAGTTTATAACTGTATGGTTTCCGGAAATGCAATTTGTACTCCTACATGGTCAGACAATATGCCCCTTTATATTGCACTTGGAACTGTAATTACCAAACAACCTGCAACTACAATCGGTAATCTCGGTGGTACAGCAGCATTTAGTGTGAGTGCACACGTTAATGGCGCACCTCCTAATTATCCTATTGCTGTTCAGTGGTACAAAGGTGCCGTAGCTCTTGTTAATGACACAATTTCACCTAATTCAAAAATATCAGGCGCAAATTCAAGTATATTAACAATCTCCAATATTACTGCAGCAAACTTTGGTACCGATTACAGTGCAAAAATCACTGGCCTATGCGGTTCTACAGTTGCTACAAGCAATGCAAGTTTAACCCAATTAACCGCATCTTTCATTACTGATCTTACTGATGTAACCACTTGCTCAGGTATTCCACTTGTTTCTTTAACTATAAAGGCTACAACAAATACTGGAACACTTGCATATCAATGGTACAAAGACGGTGCTAAGGTAAGCGATGGATCAGGAATAACCGGATCAAAAACTGCTTCTTTAAATATAGCAAGTCCAACCGCAGCTAATGTGGGCTCTTACTATTGTATCGTTACAGTTGTGGAATATAATTATAATTTAACTTCAAAAACAGGCAAGCTTATTATTAATTCCAAACCTGCCATTACAAGCCAACCTACAAAAGCAATTGCTGCAAGTACAGGCAAAGCATTTAGTATCGTTGTTGCTGCAAGTGGTTCAAGCATAACTTACCAATGGTCAAAAGACGGTGGTGATATAAGCGGAGCTACCAATGCTACATTCACAATTGCAAGTGCTGCTTCGACAGATGCAGGAAATTACGTTTGCAAAATCAGCAATATGTGCGGAGATGTTTGGTCAGATACTGCCACTGTAACTGTTAGCTATTCAAATATGATGTCGGTAAATGATAAATCTGTTGATGGATTTATTCTTTCATCCAGCAAGCCAAATCCGATTGATGGACAGGGAACAATCAGTTTCACAGTGCCTTACGAAACAAATGTAAAAATCAATTTGGTGGATGCAACCGGTAGAAAAGCTGCCGAGTTATTTAACGGATATGCAAACCAAGGATCAACTGATCTGAAAATTTCAACTGATGAGCTAAATCTTACATCAGGAGTATATTATTATACAATGAAAGCCGGATCAGTCGTCATCACTCAACAAATGGTTGTTATCAAATAAGATAAAAATCAAGCAATAAAAATAAAAAACGGCTCTTTTTTTAGAGCCGTTTTTTTTGTGACCAAATGAGTTTCACAAATTTTATTTCCTTTATTGAATAATATCATTTCCTTAATGAATTAGGAATTCTTGTCATTTCCGAGCATGAGACTGTCTCAAAAGCCACATATTTAACAAAAATGTCATTTGTGCGAATGCAGGAATCACCAATTGCGCCATGGAAGGGGATTCCCGCATTCGCGGGAATGACAGATACGTGAATATTTCGTGTTTTCACAAAGTCTCGCATGCGGGAATCCACTTCCAGTACCAATCAGGGGATTCCTGCATTCGCACAAATGACAGCCTTCAAGTAGGAAACGATATAATATTAATAAATACCTTTCACCCAGTTAATATCTTCCATCGGAGGACGAATATACGAACTTCTTATCTTCCTCTCAGGCAGCTCCATAGGCTCAGGTGCGGCGTCTTCATAAGGAATTGTACTTAATAAATGAGAAATACAATTCAATCGTGCCCGTTTTTTATCATTAGCATCAATACTGAACCATGGCGCTTGTTTGATGTCAGTATATTTAAATAATTCATCCTTAGCTTTACTATAATCTTCCCACTTATCCCAAGATGCAAGATCCATTGGAGATAGTTTCCAACGCTTTTCAAGCATTGTTGCACGTTCTCGGAATCGCTTTTCCTGCTCTTCGTCACTAACAGAAAACCAATATTTTATAACTTTTATCCCCGAACGTACTAACATTCTCTCAAACTCAGGACAGGAGCGCATAAATTCTTCATATTCTTCATTAGTACAGTAATTCATCACCCGTTCAACACCTGCACGATTATACCAACTTCGATCAAATATGACAATTTCACCGGCTGCAGGTAAATGAGCAACATATCTCTGAAAAAACCATTGTGTACGTTCTCGGTCAGATGGTTTATCAAGAGCCACAACTCGACATCCGCGTGGATTCATAGGTTCGGTAATTCTCTTTATTACCCCACCCTTACCGGCGGCATCACGTCCCTCAAAAATAATTATTAAACGCAAGCCTTTTTGCTTGACCCAGTATTGAAATTTAACAAGTTCAAGAAAAAGCTTATTCATCTCAAACTCATAAAATTCCTTGGATATCAAACCGCGTTTATTGAATTTCTTTATTTCATCGGATTCTGAATCATTAGTATCAGACGCTGCAGATGCGGTTGTCTCGATGACATTTTCATTGTTTTGAATTTCATCGGAACTGTGCTTATTTTTTTTGTGTTTCTTACCCATGTATTACCTGCTAAAATTAAAAAACATATAACATATACATAATTTAACAAATAAACAGGCAAAACAAAAGAAAATTATTTTGCTATTTTTCTGAACTGTGTCCGTCGATTCTTGGCTCGTCCGGCATCAGTCGTATTATCATCAATAGGCTGGGACATACCAAAACCTCTTGCTCTCATACGATGAGGATCGATACCACGCTGTATCAGGGCATTCATCACAGCTAAAGCACGCCTTTCGGAGAGTTTTTGATTATATTCAATCGAACCTTTATTATCGGTGTGTCCTTCGATTTGCAGTCTTATTGAGGGTTTTGACATTAACACATCGGTGATCTGATCCAAAACAGGGAATGATTCTACCTTTACGACAGCAGAGTCGAAATCAAAAAGAATTGGCAGCGAAAAAGGAGCATCAAGGCTTGCTGGAGTAAAAGGCGACGTATCATATTCAGACTCAGCAAACAAAGAATCAGATAAAATCGGAATTGTCTTTTTTAATAAAGAATCCTTTTTTACTTTGGATGAATCCCCTCCTGAAATTTTTAAAATGCTGAGAGAATCCTTCCCATCCTTAGTTTTTGTAGTAAGTTTATTATATGGCTCAAGCTGTTTGGGTGAGGCTTGAAGAGTATCAGCGCGTCCAGGGATATAGAGTGCGCTTTTAGCTAAATGATAACCCCAAAAAACTGGTGGTTTATAAGTTATCAAATAATGAAAGCGCAAACTCATATATATATCACGAAAAATAGACACTAACTGCTCTTTTGAATATGCTTTGTAAAATTTTCCTCCGGTATATTTTGCAAGATCACGAAGATTTTCATCGTCTGAATAACCAAATGCAACCGTAAAGACATAAACCTTATTTTCCTTGGCTTTTCGGATGAGTGGCCCGATTTCAATTTTAGAATAATTGTCATCACCATCTGAAAGTACAACCAACACTCTCGGATCGGTTTTTGAAGTTTCGTAAAGCATTTCAATACCGGCTTCTGCTGCGTCATATACGGCAGAAAAGAGTCCAATTCCTTCTTTCCTTTTTGCACGATATAATTTTAAAAGATCGTTCTGATTTCTCAGAAACGGCACTTTGACAGATGGTTTGCTATTAAAGGAACATACTGCAATTGCATCCTGAGGGAATTTCAAAGAAATAAATAATTCGGTTCCTTCAAAAATCGCATCCATTACACTGGCCATAGAACCGCTGTAGTCCGTAGTCAAAACAATATTATACGGTATAGAATCATTTGCACCGAATTCACGAACATGAAAATCTTTTACTTTTTCATAACGAGGATTATATTCCTTACCCAGTTTCTCAATTACGGTTGTGAAATAAGTTGCATTTTTATCTTTTTTATACGGATCAGCCATGTTAGTGATGAAATGCCCGACTGAATCATAGACACGGCTGTAAATTTTAATTTTATTAGGATATTCATCCCAATCCAAGCGATCAATCTCATAAATCACCTTCTTCGGGTCTGCCGAATCAATGGGAAGGGTTGAGGTTATATAAATCGGTCTTTTTGAAGTATCAGTTTCATCTGCAATCTGGCGCATCAGCTCATAATTATTAAGTTTTGGACGAGCACAAGCGGCAGCTAAGGCAATTAAAATTGAGAACAGTATTTTACTCAACACTTTATTTTTCATCAATTATACTTCAAACCTATTATTTGGTTAATATCTTTAATGATTAAAACGATATAAACTATGAAATATTTTTCTTATCACTCAGATTAGACAAACTATTTATCGGAAATTCCGTAATTTTGTAAATGTTCATTTTTAATTTGAAAATAAAGAATTTTAGGAGTCATCATTATGCAAAGAGCACATAATTTTAGTGCAGGGCCGGCAATTTTACCAATACAGGTGCTTGAAGAAACAGCACAAGCCGTGCTTAATTATAATAATCTTGGTATGTCGATTATGGAAATGAGCCATCGTTCGAAGGAATACGATGCTGTATTTATCGAAACTCAATTAGACGGTTTGAAAGTTATGGGACTTTCTCCCGATGAATATGATGTTTTGTTCTTAGGAGGTGGAGCCAGTACACAGTTTTTAATGATAGCATATAATTTCCTGAAAAGCAAGGCTGATTATATCAATACTGGAATCTGGGCTAAGAAAGCCATCAAAGAAGCTAAGTGGGTCGGCGGAGATGTGAAAGTTGTTGCCAGTTCCGAAGACACAAAATTCAATTATATCCCCAAAAATGTGCAATTCAGCCCTGATGCTGATTATGTACATATTACAACAAATAATACAGTGGAAGGAACATGGTATCCTTCAATTCCCGATACAGGATCAGTGCCGCTTATCGGAGATTTGAGTTCGGAATTTTTATCACGAGAAATGGATTATTCCAAATTTGATCTTATTTATGCCGGAGCACAGAAAAACATCGGCCCAGCCGGTGTCACAATGGTAGTAATTAAAAAATCACTTATGGAGCGCTGGACTGGCAAAGCACCAACAATGCTGGATTATAAAATTCATCTGGAAAATGGCTCAATGTACAATACACCACCTTGTTTACCGGTTTATGTTATTAACCGAGTATTTAAGTGGATTCTGAATCAGGGCGGACTACCGGCAGTAGAAGCAACTAATAAGAAAAAAGGCTATCTCCTATATGATTATCTCGATGCAAATTCCGATTTTTATATTCCACAAGTCAAAACAAAAGAAGACCGTTCATTAATGAACGTGTGCTGGAACCTGACATCTGAAGAGCTTGAATCCAAATTCTGTGCAGAAGCCAAAAAACGTTATAATATGACAAATCTTAAGGGGCATCGCTCTGTAGGCGGAATAAGAGCATCTATATACAATGCTTGTCCGATTGAATCGGTTGAAGCATTGATAACATATATGGGTGAATTTATGAAAGAGAATAAGTAAGAGTTATTTCCAAAGTTTAAAAATCCAGTCAGGCAGCAACTTCTGACTGGTTTTTTTTATTGTACAATTTAATAACTGTAATTAATATTAAAAGAGAATGATAAAGAATTGACAGAATTATATCATTTTCTTAATGAATTAGGAATTCTTGTCATTCCTGCGGATGAGAATGTATGAAAACTGCAATTTCTTGTCATTCCTGCGGATGAGACTGTGTAAGAACTCTTTATTGCTGTCATTCCTGCGAATGCAGGAATCTCCTAATTGCCATAGATGGGGATTCCTGCATTCGCAGGAATGACAATCCAGTAGAAGTTGTGAGTTTTCACACAGTCTCAGATGCAGGAATCCCCTACCAGACACACTTTAGGAGATTCCCGCATTAGTTCTAATGACAGACTTCAAGTAGGAAACGATATTAAACCTTGCCCTTGCAGCAATTCTTGAAATCAAGTAGCGTGATAATAGCCAAAAATTCTTAAAAGATTTATCATATTCAATTAACCATTATTATTCCTCTTTCTCAATTTCCTAAAATTTCGTAATTTGTAACTTTTTATTGAGTTAAAATTGAATTTATACGGTTATTTAAGTGTTCTGTTCATTGGTGATGTGGTTGGCACGGCAGCTGTCGATTTTCTTGGGGAATCCATGCCCGCCATGATCTCACAATATGCGCCTGATGTCATTATTATTAATGGTGAAAATGCTCATGAAGGTAAAGGATTAGATGAAACCGACCAGCAGAAATTCTTTGGAATGGGCGCTCACGTGGTTACAACCGGAAATCATGTGTGGGAAAACTGGAAATCAAAACCCATACTTAAATCCGATCCGAAAGTTATAAGACCTTATAACTACCCTGACGGTAACATAGGGAACGGATTTTATATAGTTAAAATAAGTGATGAATTACAAGTGGCTGTGGTACAGCTTCAGGGCAGAACCTTCATGCAGGCAATCGATTGTCCTTTTCGTACAGGGCTCGAACTTGTTAAAGAATTACAATTAACAACAAAAAATATTGTCATTGATTTCCATGCTGAAGCATCTGCCGAGAAAATGGCTTTGGGTTGGCACCTGGACGGTAAAGTATCTGCCATTTTAGGTACACATACACATATACAAACTGCTGATGCTCAAATTCTTAAACGTGGTACTGCTTTTATTACAGATGTTGGTATGACCGGACCTTATAATTCTGTTGTCGGACTTCGTAAGGATATTGCAATCAAAAGAGCTATCCTTCAAACAGCGCATAAATACGAACTTGGAGTTGGTGATTTGAAAGTTTCAGGCTGCAATGTTATTATCAATCCTAATAATGGAAAAGCCCTTGAAATTAACTCATTTGTTTTCCCTGAATTCAGAACTAAAGAGGAATCCAATCATGAATAATAATCCTGTAAATATAGCAATCGTAGGAGCTGGTGGCCTTGTCGGTAGGACTATGCTCAAAGTATTGGAAGAAAGAAATTTTCCAGTTGCAAATATTAAACTTCTTGCATCTGCCCGCAGCGCCGGTACTATCCTAACTTTCAAAGATAAGGAATTAATAATAGAAGAAATCAGCGATTCTTCTTTCGAAGATGTCAATATCGCACTGTTTTCCGCAGGTAAGGATGTTAGTATTAATTACGCACCTATTGCCGTTGCAAGTAAATGCGTGGTAATTGATAACGGAAGCTATTGGCGTATGAATGAAAAAGTACCCTTAGTTGTGCCGGAAGTGAATCCGGAAGATGCAGAGCGTCATACAGGAATAATTGCTAATCCGAATTGTTCTACCATCCAACTCGCCGTTGCTTTGAAACCTATTTATGATAACTTTGGGATTAATCGTTTAGTAGTTTCTACTTATCAATCAATCAGCGGTGCTGGTCAGAAAGGATTAGACAAATTAAATTCCGAACTGCAAAATAGTGATTTTATTCATGGCAGCGGAAAACATAGAATTGCCTTCAATACAATCTTCCATGAAATAACTGAAGAAAGCGGTAATTCAGTTGAAGAGATAAAAATGATGAATGAACTTAGAAAAATTCTTCATAATGAAGATTTACGTATTTCCGTTACTTGCGTTAGACTGCCTATTCTTGGTGGTCATGGTGAATCTGTTAATCTTGTCACCGAGAAACATTTCGAGCTTGAAGATTTGCGTGATGTTTTAAGAAAATTTCAGGGAATTATTCTTGCCGATGATCCGATTAATGAAACTTATCCGACTGTATCGGCATCCGATGGACACGATGAGGTAACAGTCGGACGTTTGAGAATTGATGAATCTGTTACTCATGGCTTGAATATGTGGATAACGGCTGATAATCTACGTAAGGGTGCTGCTACAAATGCTGTGCAAATTGCTGAAATCGTTCAGACCAAAAATTTATTCAACTATTAACAGAATTAACATGATCGAATTATTTATATTTCATTTGCATATTATCGGATCGCTCTATGCTTTTACAAAGAACTGGCAAAACCGCAGTTTTAAAGAAGGGTTTTTAGCTCTGATGGTAATTGGTGTATTTTTCTCAATTGGCTGGGCACTTACCGGAGCAATTGCCGGAGTGATCTGGCCATCAAAATTAAACAGTCAATATTTTACAAGAGATACTCTTTCGCTTGTATTATTATTAATTCCTGAATATTTCTTTTTCAAGTATTTTTTTCTTCGTGATAAGATTGAAGTCTCCGAAAGTTGAAAGTTATAAAGTTGTTGGTTTATTTTTATTGAATTCTTTCTTTTCTGGCTAATTAGTTGCTACAACCGACGGGACGAAAAAGAATTAAAATATAGTTGTTTTTCAGTAAATATAAATAATTTGAAAGTTGAGATTTTATCTAATTTTAAGAATGAAATAGAATAAAGTGAGTAAATGAAAAATTTAAAATAAATAGGCGTTAGTCTTATTATCGTCATATTTAGAAATCCCCCCTATTTATATTACAAGTGCGACAATGAAGGCACGCCCTTAGCTCAAGTATTTTCTCGTCATAACGTGCATTAGCATCATGGGAAAAGTAAAAGGCATCTTTAGTAATAATTATTTTTGGAAAATTCAGAAATATGGATATGTATTTGCTCAAAAACTCTTAATTTTGCATGGATTGATTTTTTGAATTTTTAGGATTTATTATAGATTAAAGAGAATTGAATATTTAAGATTACATGATGGAGTTTATTATGGGAATGTTTAAGAAAAAAGTGAAAATCTCTAATGTTTTTGATAATTCAAAATATTTCGAAGCTGATTTCTGGATTGATACAGGAGCATTATATTCTCTAATTCCACAGAATTTATTAGAAGGAATTGGATTTGAACATGAAGCCACAAAGAATATACTTTTAGCTGATGGAAGAACTGAACGGAAGTTATTTGGTTACTGCAGATTTGAAATTGAAGAATTAACGGATAAAGCAATTTGCCCAGTTATAGCGGGTTCAAATGATTCGATTTTTCTATTGGGATCTACTGCATTAGAAAATTTTGCTGTGGAGGTTGACCCAGTTTCAAAAACACTACATCCGATTCTTGCGATAATAGCTGGGTTTCATTAATGCAGTTAATAATTCCCAAAACCCTAAAAGATGATTTGGATGGCGAATCTGGAATGTTGAATTATTTTTGGGAAATTCAGAAACTTGTATGTGTATTTACTCAAAAGCATTTAATTTTGCATGGATTGATTTTTTGAAATTGAAAAAAACATGTTCAGTATATAGTAAAAGCCAGAAGAGGCAGTGAAACAAGCGGGGCAAGCAATATTGCGGTGGTGAATGCAGGTGGAGTGGTGATGCCGGTGCTGGTGTAAGGGAATTGATAATTAACGAAGGAGTCATTGATGAAAAAATTTGTTTTAATATTTATCTTTCTTTTTTGCTTTATTCAGATAAAAGCAGAAAATATTTTGATTGATTCAAACCAATATGTAATTCTGAAATTTGATAATGATAAAGGATTAATATTTAAAAAAATATAAACCTTCTGATATTAATAAACAAGAGATTGAGTCAATTTATCTATTAATTAGAATAGCAATTTCTGACTATCTTTTAAAAATGCTATTGAAAATAATAATCTAAACCAAAATAGCTACGAAATTGATTTATCGAATTATAAAATACAATTAGTTCCAGTAATTAATCCGAATGGTGAAAAGGAAATATTTGTGAATTGCATTTGTTTAAAGTCCTCTGAAATAACTAATTGGAAAAATGGTATTATTATAGTTTTAGACGGATGTAAATGCAATTTTCAATTAAAGATTAATCTAAAAAAGAATATCTATTATGATTTTATAGTTAATGGTGAAGCGTGATTTTGTTATTGAAGTAATATCCCTTCCACCCCGAAGGGCTTTTTATTAACTCTGCCATATGATCGTGATTGTAGTGATAAGGCGTGCTGTGTCCTAACTCAAGTATATATTCCTTGAAATCACTTCCATTCCGAAGGATTTTTTCTCCACCCATCATAAGTTAAATTCGACAGGATATCCAGCAAGGTAAAAAACCTAACCTATGGAAAATCAATTTTTCGTTTGAGTAAACCGACAACTATACAAACTCACCTGACTTCTGCTCCAACCCCTATTTCATCTTCAAAACTAATAATACTAAGTTTTCCATCCGCAGTATTGGCAGCTAATAACATCCCCTGTGACTCCAGCCCCATCAGCTTGGCGGGCTCAAGATTTGCAACCACAACAATTGTTTTTCCTATGAGCTGATCTGGAGTATAATGTTCGGCAATACCTGCCAAAATCTGGCGTTTATCTCCATCGCCCAAATCCACTTGTAGCTTGATTAATTTCTTGGATTTTTTAATATTTTCCGCAGATATGATTTTAGCTGTACGTAGTTTTATTTTTTTGAAATCATCTATACAGATCAAAGGCTCGGTTTCTTTAATCGGTTGTTCGGTTTCCCGAAATCCAAGTTTAGCGATTTGCGCTTCTATAATCGCATCTTCAATTTGCGCAAATAATATTTCCGGTGTATTTATTTGAAGACCCTGCGGTAAAATCATATTTAGGGCTTGATCAAAATAGTTGATAGCACCTGGATTTGTGTTAACTTCCCCGACACTTGCTTCTTGAGAGAAAAATCCTTGTATTTTTTTACAAGCATTCGGAACTACCGGAGCAAATAATATTGATAAACTATAAGCCAATTGAGAACAAACAAAAAGTGTTTTAGCTGCTTGTTCGGGATTGGATTTTATTGTTTTCCAAGGTTGCTCGTCATTAAAATATTTATTAGCTGCACGGGCAATATTCATGGTTTCGGTGACAGCATCACGAAAACGAAATTTCTCGTAATTACTGATAATTTTATTTAAATAGCCATGTATTGATTCAATCAGCAGCCAATCATTTTCGTTAAATTCAGGAAATTCCGACTTGTCAATAAATTGATCTTCACTAAGTAATGATAAAAGATGCTTCCATTTTGTTGGAATGGATTTTAAATTCTCACTTAATAACGGAACCTTTGATTCAAAATTTTTAATTATAAATTGCAATGTCCGATTAATAAAATTACCGAAAATTGCGGATAATTCATTATTATTACGGCTCTGAAAATCCTTCCATGTAAAATCAGAATCTTTATTTTCGGGAAGTCCCATTGCCAAACTATAACGCAAAGCATCAATTTTATCTGCTTGAGGGAACTCTTTCATAAAATCTATAACATCAATGCTCCAATTACGCGATTTTGAGAATTTTTGTCCTTCAAGATTTAAAAATTCATTCGCCGGAACATTTTCGGGTAAAATATAATTATCTCCACGGCCATGAAGCAAAGCCGGAAAAATTAATGTATGAAAAACGATATTATCTTTCCCGATAAATGCAATATATTCAGTATCTTTGGTTTGCCACCATGTTTTCCAATCCTGAATTTCTTTGCCCGCTGCTTGATTCTGAGCAGCAGCCCATATCTTTGTTGCCGAGATATATCCCAAAACAGCATCGAACCATACATAAAGCACTTTCCCGACAACCTTTTCAGGCTCAATATTTCCAATTCCGTCAATTTTCACTCCCCATGTTAAATCACGCGTAATAGCCCTTTCACTCATTCCCTGATTCAGCCAACTACGGGTCTGCTGCAACACATTATCCTTCCAGTCTGCGGAGTGGGATTCAATATAGTTCGATAAAAATTCCTGAAACATATCAAATCTCATATACCAATGCGTTGTCTTTTTAACGACCGGAACTTCACCCGAAACTGTACTGCGTGGAGAAAGAAGTTCCAATTGATTATAGTATTTACCACATGAATCGCACTGATCTCCGCGGGCATGGTCATAACTACAATTTGGACAAACACCTTCAACATAACGATCCGGCAAAAACATATTTAATTTTGAATCATAAAACTGCTCTTCTTCTCTTTCGATAAGAAAGCCTTTTTCCAAGAAATCAGCAAAAAACTCACGGGCAGTTTCGTGGTGAAGTGCTTCTGAGGTGCGAGAATAAATATCGAAAGTCATGTTGAATTTATCGAATGCCTCTTTATTGGAAAAATGATACATATTGATAATTTCCTGAGGAGTTACGCCTTTTTTTTCTGCAGCAATAGTGATAGCCACGCCATGCTCATCGGAACCGCAGACATAAAGCACATCACGCCCGCTTAATCTTTGAAACCGGGCATACATATCGGCAGGCAGATAAGCACCGGCAAGATGGCCAAGATGGATAAATCCGTTAGCGTAAGGGAGAGCCGATGTGATTAGAGTTCTATTAAACATATTAAACTTTACAATCTTAAAATTACAAAAATACGAAAAAAAGTCGGAACTATTTCCTATTGTCAGATATTTATATTACAAAAAAGGTGTCGGAACCAATAGGATGGAGCTTCAGACGGGAGGACTACAACTCCTCCAGTCAGGAGGGTTATTAAGTTAATCTTGGTTAATCTCAATGAACGTTATTGAATATTTTATATAGGATTAGGCTGGTTTTTAAGGCAATATTTCTTTTTATAGGTTTACTGAGATTAACTGAAATTAAGTAATATTTGCAAGTGTAATTGCAAGTTCGTATATTTGTACTTTATTTACTTGCAGGTTTTGATTATGAAAATTTCTATTTCCTTCTACAGCGACAAACCACAGAATCCTTCAAGCGTTGTCATGGTCTCTGCCTCGTTCTCAAAGCAAAGATTATTGATGAGCACCGGTATCTCAATTAATCCCAAACAATGGAGTACCGATAAGAATAGGCTC
>JAPLFL010000092.1 GCA_026390695.1 Candidatus Kapaibacterium sp. | reverse complement strand
TTCACCGGTTAATCCAATCCCACCGACTGATTTATTAGCTAATCCAAATCCAAATGGAACTAATAAACTATCATGGAATAGGAACGGAAATCCGCAGGGCACTATATTTATTATTGAAATGCAGGATAGACCCGGCTTCCCCTGGGTATTAATCGGCACAACCACAAAAACAACATACGATCATCAGGGACAAATGCCGGGAATAACGAAATATTACCGTGTCCGTGCCCAGCGCAACGACACAACTACAGAACCATCAAACGAAGCTATTGTATATCCGGGCGGCGCTCCGGTGGTGTAGGATATTATTAATAATTAATTGGAGAATGGAAATGAAAAAGATTTTAATAATATGTTTTTTTAGCTTTTTATTATTATCAGTAGCAAAAGCAGAAGATATTACTCTTTTTGATAAAAATGGAGAAGCAATCGCGTATATTGCCATGGATCAAGAAATGACAATTTATATGTGGGACGGTGAACCAGTAGCTTATTTAGTAAAAAAAGGCCCAAGTGAAAATCCAAAAGTTGATTTGTTTTCAATATTTGGATACAATGGAAAATTGTTAGGCTGGATTAAAGATGGAATTTTGCGTGATAAGGATGGAAATGCCACTGGATTTATAAAGGGTGCAGTAAATCTTATTACAAATATGGAATCTATGAAAAGTATGAAATCAATGAGACCAATGAAATCAATGAAGGAAATGGAGCCGATGCAACCTATGTTTACACAAAACTGGTCTGATATATCCTTGAAATATTTTTTAGAAGAAGGTAAAGATTAAATAATTATGGTAGATGATAATAATAAGGATAAAATCTATAAATTCTTAAAAGATAATATAGGATATATATTGATTATTGCTATATTTTTTACTATTTTAGCTCCTATAATATTTACAATAGGCGCTAAATTTAAATTATTAGATTTTTCAAATACTGGACAAATAGGAGATACTATTGGAGGAATTACATCACCAATAATAGGAATATTAGCAGCATTTTTAGTTTATATTTCTTTTAAAGAACAAATAAGAGCAAATGAGATTCAGATAAGTGCAAGAAAGGAAGATAATAAGGATCAAGATGAACAAAGAACATTTGAACTTTATCTTAAATTTATCTCAGATATTAATAATGATATTAATAATTTATTTTATGTTTATAATCATGGACTAAATAATCAAGAGACATATAATGGATCTTATGCTTTTGGAATTTTCCTTGATAATACATCTCTTGAAGGAAATTCATATACAAAATTTCCAATTCTTATAGAAATTCTATTTATTTATAAAAATATTGAAGACCTAATTAATGAGATCGATGCAACTGAAATTAGAAATAATAAAATTCTATTCCAAAAAATTTATAGATTGTTTCAAGCAAAACTTGAAACTAATACTTGGAGATTTATTAACTTAGTTAAAAGCCAGAAGATGAAAGACCCTGCTTATGAAATCAAAATATTGGATGTTGTGAATAAAATTAATCAATTACCTGTAATTCATTGATTAATTAATATTTTTATATGATTACAAAGCCCTCCTCACCGATGGCTTTACCAACAAAACAAAAGAACTCTTATGAAGGAAAAAATAAATTGGTGATTTGTAGGGACAGAACTTGCTCTGTCCGATTCTTTGGTTAGAACAAGAATAAAAACAGGGGTAGAGCAAGCTCTACCCCTACCGACGAAATAAAAGAAGATATGAAACACCAATCAGGAAACATAAGGGTAGAGCAAGCTCTACCCCTACCGAAACAATAAAAAATTATGACATACAATCCCGAAATACATCACCGTAAATCAATCCGTCTGAAAGAATTTGATTATTCGCAGGCAGGTTATTATTTTGTGACGATATGTTCTCATAATCGTGAACATTTATTTGGAAAAGTTAATGTTGGCAAAATGGAATTGAATGAAAAAGGAAATCTTGCCATTAAAATTTTATTAGATTTGCCCAACCGTTTCAATAGTATTGAAATTGATTCATATATTATAATGCCTAATCATTTGCATACAATAATAATAATCAACCAACCAGAATACGAATCACGAACTGTAGGGGTAGAGCTTGCTCTACCCCAAAAAGAATCTCTACCGGTAAAGGTAATACAGGACAGAGCAAGCTCTGTCCCTACATTAGGTCGGATTATTCAGGTTTTTAAATCAATTTCAACAATTGAAATAAACAGGTATCGTACGGTTTCTGGCATTCCCATCTGGCAACGCAATTATTTTGAACACGTAATTCGTAATGAAAAGGAATTGTATGAAATCAGAAAATATATTGAATATAATCCATTGAACTGGATGGATGATGAATATAATAAATAATTCTCTCCTCACCGAGGGCTTTTCCAACAAAACAAAAGAACACTTATGATCGAAAAAATTATAGACTGGTGCGCCGCTAACAGACCACAGAACCCCGCGACCGATTTCCTTGGGTATCAGTGGCTTGCAGGGCGAGACTGTGCAGATATTTTCTATTGAAGGAGAGAAATTGATAGAGAAAAATCCTTCCGAAGGTTCCAAACCTTCGGAAGGTTCAAAGATTGATGTTTCTGCGCTTCCTGTGGGTGTTTATTATTTATCCGTTACAACCGGAACGCAGAGGATTACAAAGAGTTATATAGTAGTGAGATAGTTTTCTGAATAAGACTTCTCACCGAGGGCTTTAAAAAAACTCCAACCCAAATCAATATCTGAGAAGGAGTTTTATCATTCTACATTAACAATTAATGATTGTTTTAAACGTCGAGATTCTTCACATACTGTGCGTTCTTTTCAATAAATTCACGACGTGGTTCTACCTTTTCACCCATCAATGTCTGGAATATGCGTGCGGCATTTGCAGCATCTTCGACTGAAACTCTACACAGGGTGCGTGTTTCAGGGTTCATGGTCGTACTCCATAGCTGTTCCGGATTCATTTCACCAAGACCTTTGAAACGTGAAATTTGAATACCATCGGGTGTCGTACCTTCCATTACTTCTATGGTTTCTATATCAATGCCTTTTCTTGCAGCAGTTTCCTTGCGGATACGAGAAATAATCTCGTCTCTTTCGCTGTCATTGTAAGCATAGTATTCGCCTTTACCTTTTTTCACTTTGTAGAGTGGTGGCTGTGCTATATAGAGTTTCCCTTTGAAGATCAAATCTTTCATATAGATGAAAAACAGAGTAAGCAGTAATGTTCTAATGTGAGAACCGTCAATATCAGCATCTGCCATTAAAATGATTTTGCCATAGCGTGCTTTATCAACATCGAATTCTTCATCAAAACCCGCTCCAATAGCAAGAAATATAGTTCTGATTTCATCATTCTCTAATATCTTTGTCAGGCGGGCTTTTTGTACATTTAAAATTTTTCCTTTAAGCGGTAAGATAGCCTGGAAGCGGCGATCACGTCCCTGCTTTGCAGAACCACCTGCAGAATCTCCTTCGACTATGTATATTTCACATTCTTCAGGGTTGCGGATAGAGCAGTCAGCCAATTTTCCCGGTAGTGAAGAGCCTTCGAATGCATTTTTACGTCGCACAAGTTCTCGGGATTTGCGAGCGGCAATACGAGCCTCAGCAGCCAAGATAGCTTTCTCTAAAACTTTTTTTGCTTCATTGGGATGTGAGTCAAGATACTGGGCTAATTTGTCATTCATTATCTGCCGCACTAATCCTTCGATATCGGAGTTCCCAAGTTTTGTTTTGGTTTGTCCCTCAAATTGAGGTTCATTCATTTTAACAGAAATGATAGCAGTCAATCCTTCACGAAAATCTTCGCCGGATAGGGGAGTCTTGTTTAATTTATTATTTGCAGCATAAGCATTCAAAGTGCGTGTGAGAGCTGAACGGAAGCCTGACACATGCGTTCCGCCCTCTATTGTATTAATGTTGTTCACATAAGATAAAATGTTTTCACTATAACCACTATTATATTGGAAACAAATTTCGACTGCCACATTCTTATTGGCTTCGCTTATTTCATTTCCAGTGATTAAAATAGGTTTCACAAATGAAGTGACAGACTCATCAATATATTTTACGAAATCAACTAATCCACCTTTATAGTGCATAGTTTCTTCCTGTTTTTCCCGTTCATCATACAAATGAATAATAACTTGCGGATTGAGGAAAGCAAGCTCTCTGAGCCTTTCTGCAACACGTTCGAACTGGAATACCGTGGTTCTGAAAATTGTTGCATCAGGTAAAAATCTGATTAAAGTGCCGCTCGCATCCGTGTCACCGAGTATTTCAACTTGAGAGACAGGTTTTCCTTCGCTATAGGTCTGTGTGAATATCTGTCCTTCGCGCTTTACTGTAACTCTCATTTGCGATGAAAGCGCATTTACGCAGGAAACACCCACACCGTGCAGTCCACCTGACACTTTATAGGAACTGTCGTCGAATTTTCCACCTGCATGCAATGTACACATAACTACTTCTAAAGTTGAAATTTTCTTAACAGGATGGATGCCGGTTGGAATACCTCGTCCGTCGTCTTCAACACTGATTCCGCCGTCCGTATGAATTGTGACGCTAATATTTTTACAGTAGCCAGCTAATGCTTCGTCGATAGAGTTATCAACAACTTCATTAATCAGGTGATGGAGCCCCCTCTCCGAAATATCGCCGATATACATTGCAGGACGCTTGCGAACGGCTTCTAAGCCTTCGAGTACCTTTATGCTATCTTCACTGTAAGTATTTCCGTTTTCGACTGGTGTTTGCTGAATTTCCTCTTGATCTTGCATGATTCTTTTCAAAACTGATTAAAAATTTAAACAATCAATAATTATAAAACTTATAACTATTATATATACAAAAATACAAAAAAGAATTGAAATAGACAAGAATCAATGAAGATATTTTGAAAAAATAAATGATAATAGATTAATTAAAAATATTGAAGTTGAAAAATTTTATCTTTAAAGAGAATGAAAAAGTTGTTTATTTAGAAAAATCTTTGTAAGTTGCTATATGAGTCCGCCGCTTTTTGAATTAAATATTTAAAATAAGTGGACAATTTGATATTTTTAGAATTTATTTAAAATAAATCTGATATCTAAACGTATATATTGAAAATTAGTAACTTGTAAAATTCTTATAATTATTTTTAGTAAGCGGAGAATATTTGAAAAAATTAAATTTGATATTTGGGTTTGATTATGAGCTTCCCTTGAGTGGAGCTCGTTCAATTGATGTCGGCTTATTCAATCCTGCAGAAAAACTGCTGGAAGCGGCTCAGGCTGCCAATATACCGATTTGTTTATTCTCAGATATTCTATCTTATCATAAATTTAAAGAATGGGGCAACAAGGAATATTGCTCTAAATATGAAGCTCAAACCCAAAAAGCCATTGATTACGGAAATGAAATTCAGCTTCATATTCATCCACAGTGGCTCGAAACTACTTATAACGATGACAGATTTTATCCGCCTCTTACATACTCTCTTGCCGATTATGCAGACCCACAAGGTGAATTCACAATTGAAAATATTATACAACTTTCGCAAGAGGCACTCAGTGATCTTTGCAAACCTTTTGATTCCAATTTCAAGAGCGTGGCTTACAGAGCGGGCGGACTGACTCTTTATCCTCATACAAAGCGGATTATCACCGCTCTGATGGAGAATGGAATAAAAATCGACAGTACAATTGCTAAAGGATATTATTGGGTAAACTCACAGCTACACGTGGATTTCAGGAACATGCCTGCTAAACCAATTTGGTTTTTATCTCCCGATAATGCAATTAATGAAGAAGGCGAATCAGGAATTTTTGAAATTCCAATTGCTGGAAAACCAAAAAACTTCATTACTAATTTCCCAACACGATTCAAACGCAAGAAATATGCTTACCGTGAATATGACTGTCAAGCGCTGCCATGGCCTCATAGTCCTAAATCCACCAAGTGGGATCATTTTTTAAATTCTTTTACGCCACGAGTATTAGGATTTGATTTCTTCACACAAAACGTTGAAGATGTAATGAGTGTGTTGGAATATAATTTGAAGATATACGATAAATACGACACTGTTTATTTAAGTACATTGGGCCATCCTAAATTGATGGGTGATTATGCGATTGAGACTATGTTAGGATTTGTAAAAAGGGTAAGGGAAAAGTATTCCGGTTTAGTAGAATTTACTACTTTTAAGAAAATAGCAGAAAATCTGAAAAAATAATGTTTTATAAGATTAAACCATATATTAAAAAAATTGTGCCTGATGATTTATATAAAAAAGTCAGGAATTATTATTTTACTTATAAGAAATCGAGAATCCCTGTTACTACCGAGGCGCAGTTTAGGAGTTTGTTAGTTAATGATTTGGGAATAAAAAATGGTCAGGTTGTTTTTATACATAGTTCTCTAAATAGTTTTAATTTTGATTTTAGTAGCTTATCAATATTGAATATTCTTATAGATACTGTTGGGCCAGAAGGAACTTTACTTTTTCCTTGTCATCAATATACTGAAACATCTACTTATGAGATAAAAAATAAAATTCCAATTAATTTATCAAAAACTCGTAGTGACGTGGGTTTGTTACCTGAATTTGCACGCCGATATAGTAATTCATACCGAAGTTTGCATCCTACAAATTCAATTGTAGCAATTGGTAAATATGCAAAAGAATTAACCGAAGAGCATCATTTGGATATTTACCCGTGTGGAGAGAAGAGTCCTTATTATAAGATTATGCAATATGATGGAATAATAGTAGGTTTGGGTGTTGGTATAGAATGTTTGACATTTGTGCATGTGGTAGAGGACATTATGAAGGATAAATTTCCAGTAATAACAAGAGAATCTGAAATATACAAAGCAAAAGTGATAGATAAAAATAAAAATGAAGTATTGGTGGATACTCTCATAGCTAATGAAAATGCTGGGATGAGAGATTTAATTACTTATTTTACTAAATATATACCTTCAGGTATATGCAAATTAATCAACAAAAATAGAACTAAATTCTTTAGTATAAATACAAAATTACTCTTCTCAAAAATGATAGAAAATTCCAAAAATGGTATAACCCTCTATCAAAGAGGCGCATACACAAAATCAAATGAGATACTCAAAAGAGATCCAAATTATTTTGGATTAATAAATAATTATTATCAAGGCTACCAGTTAGCAATTAATAACTAAATAAATTTGTAAAACTTATGGGCTTAATATTCTCAAGTCATATTTCTGACAACTATTTAGAAGATTTAGAGGAACTAATGTTCTTCAATTCTCAACAACAAAAAGTTGTTTCTGGAATACAAGCATCAATTGAGAAATATGGCAAGCCAAATCTTACCGTAAGTCATGGTCTAATTCATATTAACATTGGGGATTTACATGAGACCCAATCAATTTTTGTTTTTGATTCAAGTCAAAAAGGTATTTCTTTGGCAGGTGTTGTAATATTTTATCGTGATTCGAAAGAAAATATTACAATATTACATATAGCAATTTCAGATAATTATACAGTAACGGGCGAATTTAAAAATCAGTATGCAGCTTTAAATTTATTTGAAGAACTAAAAACAGCTTGCAAAAAAATTAAGGGAGTAAAAACTATTACCATTTTTTATGAAAAAGAGAAAATAGGTAAAGTAAAATTATAAATTAGCAGTATTATATCATTTAAACATATTTAATAATGAATTATTATATCAAACATATCGAATATTATCTTCCAAATAAAATTATAGATAATGATTTCCTATTTATTGAATCAGGCATTGATAAATCTTTTACTGAAAGCAAAGTTGGAATAAAAGAAAGAAGAATTGCCGAAAATGATGAGCGTCCTTCTGAAATGGCTTTCAAGGCTGCTAATGAATTAATTCAAAAACATAGAATCAATAAAGAAGACATTGATCTGATTTTACTTTGTACTCAAAATCCTGATTATCGACTACCAACTACAGCATGCTTAGTTCAGGATTTATTAGGTGTAAAGAAGAGTTGTATTTCATTTGATATAAACCTTGGATGTTCAGGTTTTGTTTACTCATTACCAATTGCAGGAAATTTTATTAAAACCGGAATGATAAACAATGCTTTGGTCATTATGGTTGACCAATATTCAAAAATTATTGATTATAAAGATAAAAATACCGCAGCGATATTCGGTGATGCAGCAAGTGCCGCACTGTTATCGGCATGTGATGACGGATTCGGAGTTATTGATTCAAATTTCGGTACTGACGGAAGCGGAGCTAAAAACTTGATTTTGTATAATAGTGGTATTGTTCAGGATTCTGAAAAATCTAATTACCTGTTTATGGATGGCAGAGAAATATTTAAATTTTCGGTTCAAGTAATTCCGGCATCAATTAATGAACTTTTGGAGAAGAATAATCTTGAATTAAATGACATTAAACATGTAGTTTTCCATCAAGCTAATCAATATATGCTCAAAGAGCTTCAAAAAAGGATGAAATTAACTAATGAACAAATGATAATTGATATGGAAATGATAGGTAATACTGTATCATCAACAATCCCAATTGCACTTAAAAATTTAATAAGTAACGGAAGTCTTGAAAAAGGTGAATTAATACTTTTATCAGGTTTTGGAGTAGGTCTTTCTTGGGGAAATGTTTTATATAAATATATTTAGAATTTAAAGGAGTAAAAATGAAAAAAGAAGAAATTTATCAAAGTTTAAAAAATATCATTGATGATATTAAAGGAGAAATTGTAATTTCAAATGAAACAGCATTAATTGATGGTGGAATAATGGATTCACTTGATGTTATCAATTATCTTACTCAAATTGAGGAGACTTTTAATATTGTTGTATCAATGGATAAACTCGTTGAAAATAAACTGGGTATAATTGGTAACATGGTCGATTTTATTGAGTCAAATTTAAATATATTATGATCTCATTTAAAAAAGATAATATTTCACTTGTTTCCGGAGCTGGTTCCGGATTGGGAAGAGCTATTTCAATTCGGATAATAGAATTAGGTGGATCAGTTATTGGAGTTGGTAGAAACGAAGATAAATTGAATAAAACTAAAAATTTATGTTCGATACCTGAAAATTTTTATATCGAACCCCGTGACCTAACCACTGATTTTGATAATCTCCCGATTTGGTTAAAAACATTATCCGAAAAATATGGGAAACTCTCAGGGTTAGTTAATTGTGCAGGAATTCAGGAAACAATGCCACTTGCTGCCATTAAAATTGAAAATTCAAGAAAGTTATTTGATATTAATTACTTTGCAAATATTGCTCTTATCAAAGGTTTTTCCAAGAAAAATAACAACATTGGAACCGGAAGTTCAATAGTTTGTATTTCTTCATTTACTTCATTGATTGGATTACCGGCTACGACAAATTATAGTGCTTCAAAAGGTGCAATTAATTCAATGGTAAAAACTTTAGCTGTGGAACTCGCTCGCGATGGTATTAGAATTAATTCGATTCTACCGGGACATATTATTACCGAACTCATGACTTCAGAAAATAACAAATTATCAGAACAACAACTTGATTCATTAAAAAAGAAATATCCTCTTGGTTTTGGAGAACCGGAAGATGTAGCTGATCTAACTTGTTTTTTACTTTCAAATTCATCAAAATGGATTACAGGATCAAATATCGTTATCGATGGGGGTGCAAGTATAAATTTCTAATAAAATATTAAAGAATTCAATTGAATTTTAGTTTAAAAATATCATGTGTGTTTAATTAATTTTTGGAGAAACCTATGAAAAGAATTATCATTTTTTTATGTATGGTATTATTTGTGTTATCATGTTCAGATAATTCGACAAATACAAGTGGAACAACATTAAAAGGTCAAGTAATTGATGCAAATTTTAAACCTGTTGCCAATGTATTAATAAAATCAATACCACAATCAACAACTATTTTAACCGATCAAAATGGTAATTTTGAAATTAGTGATATTGCTCCTGGTGATTATAGGATAATAACTGAAAAACCTAATTATTATCCTGGAGACGAAGCTGTAAAAGTAATCTCGTCAAAGACAACAAATATGATTATTATTATTAATTCAATAATTGATAAAAATAAACCTCCGACAATTCCAATTTTTACCAATCTAACAAATAACCAAACTATTTCGTCAACATCGTTAATAGTAAATTGGGATTGTTCCGATCCTGAAAATGATCCTATTAGTTATGATATTTACTTTTCGAAGAAAAATCCACCTGTTGCTAAAGTTGAAGATTCTTATATTAAACAGACTTATACGATCGATAGTTTAACTGATTCAACTGATTATTATATCCAGATAGTTGCTAGAGATTTTTATCATGCAGTTTCAAATAGTAGTGTATTGCACGTGCATACAAATTTTACTACTATTCCAATTACTACAAGTAATATTATTGCAATTTTTAAATTCGACGGAAATGCTACTGACTCATCTGCAAGTAGTATCACTGCAGATTTTATAGGCTGTTCCTTCACGAACGGAAGAAAATCCGGATCTCAAGCTGCATCATTTCTTGGAAGCAATTCAACATATATTAATTATCCTGCAAATACTTTATTAAATTTAACAAATTTTACAATTTCTATGTGGATCAAACCTTCAACAAGTTATGGAGTTAATCCCACGAATAGCAATAGTTTTTTCTTAGTATCCCGATGGGGTGGAACTGGACAAGGAACATCTTCCTATAAAATTGAATTATCAACAAATGGATATGTAGTTGGAAGCACTTATGGAACAAATCTAATAATAAATTCGGTTACAAGTTCTAAAATAGTACAAGAAAATACATGGTCGCATATTGCATTTGTTTGTGATAATGGTGATTTAAAGTTATTTATTAATGGTGTTGCCGATAACACAGCCTCAGGTTCAGTACCACAAAGTTCAAATTATTCTTTTGTGATTGGGAAAAATTACCTGGTAAGTAATGGATTTTATAACGGCTTGATTGATGATTTGATAATTTATAATAAAGTTTTGACATCGAATGAAATAAAGGTATTAGCGCAATAATCATGATTGCTGTTCCTTTATGCAAATGATAAGAATTATTTAGAGCTTTGATTTTCAAGGCTCTTTTTTTTTCAAAATATGTTAAAAAAGTTTTCTCCTACTTTCGTCAGATATTTTTTATTTACATTTTGACTCCAACTTTCCTCTTTCTCTAAAATAAAACAAAAATTATTTCGTTTTTATCACCTTGAAAAGTTACAAAACGATTACAAATTACAATTTATTAAATAAATATACCAAAATGATTGATAAAAATAGAGATAAACTACTGCAGATTGATTCGGATCTCATTAATTTATTAGCCGATCGTATGAAGATTTCTTATAAAATAGCTGAAATAAAGCATAATCACGCTATGGAGATAATTCAAAACGATTTCTGGAATGTTTCCTCCGCTAAAAGAAAGCAAATTTCCGATTCACTCAATCTAAATCCTAACTTTATAGAGGAAATTTTTGCCTTAATACATAAAGAATCAATAAAAATACAACAAAATAAATTTAAAGAATTAGATAATGTATAATAATAAATTAGAATTAATGTCACCCGCAGGTTCTGCCGAGGCCCTAATGGCTGCAGTAAACGCCGGATGCGATTCCGTTTACTTTGGATTGGACAGCTTAAACATGCGAAACGCTAAAGGATCCAATTTTACCATCGGCGACCTCCCTGAAATAACAAAAATATGCTTTGAAAATAAAATTAAAAGCTATTTAACACTAAATTCCGTCATCTATAACGACGACATATCCCTTGTTCGCCGTATTTTAGACGCCGCAAAGCAATCCGAAGTCACCGCAGTTATCGCCTCCGACCATGCCGTCATGAATTACGCCCGCAAAATCGGCCAATCCATCCACATTTCCACACAATGCAACATCTCAAACATCGAAGCAATCGAATTTTATTCCGTCTTCGCCAATGTTATGGTCATGGCACGCGAATTATCCTTAGAACAAGTCTCTGAAATAGCTCACCAAATCATTGAACGCGGTCTCGTAGGCCCCAGTGGTGATCTAATACGCATCGAAGTGTTCGGACACGGCGCCCTTTGCATGTCCGTATCCGGCAAATGCTATTTATCCCTCGACAATCACAACGCTTCCGCCAACCGTGGAGCTTGCGCACAGAACTGCCGCCGCAAATACATCGTCATAGATAAAGAACGCGACGTTGAATTAGAAATCGAAAACGAATATATCATGTCCAGCAAGGATTTATGCACCATCAACTTCCTTGATAAAATCCAAAACGCCGGCATATCCGTTCTCAAAATCGAAGGACGCGGTCGCGGAGCCGATTATGTCCACACCGTAACCAAATGCTACCGCGAAGCCATCGATTCCCTCTACGCCGGAACCTATTCACCAGCTTTATTCGACGACTGGATGAGCCGATTAGCCAAAGTTTTCAACCGCGGATTCTGGGATGGCTATTACTTAGGCAAAAGAATAGGGGAATGGAGCTCTGTTTTCAGCTCGCAAGCCACCAAAAAGAAGATTTACGTCGGCCGTGGAATGAATTACTTCGCCAGCGCCAAGGTTGCAGAGTTCCTAATTGAAAATTCCGAGCTTCAAAATGGTGACGAATTAGTTATTATCGGTCCGACCACTGGTTTTATTGAATTAACACTAAATGATCTTCACGTGAATGGTAATAAAGCTGATAGGGCGGTCAAAGCTGATCTTTTAACCTTTTCATTAGCACAAAAGATTAGGCATTCCGATAAACGTAGTGATTATATATTTCCATAAGCCTTTTGAATATTTAATCCCTACGGGATAAGAGAAACCAGGGGGAAATGAACTGCTACCAATATTTAATCACTACGTGATAAGGAATGAAGAAGATAAATAGTTTTTGTTATTTCCAAAATATTCCTTAATTTTGTAATAGGAGATGAATGATTATGAAAATTTATGTACAGCAAATAAACCAGAATAAAAAAATGCAGGGGATTTCTGAATCGCGGATGAAACGGATTAAAAGATTGCACGGATTTAATCCATTCCAGAATCCTCTTAATCCTTTAATCCGGTTAATCCGTGTTTCAAAAAAGGAAAATATGCTTTCGATGATGGTGCGGTTTGGGCTGTGGGTGGTGAGAATAAGTATTTTGTATATTTTGCTAACTAATTTGTTCTATAATATATAGGTGTTTTGATGAAAAATATATTGTTTCTACTCACATCTCTTTTATTTTTATTATCCGGCTGCTTTACTATATATAAGGATCTTTCTGTAGAAGATAAATTATTATATAAACTTGAAAATATTAATATAATTGATCATGAATCTCAATCAGATACATTAATTTATTCAATTGATAGCAAAAATCTTAAGCAAATAATGAAAAACTCAAAGAAAAAATATCAATTGATTTTATTATATTCATTAACTTGCTCTCCTAATAAATATTCCTTAGATGATTTTATGAAATATATACCAAAATTATATAATACTCAGATATATTTAGTATCTCAGAACGATCAAGTATTTAAGGAGAACTACTATAAATTAAAAAATATTCCATACAAAAGATATATGTTAAATTCAGATATATACAGTTCATCAACAGTGGATGCAATTTCGCAATCTTATGATGCTAAATATAAATTCACAAATGAAATATGCTCTTCTTGTAAAATTGATGAGGCTTCTTTTGCTTTATTATTTGATAGGGAAGGTAATATTCTCTTTTATACAAATCAAGAATATAATATTAAGTATTGGAAAAAGGATTTACCATTAGCTCAATATATTAAAGATATTAATTTACATATATATAATGACATTGCAAATATTACTAATAAATAATAAATTACATATTTAAAAAAAGATCATTCTCATGAAAAGAATTAGAATATTTCAGAATATAATTCAATATAGTATAAATATTAAATTTATCCTTTTGTTGCTCTTTTATATTCATCAGATAAAGAAAAATATTATAAAAATATCTTAATTACGATATAAATTAGTAATAAATACACGTTCTTTGACATCAAATATTCTTATATTACAATTCTGTAGCCTTCCGTTGCAACTCCGTAGTCTTCCGTTGCAACTCCGTAGTCTTCCGTTGCAACTCCGTAGCCTTCCGTTGAGGTTTCGTAGAGCGAAGATACTGTAACGGAAGGGTACGGAGCTGTAACGGAAGCATACGGAGCTGTAACGGAAGCATACGAAATGACAACGGAAGGGTATGAAATAGTAACGGATGATGAATATACTTCTTTTGCTTGTTACTAAGCTCCTGCCTAATAACATTCTGGTTTTGTTCCCAAGCTGGAGCTTAGGAATAAACAATATTTATTTTGTTATTAAGAATATTTTACTTAATTTGCAGTTAATTGTTTTGTTTCACAATAAAAAATAAATGGTTATGATTAGTTCAACAAGATTTTATAGCATGTCAGACGCTGATCTCTGCATGTTTACTTCCAATCTCGTGGTAACGATGAGGCGCGACCAGACGGAATTTACGACTCGTGGCGTTACGGCGCTTATGGTAACGGCGTTTGAAACGCTTGGTAATGCTTTTGAGGTGCTGCCACCCGATGTATATTATCTTACAGACCTGATGCTGGCAACTGAAGCGAAGAATACGCAGCGGGATGCGTGTACGCTGAAGCTACGGGCGATTATTGGTTATGCAAAAATTAAGTGGGGATCGGGTGCGGCGCAGGTGAAGCGCTTTGATGCGGGGGAGATGACGAAATATGATGATAAGAAATTCCTTACAACATGTCGTTTGGGAGTTATTGTGGCTACGGATTATCTGACTGACCTTACGCCGGTTGGTCTAACCTCAGCAATGGTAGATGATTTGGAGGCAACGGCGCAACTGATGGAGGATGCGATGAATGATATTTCGTCGGCGCAGACTCAGCGCGATATTAAGACGCAGGATAGGATTACGAAGGGCAATGAATTGTATGATTTTGTGTCGCGATACTGTGAGATTGGAAAAATAATCTGGGAGGATGTAAGTCCAGCGAAGTATAATGATTATATTATTTATGGGAGCACGTCTTCGGGCTTGTCGAAACCGCAGAATGTGACGGCGAATTGGATGCTGGGCGATACGCAGGTTCATTTGAACTGGGATAACGTATCTGGGGCGGCTTCGTACGAGGTTTATCATAGTCCGGTGAACTTTGGGATGCCTTCGGGAACGTATTCTTTGCTGGCGGAACTGCCTTCACCACCGCAGGGAGTGTCTTTTACGGCGGATAAACGTAATTACTACAAGGTGCGGGCGAAATCTGGCTCTACGCTGAGTGATTTTAGCGATGAGGCGTGGACGGAAGTGGTGATTACGGTTTAATTATGAATTATGAATTATGAATGAATTTATACAATTATGAAATTATATACGAAAATTACATTATTAATATTGATTGATGTAATCCTAAGCAGTATTTATATTCTTTATAAATATCCTATAATGCTTCCAGAAGTTGGTATTATAATTGAACCTCTTTTAATTCTAATTCTAAGCCTTATTGTAGCTTATATTATAAATGCTCAGTATAAAATAATTGCAAAAATTATACTAATCAATTCTATTCTATTTCCAATAATTTATTTTATTATCTTTTATATACTTTATTCTAAATTAAAATGAGAGATTTGATAACTAATGAATAATTTAATAAATATAATATTTAATTCCCGCGCCCATCCAATCAAAGCAAAAAGGAATTGGAGAGGGATTTGGGGGGATTGGAAGGGGGAAGAAGCTCACCATAATTATTAAGAACCCCTCCCTAACCCTCCCCGAAGGGGAGGGAATAAGAACGTTCCAGTTCCCTCCACTTCGGGGAGGGTTAGGGAGGGGTTTCCAGAGGATTTGAACTTTTCCTCCGCCCATCCAATCAAAGCAAAAAGATATTGGAGGGAGATTTAGGGGCATTGGAAGGGGGAAGAAGTTCATCATAAGACGGAAGAACACCTACCCTAACCCTTCCTCAAGGAAGGGAATAAGAACGTTCCAGTTCCCTCCCCTTCGGGGAGGGTTAGGGAGGGGTTTCCAGAGGATTTGAACTTTTCCCTCTCCCATCCAATCAAAGCAAAAAGATATTGGAGGGAGATTTAGGGGCATTGGAAGGGGGAATAGATGAAAAATAGTTGTTCTTGAATTACTCAGACGGGGAGGTCTGAGCTACTATTTCCTTTTTATTATACTCAGACGGGGAGGTCTGAGCTACTGAATTGTAATAATGACTTCCACAACTGGTAAAATCGGATTATTAATTAATCTATTTATGATCATAATAATAATCAATACTAAATATTCATTTCTTTATAAATTTAAAGATCGTAACACATTCCATATAAGTCTATCTCACACATCGGACAGATAGTCCACTTAATTTACTAACGTTATCGCGTCCGATATTGGCATAAAAATAACTTAAACTACGACTCCAAGCAGAATTTGAATTGAATTCGGTTGCTGTCCACCAATCCCCATATCTTCCATTGTCATAAAAAGCACCGTAAGGATCGCACAAGCCACCTGGCAAACCTGTAAAACCTGTTTCATTACTTGCCCTGGCATTAGGACCAAACCACAAACCATCACCAGCCTCAATCGTACCGGTAGATTTTAATGAACCGGCTTCATAAGAACCGCGCCAACCAGCAGAATCAACCGAAGCCTGAGTCATTTGAATAGAAAGCTCTAATTCTTTCCATTCCTTATCAGTAGGAATATGCCACCCAGAAGGAGCTAACCCGCGCGGATCATTAACAGCATACCAATTATATAACTTGCCATAGATTTTCCCATTAGCTTCATCGTTATTATTATAACACCATGCGCCCGTGGTAAGATTTGCCCATTGAGCAGGATCTGCAACCTGAGGAATGGAATCACCATTGAGATAATGATCAACTTCGATGTTTTTCACCATCCAAACTTGATTGCCAATAACTACGGAAGCCAAGTTCAAAGTAAAAGCAATGCTGTTGCTTTTATTACCATTTACGGTTATGGAAAGATTTCCGCTTGTGGAACCTTGAGGAACAATTGCATTGATCTGATTATAGCTCCATGAATTAGTAAGAGTTGAATTCAAATTATTAAAAGATATGAAACTTGAGCCTTTTGAAGTGCCAAAACCACTTCCATTAATTGTAACTACTCCACCGGTAATAATCAAAGTGGGATTAATAGAAGAAATTTGAGGAATAACCGAAAAATCAACTTCATTACTTTTGTATGCGGCAACATTAACTGATAATTTTCCTGCTGAAGCGGTCGCCGGAACTTTAACTTTAATCGAAGTGGAAGACCAACTTGTATATTCAGTTGCTTTTATAGCGCCAAAGGAAATAAAATTTAAATCCTGAGCAGAGCCAAAACTATTTCCATTAACAGTAATATCATCTCCCACTTTAAATTTTGAGGAAGATAATCCTGTTATAAAAGGAATAATATTAAAATCGAAACTATTTGATTGTTCGGAATTTGAATTGGTTACGATGATATTTCCATTTGAAGCTCCGGCCGGAACCTGAACATTAATTTTATTATCGCTCCATTGAGAATATGTTTGAGCTTTAAGTCCGTTAAAAGTCACGAACCCTGTACCTTGATTAATCCCGAAATTTGACCCGTTAATTGAAACATCTTGTCCGGTTTGGGAAGCAGAAGGGTTCACCGAAGTTATTTTTGGTGCTGTCAGAGAAGGGAAGGTAAAGTTAATGCTGTCAATTCTGAAAATTTCTAATGTTTTGATGTTTTGTTTCAGATAAATTTTTAAAATATTATTCATAGAAGAATTCAAAGAAAATTGAACACTGTCAATATCAGAAACTAAATAAGTAGAGTTTACACCTTTATCATAATAAATGTTAAAGTTTGAACCCTGATATAAAGATCGAAATGAAATCTGATTTATATCTGATAAATTATATGATTTCGATGATCCGTCATTCAGATAAACTTTCATATTCTGAGATTGTGCCCAAACTGAAGTGATGTAAAAAATAATAAGAAGGGAGAAAAAAAGTTTTTTCATTTTTAACCTGAGTGATTAATGTTAATAATAAAATATTTATGAAAATAATAAATATAAGGATTGTCTTGAATTTTATTTGTCAATATTAGTATTTTTAGTTGCATATTCCATTCAAATTACATATTTACACGCCACAGTAAGCAATAACACAAAAAACAAAGAAAAGTTACAACATTTGAGATTTTTTCTTACAGGAAGAGATTCTGTTAAAAATTGGTAGGATAAAAATATATCTTTTTGTTTTATCGTTTTTTTTTAGGATTTTTGTATTGTGATGATGGCAAACTTTTTAAAATACATTTTAGAAATTTAATTAGGAAATAAATTTGACATACTATATAAAATCAAAACCACCACAAAAAAATATAATTATTAATTGCATCATGATTTTCTTTGTCATGATCTTTTTTCAGATGATTTTCACTTTGAATGCTTTCAGTCAGATGGGGAAAATAGAAATAATTCCAGACACAACCATTAATCTTGTAAAAGAAATTCCTGATTCAAGTGCAGTGGAGGAAGAAAATAATCCGGAATCTGATGTTGAGAGCGATGATGCTGTAACTGGTGAAGCAATTAGTGATCCAACTTTAATAATTGAGCCGGAACCTGAATCGAATGAAGATTCTACAAAATGGACTTTAGATGCTGGGAATTTATTGAAAACTCAACAATTACAACATGGGTTAAAAAATTCAAACGGGAGACCTGTAGATAATCTTGCCGTAGGTATAAGTCATGAAAATGGATTCTCAGTCGAGTTTGACGGAACAAAAGATTTTGGAACCAATGCTTTTTTATGCAACTGGAGTTTGTATCTGGGATATAGCAAATTTCTTAACAGTTGGTTTGGGATAGGAGTCTCACTTAATCATTCGGATTTCGGGAATGATACAACCAATATATTCAGTCAGGCAAATAATGACGTTTCTTTAAGTATTGATTTTATGATAAAGAAAATGATTATAGATCTGAGTTATCAATTAAAATTTGGAGATGATAAATTCCATTATCTCGGTTTGAGTATATTTCGCACTTTTAAATTCGGAGAAAAATTCAAAATACTTCCTTTATTTAATTTAGAATATTCATATTATATTTTGGATATAAAGGACGCCTATTCAGCACTCTCCAAAGCTAAGCTGCAAAAGTTGTTGAAGAATGGTTCTGCAAATAATAAAAAATCTCTACAAGTGAAACAAAAAGGAATAGATAATATAAGCTTATCGATCAAATTTGATTTTATTCTTGGTAAAGGATTCGATATTTATTTAAAACCTTTGGTATCTTATCCACCGATGGATTTAACACTCAGGAAAAGAATACAGTTTGTCGGTATTATCGGAGTGAATTATTCACTATATTTTTAATATAACTTTAAAACGTTCATTTTTTTTAAATTATTTTGATTTATGTGTAACAAATGTCCTTCTTATGAATTATTATATAGTCATTTTGTATTTTTGTTCATTGATTAATAAATTATGTACTTTTTTAGGAGCTTTACAATGAAAATTTTCGACAAATATGTAATCAGAATTATGCAACTACTGATTATATGCGGCTTATTGGTTGTTTCTTGTCAGGACAATCCGAGCACAACTAAGATTGACAACAGCTTATCAGGCACACTTGTTGATGAACAGGGCAATATAGTACCGTTGGCTCTAATTGATATTTATAATTCAGCTCAGCCGGGATCCGCAGCTATTGCAAGTACAAGCAGTGATGAAGATGGAAATTTCTCTGTTACAAAACTTCCTTCTGATGCCACAAATTTAAATGCAAAAGTCACTCATCCTGATTTTAAGCCATTCTCCGAGAAATTGATTTTACTTAAATCAAAAAGCACTGAGCCAGTAAAACTTATGCATCTCGATACTTGTCACGGTATTCTGAGCATCCTTACAACAAAATGCAGCGATAGTACTTTGTTAAGTAATGTTGAAATTCGTATGTTCCGCAATGGCACTCTGATTCGTAAAGCTCTTACCCAAAATGGAACATTGCTTCTTACCAATGTTTGCCCTGGCACATATATTTTAAGATTCTATAAACCGAATTTTAAACTTGTTTATGATTCAATCACATCCAACGGCAATGACACTTTGCATTTACAAGCATGTCTTCAGCAGATTTATCCCGATTCATGCTGTCATGGCAAAATTACAGTAACCGTTAAAGATACTGCAAATAATAATATAGATTCAGCTTTTGCATATCTCTTGCAAAATGGTAATGCTATTGCTTACACACATTCCGACCATAATGGATTATTGATGTTTGGTGATCTCTGTCCGGGGGACTATTCCGTTAAAATCGGGAAATCAGGTTATAACTATCAAGTTCTTAATTTACATCTCGGTTGCAGCGATTCTTCATTCAACTCTTCTGTCATTCTATCGAAAGTTCAAGCAACAGATACTTGTTGCAAAGGCTCGATAAGAATTGCTCTTATTGATAAAAAAACAGGAAAAGCTCCTACAACAAATATTACTCTCAAATTATTACTCAATGGTGCTGTAATTCAAACAATGACTACCATGAATTACACATATTTCAGTCATCTATGCCCCGGCAAATATCAAATACACATATTATCTGATTATTATGATACGGATATTTTCGATTATACCTCTGTCTGTAATGCATTTGATACTACTACAAGATTTATTAATCCTAACGGTAAATTAGATACCTGCTGCCAAGGAAAAATAGATGTTATTTATCAAGATTCAACCACCAAAACTATCCTACCAGGAACTTGCGTTTATCTGTTTTTAAACGGAACAGCTATTCAAACCGCTACCGCTGACAAATATGGTGCCGTTCATTTCACCGGAGTCTGCAAAGGTGACTATGATATTAAAGGAGTGCTCTCCAATTATAACTACAAGTACTTTAAAGTATCTATGAAATGTAATGATAGTAATGCCAGTACTCAATATATGTCCAAAATTACAACCGATACATGCTGCAATGGCAAAATAGATCTGTATTATAAAGATTCAGTATCAAGCAAAGCCCTTCAAAGTGTCGCCGTTTATGTTTATAAGAACGGAACTAAAATCGCAGCACAATCAACCGACGCAAATGGTGTTGTCCATTTCACAGGTTTATGCTCCGGTACTTACACAATCTCCGGATCTTTAACCGGATATACCGGAAAATACTTAAATCTAACAATGGGTTGCAACGAATCTTACACCGGTCATCAACTAATGGTGCCAAAGCCCGTCGATACATGTTGCCATGGAAAAATAGATTTGATTATTAAAGATTCAGCTTCACTAAATCCTTTAAAAGGCGTGTATCTCTACCTCATACAAAACGGAACTACCCTTCAAACCACTTCCTCCGATGTAAATGGTGCCGCTCATTTCACCGGTGTTTGCAAAGGTGATTTCACAATCAAAGGAACTCTCAGCGGATATAACTATCTTTACTATAATCTTACTATGAAATGCAATGATTCCAACGGTTCCGTCAAACTAATGGTCAAAACCGTGCCTCCAGATTCTTGCTGTACAGCCGTATTAAACGTAACCGTTGTTGATTCCGCCGACGGTTCAAAATTAGCCGGCGCAACCGTCTATATTATGAGAAGCGGTTTCCCGACAATCACCGGAACAACCGATGCAGACGGAAAATTCTCTCAAACAGGGCTTTGTTCTCCTGTCACTTATACCGTAAAAGCCTTAAGATCTGATTACAATTATTTCTATCAGAGTGTAACTTACAATCATTGCAACACTCAAGATATTACATTGAAGCTCAAGAAAAAATAATACAACATATTTCGTTCCCGTGAAATAAATCAGAACGAATAAATCCTTAAGAAGCTGCCTCAAGACTATATATTAGTCAATAATGAGGCAGCTTCTTTTTATTTCATCTCTTGAAAAATGAAAAAAGATGAGAAATAAAAAAAAATAAATGTTGTTATTTCAAAAGAAATTCGTAATTTGCATATTGAATTTATACTATGTATTTAATTTGTTTAGTTTGAATTATGTAAATAAATAGTAAACAATAATAAAGAAACCACAACCAGTCTATGAGATGAAGAATTTATATTATAAATAAACAATTTTAAAAAAAATATGACTCAATCAGATGACAAAAATGAACTTTATCAAGAATTAGAGAACTTGAGAAAAGAAAATGATTCTCTCAAAAAATCAAATGATGAATTAAAATTCTGCACACATTTGAAAACTATCCTTGAATGCGCCGGAGAAGGAATCTTTGGACTCGATGTTCAGGGAAAACATACATTCGTCAATCCAAAAGGTGCAGCTATGCTCGGTTATGAAATCGATGAGCTTATCGGAAAGCCTTCTCATACACTGTGGCACCACACTTATCCCGATGGAAGTCATTTCCCTCGCGAAGAATGCCCAATATATGAATCCTTCAAAACCGGAAATACCTACCGAGGCGAATCTTATTTCTGGCGAAAGGACGGAACCGGCTTCTATGTTGATTTCGTTGCCATGCCATTGATTGATAATGAAAAAATAAACGGCTCCGTCGTCTCATTTTTTGATATAAGCGAAAGAATAGAAGCCGAAATTGAACAATTTGAACTCATCGAGAACCTAAATGATTCCAAAGAAATGATCGAACAAAGTTTATTTGAAAAAAATTCACTCATCTATGAATTATCAATAACGAAAGAGAAGTTAGAAAAGATAAATTCCGAAAAAGATAAGTTCTTCTCTATCATTGCACACGATTTAAAAGGCCCATTCAACGGGTTTTTGGGTCTATCAAAAATCATTGCTGAAGAATATCAGGATTTAACTTTAAAAGAAGTGCAGGAACTTGGCAAAAATATGCACGAATCCGCAAATAATTTGTTCAAACTCTTGGAAAATTTATTAGAATGGGCGAGAATGCAAAAGGGTTCCGTCGCATTTAATCCCGAACTTTGCATGCTAACCTTCATCGTTAAACAAAATTTAGGCATTGTCGGTGAATTTGCCAAACAAAAGGAGATAAAATTTATTGACAATATCTACGAAGGTGCACAAGTTACCGCAGATATTCCCATGCTTAATACCGTATTAAGGAATTTGATTTCCAATGCAATCAAATTCACTCCAAGAGGCGGGAATATTGAGATAGGAATTAAAGATTTCATTGATCAAAACCAGAAAACTAATGATTGCATTTACGTCAAAGACTCTGGAATTGGAATCGATGCCGAAACAATCGGTAAATTATTCCTATTAGATCAAAAAGTTTCCCGTCCAGGAACAGAAAATGAGCCAAGTACCGGACTTGGATTAATTCTATGCAAGGATTTTATCGAAAAACATGGCGGAAATATCTGGGTAGAGAGCGAAGAAGGAAATGGGACAACATTTTATTTTACACTACCGAAGACTAATTAGAAATTAATATTAATTTAGAAATAAAAATACATACAAACTCGTTACCATAAAGTAGAAACCTAATAAAAATGAAGAAATTCAATCAATCGCAACTCGTATATTTCAAATCATCAGATATTTAATTTGATGATAGATGCCATAGATGCCGATTAAATGAATATCTGATAGGAGAAAATGGATATGGATATAAAATCAGATAAAAATTCATTCATCATAAATGAATATCTTAATCCCGGATATCTGACAGATAAAACTGGAAATGAACTCAATTCAAATTTTATATACAATAAATGGATGAAAAGAGGAGTTGAATTATATAATAAAAGGAATTATGATAAAGCAATGGAGTATTTTAGGAAATCAATAAATATAATAGAAGAGTGTCATCAGGCATGGATGTATCAAGGATTAGTACAAGGCAAATATAAACAGTTTGATAAAGCCGTAGAATGCTTTAATCAGGCGCTAATGATTAAACCCGATTACACAGAAGCAATAAATCATAAAGGATATATTTTAACAAACCTTAGACATTATGAAACTGCTCTAAAATGCTTCGATACTGTTATCAAATTGAAGCCAGATTTCTATCAAGCACACGATTTAAGAGGATTTATTTTAGTCAGAATGGAAAATATAGAAGAAGCTATAAAATCATTTGATAAAGCAATAGAAATAAAGCCCAAATATTTACAAACTTATGACAATAAAGGTTACGCATTAAACATAATAGGTAAATATGAAGAAGCTATTACAAATTTTAATCACGTCATTAAAATGAATAGAGTGTATTATCAGGCATGGACAAATAAAGCTTTCGCACTAAATAAGTTAAATAAATATATAGATTCAATATATTGCTCATCAGAAGCATTAAGAATAAATCCAAATTGCATCAATGCGTATTATAATCGAGCATGTTCATATTCATTATTAGACAATAAAGAAAATATGTTGTCAGATTTAAAAGAAGCAATCAATAGAGATATAGAATGCAAGGCAAAAGCCAGAAAAGATGAGGATTTTAAAGCATATTGGTCAGACTCAGATTTCAAAAGATTAGTCAAATAGAAAAAAGAGAAATAAATCGTTCTTTGATAATTTATCACACGAATATCATATATTATATCTAAAGAAAAATGCTTTGGAATATTTCTGATAAAGCATTGAACAAGATATATAAAAAGATTATTAATAATAAATATTGCCGGAATCATTAACAAATACATATTTTATGCAATATCCGCTATATTTTATGAATCGTCCGCCATATTTTATGCGTTGTCCGCCATATTTTATGGTTCGTCCGCCATATTTTAAGAGTTCTCCGCCGTATTTTATGCGTTCTCCGCCATATTTTATGCGTTCTCCGCCATATTTTATGAAACGTCCGCCATATTATAAGCAAAATCCGCTGTTTCTATGGCTATATTCCAAGAATTTTTTGTTTTTATGCTTTTATAATTTTAATTAAATTTATTCTTATTTACCATTATTGGAGTTTTTTATGATTACTAAAAAATTTAACAAATCGTTTGATGCATGTTTAACTCAGGCTTACTTATTTCAAAGTGAGTTGGTAGTAGATCAAACAGCTTTTACTGCTGCATCACCAATGTTTGCTTCGCCTTTTGCTGCCGATTTCCTTGATGATATCGAAGCAGCTGACGCTATTCCGACTAATGATGATGATTTGAATCAACAAGCGGTGATTACAGCCGAAGTTGAAGCAATTATGGAGACTGCGCGTGCACAATATCAGAAGCTGTTGCTCTATGTTGGCTTTGCGTGGCCGGATTCGGACGTAAAATTATTGGCTTTTGGCAATAATCAATATGAAAAATCGAGAAAAGTCCCTCAAAAAATGGCAAATCTGCTGAGTAGTTCCTATCTGACGGCAAATTCTACGACATATAAGGCAGATTTAATTGCATCGGGCTTCCTTCAAACCGATATTACGCTACTTGATACGATTGCAACGGAATTAACTGACAATATTAACGAACAGCAGGACTATATTCGTCATTCTTTTACGAGATCAGAGGAGCGTGCGGTCGCATTTAACAAGATTTGGGACACGATGGTTAAGATTAGTAACATGTCTAAATTGATTTTCAAGGATTCTCCGGCAAAAATTGAGTTTTATTTATTGTATCCATCGGGTGGTGGAGGCGGTAGTTTGACAGCTCCGGCTAATTTTGCCTATAATTTCACTTCAAATACGTTTTCATGGGATGCTGTAACGAATGCAACGAGTTATCAGATTGAAATCAGCTTAAATGGAACTGAATGGATGGAGATTTATTCGGATACGGCGACAACATTTATATATATTCCTGAATCTGGTGTGACAAAGCAATACCGTATTCGTGCAAGAAACTCGGGTGGATTTGGAGATTTCGCCACTGAATTGGTATTTGCGTATTATGATTCGCTTTCGGCGCCGTCTAATTTAGCTATTGGCTTATCTGGAGCAACTCCGCCGCTTATTATTAATCTGAATTGGGATGTTGTTGCGGGGGCGACGAGATATAAAGTTTACAGAAGCATCGTTACGGTTGGATCGCCTGCTGGTACATATTCATATTTGGAGCTTGCGAGCACAAATACGTATTCTGATGTATCAGTTGAGAACAAGAGATACTATTATTACTTGATTGCGGTGAATGATTACCGTGAAAGTTCGGCAAGTACGGCGATTTTTGTGGATGTTCCGGTAGATCCGACGTAAGTAATGAGTTATGAATTAGAAGTAATGAGTTATGAATTAGAAGTAATGAGTTATGAATTAGAAGTAATGAGTTATTATTTTTGAAAAATAGATTCTTTTGACTTATTGACGACGAATATTTTAAACTAATTGATTTATTTAAAGAAAAACTGGTCACATAATTTAATTTGTGACCAGTTTTATAAACAAATAAGCTCTATTTTATAACGTATAACTTATCATTGATAACTCAAAACTCATAACTATTCGATGGCTTCCTGCATCATTTTAGCATAAGCGGAGGTATCGACTTTACCTTGCAGCTCTAAAATCTTACGATCCAACATCATGGACAACTGAGCTTTTAATCCCATCTGAATTTCATCATTTACATTTAATGAATCATACTGTTGTTTCATTTGTTTTGCCAATGCTAAAGCAGCGTCATTACCTTTAGAAGCTTTGGCTTCGGTAATTTTCAAATTATCGATGTTCATTCTAACATCGAATATGTTTTCATAGATAGTTTGCGCATAATTTTGTCCCTGACTTGATTTTAGATATGAAATGCAAAGCTCATCGAACTTAGCGAGCACGTTTCTTGCGTTATTATAATCGCCTAACATTTCATAGAGGTAAGAACAAGTGCGATAAGGCCCGTAATATCTTCCCATTACTTCATATTCAACGTACTCGCGCATAATATTATCGCTCTCGATGATCTTTGTGCAGGTATTTATTCCTAATTGTGCGAAATCTTTAGCTTTTTCCATATTACCGGCGTTTTTATAGAAGCGAGCAAGTTTATGTTCAAACTCAAAGGTGAGCGGAAATTGAGTGGGGGAAATCATTTCATTCATCTTATCAATGATTTGAATTGCTTTTTGCGGATTTTTTTCCTTATTCATAAGATAATCGGCATAATCCATGAATTTTGAACGGTAGCTTCTCATCAATCTTCGATGAACTTCGTCATAATATATTCCCATATTATTAAGATTTCTGAATTTGAATCCGTATTTAAATTCTTTTGAGAAATTATCAGAGTTATCAATATTAGAAAAACATTTGTCCATGATTTCTGCATCGACAGAATTTCCTTTTCCATTGTTTTGAGGGACAGGACAAATACGCATTGCCATACCTTCGGCACGGAAGAAAGGTTCTAAACCGCAAAAAGCATCCGGTCCAACGGTAGCAGAATAATATACGGGACGAGTAAATCTAATTTGTTTTAGAATGTCGGCAACAACTTTATCGCGTACCATAAATAAATGAACGGCATCACCGGTTTTATTTTTACCCATCTGTTTTCCGGTAAAAGTCCACTCAAAAACGCCTTTATTGATAACATCTGGGTCTTTGGTATATTTTGCTAAAATAGCTTTATCAACACTTATGGAAATCTTTTGTGGAGGAGAATAATCATATCTTAATGCTTTTTCAGAAGCTTCGTCTTCTACTTGCAGAGAATCGTCTGCAAAACTCAGAGGAATAGCCTTTGCCCCCCAAGGTGAGCGATTTTTGAGCTGATCGACATAAGTCAGAGTGTTAGCAAGGCTCAGATTAACAATTCTTACATCGCGTCGCACACCTTCCACATCCTGTAAATACCAGAGAGGGAAAGTATCATTATCACCGTTTGTAAATAAAATTGCATCTTGCTCCACACTTTGGAGAATGTTATAAGAATAATCGAAAGGAATGTAATTCCCAGCGCGACTATGAATTTTCCAACCGCCAACTGCCATATTGATAGGGACAACAATAAGTGATAATGTTATTAATCCGCTTGTCATTGCTGTTTGGAATTTCTGTTTTGTCAGCCATTCAATTATCCCAAAAGCACCCATTCCAATCCACAAGCACCAGACAAGGAATGCGCCGCAATAGAAATAATCTCTCTCTCTTGGCTGAGGATTTTGTTGATTTTGTGCGAATGCTGCCAAGGCACCCATGACGAAAAACATAACAAGATAAACAAATGCCATTTTAGGATCGCGATAGAAATGGAAAATTAATCCGAAAATACCGAAGAGAAGTGGAATTGCAAAAAATCTAACAGGGAATTCGGAAGCGTAGCCTGAATTGAAATTCAAAGCTTCGACGTCCTTACTATTTTTAGTTGATAAAAATGCAGATTCGGCATCTTGCACATCGCTTACTCTTCCAACATAATTCCAGAACATATACCTAAGGAACATATGGTCAATCTGATATTTCCAAAGATATTTCAACTCGGCAAGAGTATTGACATTTTTAAATTTATAATCACGACCGTCACCTTCTTTGCAATGAACAATAACCTGTGAGGGCTCATGCCAAGAACCATATAAAGAATCTCTTGAATTTCCGTTTACTACTTCATTGTAATGAGCAATAAATTCCTGATCGCGCTGGTAACGACGCGGCCAAGTTGGAGCATCACCATATTGTTCACGACCGAGATAAGCCGCTAATTTATAAAAATTCTTAGGTTCGTTTTCATTCATTGGCGGATTAGCATGTGAGCGTATTAAAACTTGGGTATATGTGCTATATCCTACGATGACTAATAAAAATGATAAACAAACTAAGTTAAGGAAGTGAATTTTTTTAATAAAGCCGATTACAAGACCGAGAGCGGCTAATAAAATAAATCCGATAGCCATGACTTTTACAAAAGGTTCATTTTCAACTAAGTATTCTCGGCAATCATTTCTAAATGGCATGTGTGAAGCAAGCATTGCTGGGAGCCATTTAATTATACCCGGGTAAATTGCAATAAAAATAACTACACCTACAATTCCTGTTAATAGAAAGGTTGGCAAAGTATAGCGATATTTTTTATAATAAACGAGAGTTACAAATGAAAATATTGTTAAAATACTGAGTAGATGCACTCCGGAAGATAATCCGATGAAATATACAATCACCAAAACATAGCGTTCATGTCCAGGTTTATCAAATTCTTCATACCAACGCATGATTAACCAAATAATAAAAGCAACAAATACTGTCGAACTTGCATAAACTTCGGATTCAACTGAATTAAACCAATTAGTATCCGAAAATGTAAAAGCAATAGCTCCGATAAATGCAGAACCATAGACTGCAAGCGCTTCTCCAAGAGATTTATAATCTTTTCCGCGAAATGCTTCTATTACTTTGGCAGTAATAAGAAATAAAAAGAAACTTGAGAATGAACTGGCTACGACGGAAACCATGTTTACACGCCATCCGGGATCACCAAACGGAATCAGTAAATAGAAAAGTCTGCCAATCATCAAAAACAAAGGAGCACCCGGCGGGTGTGGCACCTGCTGCCAGATTGCAGAAGCAGTAAACTCACCGCAGTCCCAGAATGGGACATTGGGCTGAACTGTCATTGCGAAAGTAATGAACGTTACTATAAACGATAGTGCGGCAAAAGCCTTGTAATGCATCTTATAAGACATTTAAACAACCTAATTCAGTTGAACATATTATTAATTATTTAATTCGGATTTTAATATAAAAACTTTTTCAATTATAGTAGAACAAACTAACAAAAATACGATTTGTTTTCCAATTTAATATATAAAAAAATCAGATTAATAAGAAATAATGCGATTTTTGACATAAAATTCGTAAATTTATTTTTAATGATTTTTCAAATGTCAGATTTTTTACACGCTATGAACACATTAGATATAAATTGGCTGAATCTTGCGATTGATTCGGTGATATTTTTAATTCCGGTTTTCATTTTAAGATATTTCAAAACAGGATTATTTAAGCCAATGCTATTTGCAATTCTTAGAATGTATGTGCAGCTCTTTTTTTTAGGTTTTTATCTAAAATTTGTATTTGAATATAATCAGCTATGGCTCAGTTTCTTGTGGATATTGATAATGATTGTAGTTGCTGGATTTTCAACAGCCAAACGCTCTGAATTGCCATGGAGGCGATTTATTGGAGTATTAATCTTATCAATAGCAATCAGCTCATTGTATGGAATTTCGCTTTTTATTTTCTCGTTAAATACGTCCAGTCCTTTGGATGCGAGAGTTTTTATTCCTATAGCAGGTATTTTCATTGGTAATTGTTTATCAAGTTCAATTATTGGATTACGTACATTCTATAAAAATTTAATAGGGAATATGGAACGTTATAAATATAATCTGATATTAAGTGGAAATATTAAGGAATCAGTATTCCCATTTATGAGTGAGGCTTTCAAGGCGGCATTCGGGCCGTCAGTTGCTAATACTGCAACAATAGGAATTATTTGGTTACCCGGCATTATGACAGGACAAATATTAGCTGGCAGCGATCCTTCGCTTGCAATAAAATATCAGATATTAATTATGCTCTCAATTTTATCGGGAGGTATTTTGACAGTTTTTCTAAATATTTTTTTCTCAATTAAATTTGTATTCGACGAATATTCCATGCCTAATATAAGTTGAAAGTTATAAAGTGAATTAGTTTTAAATGTTTTATTCATTCTTTCATATTCCAATAAAAATTAACCATCTATATTATTAACTCGATCAACTTTACTAACTAAAAATGCAGTGCCAGCCATACTGTTTCCTCATCTGGAGAAGTCCACTCCACTCGGTGTTTGCAGTGAGCATTTATTTGTAGATAATCACCCGGATTTAATTCGAAAATTTTATCAGAATCTTCAAAACGTATTCCTGCTGCTCCTTTCAGTAAGATCACCCATTCCGTTTTCTCTTGATCATACCACTGCTCCAGAGCCGTTGAATGACCTACAGAAACAATTCGCTCAAGATGAAATGAATCATTATTGATAATAGTTTCAAAAAGTTCATCTGCTAAAAACTGCGAGATATTTTTATATAAATTGTTAATTGTCAATGGTTGATTTTAAATTGTAAAAAATATCAATACTTTTATATTAATTCGTAATCTATAACTCAAAACTCATAATTGCTAACTCATAACTATCTTAGCTCCAGAACAACATTCCAGGGACGGATGGTCCACTCAGAAATTAATCCATTAACTACATACGGGTCGTTACTTGCAAATTCTTCAACAAGGGAAGGATTTTTACATTTAAAAATCAAAACAGCCGAATCGACCGGCTCTGAGAGCGTTCCAGCCATCAAGAGTTCGCCTCTGTTTAAATATTTAGTAGCGTAAGATAAATGCTCATCGCGGTATGGCGCGCGGCGGACAACATAATCATTAACAGTTTTATAAAATAATATATAATTCATCTAAATCCCAGACTTTTTTAATTGTTTCTACAATTGCTTTTGCAAAAGCTTGATTTGACTTTGTTTACAATCTATAAAGGCTAATATTAAAATTAGTCTTTATATCAGAAAAATCAATTTAATTCATTTGGGAAATTCAAATTACGATAAAAATTTTAACTATCAAACAACCCATCAATATTTTTTGAACGGTTAAAATTAAAATACTTGTAAGCCAGATCAGTAGCTATTCTTCCGCGTTGTGTCCGCTGAATAAATCCTAATTGTATTAAAAATGGCTCGTAAACTTCTTCTATTGTACCAGATTCTTCACCAACTGCAACGGCTATAGTTCCCACTCCTACCGGTCCACCTGCATATTTTTCAATAATAGATAGCATGATTCTCTTATCCATATCGTCCAAACCATAAGCATCCACCTCAAGTGCCTCCAATGCCATTTTAGCTATGTCCATGGTTATTGTACCTTTACCTTTTACCTGAGCAAAATCTCTCGTTCGGCGCAATAGTCGGTTTGAGATACGCGGAGTACCCCGCGAACGAGATGCAATCTCATAAGCAGCTTCTTCATCAATCGGGGCTTCCAATATATGTGCACTGCGTTTTACGACTAATGTTAAATCTTCAGCGCTATAATAATCTAATCTGTTGGTAACGCCAAATCGCGAACGAAGCGGCGCTGTGAGCAATCCTGCACGGGTCGTTGCACCGATTAAGGTAAATTTTGGTATCGAAAGTTGAATTGTCCGCGCTGATGGCCCCGAATCAATCATAATATCAAGGCGGTATTCCTCCATTGCAGAATATAAATATTCCTCAACAATAGGGGATAGGCGGTGGATTTCATCGATAAACAAAACATCGCCTTCCTCAAGATTTGTGAGCAGTCCTGCCAAATCTCCCGGCTTCTCAAGCACCGGCCCTGACGTGATTTTCAGCGCTGAGCCCATTTCCTTAGCTATTATATAACTCAAAGTTGTTTTTCCCAGACCCGGCGGCCCTGTCAGAAGCACGTGGTCAAGCGCTTCTCCACGGTGTTTTGCTGCCTGAATAAATATTTTCAGATTATCAACAATTTTCTTTTGTCCGGTGAATTCCTCGAATTTTATCGGTCTGAGCTGCGAATCCAGTTCGTCAAATTTCGTTTTATCTGTTGAACTGACCTCACTTTGTCGCTGATTTGATTTACCCATCTGTTTCGTTGCCATTAGTCATAAAATACAAATATAGGGAATTAGTTTGAAATTTGCGGTGTCTTCATCCCAAGTTATACGCATTTTAAAGTTTTTAGACCTGATAAAATCCAGCCCGAGGTTTATGGATGTTTGAACTGGTTTTTTGGGATTGATATGATTGCCATGATTAGGAAGAAAATAAACTCACATTCCTAATAATCATGAAAATCGCATGATCGACTTATAATTAATGGAAGTTCTAAAAACTCAATATTGCCATTCCTGCGAATGCAAGAATGACAGTTTTTAGAACCACCTTTAAAAATTATTTGACAAATTGATTATTATTTTTTATATTTGTATTTTGAATTCGTTCTTTGTAAAAATATTTATTATAAAATATGATTTGAATTTCTTAGCTGAACTTTAGTTATAGTGCACTACAAACTCGCCCTTGTACGCTACAAACTCGTCATAGTACGCTACACTTTTGTCATAGTACGCTACAAACTCGTCATAGTACGCTACACTTTCGTCATAGTACGCTATACTTTCGTCATAGTACGTTATGCTTTCGTCATAGTACGTTATGCTTTTGTTATATAAAAAAAGTGTTGCAATTAATTTCAAAAGTTTATCAAAGTTATTCATAAGTGTATCTAAGTAATTCCAAAGTGCATCTAAGTAATGTAAAAGTATATATAATTATTTTTGTATATATTTTTATCGAAATATTTCTTAAACTTTCTCAAGAAAAATAATAATTTTAAATAATTCACCATTAATCAAAAAAAATTCCCATGATTTCATCAAAAAGAACTTATCAATTTACCGATGCAGAACTTTGCATGTTAACCAGTAATCTTGTCAAAACTATGATGTCTGATCAAACTGAATTTACGGCTCGAGGTGTAACAGCTACGATGGTAACCGAAATGGAAGCGCTTGGAAATGCTTTCGAGGTTTTTCCGTCGGATGCTTATTATTTTGCCGATTGTCAATTAGCAATGGAGATTAAACAAACTCGGCGGAGTTCGTGTACATTGAAATTAAAAGAGATAGTAGTGTTAGCAAAGATAAAATGGGGTGTCGGTTCGCCTCAGGTCAAGAAATTTGATACAAGTTTTGTGTTAAAGGAAAGTGACTTGGTATTTCTGAGTAAATGCAGATTGGCAGTAAAAACAGCAACGGATTATCTTGCTGAACTCAGCTCGATAGGACTGACCAGCGGGATGATTGATGATTTGTTGGATGAGACACAATTGTTTGAAGAGGCTTTATACGCGAATTCAACTTCCAACGAACAACGGGAACTCAAGACACGGGAACGGATTACGAAGGGAAATGAATTGTATGAGCTGGTGAGCAGTTATTGCGAGATCGGGAAAATAATCTGGGATGATGTAAATGATGCCAAGTATAGGAATTATTTGATTTCGGAGAGAATTAAACGATTTCATCATGAATAATTGCAATAAGGGCATTAACCCAATCGTCGGAATCATTAAGGCTTTCAACTAATTGTAGATTTTCGCCTCCATTTGTTTTGAATATTGCTGAATATTCAACACCAAGTTCGAGAGTTGTTTCAAGGCAATCGGCAACGAATGAACCGGCTACTACAAGAATATTTTTGACACCGGCTTTAGCTTTGCTTGCAATAATTTCATCAGTAAAAGGGGAAATCCAATTTTTTGTCATACGGGATTGAAAAGAAATCGTAAATTGATCATGATTGAGATTTAATGATTTAGCCAACAATCTGCTCATTTCATAGCAGCATGCTTTATAGCAAAATTTTCCATGTCCTGTGATTGGCATCATTTTTTTGCAATTGCAGATTTTATTTGGAATTTTAGGATGAACATTGTCTAAATGACTAAGAGGCAATCCGTGAAAAGAAAAAATTATATGCTCGAATTTCTCTGGTTGATAAGATTTGATTCGATTAACGAAAGCATTGATAAATTGGGGATTATCATAAAATTGATTTATAAAATTGATCGAAGGAAATGTATTCCAATCTTTAATCGAATTGAAAATATATTCGTAAATCGAACCGGTAGTAGATGAAGCATATTGTGGGAAAAGAGGAAGAATCGTAAGGTGTTCAAAATCTGATTCCTTGATTTTAGAAAGAACAGATTTAATTGATGGATTGCCATATCTCATTGCAAAAAATACAGTTGTGTCATCATCAATCTTTTTTTGTAGTTTATTGACTAAGTTCTGAGTATGAACGATGAGGGGAGAACCGTTTTTTGTCCAGATTTGTTTATATTTAACAGCAGATTTTGGAGCACGAAAAGGAACAATGATGAGATTTACTATGAATTTACGAAGAATATACGGCAAATTAATGACACGTTTATCATTAAGAAATTGGGACAAGTAGCACCTAACATCACGGATTTGGAATGAATCAGGTGAACCGGTATTAATTAATATAACTGCTTTTTTTTGCATTTTAATTCAAATTTCCACATTAAAAAGAGCGGGTTAGGGGGTGTTTATTAAAATAATTCCGCAATCTTTTTTCCTTGTTTTATTCTGTCAGCCATACCGATACCATCTCGGATATTACCTGCTAAAATCAGCCCGGGAAATTTAGTTTCAAGTTCTTTTATTTTTGCAAGCCTGGCACCGGTTGAAGCAGAGTATTGTGGAATTGCATTTGGGTAACGAAATATCCTGATTAAATCCGGTTTAGGATTTTTAAGTCCACACATTTCAGATAATTCTGACAAAACCAATGATTGTATTTCATCATCACTCAAGTTAATAGCTTGTGGATTTCTCATACCACCAATAAATACCGAAAGTAAAGCTCCTCCAATTGGCGATCTGCCAGTGAAAATGGAAGAACAGAACAATACTCCAAGAATTTTTCGATTTTCAATCGATGGAACAAGTCCGCCAAAAGCATTTAATTCAATGCCTTGCCAATTTTTAAATCCGAGAGCAACTTGAACGACTTTTGCATATTCAAGATCGGTTATTGGCTTTAATTCTTTCTTTTCAATAAAAGATAAAATATCTGGAAGTGCATATCCTCCAATTGTAGTAATAACTTTTCTTGATTTGATAACAACTTCTTCATTAAATTGAGAGAAAGATGAAATAAATTCCCCATTTATATTATTTATATGAATATTAGCTGAATTCAAAAATATATTATTTTTGTTAATAGAATTCTCTAAACTACTAATAATATTAAGTAATCCGCCATTTGCAGAAAATACTTCACGAGTTGCTTTTTTCTCGCCGTCAGCAAGTTTAACAGGCTTTTTCTTAAATGATCCTTTTATAAAGCTGCCATAATTTTGTTCTAATTCATACAATTTCGGCAAAGCAAAGCGAGTGGTTATATTAGCAGGATTGCCGGCATAAATACCAGAAATAAATGGGTCAACAGCATAATTTAAAAAACTTTTCCCAAGTCGGCGGAGAACTAAATCTGCAACAGATTCATCAGGATCTGTTCCTTTTGCCCTGAAAGGTTCACCTAAAATACGAAATTTATCTTTTAGAGAAAAAAGTGGTGTATGAATTGCAGAAATTAGCCCTGAAGGCAGAGCTTCCCATTTTTTATTCTTCCAGATCAAACGTCGTTTTGATTCTTTTCTTGCTGTTTCGAGCTGTGAGGATTCTCTTAAATCATCAAATAATGTAAATACTTCAGGATGAGCAATCACTCCGGAATTTGGACCTGTCTCGAAAACAAAGCCCTCTTCGAAAATAGTGTTGATTACTCCGCCGACCCGATTGTTTTTTTCAATCAGCACAACAGTTTTACCTGCCTTTTTCAAGAAATGAGCACATGAAAGACCGGTTAATCCTGCACCAATAATGACAAATTCAGTGTTGATTTCTATCGGCATTAAACAGCTTTCGAATAATTCATAACTTTATTTTTATAAACAGGATCGAGTGATGCAGCTACGTTACGTATAAATAGAATTCCCATTTCCGAAATTTCAATAATATTGTTTGAATAATTGATTATTCCATCCCGAATAAAATTCTGCAAGCTGGATTCATCAAAATTTAAATGACTTTTTAATTTATCTAAACTTATATCAAAATTTAGGGCAATAGCAGTTAAGTCGATCTTTTTATTGCACATAAGCTCTTCAATTACTTCTCGAACAATTATTTCATTATTATTAAGACGATAACCTTTTTCAACTGGAAATGAATCTTTATTTATGGTTTCAATATAGCTCTCAATTGATTTTGTAGTCTGAAAATATGAAGTTTCAAACTGGCTAATTGATGATATACCAAAAGCATAGACCTGACCGGTAGTGCGACGTGTGCAATAACCCTGAAAATTACGATGCAGTAAATTATTTTTAAATGCTTGATAGAGTTCATCATCTTCACGAACATAATGATCCATACCAACCGGCATATACCCATTTTCTTTCAACTGAATATTTGTATTCTGATACATTTCAATTTTTTCTTCAGGAGAAGGTAGTCCTGCTTTTTCAAGAGCGTATTGAGCTTTAAATACAGTAGGTAAATGAGCATAAGAAAATGTAACTATTCTATCAGGATTATATGAAATTGCCTCATCTATTGATTTGGCGAAACTCTGAGAATTCTGACCGGGTAAACCATATATAAAATCAAAGTTAATAACAGCATTTGGATTCAAGTCTTTGATAATATTAATTATTTCTTTAACTGGCAGTTCAGGAATAGAGCGATTTACCGTTTTTAAAACTTCAATGTTAAAATCCTGAATTCCAATACTGAACCGATTAAAACCTGCATCAGTTAAGTCTTTGATATACTGAAAATCTAAGTATGCAGGATTACATTCGATTGCTATTTCAGGAGACTCAATTGTTTTTAAATAACTGAAAATAATTGAATTAATTTCACCTAAGTATTTGGAATCAATTGCATTCGGAGTACCGCCACCATAATGGATCTGTGACAACAAACGATACGGATTTATTAACTTTAAAACTTTATGTAATTCAATTTTAAGGGTTTCAATATACTTTTTGATCATTTCATCATTGTGCATTGATATTTTATTGCATCCACAATAAAAACACAATTTCTTGCAAAAAGGTATATGTACGTATATAGAAACATTTTGAGGATTTAATTCATTTGATTCAATAATTGCTGTTTCATAATCAGAAGAAGTAAACTTATCTGAAAAATGGTTAGCCGGAGGATAACTTGTATAACGAGGAACAGGTGCATTATATTTGTCTAAAAGATACTGATCTATTTTCATCTTAACCTCTTTGCCAGTCAATACTTTTTATTCTTTCAACTACATACTTGACATTTTCCAGTTTATTATCAGGCATTAAACCATGACCAGTGTTAAATATCCAATTTGAATTAGCTCTTCCAAAAGGAATAAATTTATCAAGTTCTTTATTTATAATAAATTTATTGTCTATTGATAAAATTCTCATATCCATATTTCCCTGAACTCCAACTTTGGGATCAATAATATTTCGTGTTTCAGAAATAGAATATTGCCAATCAATACCGACAAAATCAGCAATATCAAAATTAATTTGTGCAATAGCAAGCCCTAAGCCCTTGGGAAAATAAATAAATGGAGTGTTTAGACTTCGTACAGCCTGAGAAATTCTTTTAACAGATGGAAGAATCATTTCTATATATAATTCAGATGGAATTAATCCGGCATGTGTTTCAAATAACTGGAAACAATCAACTCCGTGATTAACTTGAGATTTAGCATATTCAATTGACAAATCTGTAATTTTATCGAGAATTTTAAACGATTCCTCTTTGTTTTCATATAGTAATCTTATTGCATTCGCGAAATCATGTTTAGCGCTTGATCCTTCTACCATATAACAAAAAGTTGTAAATGGTGAACCGCAAAATCCGATCAAACCGACATCCTGAGATTTTTTCTGTTTGATAATGTCAAGTGCATCGTATATGTAATTCAATTTTGAAGAATCTGCCTGAAGAGTAATAGATGGATTTTCTATATTTTTTAATGGATTGACAAATACAGGGCCTTTGTCTGTAAAATTTAACTTCATTCCCAATGCTTCTGGAATTACTAAAATATCAGAAAACAGGATGGCAGCATCCACACCAAGTTCATCAACTGGTTGAAGAGTTACTTCGCAGCATAATTCAGGAGTTCTCATTAATTCATGGAAACTGTATTTTTCACGTAGTTTTAAATATGCTGGAAGTACCCGTCCGGCTTGGCGCATAAACCAAACTGGTGGTCTTTCTCTTTTTATACCAGATAGCGTGTCTTTAAATAAATTATTTGTCATTTGTTTGTTCATTTAGTTAATAAGTTTATTTTTGAAACATATTAACCATTTCAATTATCGAAAACTTGATATTTATTATATCAAATTCGTGGTTAATTTGTTTCATTTGTTTAATTCTGTTTCATTATTTCCATTGCCATTAAACTGGCATCAATAGTTCTTTTAATATCCACTTCACTATGAACATTGGAAATAAAAGCAGCTTCGAATTGAGAAGGAGCAAGATATATTCCACTTTCAAGTGACAGTGTAAAATACTTGGAATAAAAGGATTTATTGGAAGTCATAGCTTGATCGAAAGATTCAATCTTTTCAGATTCAGTGAAAAATATAGTCATCATTGAACCAACTCTATTGATAATAGCTTTAACTCCAGTTATCTCCAGATTTACCTTTAACCCTTTTTCAAGTTTTTCTGCTTTTCTGTTTAAATCTTTATAGATTGAAGGATTGTCGTTCAATGTCCTTAACATAACGATTCCCGCAGCCATAGCAAGTGGATTTCCAGATAAAGTACCTGCCTGATAAATTGGCCCAACTGGGGCAAGCATATTCATTATTTCTTTTTTTCCGCCGTAAGCTCCGACGGGAAGTCCGCCACCAATAATTTTACCCAGTGTAGTAATATCTGGCATTACATTGTAATATTCCTGAGCTCCACCTGCTGAAAGCCTGAATCCCGTTATTACTTCATCGAATATTAGAAGGGCATTATATTTGTCACAAATAGCTCTTAAACCTTCAAGAAACCCATCAACCGGAGGAACTACACCCATATTTCCTGCAACTGGTTCAACGATTATTGCAGCAATCTCATTTGGAGCTGCATCAAATAATTGTTCAACTGATGCAAGATTGTTATATTCAGCAATTAGAGTATCACCGGCAATACTTGGTGTTACTCCCGGACTATCTGGCAAACCAAGAGTAATTGCTCCTGAACCTGCTTTAATTAAAAAACTATCAGCATGACCATGATAACATCCGGCAAATTTTACAAGTTTATTCCTCCCAGTGAAACCACGAGCAAGGCGAATTGCACTCATAGTTGCTTCAGTTCCGGAATTAACCATCCTCACCATTTCGATAGAAGGAACCATAGAGATTATCAATTCGGCAATTTCGGATTCGGCTAATGTAGGAGCACCATAACTTGTACCTCTGATAGCCGCTATATTGATAGCATTTATAATCGGTTCGTAAGCATGCCCTAAAATCATTGGTCCCCATGAACATACGAAATCAATGAACTCATTACCGTCAATGTCATAAATTTTTGAACCTTTAGCGTGACTGATTAGAAGCGGATTCATACCCACACTTTTAAAAGCACGTACAGGTGAATTTACTCCACCTGGAATAATTTCACAAGCTCTTTTATATTCTAAAATACTTTTATCTAATTTCATTTTCTACCTATTTAATACTGCTGCAATTTCTTTTGCAAAATATGTTATAATAATATCAGCTCCTGCTCTTTTTATTGAAGTTGCTACTTCCATCATAATTCTTTCTTCATCAATCCATCCATTAGCAGCGGCAGCTTTGACCATTGAAAATTCACCACTTACATTATAAGCTGCAACTGGAATATTAAATTCATGTTTTGCACGGTAAATAATATCAAGATAACTCATAGCCGGTTTAACCATAATAATATCTGCTCCTTCCTGAATATCCAGAGCGATTTCGCGCATGGCTTCGTCTGAATTAGATGAATTCATCTGGTAGCTTCTTCTATCACCAAATTTGGGTGCTGATTCTGCTGCTTCCCGAAATGGACCGTAAAATCCAGAAGCGTATTTGGCTGAGTATGACATTATGGGGGTGCCAGTGAAATCGTTATCATCTAAAATTTCTCGTATTCTACCAACACGACCGTCCATCATATCACTTGGAGCAATAACATCGGCACCACTCTGGGCAAGCGAAAGGGATTGCATAGCTAATGTCTCAATTGTAAGATCATTATCAACATCTCCATCGACTATTGTTCCACAATGGCCGTGGTTTGTATATTCACAGTTGCATACATCTGCAACAATAAGTAATTTATTATCAAAATTCTGTTTAATCGTTCGAATTGCCTGTTGAACAATCCCGTTTTCCTGACAAGCAACCAATCCATGCTCATCTTTATGTTCGGGAATGCCAAAAAGTAAAACCGAACGAACACCACAATCAATTATTTTTTTACATTCTTCTACTAATAAATCGACAGATAATTGAAAATTTCCGGGCATAGAAGAAATCGGATTCTCAACATTATTGCCAGGGCAGACGAATAGAGGTAATATTAAGTCATTTAAACTTAAAGATGTTTCACTGATAAAATCTCGAATGATGGGATTTTTTCTTAATCTTCTGAGTCTTGTTATTGGAAATACCATTGTTCCTATCCTTGTATTTTTAATTTAAATTAAAGTTTTATTATTTTTAAAATTGAATATTCATTAGAATAATCATTTAAATTTGCGTTATAAAATGCTCTGGAGTCTGTATCTTATTATTAATAACTCATAATTAATTTAATTGTTTATAAAATTTGCAAAATTGTCATTAAAATAAGTCTCTATTGAATCAACAAAGGTTTCAGCATCAGATTTTGGAGAGATTAGTTTAGGTTTATAACCAGAATTAATAATAGCCTGAGCAGTTGTATTTCCTATACATGCAATTTTATTTATATTTCTAATTGAATATTTATCACAAACCGAAAGAAAACTCTCGAATCCAGATGGACTGGTAAATATTAATAAATCATAATTATCAGCAATCAATCTGTCAATGATGTCTGGTTGATGGTTTATTGTTGAATGAGTTTTATAAACATTGATTCGATGAACTTCTGTTGTTTGTTTTAGTCCATTTTCAAGCGTATCATTTGCAAGATTACCAAGAGCTAATAATACCTTATCACCCTTGCAGAGTATTTCATCAGACATTTCAAGGACAAATTTCTCAGAATTCATTTCGGTAGAAATAAAGTTTGCTTCGATAGAATTTTTTTCTAATTCATCTGCTGTACGATTGCCTATAGCCGCAAATTTAGTAAACCTCGTAGTAAGTAATTTAATATTTAAATCATTCAACAGACTGAAAAACTTTTCGACACCATTTTTTGAAGTAAAAATAATCCAATTAAACGAATTAATTTCTTTTAGAGTTTCAATTAGGTTCTGAGTTATCTCGACTTTTACTGTTTCAATCAAAGGAAAATTATATACAATAGCTCCTTTATTTTCAAGAAAGTCTTTGAACTTGTCATCATTGCTGAATGATTTTGTCGAAATTATTATTTTATTTTGCAAAGACATTTCCAAATTAACTATGAAATTTTAACATCAAGGCTGATTGCAGCTTGTTTAATCTCTTCAGCAAGTTCTATTCCCAATTGAACGGCTTGTTCTTTTTCTGCACTTGCAGAGGTATAATAAGTCTTAAAATTATAATGATTGCCAATCATAGCATTCAATGTGATATTCGATCCAGTGACGGTTGCATAAGCAGCAAGAGGGAATTTGCAACCACCACCGATTGTTTTCATAAAACTACGTTCGGCAATAGTAGCAATTTCAGTTTCTGCATGGTTAATTGATTTAAGAACAGCAATTGTTTCAAAATCATCACTAAGACATTCTAATGCAATAGTACCTTGTCCAATAGCAGGAATAAAGTTATCAAGAGGTAAATATGCAGACTCAGGAATCATTTTACCTAATCGGTTCATACCAGCAGCAGCAAGCAGGATTGCATCATACTCACCATCAAATAGTTTACGAAGTCGGGTATCAATATTACCGCGTAATTCTTTAAATTTAATAGAATGTTTAAGATTAGCGATCTGAACAATTCTCCGCGGTGAGCCAGTTCCAATAATACAATTATCAGGAAGCTGATCCAGAGTACGACCGTCATTTGTTAATAATAAATCTCTCGGATCTTCACGTTTGACGAAGCAGGCTAATGTCATATTTTCGGGTTGAATTCCTGGTACATCCTTCAGACTGTGAATGGCAAAATGAGCTTTACCCTCTAAAATTGCATTCTCAAGTTCTTTGACAAATACTCCGGTGCCACCGAATTCTGTCAATGGTTTATCAGTAATTTTATCGCCCTGAGTGCTGAATTTCACTATTTCAAATTCAATTCCGGGATTTTTTTCTCTAATAAAATTAACGGTCTGTTCGGTTTGAGTATATGCCAGAAGACTTGGTCTGGTGGCAACAATATATTTTTTAATGATCATTATTTATATCTAAAGTTAATGTTTCTTTTAATGTACGTGTAATATTTATCAATTCATCCTTTGTTGTTGCACGGCGGATGTTTTTCATAATTACCTTTATAATTTTATCAGCATATTCATCAAGCATTTTGCTCACATTTTCAGCTTGAGATGATTCAAGAGTTTTATAAAAATCATCGAAAGTGGCAATTGTTCTATCTTTTATTATCCCCATTCCTTTTTTTATTTCCATCATGGTAGGGACAATCGATTGCTTAAGGTACCACTCAAAATATTCTTCAGCAACTTCATTGATAATAGCTTTGGCTCTTTCGATAGATTCGGAGCGTTTATCCAAATTAGTAGTGATTATTTTATTTATATCATCAATTGAATAAAGTGAGCAATTTTCAACAATTCTTATATGCGGATCGATATTTCTTGGAATCGCCAGATCAACAAAATAACGCTTTTTCTCTGTTAAATGACCGGCTAAAGCCATTTCTACAAGTGAATGCTTTATTACATGTGTTTCAAAACTTGTTGCAACAACCATTACGTCAAAATCTTTTAAAGTATTATAACGATCATCAAAATCAATAATTTGTGCATCAAATTTTTCGGCAAAAATCTTTGCATTATCCAATGAACGATTTGCAATAGATAAATTTAAATTTGTAAAATAATTTCTGAAATTGGAGGCTGTTAAAGACCCCATTTTCCCGGAACCCACAATCAGAGCACTGAATTTCTCATCCTGTCCATAATATTTTTTAATTATATCAAGAGCTAATGTGGCAACAGAAACCGAACCTTCACCAATCTTTGTCTCATTGCGTACTTTCTTACCTGTTTGTATTGCAGACTGGAAGAGTTTATTTACCATTCCATTAGTTGCATTCAATTCCTGAGCTGCTGCGTATGCATCCCGAACTTGTCCCTGAATCTGTGATTCACCTATTACCATTGAATCTATTGAAGAAGTAACTGTGAGGAGATGGAAGACAGCACTGTGGCAATTCTTTGAATAGAGTATCGGCTTTAATTCATTCAAAGAAATTTTGTGAAAATTACTGATGAAATTAGTTATATCTTCAATTCCTTTGTCAATATTATCAGTAGATGCATATATTTCGACACGATTGCATGTTGAAAGAATTACACTACCATTGATAGACTGGTTTGAGTTAAGTTGTGAATAAGCTGCTGGCAGAGCTTCTGATGAGAAATGGAGCTTTTCTCTTTTTTCGACATTTGCAGTTTTAAAACTTGCTCCAACAACGATAAAATGCATTTTTTTCCTATTCCCTGAAAATTTCCCTTTGTTAAATGGCAAATTTATTAGCTCTAAAAGGGATTCATTTTTAAATAATCCCGTTCTTATACCTTGAAATCATCAGTGTGGAAGCCGTTGTCGTTGTTATCATATTTACATTCCAAAAGGATTTTATATAATTTGTTAATTCCACAATCATTTTATCAATCTTAATACCAAAATTTAATTCAAAATATTTCAAAAAATCTAAGCTAACTAATAATAAAATAAACTGAATTTGAAAATAAACTAATTTAGGTTTAATTTTGATATTTAATTTATTCTTCAATTTCAGTCTCAATGCCATTTCTCAATTTCAAATAATCTCTTTTTTCAAAAAGACTTTAATTACAATTACAAAATTACGGATAATTAATTAAATAAACAATTAGATTAACCTTAATTATTATTAACCGATGATGAAATTTGATTAGTATGTTAAACTATTTTTTAAAGTTCTGATTAACAAGGAATACTCTTAGGAATATTAATAATATCATTTTAATAGTATAGGCTAACAGCCAATCGCCACTACAATAAAAATTCCAACATTAAATAAAATTAACCAACAACTTTATAACTTTAAACTTTAAATCTTAATAACTAAATTTAATCTTCTTTAAAAAAGTTTTCCGTCAAGTCATCGAATTTAATATTTGTCAGTCCCCAGCCTGAATCAGGGGATTGATAAAATGTGAAGACCCAGCGCGTGGGATATGTACTGTGGGATGCTATATAGCTAACTCTGAGATATGAGCTACCCGCAAATTGATGATTAATTTTCTCGAATTTTTTTAAATCACCGTAAATATCGAATGATTTAAAGGTCTGTTGAATTAAATTTGTAATATCATCCTTTTTCTTTTCAAGAGCTGATCCTTTAACAAGTTCCAAAAAAGCAATATCAACTTTTTTTGTTATAAGGGTTTTAAAAAATCCATCAATCTTTGCTGATAATTCGGATGGCATTTGTTTTGTCTGAGAATTAGCACTGCTGCTGAATTTTGAATTCCCGTCCTGTCCAAAGATTAAACTTGCTGACAAGAAGATAATTGTTATTATGTAGAATTTTTTCATAAAAATACCCTTTGATATTATTTGATATTGATTTTTATTTGGTTGTAAAAATTTGTCCCTTCCATTTAACCTTGGGATTGATAATTAAAAAAGGAACAATGAACTCTACAAAGATAAAGAATGGAACCGAAGGAATCAGCCATGGCAAAAGCTTCCACTGTTTGAAAGAAATAATTGCCGGAAAACTAACAATTGAATCCATGATTACGCGAAATCCTAATAAACAAAAAAACATCGAATAATTCTGTGTTATTAAAGCTGCTACCAGAGCTGACATAAGACTGAAAGCCACTAAAACAAATAAAATTGCAAACCATCCCAACCCTTTTCCACCTGTAGCCCAGCGATGGTGCTGACGTATATACTCTCCAAAATTATCGCAGGGGAGAGTATGCACCGAAGAATTTTCATTAACAACATAATGCACTTTTTTCCCAAGTTTAAAAATTGCAATTACCAAAGCAAGATCTTCGGTAAGAGAAAATTTAATATTCTCATAACCACCCAACGCAAAATAATCACTCTTTCTTACTGAATAATTATTGCCATAGCAGCCTAATGGAAAGTTTATTCCCATGCCTGCAGCTCCCATTGTATGCATATATATCCATTCAATAGCCTGCATAAAATGAAATGCTGTCCTATGCTTGATAAGAGTATATGATGCAACAAGACCGACTTTTTCATCTGCATAATGTGATGCCATTGTGGCAATCCAGTTTTTATGAACAGTGCAATCAGCATCGGTCATAAGAATTATATCATGCTTTGATAATTTGATTCCAGCATCAAGAGCACCGGGTTTACCTTGAAGATTTTTTTCAGATGCATTTTTAATTTCGAGAACAACCAAATTTGGAATATTTATTGATAATTCTTTCAAAATGGCTCCGGTTGAGTCTTCCGAACGATCATTCACAACAACTATTTCAAAATTCTCTTTAGGATAATTACTTAGTGCAATTGATTCTATACAATTTTTAATGTTTTTTTCCTCATTTCTGGCTGGAACAATGATGGAAACTTTTGGCAAGAATGTTGAATTAAAAGACTTTTTGCTTTTAATTCTCTCTAAGTAAGATCCAATGATAAAAAGAATGCACCTAAGACCATAAAATACAAAAGCAAATATAAAAATTAATTCAATGTTCAGGGTCATGTTTATAAATTCAAACAATTCAAAAAAACAATATGGCAATATATTGAATTTGTTTGAGTAAAAAAAGAAATATGATATAAATTAAAAATTCATCAATTTTCAAAATGTCTTAATAATTTCGCTCGTATTTCTTCCATAAACCATTGAGGAGTGCTTGTAGCTCCACTTATACCGATATTTTGACAATTGTCAAACCATGAAAAATCTATTTCATTATAATCTTCAACAAAAAAAGTTTTTGAATTTGCCGAAGAACAGAGCTTAAAAAGAGATTTTCCGTTTGAAGAGTGTCTGCCAGCGACAAATAGAATTGCATTATGGTTGCGGGCAAATTCCTTCAAGCTGTCTTCTCTATCATAAACATATTTACAAACTGTATCACGGAATAGAAGTTTGTTCTGATCGGGATTTTGAAATTGGAAATCTGATATTTTAGCTTCCAGTGCATCTTTTATTGAATATAAGATTGATTTGTCAACAGTAGTTTGGGAAAGAAGTACGGATTTCTTTGTGAAATCAACTTTTTCCAATGCTTCATCGACTGAATAAATAACTATACATTTATCATTACAAAAACCCCTTAATCCTATTACTTCAGGATGTTCCTTTTTTCCATATATAATTATCTGATAAGATTCATCAAAAAATTTTTTTACTCGCTTCTGGAGTGCAATTACAAGCGGACAGGTTGCATCGACAACATTGATACCAGCCTCCTTAGCTGTTATAAATGTCGAAGGTGGTTCACCGTGTGCTCGTACAATCAGAGTATCCTTTTCTTTATCAATAATATTAAGTTGATTGATGGAAATGGTCTTTAGTCCTTTGGATTCGAGCCTCTCAATCTCTTTGGGATTGTGGATAACCTCTCCCAAGACATAAACATTTTCACCATTTTTCTCAAGCAAAACATTCTCAACAATATCAATTGTCTTTACAACTCCCCAGCAAAAACCGGAGGAAGAATCTATATTAATAATCATTTTTAAATTTTGGTTAAACTAAAAGATTAAAGAAACATAATAATTAAAATTATTGTAAATTTATTTTAAAACAATTATCTTGGCTGAATAACGGTTAATGCCTAAAGTGTAATCAATAAAGTATGCGCCGCTATTTAAATGGGAACTTGAAATTTCAACTTTAGTTATGATACTATCATTGATATATTGAATAACTTCACCATTTAAATCTCTAATTTTGATATCAGATAAATAATTAGATGTTTTTTTTGATTCGATAAAAAAAGTCCCTGAAGTTGGATTTGGGTAAATTATTACTTGATCATTGTCAAGGTAAGATTTTACTGAGCTTTCGACAAAAAATTCATCAGAAAGGCTTGGGCAGGAGAATTCATTATAAACTAATACCTTGTATCTGCCTTGAGACTGGATTGGCAGACGTTTCGCTTTTCCGTTTTGCATTTCATAACCGTTAAGATACCATTGAAAAGCAGTACCATCGGATGCAACTAAAATATTACCTTCGCGGCTGATTGTAGGTTTTGCACTTTTAGGATAAAATACCAAATGTTCAGTAATGCTCGAAAAGGTACATCCTTCGGGAGTTTCGCCGTAAAGAGTGTAATCACCGGAATTATTTACTATGATTGAATTACTTGTGTCACCGCTTGACCAATTTAATTGAAGTTTTTTAATTTTTTTGTTAAAGTCTGCAATAAGTCTGATTGAATCTCCTTCACATAAAGTATTTTGGTTCCCTTCAAATATAATTTTCAGATCAGCAAAAGGAATCACATTAACTTTAATTGGGTCAGAACTGCAAAGAGCACCGCTTATTGTGTCAATTGCAGTTACTGAATAATAATTATCGTCAGAAACATAAACAGTATCACCAATAGCAGCATTTGACCATAAGTATTTATATTTGGATTTATTTGTAACGAAAATCTTTGCCAAATCACCATAACAAATAGTATCCTTACCCGTAAGACTGATCTGTGGCTTCTCAGGTCTTTGCAAATTATGTATGTCTAATTCCCAAATCCCACGTCCGAATGTGGCAGCACGTAAAAATCCAGATCCATAATTTATCTCAAGTGTTGTCACAATAATATCAGGAAGTCCTGTCCCGACTGGCTCCCAGTCAGGGAAATATGCATTTCGCATAAATACACCCAAATCAGTTCCCACAAAAATCCCTTGATTCATTTTTTTATCTAATATCAGACAATTAACAGGAACATTTGGTAATCCATCACTAATATTTCGCCATTGATCACCATCATAATCAAGAACCTTGAGTTTATTATCATAATTTCCGAAACTCAGCCATATATGCAGTGGATTCATAGGATCAACAGTTAATGAAGAGACGAAACCATTCTGGCTAAGAATTCTATTCCAGTTTTTACCATAATTACTTGTACGATACACTCCGGTAGAGTTTGTATAGTAAATAAAATTAGTATCGGAAGGTGCAAAAGCTAAATGACGAATAGTTTTCTTTTGTGTAAAGTTGCTAATCCGTCTCCAGGTTTGACCCCAGTTATTTGAGATCCAGATATTTTCGTATCCAATAGCCAGTGATGAGGATTTTACAGGATTTAACACAATAGGAGCATCCCATGCAGACTCCTCATTCACATCCGGACGATCAGGTGAAAATATTTCATTATAACTTAAATCCAATAGATCTACACTATATAAACGACCATTACCACCTTCACAGTAAGCATAAGTATTATCTTCATTATCAAATAAACATTCTAACATATCTCCATCAATTATTTGATGCCAAATATTTCCGAATTTCAGAAATGAACCATTATCCTGACTTCCTCCAATTAGTATATTGTCATGCTGATTCGCACTGCTAAATTTGTAAAATTGTGTAATTCCAAGTCCAGTATTCAAAATCTCCCAATCGGAGCCATTATTGAACGATCTACAAACTCCGCCATCGGTTGCAATAAAAACAGTTCCTGATTTACTATTAAATTTAATATCATGCACGTCAACATGAATGATAGGATCTAATTCTTTCCATACGGCGCCACCGGTCTGAGTTCTCCATGAATAAACACCCCCGGCAAAAATATTACTCGGATTCGCATCAGATACAGCCAATGACATATTATAGAATGATTGACCGGATAAAATATCAGGTACCAGAGCCATACTCCGCCAATTTGTTCCAGAGTCTTCAGATATATAGAAATCTTTGTAATTGTTCAGTCTTGAATCGGAACATAAAGCGAAAATTCGGTTTTTATCTGCTGTAGAAGCCGCAAGTTTGATTCTATTAACAGAATCAGGACTGAAAACTTTGATCCATGAATCGCCGAAATCTGTTGATTTAAATATTGAGGCATGTCCCTGCCAGTTGTATGAAGCGCTAAAAATAATCTGAGAATTTACTGCTGATCTAATTAAATCTCTAAAATATGTATCTTGAAACAAAGTAATCCAAGAGATACCACCATCCCTAGATTTGATAATCCCTCGATTGGTAGCGGCAATTATGACTTTTTCATCAATATTATCAATTAAAATTTTACTTACAATCTGATAATCTTCTTTGGCTGTGGGGTTAATTGTTGACCAAGTATTACCTGCATCGATTGATTTTATTATCCCCGTATAAGTGCTTCCCTGGCTGAACCAACCATCTGCATCACCAGTGGCTGCAAATACAATATTAGGATTTTTATTTAATAAAACTATATCGGAAATACCTTGACTACAAAATTGTGGAGTGTTCAGGGATACCCAGTGAGAGCCGTAATCAGTTGATTTCCAAATTCCACCTGTGGCGGAACCGATATAAATAATATTGGTATCAATAGGGTTTAAGCAAATGCAATTTACTCTTCCAATAGTTGCAAAAGGGATTCCACTTTGTGTTTCAGGATTTGTTTTTGGTCCTAATTCCTGCCATTTCCCATAAAATTGTAATGATTTGATGGAATTATTATTTTTTAAATGAGTATAGTATTTATAGAGAGAATCAAAATTCATAGTCGAACCATCGCTTTTGGTGCGAGGTTCCCAGAAATGTTCCCATCTTTTGAATTTCTTCCATCCTTTAATATTTTGTGTACCAATCGAATCGGAAAACTTAATAAAATTATTCTGAATATCTAAAAAGTTTAAATTTGAAGATACATTGATCCATGGCTGAGATAGAGTAATAAAAGGAGTGATAAATATTAAAATCAAACAAGAAAGAAATTTAAAAAATCTTGTCAGGGTTAATATTTTAATAAAATAATAACTTTTGGATTCAGAAACATATTTTAAATAATTATATATTATTGAATTATTATTTTTCATTTACAATCGAATTCTTTATTTCATTAAATCAAGGCCCAGTGCAAATTTAATTAAATTTTAGATAAAATAAAAGTTGATAATTATATTAGTTACTCTAAAATATTTTAAATAAAAAGGGTGTTGAATGAATACTCACATCAACACCCCAAATTTAATCAAACCATTGATTCACTGGTCTGAAAGCAAGATTTAGACCCATCCACGAAGATGGCAGGCTTCTGCTACTCTTGATATTGAAATCATATAGGCAGCATCGCGCATATAAATATTTTTCTTATGAGCTAAATCTGAAACTGCATGATATGCAATTGTCATTTTATGATCAAGTTTTTCAAATACTTCTTCTTTTGTCCAGAAGTAATTCATATTGCACTGGACTTGTTCAAAGTATGAACAGGTAACACCACCGGCATTTGCCAAAAAGTCAGGTATCATCCATATTCCACGCTCTTTAATAAGATTATCGGCTTCGGGAGTAGTTGGACCGTTTGCACCTTCGGCAATTAATTTAACTTTTGGATGTATTGAAGGAGCTGTGATAGCATTAACCTGATTTTCAAGTGCAGCTGGTACAAGAATATCAACCTCTTGCTCAATCCAGGCATTCCCAGGTAAAATTTCATAACCAATTTCAACTGCTTTTGCTTGGTCAATTTCACCGAAATGATCGGTAATGCCTAGCAATTCGTGCATATCAATGCCACTCAATCTACGGAAGGTAAATGCTTTCTTCTCTTTGTTATCCCAGCAAGCTACTGCTACGGCTTTTCCACCATATTGAGTATAAAGATCAATAGCATATTGAGAAACATTCCCAAAACCTTGGAAAGAAGCTGTGGTTGCCTTGATATCGATACCCATTTCTTTTAAGGCTTCACGAACTGTGAACATTACACCATAACCTGTTGCTTCTGTTCTACCAAGTGATCCACCCATTCCAAGCGGTTTTCCAGTGATAAAACCGGGTGCTTTAACTCCCATTATTCTTTCATATTCATCCATAATCCATAACATGTGTTGACCATTTGTCATTACATCTGGAGCAGGAACATCCTGATTAGGACCTATGTTACGTGCAATCTGGCGAACCCAGCCACGGCAGATGGCTTCTTGTTCTCTTAATGACAGATTATGGGGGTCACAAATAACTCCACCTTTTCCACCACCGAGAGGAATATCGACTACAGCAGTTTTCCATGTCATCCACATTGATAAAGCGCGAACTGTATCAATAGTTTCATGTGGATGGAAGCGGATTCCACCTTTTGCCGGACCACGTGCATCACTGTGCTGAGAGCGATAACCGCGGAATACTCTGTATTTTCCGTCATCCATTCTAATAGGGATATTAAAATGATACTCACGATCAGGATTACGAAGCAGATCTCTCGTAGCTTCGTCTAAATTCAATTTTTCAGCAATGGCATCAAATTGTTGTTGAGCCATTTTAAAAGGATTAAAAGATTCTGTTGACATATTAACTCCATAATAATCTCGGGAATTTATTAACTATCTTTCTCCCGAAATATATTTTAAAAATGTTAAACATTCCAATACAAAATTAGCAATTATTTTTGAAATAATTTATAAAATATTAAATTTTATCGACTTCCTTTAAGTTTAGAAATAAAAACAACAATATTGAATAATTAGAGAATCTCTTGGGCTGCACTGGAAGGTAATTTTCAAAAACTACCTTTAAAATTTTTGACATTGGGAAATACATTTGATTGATAAACGGACTATGGTTTTTATGACCGGAATAACAATTAGATTGCCAACGCAGATGTCTAAAGTAAGAATGCTTAATTGTTTGGCATAATTTATAAAACTAATTGATTAAATTTGATTTTTATATATTTCATTGTTTATGAATAAATTATATCTGAATATTTTAATAGTGATCTTGACAAACTCCGCACTCACAGCTTTGGATCTAACTCAATTAAAAAATCAATACGGCATTGGTACTATATATTCATTTAATCAACTGACAACTAATATTAATAGTTTATCAGCTTCTCAATCATGTTGCGCGGGTTATAATAATGGCAATGGAAGCGGATTTCAGTTGTATCTTTCTTATATGAATCCATTAAAATATGATTTATTTTATAGTCTGAAAGCCTCTGTGAATCAGTTCTCATCAACTGTTCAAGCAAATGAAATAAAAAATATTAATTATAATAATTCTTCAATAACTGCTCTGGTTCTACATCAAGCAGATATAAAATTTTTAGAAACTTCGTTTATTGCAAATTTTGGAATTAACTTCATTTACGACTTGAACTTTAGCTTTGGTGGCTGTATTTCATATCCTTTTATGTACAATTATTCACAAGTTGAGAAATTAATACAACCCGAAAATTATGGAACTTTTGAAAATGGAAAACGTGAAAGAGCTCAGTCTGAAGGCCAAATTAGCGATATTAATAAATTAAATTTATCTTTTACCGCATCAATTTTTTATGATATAATTGTGTCAAAATATCAGAAATATATGTTAAGTCCAGAAATCAATTTTCGGTATAATCTTAATTCATACTTAAATTCCAATAAATTAAATTATAATTTTATTTCAATAGGTATAGTATTAAAATATAATGACTTATATACAGCTTCCACACCTCTGAAATCAAAAAGTTAAACTATATATTTTATCTTTATTATGAAATATTTTATTTTATTTGACCAACAATAAATTTTTTATTAATTTTGTTGTTGGTTCTGTTTTGTTTGAAATTTGCCTTAGTTAGTTTATTTACAATCAATTTCAAAAATTTACAGAATCATAACTTAATTGTAATTAATTATGAGGTTATTATTATGTCGATGTTAAAATCAAAGTTGGCAGAAATATTTCCAAAGCAAAAAGCGGAAATAGCAGCCATGCTCAAAGAATTTGGCGAAAAAGAAGTGTCAAAAGTAACACTTGCTCAGGCTTATGGCGGTATGCGCGGAGTTAAAGGATTGGTCTGCGATACCAGTGAAGTTCCACCTGATAAAGGTCTAATTATCCGCGGAATTGAACTTGTTCATTTAACTGAAAAGTTACCTGAAGAAATTCTTTATCTTCTTCTTACCGGTGAATTACCTAATGAAGCCGAATTAGCTGACCTACAAGCAGAAATTCAAGCTCAGGAAGAAGTTCCTCAGTATGTTTGGGACGTTCTAAATGCAATGCCTGCAGATTCTCACCCAATGGCTATGTTCAATACTGCTATACTTGTTATGCAAAGGGAATCAGTGTTTGCTCGCCGCTATAGCGAAGGTATGAAAAAAGATGAATATTGGGGAGCAACTTATGATGATTTAATTTCTATCGTTGCTAAGTTACCTGCTATAGGAGCTGCTGTTTATCGCAAGCGCTTCAATAAAGGGGAACGTCTTTCATCAGCAAAAAATATCGATTGGTCTCAAAAATATGCTCAGATGCTCGGTTTGGAAGATCCTAACGGAGAATTAACCAAATTAATGCAACTTTATTTGAATTTACATAGTGATCACGAAGGTGGAAATGTTTCTGCATATTCTGCTGCTACTGTCAGTTCAGCGCTTTCCGATTTATATTATGCACTAACAGCCGGTTTAAACGGCCTTGCTGGCCCATTACACGGATTAGCCAATCAAGAATGCCTCGGCTGGGTTCTCGAAACAAGAGACAAATTCGGTGGCGCTCCTACCCACGAACAATTAAAACAATTTGCCGAAGAAACTCTGGCAAGCGGTAAAGTCGTCCCCGGTTATGGTCATGCCGTCCTTCGCATTACCGATCCTCGTTTTGACGCTTTCCTTGCATTCGGTAAGAAATACATGGGAGAAGATCCTGTTTTCTTGACTGTTCAAAGAGTATTTGAAACTGTTCCTGGTGTATTAAGTCAAGTTCAAAAAATTAAAGATCCTTGGCCAAACGTTGACGCAGGATCCGGTGCCTTACTTTATCATTACGGACTTACAGAATTTAGCTATTATACTGTATTATTCAGTATTTCACGTGCTCTTGGTATCGGCGCTCAGGCTGTTGTCGCTCGCGCAATGGGTTATCCTATTACCCGTCCGAAATCATTACCAACTGCAGCTTACAAAAAAATTGTCGGTGCATAATTATTTAGCCTGACTTTTCGTTAAAGTTAACAATTTACGCGTCAGGTCTTTTAAAAACCTGACGCTTTATTTTATAAAAAGGAGATCAAAATGAAAATTACAGTTATTGGCGCAGGAAATGTCGGAGCAACATGTGCTCAACTTTTGGCAAATGCCGAATTAGCCAATGAAATTATTCTTTTAGACGTTATCGAGGGAATTCCCGAAGGTAAAGCACTCGATATGTACGAATCTATGCCAATTTTTGAATCCGATTCGAGAATCTACGGTACTAACGATTATGCTAAAACTAAAGATTCCGATATCATTATCCAAACTGCAGGGCTTGCTCGCAAACCAGGTATGACCCGCGATGATTTATTAGTAAAAAACGCCGACATCGTCAATGCTTGTATCGGTTCGGCCTTTGAATATTCACCAAATGCCTTCTACATCATCGTTTCAAATCCTCTTGACGTTATGACATACGTTGCTCTACGCAAAACCGGGCTCCCCAAAACCAAAGTTATCGGGATGGCAGGAATTTTAGATACAGCGCGCTATCGTTCATTCATTTCTATGGAGCTTGGAGTCTCAATGCAAGACATTCAAGGTATGATCTTAGGCGGGCACGGCGATACTATGGTCCCACTAACCAGATTCACAACCGTTGCAGGTATTCCCGTAACTGATTTAATGTCAAAAGAAAAGTTAGATGCTATCGTCGCACGTGCAGCTGGTGGCGGCGGAGAAATCGTAAAATATCTCAAAACCGGTTCTGCTTATTACGCACCTGCAGCCGCTGCCGTCCAAATGGTAGAATCTATCGTCAAAGATCAAAAACGTATCTTCCCATGTTCAGTGCTTTTAGACGGTGAATACGGTTATAATGACGTAGTCGTTGGCGTTCCTTGCGTACTCGGCAAAAATTGTCTCGAAAAAGTGCTTGAACTCAACTTAAACGATGACGAAAAAGCCCTACTCGAAAATTCCGTCGTCCATGTTCGCGAAACCATCGAAGAAGCTAAAAAACTTTTAGGCATGTAAGAATAGTTTTCTAAACATCGTAAAGTTTTTTATGTCTATAAAGTTAAAGATTTGCTCTAATTGAAATTCATCTCCGGTCAGAAACTAAAACTGGCCGGTTGTGAAAAGAAAATATCATTAATAATGAAATCAATTTAAAATGAAATTTGATTGGGATGATAAATAAGCAAAATCAAATTTAATTAAACATTTAGTAAGTTTTGATGAAGCACAAACAGTATTCTTTGATTTCCTTCCAATTACAATCACCGACCCGATTCATTCAATCAACGAACATAGATTTATAACCATAGGTTTGTCATCAAAGAATAGACTCCTAATCGTTGCAAATACAGAAGATAACGAGACAATCAGAATAATAAGTTCCCGATCAGCCGCTAAAGAAGAAAGAAAATAATATGAAAAAGAAAGATATTAATGACGAAATGCGTCAGGAATATGATTTTTCTCGTGGAATTAGAGGAAAATATGCTGCTCGTTTGCCCGAAGAGAATGGTTATATAAAAATAGATCCTGTTGTAGCGATATATTTTAAAAAATCAGAGGACGTAAATAAGGTTCTAATGGCAATAATTAATTCTTTCCCGTCACAAAGTCAATCTTCATTGTAAAACAATTTAATGAAATATTAAAATTTCTTTCTTCTAAAATAAATATTTTACTATTAATCTCTATTTTCGACTCATCTTCAAGCTTCCGATAGTTAATAATTGCCAATTTCTTCCTATCCAAATATAATTTATTTGCAATTAATTCATAAAAGTTTATTAAATTTGTATAATCATCTTTGTTAAGATGATTTTTTTTTGAATTTTAAATAAATAAATTATTTTATTAACAATAATTTGACTTATCGAACGGTGATTAATTCATAAATATTTACTAATAATCATTATCTAATATCTTAATAAGCTCATTGAAAACTAAATTATACCCAGCAATTGCATAATGAATGAATAATGATGGAGATTGAAGCTAATCTGGAGCTGGAGATTTGAAATATTTGTTCCATTTATTGAAGAAACACACCAGCTAACAAGCTCTTGATTGAGGGGGAATAAGAATAAGAGGAGATAAAACGTCAGCATTTAGTTCTTCTTCTAAAAAAAAGGGACAAGGAAGTATGTAAAAATAAAGAATAGAATCATTTTAATTGCACCCATTCTCATTTATACATTTCTTTCATTTATTGAAATTATATTTATCAATATCTAAATATAATTTATTTATATCTCAATAAAAATTATTATAATCAACACTCTTTAAATCGTCAACCAACGACTAAAAATCGTCAACCAACGACTAAAAATCGTCAACCAACGACTAAAAATCGTCAACCAACGACTAAAAATCGTTAACCAACGACTAAAAATCGTCAACCAACGACTAAAAATCGTCAACCAACGACTTTAAATCGTCAACCAACGACTAAAAATCGTCATCTGACCGTTTAGTTAATACAAAAAACACTTCAGATAACATAAAAAATGATTTAGACGAGCCGTAAAACACGTTTGTTAACATTATTTTCTATTATGATAAAATATATTTCACATCAGATATAGATAAATTTTATATAGATTTAAATATTTTTATTATGTTTCATATTTTTTAAAGGTACGCTAAAAATATATATAAATCAAATACTCATATTCACAATTATTATGAAAAAAAATATGGATTAAATTTCTTTTTTTTGATTAGGGATGAATATAAATTATCTTAAAAAGATTGACAAATTAGTATTGTAATAAATTAATTGATTTTAGATGATCTTAAATAATCAAAATTAATGATTAAAAAATGATTATTTGTATATCAATGCATTATTATTGAAATAAAATGATCATTAGATTATTAAATATTAATGTTAAATGCAAAATAATGACTGTTGGAGGAAAAGAAAATCCTTTCTGCCATCCTTTTTCAAAAGGTTGATGAAGAATTAGATTTATTCGTCTTTATGATATGTGGATTAGATAAATATATTTTACATTCTGTTAGATAGAAAAACGTTCCAGACAGCTATTTTCTGGTAATGGATTAAACGAAATGGATTAATATTATGATTCATTTGACGGGTATAATTATTTATTTACAATTTTTCTTTATTCTATAAACTTTTGATAGGATTTTAATAAAATAATTTTCTAAACGTTTCGTTTATGTTAAATTTATAATTTTGTAGGTTGATATGATTTGGAATAATAAAAGAGTTAAATTTATTCTTGCTATATTAATTGTAATTATTGCGAGGTTGGCATTTAGTTTGGTTAATGATTTCTGGCATCCGGATGAGGATGTAAAGCAGATATATTTAATTGGATTAGAGTTTTTCACGAGCGGGAAGTATCCTTTTTTCGGTACTGATATTCCATATACGCACGGACAAATCCCAGGTGCCTTGCAAGGGCTGTTTGTTTCGGCTTTATGGTTTATTGTTAAAATTCCTGAGGCGCCACATATTTTCTCGAACATCATTATTAGCATTTCTCTGGCATTTTTAGCGTGGTATATTTCAAAAAGGATACCTAATTTTAATAAGGTTATTCTTTATTTTTGGATATTTTTCTCTTCATGGAGTTTGGTTTATTTTACTTTGATTATGAATACGGCTCAAATGGTTCCGGGTGCTGTTCTTTTTTGGATTGGTATATTTGAAACTTATCCGAAAATAAAAATAGGGGTAATTAATTCAAAACTTGCAGCATATTTTATAGGTTTTGGAATGTTGTGGGCTTTTCAAATGCATGCGTCGTGGGTTCTTACAATTCCGTTTACATTGTTTGGAGTTTATTCATGGATAAAAATGAATAATATGAAGGGGATAACAGTTCATTTGGGTTTCTTTACTTTGGGATTATTGACAACTGGAAGTTTGATTATCCCAACTTTGGTTAAGTTCGGATTGTCAAACCAAAAGGGGATTGGATTGTCTCAATTAATTGTGTTAAATCTTGATCATATAGGGAGTTTTTTTACTTATTTAACAAAATATTTGGCTTCGTCATGCTTTGATACAACACGTTTTTGGGGCGCAACAACAACGGAAAGACTCGATTTTCTTAAACATTATTGGTTGGCGTCTCCGTTTTCAGTTTATGTAACAATTTTTGGAGCCGCTCAAGTTATGATATTAATTTATAATCTATTTTTGCGAAGGAAAGCAAGTATAGAATGGAAGCAAGTGAGATTATTAGCAGTTAGTGGATATGGGCTAATGTGTTTGAGTTCATTGATTTCGATTGCAAGTCCATCGACGCAAGGGACAATCATTCTATATCCGCTGGTTACAATTTTTGCGGCATATTGTTTTTCTGAATTATTGCATAAGCAATGGGTGAAAAGAACAACAATTGCAGTGTTTATATCGGCAATAATTATGTTTATAGGAATTGGAATGAATAAATATGAGAAATATTCATTGTATAAAAATAGAGAGGCGATAGAAAAGGCTCTTGATAAGATGGATTATAGAATTTTGGGTGAAAGAAGGTATAGAAATGAAAAAGTTGGTGATTAATGAAAAATGTAAAATTCAAAATACGGAATGGTTTGGCTGTTTTAAATTTTAATTGACTTATTGATTAAAAAAGAAAATGATAATAAATATCATTTTAGGAGAAGCTTGTAAGAAATCTCCTTAAATATTTGAAATTTCTTGGAGACGAAATCGCATTTTTTGTGTCATTATATTTGTAATGATTCACAAATTTTTAAAAGTATTTCAAGGAGTACCATCATGAAAACATCTTCTTCTCCAATGAACGCAGCCACACACACGCTGAACCTGTTCAACATAAAAATCACATTAATTTTAATAGTGATTTTTAATTTTATTTCCTTTGTTCCGGAAATGAACTCTCAAAGTACGGATCAGTTTTTTATGTTCAATCTGACGGTTTTAAACGGTTCGGGTTCTGGTTTTTATCGTCCAGGGCAAGACATTTCAATTGAAGCTTATCCTCCTCGTATAGGCTATTCATTCGATACTTGGCAGGGTGCAAGTTGTTTTGAACCACTTTCCGGTAAGACACATCTTATAATGCCAAATCATGATGTAAGTATGGAGGCAATCTACAAGAAAAATCTTTATCACTTGACTGTGAAAAACGGAACCGGTAGCGCAGATTTGAATTATGAACAGATTCATTTCATTGAAGCCGATCTGGCTGCGACTGGTTATATGTTTGATAAATGGATCGGTGATCCGGTCAAAGACCCAACTGCCATTCAAACACAAATTGTTATGCCTGCCCGTAACGCTGAAGTTACTGCGACCTTTAAAAAAAGGTCATTTCATTTAATTGTTAAAAATGGTACGGGTTCAGGTGATATTTTGTTTGAGGACACACAAAATATTCAGGCTGATAAAGCTGCTAATGGATATATTTTCGATAAGTGGACTGGCGATTCTGTCAAAGATGCCAGTGCTGAATTTACTCAGATAATTATGCCCGCCCGCGATGCCGAAGTGATCGCGACTTATAAAATATTTCTATCGGTTAATGACACTGTTTCAGCTAAGGAAATGTTTATTTCGGAAAATCCAGTGAAAGAGCTATTGAATATTTATTTACCTGATTCCAAAAATGAACAGGTAAAAAATGAAAATATAAATATTTATAATTCATTAGGTGATAGAATAATTACACTGGAACAAGTTCAATCATCATTAAATGCAATAAAAGTTTCGGGTTTGGTTTCGGGAGTATATTTTATCAGATTCAGAAATCAAATCAGGATGTTTGTAAAAATTGATTAAAGCGCAATTCATTTAATTCGTTCCCATGTACTTCGTGGGAACGAATTTTCAACAACAACAATAAAATAAAAATAAAAACAAATCGTTAAATAAATACCTAAATTTTATTTGAAATGATTATGATTGAAGTTCATCAATAAATTGCCTGTACACCCACACTACCAATAAATGGCATTATGGATTTATTGGTTTTGGAAAATTGAAAATTTAACAGAAAAGAAGAGAAAAAGAATGATTTGTTGTTTTTTATTAAGGAATTTTTATGTTCGTTGTTTTACAATTATCATCTGACTTTAGGAAGAAAATAAATTTACTTTTATTCCTCCTAACATTTACTTTCGTTCTTTCTGGCTGTGGCAGCTCAGTTGTTCCAAAAGAATCCTCAATGAATTCAGTATCTTTACCAAAAGTTGCCACTTTCTCTTTTCCCGATAGCGCTTTTAAAAAAGAAAGTGTCGTTATTAAGAAAACGAGCGATACAGCAGTAGCTGAAACTTTTGAGCAGACGGCTTTTATTTATGACGTGATAATTAGTTCTTCTTATGAAGTTAGAATAAATATCGGTAAATCTCTACCCTTAGGAATTGATGAATACGACCTTACTCTCAATATCCCATCTTCATTAAATCCTACTGGAGATAAACGAATCATGGCTTTCGCTATTATCGACGAGCAAAGTGATAATGATGAGTTAATTGAATTTGAAACAATTCATACAGATTTCAAACTTGGTGATTCAGTTATTCATGCAAAATTACCTTGGGCAGCTTATATTAATAAGTTTACAAGTGATGGCACTTATGAAGCCGTTATTAAAATCGCAATTACCGAACCTCCAATAATTCAAAAAGCACAATCAAAATCTAACAATATTCAATTTAATGAATATATTGATCCGCCACTTTTAGGGGCTTTAACCATCACTTGCCCAATACAAAAATTAAGATCATTTGATAGTAAAGGTGGGCTAACATGGCCAAGAGATAAAAATGGTAACCAAACTTTTCAGGCACATAAAGGGACTGACTTTCATGCAGCAATAGGTGAACCGGTTGAAGCAATTGATGAAGGACTGGCTATGATATTCCCCAAACCGAATTCCAAGCAAAAAGCAGGTGATTTGAAATTTGTTGTAATTAAACACCCAAACGGAACAAAATCAAGATACTTGCATCTTGATAGGTTTCAGACTTACGATTCTGCTATTGTTTCTAAAGGTCAGACCATTGGATTTTCTGGAAACTCTGGAAATGTTGCAGCTCATTTACATGTCGAATATTATGTTGGAGATCAAGAAACTATCGCTTCCATGAAAGATATAGTTAAGGATTTAGTTCATATTTATTATAAACAAGATGAAAATAATCCTGTGGTCAATCAAAAATACCCTTCTTTCAATGCTTACGCAGTTGACAAATATAACCAACAAGTATTTGTCAGTAAACCTGATAGTTGGCAATGGAGATGGGATTGGTCTGTTGTTGATAAAGATAAACTAATGGTTGAAGCACCATGTTACACAAAAGGTGATGATCCTTCCCATGTTAATTTAACAGGATTAAAAGAAGGCCCGGCAAAAATTAATATTAAATTATCAATAGAGTCAGTAAATGCTGGTCGCGGTATGTTATCTTTAAACGATTACCAAGTTGACACAACTGCAACAGTGGATGTTGCACCAGATTGGAATAAGAAAATTGATAGTGGATTAATTGTTACCGGACTTGACAGCTTGGTTAATTCAAATGAAGAATTAAAAAAATTAGCTCATTCCGGAAAAGGATTTTATATCTTTAATATAAGTTCAAAAAGTGGTATGTGCGAGTTAAGAGAGTGTATATCCGGAGAATTAAATCAATACACTAATAAACTTGTGAAAACCTATGGACCCACATCATATGACCTAACATTTGGGGCAAGATTAAAACCAGAAGATAAATGCTCGGGTGGTTCTTTTATGGGTTCTGGAAATGATGGAGCAATTTCAGAGAATTCAACAAAATATTCTGAAACTAACTCGGTAACTGGTTCATGTGGATTATTTATGGAAGGGTATGGAGGTTCTTACTATACTCCATGGAGTACATCAAGTTCATTTGGATATTTTTCTTTTATGCCTAAAAGATAAGGAATGTTTCAATTCTTTTCCATAATTTTGAATTGTACATTCTACATTATACATTAAAAAAAGTTCTTTGATAAATTTTGATGATTTTTCCCACTTTTACACTTTTGGGAACGTCCGATGCACTTTCGGGGATGTCCGCTACGCTTTTGGGAACGTCCGATGCACTTTTGGAACTTCCCGAAAGTGCATCATAAGCTCCCGAAAGTACAGCGGACGATCCCAAAAGCTCGGCGGATGCTTCCGAAAGTTTATCAGACGGCTTTTTATTCGATTTTAATTTATTTTTGTTATATTTATATTTAGGACTGTTTATTTATGAATCCATCAAAAAGAAATTACAGTATGTCTGATGCTGAACTTTGTATGTTCACCAGTAACTTTTTCCCATCGTTTCCAAGCTCCGGCTTGGTAACGGTTTGCTCAGAACGAAGAGGATGTTCCCAAGAAGGAGCTTGGGAACGAGGGCGCAATCATCAATCGGAGATTTAATATCTTTAACAATTACAAATAATTTTTTTCTATATTAAAAGAGATTTTCTTCTTAAATTTGTAGTATATGAAAGAATTTAATACAATATCACCTGAAACTACTGAAGAATTATTCAATGCAGTAAATATTACCGAAAACTTTAGATTTGGCGCTGGCTGCACCGATCTGATATTCTATATTAGAAAAATGCCCGCGTCGGATGATGAATTTACAGTTATTAATTTAAAGAAACTAAAAGATGATGAATACTGCTCAATCAAAGTGCAGGAGCCATTTATAAGGATTGGTGCTTTGGTTACTGCTGCAGAAATTGTTCGCGATAAAACTATTAAAAACTTTTTTCCTGCCTTGAACCGTGCTGCCAGTTTGCTTGCATCCAGACAAATACGAAATGTGGCAACCATAGGTGGAAATATTTGTACAGCTTCTCCGGCAGGAGATATCACTACTGCTTTAGTTGCCTTAGAAGCTGTTTGTGAAATTGCATCATCTACAAATATTATCAGAGAAATTCCTCTCAGTGAATTTCTTGTCGGAGTCAGAAAAACTGCCCTTGCACCAAAAGAAGTGCTGAGAGCTATCAAATTGAAATTAAATAAAACTCAAAATAATTGCTATTCGGATTTTATAAAAATCGGTACCCGTAAATCAATGGAATGTTCTATTATTTCACTTGCTTATCATTTTATTTTAAATGAAAATGGTGAGATTGAAAAGGCAGGAATAGCCATTGGATCAGTTTCTCCGAAAATCATGTTCACAAGTTCTGCTTGTGATTTTCTTGTTGGTAAAAGTTTAAAACAATTAAAAGACGATGATCGTTCATCATTTGCTAATCATATTTTAAATTACGCATCGCCTATTTCAGATGTCAGAGCCTCGGATTGGTACAGAAAGCAGGTTTTATTTAACATTAGTAAAGGAATTTTAGAAACTGATTAACAAAGAGGCTAATGAAAGATTTTTTCAAACTTCAAACTACCATTAAACCGGAAATTATCCAGAAGCATGTAGAATATTTTGATCGCAGGAATATAGCAGCCGGTAATACCCGCGTAATGATGCGACTTGTTGATTTTATTGAGCGTGATTCCGGCGAAAAATTTATCAGAATGGAAATAGGTACTCCGGGGTTGAATCCTTCGCAAATAGGTATTGATGCTGAAATTGCAGCGTTAAAAACTAACATTGCGTCCGTCTATCCATCAGCCGAAGGAGTGACAGAAACCAAAGAAGAAATTGCTCGTTTTGCTAAAAAATTTCTGAATCTTGACATTGCACCGGAGCATTGTGTGCCAACTGTTGGGGGTATTAATGGTGCTTATGCCACATTTATGGTGGCTGGCAGACGTTATAAAGATAAAGATACTGTCTTATTGATAGATCCGGGATTTCCTGCTCATAGATTACAAGTGAAAATGATTGGCCTGAAGCTTGAATCATTAGATATTTATGAATATCGTGGGAATAAATTAGAAGCAAAATTGGAGGAAATTTTAGCCAAAGGTAATATATCAACTTTACTATTCTCAAATCCAAATAATCCAGCATGGATCTGCTTGTCGGAGGAAGAAATTCAGATAATTGCCAAACTCTGTGAAAAATATAACGTTATTCCAATTGAGGATTTGGCATACTTAGGAATGGATTACCGTGTGGATTATTCACATCCGGATCAGCCTCCATATCCGCCAAGTATAACAAAATATACTGATTACTTTGTTTTATTGCTTTCGAGTTCTAAATCATTTAGCTATGCCGGTCAGAGAATAGGAATGATGCTTATTTCTGCCAAATTATTCGATAGTAAATTCCCAGACCTGACTCAATATTATTTGAGTGAGGTTTATGGCCCGGCTATAACTTATGGAACAATGTTACTAACTTCAGGTGGAGTACCTCAATCATCACAAGCTGCATTAGCTGCTATGCTTCGTGCAGCGAGCGACGGTCAGTATCAATTTCTGGAGGAGACTAAAATATATGCTGAAAAAGCAAGAATAATGAAAAAGATTTTTCTCGAAAATGGCTTTCAAATTGTTTATGATAAAGATGGAGATGTTCCGATTGCAGATGGTTTCTATTTTACAGTTAGTTTCCCTGGATTACGAGGAGATGAATTGACTGAAAGCCTGCTTTATTTTGGAATTTCAAGTATTCCACTGTCATCAACTGGAAGTTTGAGGATTGAAGGTATCAGAGCTTGTACCTCATTGATTAAAATGGAACAAATACCAGAACTTGAGCAACGTTTGAAATTATTCAGGACTCAGATGGCTGAGATGTAAAAGAATTATATTAGGGATAATGAATTCATTTTCAATCAATGCCTTTTTTTTATTTGTTAGTTAGTAAAAAATGTTTATTTTAGTATGGTAGTAATTTTATTGTTTACATTAATGCGTGTTTTTTTGATTAATTAAGGATTATGCATGGATTTAACAAACGCAATAGAGGTTCATCTCCGTTGGAAAAAGAATCTTGTTGATTTTATTAAAAATAATAAATTAGAAAATCTGGATCCTCAAATAATAACAGAAGACAATCAATGTGAGCTCGGAATCTGGATTTACAGTCAAGGGTCTTTTGAATATTCCGGTGTACCTGTGTTTGAAGAATTAAAAGCGAATCATGCTCATTTCCATATTTGTGCTGCAAATGTTGTTAAGTTAAAAATAAACGGGGAGGATGAGTTAGCAGAAAGTATGGTAACAAATTATGGAACCGAATATGCACTTGCAACCAGTAAGACTATCAATTCTATAACGAAATTGGAGCATTATATTAAATCCAATAAATAAGTATTTTTAACAGTAAAAAATAGTTTATTAAAATTTTGAGGGAATTATGAAATCTGTAATAACTTGGACAATCGCTCTCACATTGGCTATAGTTTCCGTTTACTTGATTTTAAAATTAATGTTTTTTGCAACAACAATATTTTTGCACATGCTTTTTTCTTTACCTGTTATAATTGGTGTATTTGTACTTACACCAATGTTTTATATAATAATAAAGAAAAAGTTTATTAAATAAATTTCAATTCCATTAATCTTTCTTAGGAATCTGATGAAAAAAATCATATATATTCTATTTTCTTGTGCTATTTTTGTAACGGTTAGCCTGGCACAAACGACATATGATTCAACAATGCCACATGTTGACCAAAATATTCTGAAATTATGCAAAAGTTTAACAAAAGATATATTTACTCAAAATGGAGTTGCCTATCTGCAACCAATGGTTGAAGTTATTAACGCAACATCAAATTCGCGCTTCTACAGTGGTGCTTATGTTCCAAAGGAAGTTAAAAAACCTTATTTCCGTCTAAGCATTAACGGAATGATGGGATTTACCAGAAAAGATATGAAAACATATAAACCAATATTCCCGACAGATTCTTTCGATTTGAATAAATTAAGTAAATATATGACTTATGATTTTTTCACAAAAAAAGTTACAATTCTCGATACAAGTGGTCTGATACTTTATGCTTTTAAATTAGTTGTGGGTGATGGAATTGCCAAAGATAGTATTAAAATCCCAGCAACTGAACCTACTATTTTAGGTGGCAAAGCAACTCCTATTATGTTAGATTCAAATACATTGCGTTTTTTAATGCATAACTATGCACCTGGCGGATTAAATATTTACAACCTGATTTTGGCAAGTGCTCCGGGAATGGCTCTGAAACTTGATTCCGCAATGGGACGCATTCCAAACGCTTTTTTTATGCCGGATGGTGTTTCTATTAATACAATATTGACTGGAATTCCGCAAATTGAAATAGGATCATTGTTCGGAACAGAAGCATTGATCAGAGTTATCCCATTAATTGATATGGGGCCGAATATCGGTAATTTCGCATTTTGGGGATTTGGTTTGAAGCACAGTATATCCCAATATTTTCCAGAAAGATATTTTGATCTTGCTGTTCAAGCCGTTTATCAAGGAACTTATCTGAAAAATAATGTAGGTTTAACAAATTCGGAATTGAGTGCCAAGGGAACATTTTGGAACTTTAATCTTCAATTCAGTAAAGATGTAAATATTTTTTCTGAGCAATCATCTTTGCAAAATATAAAAAAAGAAGATTACGACGCTGATTTCACGGTCTATGGTGGCATTTCTTACGGCATGCTCAAAGTTCATTCGGATTATTTATATTATTTACCTTTATCTATTCAAATGCAAATTGGACTTCTTCCACCGTCAGACTCATTGCCTCCCGAACAGAAGTTGAATCCAAAACCCAGACCAGGCTACCCCGGAGACAAAGCCCCCCAATCTACAACAGTTGATTTGAAGAGTAATAATTTTATTTTTAATATAGGATTAGTCAAAGAGTTCAAGGGGTTTTCAATATTTCTTGATTACAATATTTCAAAATTTAATATATTTACAGGTGGTATTGCTTATCAGTTTTAAAGCTGCCAGTGCAATAATCGAGTAATTATTTTTTTGAATGGGGTTGGGGAGAGCTTATTTCATTCTCTCAATCTTTATTTTTAAGTTTCTCTTTGAGGCTATATTAAAAGAAAAAATTTTACAAAAATTGTCATACCCTGGAAAGACAGAACGAAACTTATGAGACAGCACAAGTACAAAAATTAACTATGTAACCTTTTTCCACTTTAAGTGTTTCTTTATATGTAATATATTCGATATAAAGGGGGAGAATATGGAAAAATTATCACCATTAACGCTCTTATCAATAATTTTTATTCTATTTATGATATTAATGTTTATTATTTCATAATTGAAAATAGAAAATAGGATTTTGTTTACATGAGTTTAACGTCTCAAAATGAGATTTTTTGGCTCGGAATTTGATTATTTTTTTTCGTGCAATTTTTTGGTAATTTGTTTCGTTAAATTGCATGTTGAAAAATGATTTTTTATTTATGGAGTATAAATCTGATGAAAATATTTTATTTTGCGGCACTGATCCTTTGTTTATCTATTCGTTTGAATGCAGCCGTAGTTTATGTAAATTCCGAAATAGGTAATGATTTAAAGGGTAAAGTTGATAATAGTGCTAAAAATCCCTTTAAAACAATTCAACAAGCTATTAATTACAGCTCTGGTGGCGATAAAATCGTTATTGAAGGACAAGGAAAAAATTCTAATCAACTTTTTTATCCAGAGTCAGTTATTATTGGACATGATAAAAATGGATTAAGTATCCTTGGGACTCATTCACCAGTGATTGATGGCTCTTTTTTAAGGAAAAATGATTCTATCGCACGATTCCCCAAAAATGCCATTAGCATTCTTGCTTATCAGGTATCAGTCTCGGATTTGACAATTAAGAACTTTCTAAACATTGTTGATCTGAATCTCAACGAAATAGTCGGTGCCGGCATCTATTGCGCTTTTGGAACCAGTAAAATTTCAATTGAAAAAGTTAATGTTCAGAATTGCAATTGGGGAATATACTTTGATGGTCCATTATTTTGTGATTTGAATAAAAATATGATAGAAGAAATCAGATCTTATAAAAACTCTAATGAAATAACCGGTGGTATAGGGATAATGCTTAATCCTAAGGATATTGGAATGGAGCAGAATATGATAGGAGTTAGTGCCGGAAATGTAATTAAATCAACCGATGGCTATGGTATTTGTTTTGGAAATAATAAACAAGTAACGGTCGATAATTCAAAAATCAGAAATAATCAGATTTCAGGATCAAAGACTGCAGGACTTGCTCTTCTGGGAATTAGCGGAATCGTTGATATTTCCAAGAATACTTTCACAAATAATAATTCCTCAATCTTTGTAAAAGGGCAGCCTCTGGATGCGTGGATTGGTGAGAATACTTTTAAAGGTGCAACTGGTGTTAACGAAGTAGAAACAAGCTCAGACTATGAAGGTGCAATGCTTTATGATATTTGGAGAAATAATGAAAATCAATTTGAAAAAGAAACTTATGCTGCTGTTAATATAAAAATGGAGATTGTAGCAAATAAATCCGCTAAATATATCCGAACTCAATTAATAAAAGCTAAAGAAGATGCATCTAAAGGAGCCAAGGTCGTTACTTTCACTCCTTAATCTATAAATAATTTTCGGGTGATAAATAAAATAGACTTGAAACAATTTCGTCGAAATGACGTATTTTTATTTTAATTAAGGATTATTAATGGCTACATTTTCAATAGAAAGCAATGGCAGACTCGAAAAAACTGCTTTATATTTAAATGGTGAAACAATAAGCGGTGTTAAAGAAGTTTTTCTTAATATCGACGAAGACGGTGCATTTGATGCGGTGATTCAATATGAAGGTTCAGATAAAAATCTATACACTAAACAGATTTTTACTGATTATTTCGATAAAATTAAAATTACTGATCCTCCATTTGATGAGGAAGAAGCCGAACAGTTGCAGATGTTAACTATTGAATCCAATGGGGATATAGAAAATACTCAAGTCTTCTATAATCAGGAAACATTGGACGGGATAGTGAGTTTATTTATTCACATTAAAGCACCAAATCACATTAGTGGCTTTAAGAGCCTTTTTACAGCCGCCAAGAAAGTTGATACTCATGTTGATTTTAAAGCTGAAATTACCTTCAGAAATGAAGATGACACGATGTCCACAGAAAGTGTTTTTTAATTTAATAATTATTTTAGAAGTTTGTTATGAAAATGAATTTACTGTTATCGAAATATAAAACTATTTTTTTTATTGCTCTTTTCTTGGGTATGTCTATTTTACCTGAATTTACATTTTCAAAGGGCTCTTTTGGTGGCTCCAGAGGTGGTGGAGGAAGAAGTTTTGGTGGATCACGCAGTTATTCTGCACCAAAATCAAGTGCTCCGAGTCCACGAAGTTCATTTAATAATCCTTCATCACGCTCAACTGCTCCAGCAACCGGTGGAAGTTCATTTGGCGGCAATAGGTCGATGAGCAGTTCTCCAGCCTATAATAATCACTATACTTCAAAATACGGGGCTCCGCGCAAATCATTAGCCCCGGGCTCTGTTAGCGGAGTTCGTGGCAATTACGTAATTCATCAGTACGGTGGCTTTACTGATGGTTTGATGATGGGTTATATGATGGGTTATCGCCCTTGGTATTGGCACACACCATTCCATCCTGCATTTTATTATTCTTCTCCGACTTATATAAATAATCCTGATGGTACTGTCAGCGCATATCCTCCGACATTTTCATTCGGGAATGTAATTCTATCAATCGTTCTTATAATAGCTTTAGTAGTAATTATACGCTGGGTTTTCAGAAAAATATTCGGTCGAAGTGGCGGTAGTTCTAACTATTCGCAATCCTCTTTTAGTTAGTTTATAAAGTTCATAAAATTTAAGAGTTAGAAGTCTTTTCATCGAATAAATATTATTGTGAGCAAAAAAATTATTTTCTTGTTAATTTCAGTGATTTTTATTCTTGTTGAGGCTGTCTCGTAGGTTGAATATTTACCAAAAATGTCATTTGGAGCGAAGTGAAGAATCTCTCTTATATCATTTCCTTAATGAAAGGAATTATTGTCATTCCCGCATGCGAGACTGTGTGAAAACTTCAATTTCTGTCATTCCTGTGAATGCAGGAATCCCCTGATTGGTAATAGAAGGTGATTCCCGCATGCGCGGGAATGACAATCCATTGGAATTTCATCGTTTTCACACAGTCTCATGCGCACAAATGACAGCCTTCAAGTAGGAAACGATATTACAGCCACTTTTTAAATTCGACACATACTGAAGAGATATGAATCATAAATTAGATTAGAGTTTTTGATAATATTCTTATTTTATTTTTGCAATTAAAAGAATTTCTCGTCCTGTTAAATCCTCATAATGACGAGCTATGGCTTTTTTAAGGCTGATTTTGTTGTTATAATATTTTTTGAAAAAGGTTTTACAAATATAATACAAATATTTTGTAAATCTATTATTGGGACTATGTCTTAATAGAGAAATGATATCGAAACCGGCATTATTTAGCGCTGCTGATAATGATTTAGAATTAAAGTGGAATATATGCTTGTCTGGTTGAAACCAAATCCATCTTTTTCCAAATATTTTTCTATAAATTGAGTCAAAATCAGGAACTCGAATTAAAATATATGCATTCTGATTTAATTTTTTTTTCAATTCACTCAAAAAAGTTACAGGATCAGTGAAATGCTCAAGAGAATGGTTCATAATGGCAAAATCAAACAACTCCGTTGTTTCATTGGTGCTTTGCAAAATTTGAATTCCGGATTGCTCCGCATATAGTCTGGCTCTTTGAGACAACTCAATTCCAGTAACTTCAAAACCAAATCTACGTGCAGTATCTAAAAAAAAAGCATTGTCACAACCAATATCAATTATTTTAGCTGGAGCCTGGATATAATTGTGAATTAGATTAATAAGCTCTAATTGCTCTGTGGCACGGAATAAACGGCGAAATTCGGTTTCGATTATTTCATCGCCTATAAGTTTGTAATCTTTTTTATAATAGTTATTAAGTAGATCATTTTCCGGGATTTGAGCTTTATAAACAATAGTACAGTTTTCACATTTGATAAATTCCTGATTATAAAGCTTAATCTGATTTATCTTTTTGGAATTACATATTTTACAAGTATTTTGTAGCATAAAATGATTACAATTAATTTTAAAATGAATAGAAGATTATAAAATTATTAAACAGATTAAATTCGATTAGGTTAATGAGTCAGTCAAATTTGCAGGAATGTTATAAATGTTATAAATGTTATAAATGTTATAAATAAAACAAACTTGTTGAGACTCATAATTCCTAGCTCATAACCCATAACTCATAATTTATAACTCCTAACTCATAACTCCTAACTCATAACTTATAACTCCTAACTCATAACTCATCATTCAATGTCTTTTTCCTGAACGACCACCACAGCATAAAGATACCAAATGCTATGAAAGGTAAACTGAGTAACTGCCCCATATCAACGGACATAGATTGCTCAAACGGGACCTGCCTTTCTTTGAAAAATTCAATCAGAAAGCGAGCACTGAATAAAAATGTAAGGAAATAACCGGTTATTCTGCCTTTAGGTATTTCAGTTTTAAAGGATTTATAAGTTATAAAAAGGAAAATAAATATCAAAATATAAGCAATTGCTTCATAAAGCTGAGACGGATGACGTGGAGTTGCATCATTTAATCTTGCAAAAACAACTGCCCAAGCAACATCTGCCGGACGACCGATTATCTCGGAATTGAAAAAATTGCCCAATCTTACACATGTTGCTGCTATAGGCACGACCAAGGAAACCCTGTCCATAAGCCAAACCAGTTCGCTTTTCCCGTACCGATAAGCAAATAAAATTACAGATAAAGTTACTCCTATTCCAGCGCCGTGGCTTGCGAGTCCGCCGTTCCATATAAAAAGAATTTCTACCGGATTGGCAAGATAATAAGCTCCTTCATAAAATAGACAATGCCCAAGTCTGGCGCCTAAAACAGTTCCAGTTATCAGATAAATTGTCAAAACTTCCAATTGTTTCAGTGGCTTGGCTTCTCGCACATAGACATAATGCAGTACCCAATAACATAATATAAACGCTAAAGCAAACAATAATCCATACCAGCGCACCTCAGGGTGGAATTTCAGGGGATTAGCTATAATAAATTGAAATGTGATAATTATTAAAAAATTCAAAATGATATATAATGAAAGATTATCTTTGCGACTTTTTTCAAGCTTGTTTATATTAATAAAATAATATAATAATTGTCCTATTAGCAATGCAGACAGAGCGATTCTCAGATATATTGTATTAATTAAAAAAGGTCCGATTGAAATTACGGTCGGATGCACATTCCATATAAAATGAGTTGGATTCATAAGTATATAATAAATTTAAAAATTAGTAGATTTCCCGTTGAAATCTTCGGCATTAGTTGCCCAAAGAAGTTTTGCACGTAATAGATCATAATAAGTACTATCAACAGGTTTAATAAGTTTAACTTCTGATGAAGATTGTCTGATGGTTACAGACTCATTTTTTTTCATTTTAACAACAATTTGTCCGTCAGCAACCAGATTAGCACCATTTTCGGCAGATAATAAATCAAGGCGCACGTCATTAGAATCCGGTACCACAAGCGGCCTTAGCGTTAGAGAGTGAGGCGAAATGGGTGTCAGGCAAATTACCTTTGCCGATGGAGCTATAATCGGACCGCCGCATGACAGGGAATAGGCCGTGGAACCTGTTGGGGTTGTAATAATAATTCCATCCACGCGGTAATCACCAATAAAGTGATTATTAGTATAAGCCTGAACAGTGATCATGTGCGGAGTATCGCTCTTTTCAAGAACGAAATCATTTAATGCAAAAAATTTCTCACCATTGTATTCCAATTCAAAAACTGAACGATCAACCAGACGATAATTCCCCTCATATAAGTCTCGTAGCGATTTATCCAAACCTTTAATTGTAAATTCAGCAAGGAATCCTAATCTTCCGACGTTCACTCCCATAATAGGTACTTCTGTTCCTAATAACAATCGTCCGGCAGATAACATATTTCCATCACCACCAAAAGAAATAACGACATCAGCATATTTCTCATAATCGTGAAATTCAAGAGGTATTATTTTATTTCGTATATCGGAACTGAAAGAAGTAAGCATCTTGGGAGTAGCAGCTATTTCAGCACCGAAAGAAATTAATTTTTCAGCGGAAATTTCAGCACATTGCAAGGCTTGAATTTTTCCGAAATTCTCAAATAAAGCTATTTTCATCATAATTTTATTAAGCAAAAGTCGGTAACTTGAAAATTATATATATTATAAGAAAAATTAAGTTAGTAAATCTGATAACTCAATCATGTAATTTTCTAATGGCTTTTGCTTTGACCAAGTATCTTCTAAAGGAGTATATTCAATTTCTCCATGTACACGGCCTACCATCACATCGGTAATACCATCAATTAACGCATCCACGGCTGCAACACCGAGGTGACTACCCAAAACGCGATCACGAACTGTAGGACTTCCACCACGTTGAATATGCCCCAGAACGGCAACCTTAGCATCTATGTCATATTTATCTTTCATTGCAGCACCGATCTGATATGCGCCACCCAGTTCATCACCTTCTCCGACTATCACAATAGTTCTGCGCTGGCGGCCTTGTTTAAGTATTCGTTGGTATAATATATCTAAATTTGTAACAGTCTCAGGTACGGCCACATATTCTGCTCCGCTTGCAATTCCTACTTCCATAGCGATAAAACCAGCATGACGTCCCATAACCTCGATGATAAACACTCTGCCATGAGAATCTGCTGTGTCACGAATTCGGTCAATAGCTTCTACGGCGGTATTCAATGCCGTATCATATCCTATGGTATATTGTGTGCCATAAATATCATTGTCGATAGTTCCGGGTGTTCCAACTACCTGAATTCCATGCTCAAGACCTAAGAAGTGAGCACCGTGGAATGTGCCGTCACCGCCACAACAGATGAGTCCGTCAATTCTTTTTTCCTTCAGAACCTGAGCAGCAGCCGCACGTCCGCCAGGCATCATAAATTCTTTTGAGCGGCTGGTTTTGAGTATTGTACCTCCTGATGCTATTATATTGGCAGTAGATTTTCGATCTAACTGGATCATTGTACCTTCGATCAGACCGGAAAAACCACCGATTACACCCCATACATCAAGTCCACGAGACAATCCTGATCTCGTAACGGCTCGAATATGGGCATTCATACCGGGTGCATCTCCTCCGCTGGTCAGTACTGCAATACTCTTCATAATAAATTTCCAAAGTTAATAAAATTGAACTACAAAATATACCAATTACAAATCTAATTTAAAATAATTAAATTACAAAGGAAAACGGGATAATTATTAATTGTGAATTATTAATTACAAGAGGGCATATTTACACATAAGCAAGAATCCCCCAAAAAGTAGCGCTGTCATTCCCGCATGCGCAAGAATCCCCCAAAAAGTAGCGCTGTCATTCCTGCGTATGCAGGAATCCCCCAAAAAGTAGCGCTGTCATTCCTGCGCATACAGGAATCCCCTAATGAAAGAAGCACAAATTTTTCCATTATTTCTTCAACTTTATAAACAAATTTGCATAATTTGCACATCTTATAATGAAAAAATGCATACTTTTGCATAGTACATTATGCAACGAGATGATGCTCCAACAGCGGCTATTAATGCCTTATGCATACTTTTGCATAGTTTTTTGCCCTAATTGTGTCTGAACTAAAATTTTGGGGATTAAGGGATTAAAGAATTTTGGAATTTTCCATTTTTTTTTAATCTATAAGTAGTCAGTATTCAATAATTTTACGTTGTACTCGAAGGGGATTCCCGCATGCGCGGGAATGACA
>JAPLFL010000037.1 GCA_026390695.1 Candidatus Kapaibacterium sp. | reverse complement strand
ATAAAAGATTGGCTTAAAAAGATCAGTTGAGAAGCTAAAAAAATGGAGCTTTTAAAAATTCCGAACCCTGAATTTTTAAAAGCTAAAAAAAAACTGTCTCAGGTGAAAAAAAGCTTGGAATTCAACATAAAAGACAGCCTTAATGAATTATATTAGTAAGAATTACAAAGCATAAGAGTTGCATTAAAACCACAAACTCTTGTATAATGGCACTTATTTTATACGGTTCAATAATATAAAAGTAATAATTAACAATTTACAATTATTATGTAATTTTTTCATAATTCAATTGTTCTTAAAGAATAAAGTTGTCTTAAGGAGAAAACATGAAAAAGGAATTACTGTTTGTTATTAGTCTGCTTTTATTGCAAATCTTTACTTATGGCTTTAGTTCTGCCTATGGAGGTACTGGTGATGTAACTGATTTTTGGTTTTCTCCACCTCCATGTTTGAAAGACAAATTAACTCAAGAATCCAAACTCAGAATTTATATTCTATCACTAAGTTCAACACCTGTATTTTGTGAAGTTCCAGGCAAAGGCGTTTATTATAGTAAACAGACAATAACAAATCAACTGACTTATATTGATCTTTCTGTAGATGAAGCTTTTACTTATTCAAAAAATTCCATTGATCCAAATATCAAAGAAAAAGTATATCAAGGAAATGGAATCCATGTTTATGCTGAAGGAAATTTTTTGGTTTATTGTATTATTGAGTTTGCTGACCGAAGCGAAGGATTCCAATTACTTCCGACAAAAGCCCTTGGCAAAGAATATATTGTATCCTCTTACTCCGATTGCTCTGCTTCCGATACAACAAAGAGATATCCAAGTTTGACTACTGTCACAGCGGCTTTTGATGACACAAAAGTGACATTTTATCTTAGCGGAAATACTGTAACAAAAACTGCTAAAGGCTTAATGACTGGAGATTCTGAAAAAGTAATTCTAAATAAAGGTGATGTTTGGGTTATATCTTCTGAAGGACCAGAGGCTGACCTATCAGGTAGCCTTATTCGGGCAAATAAACCTGTGGCAGTTGTTTCCGGGAATATGGAAGCCCAGGTTCCTTCTGATAATTTCGGAGCGAATTATTTAGCCGAAATGGATAATCCAACTTATCGATGGAATAAAGATTATCCTGTTTCAGTTATTTCAGGTAGGAAGTACGCTTCACTTATACGTATTTATGCAAAATTAGCAAATACTAATATTTATCGTGATTCCTTGCAGATTGGCACTGTCACTAATGTTCCGGGCATTTTGGGCAAAGGATGGTTTGAGCAAAGGATGCACCCAATGGGAATAAAGCCACACTGTATCACGATTTCTGGTGATAATCCGATAAATGTTGTTCAATTCAATACTGGAGCGGCTGAAGACGGGAATAGTTCCTTAAAGAGTTTTCCATTTCAGATGAATCTTGTTCCATTTCAGCAATTTGTCAAAACAATGACTTTTTTCTCTCCATCAACCTATGATTATAAATTCCCCGAAATTTATCTAAATCTGATTTATCAGACCGATAGCAGCGGCTCAATGCCTGATGATTTGCAGATTATAAACTTATCAGACTCAATCAAAGTTTGGGAAATAATAAATACAAAATATCCAGGAACAGATGAAATATTAGCAAAAAGCAGAATCAATATCGGGAATAGAAAATTTGCTTTGAAGACTATTCCGATAATTAACTCAGGGGTTTACAATATCAAATCTAATAATGGCTTCTCCGGCTATTTATACGGATCGAATAATTTTTCTTCTTTCGGATATCCGGCTAATTCCACTTTGATGGTAGATCAGGAAACACCTGATACAAATTCTCCAGTGCCAAACTGGGTATATCTTTCTCCAAGTAAAGTAAGTGGTACTATAACTGACATGCCGAATGACACAGCAATCCGGTCAAATCTTGCAAGAATTGATTTTTTAACCGATAGCTCATATAATTTCAATTTTCAATATAAAAATTTTATTCCTGGTCAAACAGTAAGTACTACATGGGAAGCTGATGTAATAGATCTTTGTCAGGATGCAAGGGCTCTGATAAGGTTCAGTGACCGTCGGGGCAATGATACGATAATTGAATTAAATTATAAAGCTCAGTATATACAAATTAATCCTAAGGAAATTAATTATAAAACTTTAAAAATGGGTGATGAAAAAACGATGAACGTGGAAATTTTGAATAGCGACCAATACAAAGCTAGAAAAGTCACTCAAATCAATTTTTATCATAATAATCAGAATTTCTCTTTTGACTATCTTCCAAATTTACCTATATATTTAAATCCATTAACAAAATTGGATATAATTATTAACTTCAAAGCAAAAAGTTTGGGTTTCTTCCTTGATGAAATTTATATAAGTGATGGCTCATGCACATTCTGGGAAACCACAGTCAAAGCCAATGTAGCTGATTCAGTCAATTCTGTTGAGGATTCAGAGAACAGCTCATTAACAATTTTTCCTAATCCAGCATCGGAGATTATCAATTTGAAAATTTCCGATTCAGAAAAATGTGAAGTCGGAATTTACAATGTTTATGGTGTTAAAGTTTATCAATCAGAATTCAGAGATAAAATCGTTATTCGGGATTTTCCTGCTGGTATATATTTTATTCAAATTGGTAAAAAGAGATTCATATTTCTGAAGTAATTGTTAAAGATAAATGATTAATGGTTAATTCCAGAAATTAAAGCAAATGAATAATTATTATTCAAAAGTTGGAATTTCACAATAATTTCACTTTTTTTCTAAAAAATTGCATCTATTATTAAAAAATATTTATTATCTTTGTATTGTGGAGATTATAGAATTTCTCTTTGGAATTTATATAATATTAATTATATTATATAATCTGAATTGAAATGCTAAAGTCTTCAGTAGTGGCAGTTCTTTGCAATATCGGAAGAATTATTTTTTGGGTAATTATTAATCATGTTAATTAAATTTATTATTCTTTTGTTCAATTAAATAAAAGGTTTCTTTTATGTACAAATCAATTTCTTATTTTTTCTTATTCCTGCTGTTGAGCATTGTGACTTACAATGCTTCAGCTACAAACTGGTATGTATCAAACGTATCAGGTAATGATGCTAATGCAGGAACTATTGGCTTGCCTTATAAAACAATCGCCAAAGGTATCTCTTCTTGTGTACCTGGTGATGTAGTTAATATTAAGGGTGATGGCGAATCTTACGCAGAATCGGTAAATGTTAATAAAGATAACATCACGATTCAGGGCTGGTATTCAACCTCTAAACCTAATTTAAACGGATCAACAGTTGGTACGAAAATAGGTTTTGATATTAATGCAGATGCGGTTACAATTAGTGCTATTAATATCATAAATTTCAACTCAACTCTCAACGCTGCAATAGGAGCCGGTATAAATACTGCTTCGGGAAAAAACAAACTTGTTTTCTCCAGCTTAAGCATTGATAATTGCAACTTTGGTGTACGAAATATTGGTTCCGGTGATGTTCAGATACTAAACAGTAGCTTTAGCAGCTCATCTGGAACAGGCTTCCCCAGTTTTTCTGATTTATCAGGCGGAAATGCAATTTATTCTGCAAATGATATAACAAACGGTCCTGTTGATGGAAATGTTTATACAGGAAATACTTTTTATAAAACTCAAGGAACTGCTGTAATCTTCAATGGTGGCAGCAGAACAGTCGCTGGTTCAAAAATAAATAACAATAATTTCTATCTAATTGGAAATAATAATTACTGTGGAATAAACATTATTTCAACAGTTAATAATCTTGATTTAATTGGAAATTATTTTTATAAATTTTCCGGAACAGATATGGTTAGTTACATTAACATCGACGGGTCTGCTGCAGAGAACCAAGATATTAATATTAGTGCTAATAATTTTACTGATCCAAGCACTCGTTATCATATACGTACTTCAGGTGCATTCAGTGGTACGACTTTGTTTAGTTATTTCATGAATAATACTTTTACAAATAACTTCTATACTGTAATTAATCTTTCACCAAGTAAAAATATTCCAAACAGCCCTGATGGCTATAAATATATTTTTGCAGATCCTGCATTTACTATATCAAAAGCAGTAGCAGGTGATATTATTGATTTAAACGGTAGTATGAGTGCTTCAACTTTTACTGTAACCGTAAATAATTTATTTTTTAAAAGTTCGACAGGAAATTTAAGTTTTAATACCTTAAATCTCTCAAATAATATTACTACACGTCTTACAACAAGTTCTGTTGTTCGTGGCTGTACTTTAGGAACAAATACAAGGTTACAATTGACAAGCAATTCATATTTTATGAATGGAATAACCGCACCATCCGATTTTACTGGATTTGTGGATATTGCTCAGGGCACGGTTTTAACATATAACTTGGGTGCAACAACCGGATTTTTACCGATAGGTACTAACAATTTATTTGCTGGTATTAAAATTACAACAGCAACAAGTTCTGTATTTTCTTTAACGCCTGTAGCCGCCAATCCTACAACATTTGCTGGTAAAGGTGACGCTACTAAAGCCGCTAATCTTTATTGGTACTTTATTAACGGGTCATTTAACGGGAACAGTTATTCAAGTAGTTTGTTAAATGTAACAAATATAACTTTCTATTTGGATGCAACAACCCCAGTAGGCTCAGGATTTACTTTTACCAATCCGAATGCCTTCCCTGCAGAAGGAATGGCAGGATCATGGACATCTTACAGAACTCTTACAAGTACTCCAACTCTTTCAAATGGGGTTTATTCCATATCTTCGAATATAAACGGTAGCTTCGGTACTGGTGCTGTATTCGGGTTATTTACAGGAACAAATGATAATGCTCTTGTATCTGCTCCCACAAATGCAGCATCACTTATGTTCCGTGATGTAAGTGATAATTCAATCCAAGTTCAATTTAATAATGTTAATGTCGGTAGCGGAAACTATACTCTGATATTGGCTGAAGAAAGCCCTAATGCTCCTGCAGGTATTCCTGTAGAAGGAAGCGGAGCAAGTTCATTCTTCACTTTAGCCGGTAATGGCGGAACAACAGACTGGTCAAGTGCAGCATCATTTTCCGGTGCGCCCAATACAAAAATTATTTATTTTAATACAAATTTATCCGGTGGACAACAGACACTTAATTTAACTAATCTTAAACCCGGAACTAATTATAGCTTTACTATATATACTGGCTTTGGTTCTGTTTCCTTAATGAGATATAATTATAATCTAAGTGGTGCAAATCGCGTTCGTCCCACTCAATCAAGAGCAACCATTGCCGTCGATTATTCGCCAAATTTGAATAGTTATGCTTATTGTGGCAAAACACCTTCATTAAGATTCTATTTTGAAGGTACAGGGCCATACAATGTTAAATATGTTGATAATGTCAGTGTAAAAAGTTTATCTGGTTTATCAAACAATGGCAGCGGTTATTATCCATATCAAATTAATTTAATAGTTCCATCCGATTTCGGTTTAATTTTCGGACGTGATGGTTTCGGAAATATGATTAAACCATTTTCCGCTGGTATTGGCAGCGCTGGTCCTACACTAAACAGAGTAATTGGAACTGTTCATATTGATCCTTTATGGACAGACATTAATGTTGCTTATACTGGGTCTGGAACATACACGGGTATGGCAAACTGGTCAATGACAGAATGCGAAGGAAATTCACTTACATTAAATGCATCTGCAACAGGCTATCCTGTACCAACATTCAATCGATGGGAAGTTTCAACAAACGGTGGAGCAGGCTGGTCAACTATCAGCGGTGCCGGAGCAAGTTATAACTTCACTGCAACTCCTGCAGATAACGGTAAACAATATCGTCCGATTTTCAATACAAATAATTCCAATCCTGCATGTCAAACAGGTGAAAAAATAGGTCCGGTCGGCACTTTGACAGTTTATTATACAACAATTACCGAATCATATAATTCCGTTAATTATAATAATAATTTTGGAATTACCATTTGCGAACATAATCCTATAACAATTGGCTCTGTAGCTATTTCAAATCCATCACCTACATTTAAACGTTGGGAATATATGGCTTATGGATCAAGTACTTGGACAACTGAATCCGGAGCTACTGCCACTTTCACAATGAGTGACCCAACAAATGCTGCTTATGATAAGAGGGTTTATCGCTCGGTATGGAGCTATCCAGCTCTTTGTGCTGCATCTCAAGAAAAATACGGACAATTAGTTACCTTGGATGTTCGTAAAATTATCACATTTACAACTCAGCCATCAGCAACATATAATATTTGTCAGAATGGCAATCAAACCATCACTGCCAACTCCGATGGTGGCTCATGTAATACATCTGCTTCATTGCAATGGTATTATTCAATCGATAATGGCAATAGTTGGTCAATGTTAGCTTCTTCATTGCCTGGAATTGGCTCTATCACTGGTCAATTAGGATATTCACTTCAATTGAATAATATAGCTACATCAGCCGATAATTATAAATTCAAATTATTAGTTAGCTGCGTTTGCACTGCTTATTCAAATGTTGCAACTCTTAAAGTTGATTATCAACCTAATGTAACAAGCAGCCCTGTAAATGTGGATAAATGTATCACTGAGAACACATTCTTCTCAGTTGACGGTACTGGAACTTTTAACACAGATTATAGAATTCAATGGTTATACTCTTCCGATGGCGGAACCGGCTGGGCAAACGTTCCATCCTCTTTTGGAGCAACAACTGTGACTGGTAGCAATGATAAAACCTTGAACCTGACAAATTTGATCGGTTCTTTGAATGGTTATAAATTCAAAGCGGTTTTAACTGGTAAATATGCAATATGTACACCTTCAACATCAAATATTGCAACTCTTGTTGTTAATACTCCTCCGACGGTATCTGCACATCCTCAGTCAGTCCGTCAGTGCGAAGGAACAACGGTAGTGTTAACTGCCGATTGGGTAGGAGCAGTATGCTCATCTCAATTAATATACTGGGAACAAAAGCTTAATGGTAATTCATGGACTTCTATCCCAACATCAAATAGCAGAACTTTAACTTTAACGAATGTTAATTATGCATTGCAACATCTTGCTCAGTATCGTGCAACTTTAATGTGTGGAACAAGCTGTGCAGGTGTCACAACTAATGCTGCTACAATTACGATAGACAAACCATTGACATCAAATTTGAGTCCTATTACACAAACTGTATGTCAATATACTAACGATAACTTTATTGCCAGTTTTAATGCTCCAACAAGTACAATTAATAACATTTACTGGCAGTATAGAACATCTCCTACAGGTAACTGGACTACTATTGTATCTGGTTCTAATTCTATCGGTGCTTTAATAACAAATAACCTTACAAGTGGATCTTCTACATTGAACTTCTCTTCAATGCTATTATCAAACAATGGCTATCAGTTCCGTGCATGGGGTGCAGGTGGAACTTGTCCTGATGTTGTTTCTTCAGGTATCGCAACTGTTACAGTTATTCAACAACCTGCAATACCGAATATGCCAACTACAGACCTGATTCGTGCAACTTCATTTAAAATTAACTGGGGTTCAGCATGGGTTGAAGGTTCCGATTATTATGATGTTAATGTAGTTGATGCTGGTCAATATAACCAAACTTTCAGAGTAAATGCACCAACAACCTTCTATCAATATACAGACGGGACATTGAATAAGAATACGACCTATATAATTAAAGTTCGTGCTGGAAATAATACTTGCGGAACAACCGCTTGGAGTACTACTGCAACTGTTACAACAAATAATCCAACTATTACTTTTTCAAACGAAGGAAATAACAAGACCATCACCGGTTTATCTTTCGGAGATACAGAAGATGGCTTCTGTGCTCAGGAACAAGCTTTTAATGTAATTGGAACACAAATCGAAAGCAACATTGTATTTACTGCCCCTACTGATTTCCAGATAAAAATTGATGGTGGTACTTATGCAAGCACAGCAACCGCAACAATAACCGGAAATGGCCCTGCCTCTGTAATGCAAAAGATTTGGGTGAAATTCTGTCCGACTATTCCGGCAAGATATTATAGTTCACCAATAACCGATGTATCTATTTATTCTAATAATCCAAATTTCACTATTGATGCTCGCGGTACATTAACAAGACCTACAGCAAATGTACATGATTTGACTTTCCAAAATGATAATAGTGGATCAATTCAAATTTATGGAACAAATGGAAACGGTGGAAATAGATTAATCGTATTGGCTGTTGGCGGACCAGTCGCTTGGGAACCACAACAGTATTTATATTACACAAGTAACCTTGGAACAAACCTTAATACTGCTACTCCTATCAGCAATAAACAAGGTTATAACGAATATGTTGTGAGCTTCGGTGCAAATACTTATACAAGTGGTGCTCCGTTGACAATTACAGGTGTACCTGCAGGTACAGTATTATGGGTAAAAGCTTGGGAATATAACGAAAATGGCACTGAGACTGGATATTATCCACCTACAAGTCAAACATTCTCAGCCGTTCGTAATCCGAATCAACCATTATATCTCGAATTTACTGGTACTTATGGTATCATGCCAAATAATAGCGTTTACCCTGTAAGTGTAATATCTAAAGATAGAGCACATACAACGACAAATGCAAATGCAAGTGTTCCATTATCTGTTACAGCCGGCAATAGTACTTGTAACACAGGAACTTATTCAAATAATACCACAACTATCGCCAGCGGCGGAAATAGCGCATCACTTGCCACTTTTATGTGGAATTACAATGTCAATGGTTGTACAAGTAGTGGCGTCAACTTAATGTCTTCCTCAACAAATCCTGATTATCTACCTTACTATTCTCCGACGTTCGGAATGGTACATCAAACAGAACCAAGTCAGGACTATAACGTAAGAATTACTTACTTGGGCTGCAACGCAGGATTACCGTCGGTAAAAGTTGAAGTAAGAAATCTTGGAACAGGTGCAAACAGACTGATTGTTGCAAAACAAGATTATTCACCTGATTTACCAAGTGATGGTCAATGGTATGTCGGAAGTTCAACTTTTGGTAACGGCACGCAACTCGGCACTGGTACTTATGCAATCCAAAGCGCATCCTCAAGTTCATGTAATGTTTATGGATTAGCTCTAAATACCAAGTATTATTATCGTGCTTATGCTTATAATGGTGATATTTCAAGTTTCAATACATCAGGTTTCGCCACAACAAACTACAATACAGCTCAGGCATCTTTCAATCCACAAACATTTAGAACTCCTTCTGCATGTAAAAGCGCTGAAGAAGGAATTTACCTCGAATGCTATGGTCTGAATGCAGTGTCAGCTAATAAAGTTGTCAATACAAACTGGATAACACAGTATGAAAAGAATATTTTAGGATATGAACTTTACCGTGCAGATGTATCTCAACAAATAGACGGCAAACTGAAATTTGTTAAAGTTGCGGATTATATTTCAAATCTTAACATGGTTGCTTCAAACAGTGAGAATGGTTCATCATATTCCTTCATCGACAGAGATAACTCGCTTGTTGTAGGAAATGATTATGTCTATAGACTCAACTATGTTGGCTTCGATGGCGAATCAGTTGAATTATCACAGAAAATGGTGACTGTATTTAATAATGGTGGAAACGCTGGTTTATGGATTTCTGAAATTAATCCGAATCCTGCAACTAATAATGTTAATTTCACATTGAAATTACAGAATGAAGTTCAGGTATCCATCGATTTAATTGATGTTTCAGGGAAATCAGTTATGAAACCTTATAACGACGTTACCTTTACAAACGGCGAACACACAATGTCGATTCCTCTGAATAATATATCAAGTGGAACCTATATTATGTCAATAATAGCTGGCAACGAAGTTTTCTTCCAGAAATTTGTTGTCGTAAAATAAGAAAACAGAGGTACTTTAATTGTAAATATTAAAGTAGCCAATTAAAATAGTCAGGCAGCTACATTCAAAAGTGGCTGCCTGTTCTATTTTTAATATAAATTCCTTAATTTTGCAGTTTACTTATTTAATAAATAAAATTACATGAAAAAGATAGTAGAATGTGTACCAAATTTCTCAGAAGGAAGAAATACTGAAATAATCGAAGCAATTGCAGATGCTATTCGTAAAACCAACGGAGTGACATTACTTGATGTTGATCCCGGCAGATCAACAAATCGCACTGTATATTCCTTTGTTGGCTCACCTGAGGCAGTTATTGAGGGCGCCCTTAATTCAGCCAGGTGTGCACGAAAATTAATAGACATGAGGACACAGCAAGGAGAGCATCCAAGAATGGGTGCAATGGACGTTTGCCCTTTTATTCCGGTCTCAGGAGTAACTATGGAAGAATGTGTAACAATATCAAAGGAATTTGCTGCCCGTTCAGCTGAAGAATTAAATATCCCAATCTATCTTTATGAAGAAGCATCTGAAATTGATTACAGAAAAAAACTTCCTCAGATCCGAGAAGGTGAATATGAAGGATTGGCTGAGAAAATTATTAAGCCGGAATGGAAGCCAGATTTCGGACCTGCAAATTTTGTACCCGAATGGGGAGCTACCGTAACAGGAGCAAGGTTCTTTTTGATTGCATATAATGTTAATATTTTAGGAACAAAAGAGCAAGCGCATAGAATTGCATTAAATATTCGTGAAGCGGGCCGCAGTGATAGCGAGCCCGGGTTACTTAAGGAAACAAAAGCAATCGGTTGGTTTGTTGATGAATATAATATGGCTCAGGTATCAATTAATTTAACAAACTATAAAATTAGCCCACCACATATTGCTTTTGAAGTTTGCAAACAACAGGCAGAGCAAATTAATATCGCTGTTGCAGGAACAGAATTAGTGGGTCTTATCCCACTTGAAGCTATGCTCATGGCAGCAAATTATTATATTGAAAAAGAGAATTTATTGATTTGGGATGAAGAACAAAAAATTAAACTTGTTATCGAAAGATTAGGCTTAAACTCAATATCGATCTTCGATCCCAAAAAGAGAATTATTGAATATATGATTGAATCTGGCGATCAGCAGCCATTAGCCAATTTATCTGTTATTGAATTTGTTCATTCCGTTTCTGCAAGATCCTCAGCTCCGGGCGGTGGCTCGGTATCAGCACTGATTGCTGCTGTTGGAGCTGGTCTTGGAGCTATGGTTGCAAAACTCACTTATGGTGTTAGAAAATTTGAAAATGTCGATTCGGAAATCAGGAAAATCATTGAACCTCTGAATTCAGTTTCTAATTCTCTGATTAATTATATTGATGCTGATACCAATGCCTTTAATGATTACATGGAAGCAATGCGATTACCAAAAAATACATCAGAGGAAAGAGAAATTCGTTTTGCCGCTATGCAAGCTGGTTTAAAGAAAGCTATTGAAATCCCGTTACATACAATGCGATTGGGCGATTCTGCTTGGGATGCAATGATCGGAGTTGCTTGTTTTGGTAACATTGCTTCCAAATCAGACATTGAAGTTGGAGCAAAAGCCTTAGAAACCGGCATCTGGGGCGCATATAAAAATGTTCTTATAAATATGCCCCAAATTGAAGATTTAGAATATAAAAATACTACTGTGGAAAAAGCAGAAAAATTAGCTGCCAGAGCAAAAAACAAACTCGAAGAAGTAATGTCCGTTTTGGATAAAAGATAAAATGATAATGAAAGTTCTCGAAAAATAAATGATACATGTTTCAAACGTATCCATGCACTTTGCAGGCAGATACTTATTTGATGGAATTTCTTACACTATAAAAAGTTCTGATAGAATCGGATTGATTGGCCGTAATGGAGCTGGTAAAACCACACTTCTAAGAATAATTTGTGGTATGTTAATTCCCGAAGAAGGGATAATTACCAAACCAAACGAATGGTCTGTTGGATTTCTTCAACAAGAATTGAAAATCGATTCAATAAAACCAGTATTTGAGGAAACAGCATCCGCACTTACTGAATTAAGGTTCATCGAGCAAAAAACAATAGAATATAATAACGAATTGGCTGACCGTTCCGATTATGAAACTGATGATTATATGCGAATCATTCATAAACTTTCCGATCTGTCCGATAGATATCATATTCTTGGTGGGAATAAGGGTGACGCAGAAGTCGAAAGAATATTAACGGGACTTGGCTTTGAGCGTGACGAATTTACAAAACCAGTAAATGAATTCAGTGGTGGCTGGAAAATGAGGGTTGAACTTGCAAAAATTCTGTTGCGGAAGCCTGAGTGTATCCTTTTGGACGAACCGACAAACCATCTTGATATTGAATCAATTAAATGGCTGGAAGATTTTTTAAAATCCTATTTTGGTTGTGTTGTTATAGTGTCGCATGACAAGCGCTTTTTAGATAATGTGACAAATCGTACAATTGAAATTACTAATGGTAAAATTTTCGATATTGAGCTACCATACTCCAAATTCATCATTGAGCGTGAAAAACAAAAAGAATTGCTATTATCTCAATACAATAATCAACAGCGTCAGATTGCTGAAACAGAGCGCTTCATTGAGCGCTTTCGTTCCAAAGCTACACTTGCATCGAGAGTGCAATCCCGTATTAAAGCTCTTGAAAAAGTTGAAAGAATAGCTCTTGAAGAAGATGATTCAAGTAAAATCAGATTGCGTTTTCCTGAGCCACCTCGTTCAAGCAGACTGGTAGCTGAAGCGATAGATTTATCAAAATCTTATAACCCGAAATTAATTCTTGACAAAATCAATTTTGCAATCGAACGTGAAGAAAAAATTGCTTTCGTCGGAAAAAATGGAGAAGGGAAGTCAACATTTTCACGAATATTGGCTGGTACAGAGGATTATCATGGTATATTGAAATTCGGAACGGATGTTAAAATCGGTTTTTATGCTCAACATCAAGCTGAAGCACTTGATTATGATTCCACTGTATTCGAAATAATAGATAATGCAGCCACAGGAGATATGCGAACAAAAGTCCGAAGTTTACTCGGAGCTTTTTTATTTAGCGGTGATGATGTATATAAAAAAGTAAAAACTTTATCCGGAGGCGAAAAATCAAGATTAGCTCTTGCAAAAATGTTGCTTTCTCCAATTAATTTGTTGATTCTTGATGAGCCCACAAATCACCTTGATATGAATGCTAAAGACGTACTCAAACGTGCACTGAATGACTATTCTGGAGCCTTGATTGTGGTTTCTCACGATAGAGATTTTCTGCAGGGACTTACAAACAGAACAATATATTTTAAAAATAAGAAAATACGTGATGTAGCAGGATCCATCAATGAATTTCTTGAAAAATTGGAAATTGAACAATTATCTCAACTTGAAATTCAATCAAAAAGAGAATCACAAAAGTCCGAAACACAGGGACAGTCACAGAATCGTAGAGAAAAACAAAAAATTTTTGTACGTGAAGAAAACAAATTATTAAAGTTAATAAAAGAATGCGAAGCTTATATAAGTAATTTTGAAAATCAAGTTTCAAAACTTGAGAGTGAGTTTATCTCTCCATCTTTTTATCAAAATCCTGAATATTCCAAAACCAAACAGAAAGAATATTCTACAATAAAGAAAGAACTTTCCTATAAAACTGATGAATGGCTTGAATTGCAGTCCTTGTTAGAAGAACTTCGACACAATAATGAAATTTAAAATACGTTATCTAATTATATATTTAATAATTCCTGGAATAAAGTGAAAAGAATATTTAATTTTCTGCTTGTCATTGTAATCAGTATTAGTGCCCTTTTTTTAACTGTTCATGCACAAAAAAAGACCAATCAATCACCAGAAACATTAATTGAAAGATCCGATGAATATGAGCCATTGACACTGTTCCTAGGCAACTGGCGACTGCTCTTTGTTTCGTATGATAAGCAAAAATTTTCCAATCAAGGAACCGGATTTGAAGAAATTAAATTTATAACCGGAGATAGATTTTTATCAATTGAAAACACCATTGTAATCAAGGGTTTTGAAATGAAAAGGCACGGTTACATTAGTTACAATAAAATATTAGAAAAATTTACCTATTATTTCATTGATGATAATGCTTCATTTCCTGTCCAGTTAGAAGGAGACTACAATAGTACGGAACGAACTTTTACTTTCTATGGAAATGGATTTGACTATGCCTTATTTAAAGAAAGGAAATTAAAAGTATATTTTAAGTTTGAATCAGAAGATAGATACGTTGAAAAGCGCTACTGGATTGATGATAAAGGTAAGGAAACTATTATGATTGAATTTACTCATATTAAGAATTAATTATTTTTCAAGAATAAGTTTAAAATCTCTGACCATGATGTCTGCTATATCAGCAGCACATTTACTATATGAATCAGCGATATTTGAAACAGAATTTGATACTCTTGTAATTTTGGAATTATAAGTTCTACTCAATATTGGCTCTCGTTCTATTTTAATGCCAATTCTTTTGAATAAATTTACTTTCAATGAAAGAAATACAATGTTGGAATCAGATCTATCAAGCTCGCTATTATAAGCAAACATTTCAACGATATGTCCTTCTAAATAATAATCAGGAACTGCAATGGATGAGGATTTAACAACTCCACCAGAAAACACCTGAGAATTATTATATCGCTTGAATAAAAAATCAGAAAAGAGAGAAGAAAAATCACCTGACCATCGTGAATAATAATTTTGATGAACTTTGGAATTACTTAATCTAACAGTAATATACTCTTTTTCATTTTCATCACTTATTGTGAAATCTTTGATCTGAAGCGTACCTTTTAATTGTTCTGTTAAAATTGGTGGTTTAAGTTCCTGAGTTAATGTATAATATTTAATTTCAGGGTATTCTGTTTTAAGTTTAATACATGAACAAACGATCATCAAACTAAATATAATTACTATTTGTTTCATTTACTTTCTCCGTATTTGGTAAAAGCCGCGACAAGTCGCTCGTAATCAGTGATCTCATTGTAAATATTAGAAGAAAATCTAAAATACATTTTGTTATCAAAATATGAAAACATGATCTCAATTTTGAAATTCTCTCGAAAATATTTTCTAAGATGATAAACTTCGTTTGAATCCAAAATACATTGATATGGGAATGGTAAACTGGCAATACTTCCAATCATGGCATCAGGTGATGGTTTATCAATATGCAATTCATCGCAGATAAGGTTGCGTGCTCTTAAACATAAATTTCTGTTATAATCTCTTATATTTCTATCACCGTTTGTTTTATAAAATTTCAAAGCTTCAACAATGGAAAGCCAGCTTGAAGGCTGTCTAGTACCGATCCAAGCAAATTCCGCATTATATCCATTTTCATAAAAATTCGAAATAACTAATGGATGAATTTCGTCTCTGAATTTTTGTGCAACATACAGGAAAGCGCATCCCTTCGGAGCAAACAGCCATTTATGCGCATTTCCAAAATAAAAGTCGGGCTTGATGTCGGAAATATTCAAATCAAGCATCCCTGGCGCGTGCGCACCGTCTATAACACTAAATATTCCATTTTCATTACATAATTTTACTATGCCTTCTATTGGAAATATCAGAGCTGTTGCGGAACTTACATGATCCAAAAACAATGCTTTTGTATTAGAATTTATCGCTTGTCGCACCAGTTCAATAATTTGTTCATCTGATTCAATTGGAAATGCTATAGGTAATTCTTTGATTACTAAATTGGAATGCTTCCCCAAATGCTTCAATGCGTTGTTTACAGCCAAATATATATGATTAATATATAGAATCTCACTTTGGGGGGCCAGAACCGAAGATAAATAGTTTATCACTGTGTTCGCTGCTGTGCAAGCATTTTCGACAAAAACAAGAGATTCCTGTTCAGCTCCGATAAAAGAAGCCAATTCTGCAGCAGCTTTATTTATAAGTGGGAAATATTCCTCCAAAAAAAAATCCAAAGGTTGCGAGTCAATTTTTTTCTCCAAGGCATGCGAATATTCAAGAACAGATTTCGGAGTTAATCCAAAAGAGCCATGATTGAGAAAAGTTACATCAGGAGATAAATACCAGAGATTTTTTAAACTGTGACCATATACCATAAGATTAATTATTTATTTTATAAAAAAGTAAATTACGACAAATACAAATATTATAAAGGATGATGAATAATTGAATATTTTTTATTTCTTTTTATTTTCTTCAACAATAATTTTCTTTTGCCTCTCCTTACGCAATGGATCACGCTCTACAAATATTTCCTTTCCAGTGGAAGGATCAATTCCGGTATAGTACATTAATGTTGAGTAGGTCGATGGAGTTGGTGTAAAAATCTGCACCTGCTCTGGATTTAGCTTAAGTTCATTCTTTATAAAATTATTGAGATCCCTCATATCATTTTCATCACATCCAGGGTGTGCAGCTATAAAATAGTATGTTAAAAACTGATTCTTGTAAAATTCTTTACTTTTTTTATTGAATTTTTCTCTGAATTGTTTCAGATAATCAGCAGAGGTTTTACCCATAAAACTAAGAACATCGTCCTGCACATGCTCAGGCGCTATTTTCAATTGACCGGAAACATGATTTTCTACAAGATTGTCAAAATATTCTTCTCCACTTTTTTTATCTGAAATAATCAAATCATAGCGTAATCCGCTTCCAATCGATATTTTCTTCATTCCGGGTAATTGTTGCAAATCCTTTAATAATGAAACCTGAGAATGGTGATCTATCTTCATAGCTTTGCAAATATCCGGTGTCATACACCGTTTCTCGCCGCATGGTCCTATTCTATCCATTATTTTACAACTCATATCGTACATATTGGCTGTAGCGCCTCCAACATCAAATATATGACCCTTGAAATCTGATTTTTGGGCTAATCGTTTAGTCTCACGTATTATGGATTCTTTACTTCTGCTGACAATTCTGCGCCCTTGATGCATTGTTATCGCACAGAAATTACATTCCCCAAAGCAGCCCCGATGCGAAGTTATTGAGAATCTAATTGTATCAAGAGCTTTGGTTTTCCCAAATATTTTGTAAAAAGGATGAACATCATATTCGTAATTAAGTTCATAAATTTTATCTAACTCAATTGCAGTTAGATGAGGTGATGGCGGATTTTGTATCAAGTAACGATTCCCGTGCTTCTGCACAAGTCCTTTGGAGTTTATAGGATCATTATTCTTATAAAAGTGATCGAACATTTCAATAAATGATTTCTTGTCTTCTCGCACCTGTTCGAAGGAAGGTAGTTCAATATATTCTGATTTAGCCATAGAATCAATATAGCAAATGCCTCGAATATCGCGATAGTCCTGTCCCGCATTGATTTTATCTGCAAGTTCAATTATTGTTTTTTCACCCATACCATAAACAATTAAATCTGCTTTTGAATCAAAAATTATTGATCTTCTCACAGAATTATCCCAAAAGTCATAATGAGCAATACGCCTGAGACTCGCCTCTACACCTCCAAGAACAATAGGTTTATTAGTTTTATAGTATCGTTTAATTAAATTAGTATATGCTATAACAGCTCTATCAGGACGGCGATTATTAATTCCTCCGGCAGTCATATCATCGGCTTTTCTGGGCTTTTTCAATGCTGTATAATTTGCAACCATAGAGTCCACTGCACCTGCACTGACTCCCCAGAATAATCTTGGGTCGCCGAGACGGGTAATGTCTAAATCACTGTTAATATCAGGTTGGGCTATGATAGCAACTTTATAGCCTTCTTTTATCAAAAGTTGACCTATTATTGAAACTCCGATATAAGGGCTATCTATATAAGTATCACCTGAGACTAATATTATGTCAGGCTGCTGCCAGCCAAGAGAATTGAGTTCGGCTTTTGTTGTTGGGATAAACATTTATTAAACTACAATAAAACGCTTTCTAAAGCATACTATTTTAATTATTAATAAAATATGTTTTGTTGATTTGTGTAAAATCATTAAATTTCGTTTCTTTAATTTTCTTTTTTAATAAAGGTTACTTGTGCTTAGAAATAATTTTACCGACAATGAGTGGCAAATTCTCAAAAATACTATTAAATGGATATTTCGCGCTGTTGCTGAGGCTGATGGGAATATTGATCTTAACGAACATCAAGCAATCGAATTTACTTTTAATTTAGTTAAATCTTTTAAAAGTGAACTTGCCAGAGAGCTTATACTTGATTTAAAGAACGATAGAAGTAACCTGCCTGAAAGTCAGGATAATAGTTTCAGTGAAGCCAAAGATGATTTCAAGCACGCAAGCGAAATATTGCAAGTGAAATTAGACGCAGCAGATGCCCTATACTTCAAGAAAACCATCTTAGCCATAGGTTTATTCATTGCTAATTCTTCAGGCACTTTATTAAGCTATAGAATCAGTAATGAAGAGCAACAGGTAATTAAATTATTTGCGCTATATTTCAAATTAACAAATGCTGAATATTATGAATCCCCAAGTCCATTAGATATTATGGGTGATTTCAGAGTTCAATAAGAATTGAATTATTCAATCCTTTATTATTTACAAAAAAAATTCTTTATACTCATAATAAAGAAACCTTTTATATATTGTATCGTTACTAAAATAGTAGATAAAATTATTTGCAAAATTTCTTATATTTAGATTTTCAATATGAAAGGCAAATGTATATTTTAAAAAAATCTGCCGTAAAAAAAACAAAGTCGGCGTTCAATCGAACCAGGTTAACTTCCGGTTATTTTTGTGTTCGATTGCGCCGACTTACGGTGGGAGTGTATCTTAGAGAAATGCCAATAGATCCGCGTTTAAATTATCAATGATCAACTAATCCTGACTATTTTATCAAATTGATTGTTCTTTAAAAACACATTTTTTAAAATTGTCAAACATCTAATATAAAAGACACAAAAAAAGCAAAAACGTCACAGGCAAAACACACTTTTTTTGAAAAAAATTGCAATTTTTCCTAAAATAAGTGATAAATATTTTAAGAGTGTCAGAAAAACTACACATTTGTGAATCAATGTTCACACTTTTTGTATTTTTGGGATAGATAGATTAATATTATAAATACAAAAAAATGCTTGCAAATAATTATTATTAGTTATATCATTTCCTATTTCAGAAAAATAAAATCAAGCTCAGACGAGGACGTCTAAGCTACTATAAATCAAAGTAGAACAGACGTCCTCGTCTGTTTTATCGATTAATTTCAAATAGGAAATGATATTAAACCCAGATTAAGCATTAGAAAGTTCGTATTCATCTTAATATTAGCACGGCTTGCCGTGCCCTCTTTGTGTAAGATATATCTTTGTAGTGGCGGGTTCTGAACCCGCCACTACTGCTATTATCAATTGAATATTTTTTCTATTTAATTATTTGGGTTAAAAAAAAAGAGCTGCATGCAGCTCCTTTTTTTACAATTTTTCAGAATTTATCACCTATAAAACACCATTGGATTTCAAAAGATCTTTTGCTATTACAACCTTTTGAACCTCTGTTGTGCCTTCGAATATACGGTTGATGCGACTGTCTCGATAGAAGCGTTCAATTGGCAATTCTCTGGAATAGCCCATTCCGGCATAGATCTGCATCGCCAGATCGGCGCATTTGTCGAGTGCTTCACTTGTATGAAGTTTAACTAATGCTGAATATTTAGAAATCTTACCGCCATCATCATACATTTTTGCAGTACGATATACGATTGATTCTGATGTATAAATTTTCTCTGCCATTTCAGCAAGCATGAACTGGACTGCCTGAAAATTTGCAATGGGTTGATCGAATTGTTTTCTTTCCTTTGAATAGCGGGTTGACATTTCAAGAAGCTCTTTACATGCTCCGATACAAGCTGCACCTAAACCAAGACGGCCAGCATCTAAAGTTTTCATAGCAATTAAAAAGCCTCTACCATCGCTACCAACGATGTTCTCCTTTGGTATTCTGCAATTTTCAAATGTCAGAGAAGATGTTTTACTTCCTCTGATACCCATTTTCTTTTCGGGTGCTCCGGGCGTAAATCCAGGTGTACCTTTTTCTACAACAAAACAAGTAATGCCGCGTTTAGTGCGGGCAAAGACAGAAAATATATCAGCAAACGGTCCATTTGTAATCCAAAGTTTCTCTCCGTTTAAAATCCAATAATCACCGTCTTGCTCGGCTCTGGTTCGGAGATTGAATGCGTCTGATCCTGCGGTAGGCTCAGTCAAAGCAAATGCTCCGATTTTCTGACCTGAGGCTAATTGTGGGACATATCTTTGTTTTACATCTTCATTTCCACCTAAATATATCGCATTTGTACCTATTGAAGTGTGAGCGCCAATCATCGTAGCTGTTGATAAACATGCACGACCGATTTCTTCCTGAACTACACAATATCCGACCTCACCAAAACCGCTGCCACCATATTCAATTGGGAATGGAGCACCAAGCAATCCAAGTTCTCCAATTTTTCTTATTGTGTCCATAGGAATCGCTTCATCCTCGTCAATCTTCGCAGCTATTGGCTTGAGTTCGTTATTTGCAAAATCACGAACCATTTCTCGCAACATATTAAGTTCTTCTGTGAGTGTAAAATCAAACATTATGCCTCCGTTTGTGATAAAATTTAATATAATAAACAAAATGAAACTGCAATTTAACACATAACTCGTTAATTACCAAAAGAATCAAAAATTATTTAACTAATGCTAATAAATTTGTTTAATAAATCACCTATATTCAGGAATAGAATCATTTAAAAAAATTCTTGCATATTTCTCATAAATTTATTAATTTTGTATTCTTATTGATTGTGTCTAGTAAAAGTTCTTTGTAATCAATTTGAAAAACAAGGAGGGCCCATAGCTCAGCTGGTAGAGCGCTTGAATGGCATTCAAGAGGTCAGGAGTTCGATCCTCCTTGGGTCCACGGACATCACGGGATTATAGCTCAGTTTGGTTAGAGCGCCAGTCTGTCACACTGGAGGTCGCGAGTTCGAGCCTCGTTGATCCCGCATTAGAAGGGAACTTAATTTAAGTTCCCTTTTTTTATTTAAACATTTCTTCTACTTCAACGATTTTTATTTTAGTAATATCTGTTTTAATCTTAAAGTTTTCGATTATTTTATCTTCTTCCAACACTTCAATTGGCTTAGGAGTAGAATAGGTCACAGGACTAACAGTATTATCAATCAAATCCTTTGCAAATTTCTTAGAGTCTTTTGTTACAATAGCGAACTTTATATTCTCAAACTGAATATACTTCTTAATTGAATTATTTACATCCTCTAAAGTAAGTGCAGCTATGTTTTTCCGAAGATATTCTATATAATCTCCATTATCTTCAACTCCATAGAACCTGCTGTCAATCTGATAACCAAGCCTGATCATCGAAGTTGGAGCATAATGTAATATATATTTATACAAAAATTTCTGAGTTTGTTCAAAATCACTTTTAGTTATTCCATTTTCTACAACTGTATGTAATTCACGTAAAGCTGCTCTCAAAGCGAAGTGACGGTGCTCGTGTTTAACAGGACGAATCCATACTTCAAAGATTTGATGGTGACGTGGATTATTTGGTTGTGGCACTTCCAAACGGCCACCATTCAGGAAAGTTTCAATGTATGAATAATCTCCATAATTCATTCCACGCTTTTCTCTTATAACTTGGTATAAATGACTCGACTGGTTGCGGTGTTCGCCAAACCATGAGTTGAAAAGCCATAGAGCTGCAAAATCTTTGGAATTTCGCAGAATTTCAATTGGAAAACCGAAGCTTATTGCTGTTGCATCATTATTTTTTTCTACAAATAGGTATTCACAACCATTTATCTTCTTTGGCTGTGACAGTGCCAATCCATTGATTGATCCATCAGAAAGCTGAGATAAATCTTTTTTAATCTTTTCATTTAATTTTTCTTCAAAATTGCCTGCCAGTCCTATTTGATAATTATTTTTATTGAAATATGTTTTATAAAAATTCTTTACATCTTCAAGTGTAATAGCATTCAAACTGGCTACTGTTCCTGATGCTAAATGAGAATACTCAGTTCCTTCAAAAATGAAATTTGATAAAACTGCCTTTGCCAGCTCCTCATCGCTTGAGTAGCGAAGATTTTTCTCTATATAGTTAATATATTGCTTCTTGACTCTGATGAAATCATCATTATTGAAGGCTGGGTGTATTATTGCATCGATAAATAGTTTGTAGAAATCTTCAAGATTATCATAATGTGTTTTACCATAAACAACGGTCATTTCTTTATCTGTCTTTGAATTATATGAAGAAGCCATAGGATATAATTTATCGACTATAACTTCATATTTATTTTTACTTGTTGAGCCGTCAACCATCAAGTTTGCAGTCAAAGCGGCAAGACCTTCCTTCCCGACAGGATCATTGACTGAGCCAACCTTAAACCATATTCTAAACGATATTATAGGATCGCTTGGGCTCGGCATGAGAATTTCGGAATTTATCTGGGAAATAGATTTTAAAAAATTAAGCATAATAAAACTTAGTACAATGAAAGAATATAAAATTAGTTTTCTCATTTTAGTTGCTCCCTCTTAAAGTAACAACTGTACGACGAGATTTATTGAAATATTTTAACGCTGCCTCCTTGAAATCTTTGGGAGTCAGTGAGAGCATTGTATTGTAATACTGATCAACACAATTAATACCACCCGTAATAGACACAACACGTGCAAGCGCTCCTGCAACATGCTCTGAAGTTTCAAGACTCATTAAAAAACTATACATCAAACGTTTTTTTAACTTGTCAAGTTCCTCTTCATTTATTGAAGAGATTTTGAAATTATCAATTGCATGATCAATTTCATTTAGAACGTAATCGTTATTTTTTTCATCATTAATTTCGCAATAAACTGACCATAAGCCCGGATCACGGTTTTGACCGAAATCATAATCCATTCTTTGAACTAATTGCTCATTTAAATATAGCTTCTTATATATTTCGCTATTCTGACCAAAAAGTATGTCTCCAATTAGACCTGCAGCCACATCTACCTTATTTATAGGACTATATGCCGGAGATTTATATGCCACAGCAAGTATCGGAAGATTTTTTCCGGAATATATTACTTTTGCATTGCGTTCAGCTTTTTGTTCAGGCTCCTGTTCAATCTTTGGCTGCTCATAACCTTTTTTCCAATCTCCATAATACTTCTTAATTAGAGGAAGAATTTTCTCCGCATTCACATCCCCAACAATTAGAATAACTACATTTTCCGGCCGATAATATCTATTAAAAAAGGAACGACTATAATCATACATTGTAGGCATAGAGCGGATATCAGCCTCGAAACCCATAGTAGTGTGCTTATAAGTATGAAGATCAAAAGCAGTATTTAGCATAGTCTCTTCAATTAGAAACCAAGGACTGGTCTTACTTTTCATAAATTCACCGAGCACAGCACCGGATTCAGTCTGAAATTCACGTTCCTGATAGAATAAATTTTGAAATCTATCGGATTCAAGCTCAATAACCTGCTCCAGATCTTCCTTTGCAAAAGTAAGATGATAGCATGTTAAATCATCACTTGTATAAGCATTGGCACTTGCACCCATCAAAGTAACGAGTGAATCGAATTCACCACCCGGATGCTTTTTTGTGCCACGGAACATGCAGTGTTCAAAAAAGTGTGCAAATCCACTATGACCGGGTTCATACTCATCGCGGCTACCGGTGCGGACAACTGAGTAATAGGAAACAATTCCGTTGTTTTGCATTGGTACAAATATTATAGTTAATCCATTATCAAGACCTTCAACTTTATAATCAAAAGGAAAAACTTTTCGGAAAGAATGTACATCAGAATAAGCCATATTTACAGAAATAAAAAAAATGAGAAATAAAATTTTAAGCATAAAAGCTCCACTAATGAAATGTATTTTGAGTTTTCAAAATTTGAATCCGGTTGTTATCCGAAATCGTTCTACTCTTGTTTATTTGGAAATTAAATCATTTACTTGCAAAAGTTAAGAATAACTTAATAAAAACGGATCAGTGGCTGAATAATTGCAGAAATATTTTAATAATAAATATTCATATTAAGCATTACATTTATCCCAGATTTTTCAATTAAGATTTAACGAAATTGAAATTTTATATGCAATTAAGGAACTTACTTAAATCTCCCCTAGCCCTGTTTTGCGGGTGAGGGGAATTTAATTAAATCCTCATTTGAAAAATAATGTCACTAAGTTAGGGTAATTTATCAAGGAATTGTCATTGATGTGAATACAGGAATCTCAAACGACGCTATGGAAGGGGATTCCTGCATGCGCAGGAATGACCATTAAATTCACTATCTTCGTACCATTATTTTGAAAAAGGTAACAGGGGGATTTTCAATGGTCTAATGAAAAATCAGGGTTTAACTCGGATTATTCATTAGGATTCTATATTACACATTTATTAATTTGGGTTTAAGCAATTAAAAAGATTGATGAAGGATGTATTGGGTCATCTATAATAAAAAAACTTCCTTCTTGCATTAAGAAGGAAGTTTTTTATTCTATAAATCTGATTTAATCAGAATTATTATCTAACTATACACCAAACTCCACCAGCGCGTATAAATACTACCAATTCGGTATTTGCATAAATTTTACTAATAACTCCTGATGTAACAGTAATACTGTTGCCTGAGTTATTACCAACATATAGTATCTGCCCATTGGCAACGCCATTTGAAGGTAAATCTGTTGTACTGAAATCACCACCGGTATAATTTATTACAGAATAACTTCCTGCATTACCAAGAAGATTACTGGCTGTAATAGTTGTTGTAGCTAATACAACTTTACCTCTATTAACCTGTAATGCTGTACCAAATGTTCCAGCGGCTGTATTTGCATGATCAAGATATAAAGTAGGGCGTGTGGCAGTTGCTGTTTCATAAACTCTTAAAGCACCACCTGAGCCGGTAGCAGCAGAGCCATACATACTAACATCACCATCAACTCTGACAGCAGAGTTAAATGAAGCTGAAGAAATTTGCAATGCAGCATTTGAGCCACTTTGAGTTGATCCGTTGATATAAACAGTATTGGCTTTACCATTTTGTGTGAAATATGAAGCAGGATTATTGTCATCATTTCCAACAACATATTCAGCAGAAGTTCCAGCTTGACCGGTAATCTGAACAGAATAATCAGCAGTTGAATTAGCAAATGTTTGTTTTGCTGTAAATGTATTCTGATTTGTTAAATTGATTCCAAGAGGTGATCCGGCAGAACCATTGCCTGTTAAGGATGAATTGGTTATAACAGTTCCACTTGGAGCGGCAATCCATACAAGAGCGTTATTTGCGCCATTCATTGCTAAAACTGAATTAGCTGCCTGGCCGGTTGTGCTTAATTGGTTAGGACCTAATTTACTTTGTACCCATGTTCCACCTGCACCACCGATTAATACATTATCAGTTGTAGATGCAGTTAGGCGAACTGCATCACCTGCTGTACCAGTACCTGTTACGAAGTTTCCTGTGGTAACAGTAGCTGCAGGAGATGTTGTCCATACAAAGTTTCCTGCATTATATGAAAGTAAGGAACCATTTGCAGGTGCAGACAAGTTTAAGCTGTTAGGTGTAACAAATCCTTGTGCCCAACCTCCGGCATTATCTGCAACCCAAGTTTTATACTGACCTGTTGATGTTTGTAATTTTACTTTATTGAGTGATGTTCCATTACCCATGACTGAAATTCCGTCGGTAGCTATAGTAGCAGCAGGAAGAGCTGACCATGTCCAGTCAGTTCCGCTCCATGCTAAATAATCACCAATACTTACAGGAGCAGCAGCAAATTTATTATTTGTATAACCGATTTTACCAGCTTTCCAACCTGCATTATAATAAAGAACACTGCTATTGCCATCAGTTAAGAATGGGGCATCGTCACGTACTTTAATTTCATTTCCGAGTGTACCTGTACCGGTAACGGCTCCTGTTGTAAGAACTGAGGCTGCAGGAGGAGTTGACCAAACAACATTTGCCCCGTTATAGCTTATTACCTGACCATTGGCAGCACCAACTGTGCTGATATTGCTTGGTGTAATAAGACCGGGAGCCCATGTACCTGTTCCAGTACTATAAATTAAAGTTTGATTATTGATTGTTCCTTGTGCTAATTTAACAGGATTGGCTCCTGAACCGTCTCCGGTTAAACCATTGCCTGAGCTGATAACTATTGCTGCTGGAGTTGACCAAACTACGTTTGTTCCGTTATAACTTAATACCTGACCTGTAGCAGCGCCGGTAGTGCTAATATTAGCTGTTCCTACTTTACCGGGATTCCATGTCTGGGTTCCATTATTCCATAACCATGTATTACCATCAGTAACACCATTTGCCATTGAAAGCGCAGTTCCAATGCCATTTCCTGCCAAACCAGTACCAGTTGTGATACCAGCCCATACAAAGTTACCATTATTATAACTTAAGAATTGGTTATTTACTCCGGCTGCTGAAGAAATATTGTTAGGAGTTAATTTCTGTGCACCCCAAGTTGATGTACCTGCTGACCATACCCATGTATTACCATCAGTACCACCTGCTGCAAATTTTAGAGGAGTTCCTACCGAACCGTCTCCTTGAATACCGTTTCCAACATTAGATACGGCAGTTGGGACTTGCCAAATCATTGAAGCACCATTCCAACCTAAATATTGTGTAGTCAAAGTTGGAGTGTTAGTCGTATTCAATAGAGCTGGTGCTATTTTAGTAGATTGCAACCAAGTTCCGTCACCTGTTGGATTACCATAAAGAATAGAATTAGCTGTTGAACCTGCAAATTTAACAGTACTTGCTGCTGTACCGGTTCCTTGAATAAGACCACCGGAAGTAACTACTGGATCAGCCCATGCTAAAGTGACTCCGTTATAAGATAATTGTTGACCTGTTGTAGGGGCAACGGCAGGACCGTTTGTCCAATTTACGCCATTGAAATATAAAACTTGATTTGTTGTAGCTCCAACAGTCGAAAGGTTAGCCGGTGCAATTGTGCCTGCAGCCCAGTTTACACCATTCCACTGAATGACTTGACCATTGGTAGCTCCGGATTGACCAATTGCAGAAACTGCAAGTGTTGTTGGTGTCCAGCTTGCGCCGTTCCATTGAATTAATTGATTCAATGCTGCTCCAGATTGTGCAATTTGATTTACTGAAAGTGCACTGGATGACCAGTTAGCGCCATTCCACTGCATAAATTGATTTGCAGCAGTACCATTCACTAATTGAAATGGGTTATTTACGCCATTTCCGCTAATCATTCCAGAAGTTGTTAATGCTGTGGTTGACCAATTTACTCCATTGAAAACCAATGTTGAATTTATTGGAACACCAACTGTATTAAACATTGCTGGAGTTATCATTGAAGATGCCCATTGGCGGGTTGCGTCAAGATATAACACCGAATTAATATTTGGAACAAAAGCTGCTGAATTATTAAGTGTTAATGGAGCAGTTACAGAACCATTGCCAACAAATGGTGATAAAACATTGATTGCAGGAATACCCCAGTAAAATGTTTTATTTGTTGCGTCCCATACAAGTGATTGTTTATCAACTGCAGGTGCTGACCAAGACATCTGTTCAGGTGCTGCTGCACTGTAATTATAAAATAAAACACTACCATTGTCGGCAAGTGTGGAAGGCTTTGTCAATCCTGTTTTGTAAGCATAAAGTTCAGGAATTCTAACTGCATTATCTGCTAAAATTGTATTGTCAATTGTATTAAATGATAATTTGTCAGGAGTAATTGTACCCGGAGCAATTTTATCACCTGTAATTGAAAGTGCTAATAATTTAGAACCGGTTACTGCTCCGTCAGCTAACTTAACATCAGTTACTGCTCCGTCAGCAATTCTGTCTGTTTTTACAGCACTCAAGGCAATTCGTGGGTTTGGATAAACACCGGCTAAATCACCCCATGCAAGCCCTTTAGGATTTGTAGAAACATTGGGATCTAATTTGTTTTGTGTCACAGCTCCGTTACGAATAGTCGGATTGGGATAATCTCCATCAAGATCACCACCAGCAGTACCTGTTGGTATTGCCATTACACCTTTGGCAAGTTTTGCCTGTGTCACGACACCATCAGTTAACATACTTGTTTTAACTCCATTATCAACTACTGCTAATGCGCTGTTTGCGGATTCAGACTGCAAAGAAAATAGAGTATAAGGCACCGAAGCGAAACTTGATCTTGGGAATGGTGTATCAGTACCAATCTGCACTTCAAGCCAGTATCCTTTATTAAAAGGTAAAGCTAATGGACTTATTGAGCCCAAGTAAGCATTGATAAAACCATTATCAATTTTAACGTTCTGTTGTTCAGTCCAAAGAGCTGTTCCTCCGCTCTGAGCATCGAATAATCTAAATGTAATTTGAGCTCCGTTAGGATAGTTCAGAGGATTGTTCACATTATCTAACAAACTTGCCTGATAGTTCAAAACTCGAGGCAAATCAGAAGTCGCAGCATATAGCGAGTTCATAGAAACTGCTGCCAGTGCAAATAAAAGTATCAAACTTAGAAGTCTAACCTTCTTCATTATAATATTCTCCCAATTGATTAAACATAAATAAATTTTATTCTTTATCGATTTTTTCATAATAATTTCCAAATGATTCAAAATCATATTACTTTACTAAAATCATTACACTACGAAGTTGGTAATCTAATGAAGAGCTACTGGAGCCCGGATTCATAGCCTTTACTGTTAATTCGTAGAAATATGATCCTGTCGGTACATTTTGTCCGAAGGTATCAGAACCGTTCCAATCAAGTTTCTGATCACCTGAAACCTGCATTCCCTCGAACAAATTTGAAATTAACTTGCCGGAAATGTCATAAATTTTTAAATTCACATAAGATGGTGAATTTAAAGTATAAATTATTGACGTTGTGGTTGTGAATGGATTCGGATAATTTGAAATGCCTTCGTTTGATGTGCCCTGAATTGGATCAACGCCTGAAATTCCTCTGCCATTGGGAACCCAGAAACCTTGAAACAAATTGCTTGTGACTTGTGTTGTACCCACTCTTTTTTCAATTGCAAGCTGACCTGTGATGTAGTTAATCTTGGATGTTCCGTTGCTTGCTCCAACAGCACCTCCCGACCCCATTACGAATTTTTCAACTTTCGCTTGGGATAAAACAGTGGAAAACAGGACTGGAAGCAGTATTGCACTTGCTATAAAAAGACTCAGTTTCCTATTCATAAATACTCCCTGAATTTATTAATAATTTCAAATTTTCTATTTAATGTAATCAATTTTCAAAACTTCAATATTCATGCCAAAATACTTTGCAATTATATTTTTGGTTTACAAATTGCACATATCTCAGAATTTAAAAATACGATTTTTCCATACAATATCAAAGAATTTTTCTAATAATTTCTTATTTATTATTTAGTATATATCAAAAAGATTCAGTTCAAACAATTTTAAAATCTAATTTAAGAAAAAGTTTAATAAGACCTTTTTTGTTTAAAAAATAAATTATTAACTAATTTATTCATTTAGCGGCATTAAAGTGGTGTGATTTAAGAGTAGCTTTTAAGTATTAATCAGAACTTATGTAAATTTAAATGTTTAGAAATTCAACCCCTCAAAAATGCTGCACTGCAATTTATAAATATATTTTCTAATATACAAAACATAATTTACTGATTTCCTAATTTTTTCTTAATTTTGTAATCATTATTTATACTTTTTATGCAAGCTGAAACTTTAATCAGGCATAGTGCCGAACTTCTGAGAATTATTCTTAAATCAAAAACCTTAGCAGCGGATAATCTTGCTTCTGAATATTTCAGAGCCAAAAAATATATCGGAGCGAGTGACAGAAGATTTATTTCCGAATTACTCTTCCATACACTCAGAAATTTACTTTTTGCTAAAAAATTAGCAACTGATGCCAATAATGAGTTTGATATTTTAGGAGATGGAATTAATATTGACAATAAAAGTGAAGTATTAATTATTTCAACTTTACTTCTTTCAGGTTTTATGTTAGATATTGAACTAATGCCGAATATTTTTCGATTAACTGAAAATGGGCAACAGATCAATGATCTCGTACGTATATTGTTCCATTTTGAAGGAAGTAAATTTGTTGACATCATTCAATTTATTAAAAAAGAAACAACAAAATTATTGGTATGGGATAATATAAAATTATCCCAAATAAATTTTCTACCTAAAATTGAAAAAGATAGGCTTGAAGCGGCAGTTTCAATGCCAATTCTTGTACTCGAAAAATTAAATACCAAGCTTGAGACTAAATCAGTTCTTGATGTTGCAGAAACCCTTTTGAGTCCTGCACCATTTTTTATAAGGGCTAATGAAAGTATGATTCATAGAGATGATTTAGTTACTTATTTTATGAATAATGGCTTTAATTGCGAGAAAAGTAATATTTCACCTTTTGCAGTTAAGTTTAATCATAGAGCAAAAGTTACGGATACAGAATTTTTTCAACAAGGATATTTTGAAATTCAGGATGAGGCAAGTCAGCTTATTGGATTTGCACTGTCACCTGAGCCCGGAGACTATGTACTTGACGCTTGTGCTGGAGCTGGAGGTAAGTCACTATTACTTTCTCAGATTATGAAAAATAACGGGAAAATAATTTCAACCGATACTGAATATCAAAGGCTTAAGCAAATCAGACAGCGCGCTGGCAGAGCCTCTATCGACATTATTGAAGCTGTTCATATCAAGAAGAAGATATTTGATATATCTAATAGTCAGACTGTGAGCCGCTTTAAGAAAAAATTGTTTGATTGTATTCTAATTGACGCACCATGTTCGGGTTTAGGTACTTCGAGACGAAATCCACTACTTAAATTTAGACTGACAGCAGATTTGTTGACTAAGTTTACAAAATCTCAGACTGAAATATTAAATGATTATTCACGTTTTCTTGCTCCCGGTGGGACTTTAGTGTACTCTACATGCTCTATTCTTCCAGATGAAAATGAAAATATTATTGAGGAATTTTTATTAAAGAATCCAGATTTCTCACCTGATCCGCTTCAACCTGTCTTCCGGAAATTTGGAATAAAGTTGGATAATTTGGATGAATCATCCTCATCTTTAACAATATACCCTACTAAAAAGGGCTCTGATGGCTTTTTTATATCACGAATGATAAAAAATGATTGATAAGCAAAATATTAAATTAATAATTCTGGATTATGGTGGAGTTCTTTACGAAATTAATTTGAAAAGAATGATGTCCGAATTCGGTAATTTATCTTCAAATAAAGATACGATTAGATCAGAAGCCATAAATGAATTGATAATCAACTATGAAGAAGGCAAAATTGAAACTAATAATTTTAGAGCCCAAGCTAAGGAATTACTTGGAATAAGCGCTCCGGATGTAGCTTTCGATAAAGCATGGCTCTCAATCCTTGTTGCTGAATTTCCAGAAAGTATCGGAATAGTTAGCCAACTTCAAAAAGTAGCTACCTTAGCTCTACTTAGTAACACAAGTGCTCTCCATTATTCTAAATTTTCTGTTGAGAGCAAGGAATTATTTGAATATTTTGATAAAATATTTTTATCTTTCCAAGTCGGTGCCACAAAACCAAAACCTGAAATTTACCAATCGGTTTTAGATCATTATAATTTAATACCCGAAGATTGTTTTTTTGTCGATGATGATTTTAATAATATTGAAGGTGCAAGAAAGCTCGGGTTCAAGGTTTTTCATATAAACGAGAATAATAGACTGTCCGATTTCTTACACATGTTGAATGAATAGTGTGTAGTTTTTTTCACAGTGTCCGATTATATTATACCATTAGATTTAAACTCATCAATTTGTTTTTTGCTATAACCCATTTCCTGTAAAATTTCATAGCTGTTTTCTGAAAGCTTTGGTGGTGCTGAATCAACCATAGCTGGTGTTTTTTCAAATTTTGCAGTTGCATTAAATAATTTTACTTTACCGATTTGCTCAACTTCAATTTCAGTAAAGGTGTTTCTATGCTGAACCTGTTCGGTATTTAAAGCATCATATAATGATAATATTTCACCAGATGGCACTCCGAGCGCATTTAGCTTTTCAGACCAAAAACTTGTAGTATTTTGTTTCAATTTTTCTTCCAAAATTGGATTTAATTGAAACCTATTTTTCTTCCTAATATCTCTTTCTTTAAATCTTATATCTTCCTTCAATTCAGCCAGTCCAAGAGCGTCGGTTAAATTTTCCCATTGTTCTTGTTTATTGGCTGCAATATTAATGAATCCATTTTGTGTAGCAAATGTTCCACTTGGAGCAGCTGTAAAATTCTCATTCCCAAGCAACTGAGGCTGCTGCCCACCGATCATAAGATTGGCAGCAACCCATCCCATAAATGGCATAATTGAATCCAGAAGTGCAATGTCTATAAATTGGCCATCGCCAGACTTTTCACGCCAAAATAGAGCTGACATTATCGCGAATGCCGCATTCAGTCCACCGACTGTGTCACATAACGGAAATCCGGCTCTAAGCGGGTTTAAACGCTCGTCTCCATTTATAGCCATCACACCTGATATTCCTTGAATGATTTGATCGTAAGCCGGTTTAAAAGCATCAGGCCCTGTTTGCCCGAATCCTGAAATAGCGCAGTAGATCAAACGTGTATTAATCCGGCAAAGTTTATTATAACCGAGACCTAACCTATCCATGACTCCAGGTCGAAAATTCTCAACAACAACATCGGATTTTTTTACCAAATTTATAAATATTTCCTTAGCTTCTTCCTTTTTTAAATTTAAAGTTAAAGATTTTTTGTTAGCATTTTGAGCCAAAAAACTGGTTCCAAGCAGCTTTTTATTATATTCTGGCACACATCCCAATTTCCTTGCTAAATCTCCTTCTTGAGGATTTTCAATTTTAATTACCTCAGCACCAAGCCATGCTAAATGAAGTGTAGCAAACGGCCCTGAAAGCACATTTGTAAGATCTAATACTTTTATATTCTCTAATATTTTTGCCATTTTCAACTTTTATTAATTTGAAATATTACTGGATAGATACTCTGAATGTGACTTATAACATTATTCATCGAAACTTCAGATTAAAATGGTAGTTAATTACAAATTTCATTAAATTATTCCTCCTGTTTTGTAAACATATCCAGGTAATTCTCGATTAAAATAGCTTGATACTTCACTTGATAACTCGCAGAGCAGCTTCAGATCATAATTAACGGGCATCCCGTTTAAAAAAAGGAAATGAATGAAATCCTCTGTACAAACATTTCCTGCCGATAATTTGGTGAATGGGCATCCACCTAATCCGCCAAATGAGGTTTCATAGGAACTTACACCCGCATCCATGGCTGCAATACAATTTGCAATACCAAGACCATAAGTATTATGAAAATGACAGGCTAATTCAATATCGGGAGCCATTCTATTTAATTTTGAATATAATTGATTAACCTTTGTTGGACTGGCATGGCCTGCGGTATCTGCCAAACTTATTTTGCGAACTCCGGCATTTAAATATGAATCAACAATTTTGAATATTATTTTTTCATCAATACTACCCTCAAAACCGCAACCAAAGACAGATTGGACTGATACTTGAATAATTGTTTCTTGGAACTTAGACATCTCTATGATATCAAGTACCGCTTCCAAAGCATCTTTGATACTTTTTCCAGAATTTTTCAAACAATGGGTTTCACTTGCCGATACACCAGTACAAATCATATCTGCATTATGTTCTATTGCGCTGTCAAAACCTCTCTCGTTTAGTATTAAACAACTAAATATAACATCTTGGAACTTTAAATCAGTTTTACGAGTGGCATGAATTAAATCAAATATTTGTCCTGTGTCAGCCATCTGTGGTACTTTTGATGGATTCACAAATGATCCAACCTGAATATGCTTTATTCCAGAATAAATAATTTTTCTTATCCATTCAAACTTCTTATCAGTATGAACTATTGCGCTTTCCATTTGAAGGCCATCCCTTAGACCAACTTCATGAATGATCATTTTCTAATCTTTTAAAGTTTAACCATTACAAAATTATCATTTTAAAATTGAATTTTATGATATTTAAAAGTTATGAAATCATTCTATAATAAAAAATATATGTATATTTGTTGGCTTTGTAAGATTTAAAATTATTCTAAAAAAACATGAGTAATAAATTTCAAGAAATATATTTGGATATAAACAAGATATTGTTGTCAGGTGTTAATATTTTAAATATTTCAAGTACTCTCAAATCGATCAGTATGGATTTGAAATTACTTGCCATTAATGGTATAGTTCAGGCAGCAAAGATAGGAACAAAACAGGGACAGTCTTTAATAGCTCTATCAGCATTTTTATCTGATCTGCCGCTGACTATAGCTCCAGAGCTTGAGGATCTTGAGCGACAATCAATAAAAATGTCAAAATCAATTATTGGAATTTCAATAAATATTCGCAAACTACTTGTTAAGAATAAAATCATACATAAAATTGATTCTATTAACTCCGGAAATTTTCTAAATGGGAATGCTTATGAATTAAATTCAATTGGCGGTTTAATGGAAATTAAGAGAAGAGCTGCGAATGTTCCGTTTATTGATGATAATTTAAAAACAAGCATTGATTCTATTGTTGAGTCGAGCATTATCAATATAGAAGAAATATACTTATTCCTAAATGAGATTTCTCTTGATATAGTAAAATTAAAAAACAAAATCGATAGAATCCGCCGCAATGGCTTTATAGCAAATTATATGGGATCAAATATATCAATCGAATCTTCTTATTTGGTTGGAGGAAAAAGTAGTTTTAATTCTTTAGTTTCCAATATTAAAAAAATAGTGGATAAGCTGAATAATAGCCTTGATTCAATAATTGATATGCTTGCTCACTCTGAAAATATTTTAAATAATGTTAAACATTCGAATCTAATTAAATGAGAAGCCACGTTATATACTCTCAAGATGGCCATGAGTGGATTGTTATTGGTCGTGATACAGAAAAAAAAGAAGAAATAGTAGATACTAATCAATATCTCATCGTTTCCGGAAATCAGGGGATGATCCTTGATCCAGGCGGTTTTGAGATATTTTCATCGGTTATAGGAGAAGTAACGAAATACATCTCAGTAAATAATATAAAAATAATTTTCTCAAGTCATCAAGACCCTGATATAGCATCTTCCCTTGCACTTTGGGTCGATATAATCAAAGATGTCGATACCTATTGCTGGTGGGGCTGGCAGGGATTTCTTGCTCATTTCGGAATGGGAAATGCAATTAAATTAATCGGTATTCCCGATGAAGGTATGGAGGTACAAATCGGAACCTCCAATTCATTCCAGTACTTCGTACCTGCACACTATTGCCATTCTTCAGGAAATTATTCTGTGTTTGACCCTAAAGCTAAAATTCTTTTTTCAGGTGATATCGGAGCTGCCCTTTTACCTTCAGATTATACTGATTTATTCGTTACAAATTTTGATTCTCATATTCAGTTTATGGAGGGATTTCATAAACGCTGGATGAGCTCTACAAAAGATTTACGAGCTTGGGTTGCCAGAGCCAGAGCTTTGAATCCATCAATGATCTGCCCTCAGCACGGTGCTATTTTTGAAGGAGAAAATGTCGGAAGATTTCTAAATTGGCTTGAAGCCCTCGAAGTAGGGCATTGGAACAGGGGACAGGAAGATACAAACGTTAATAATTGTGTTTGGATGAAATGGAAAAAATAATTTCTATCTTTCAAGCACCTAATTATTTATTTTAAATTTTTATTGATGATTAATGGAAGAAGCCACAATAAAATTAACAAGTACAGTTACAACCATTGAAGGTAAGGTTCTTGTTGTTGATGACCAGCAAGCCACTTTAAGAATTATTAAAAAACATCTGATTCATAATAATTATAGCGTTGAAATTGCTGAAAATGGTACTGCTGCACTTGAGCTGGCATTTAATCAGGATTTCGACGTTGTAATCCTTGATGTGATGATGCCTGGAATGAGTGGCTATGAGGTTTGTCGTAAAATTCGTGAAAAATATTCTCTTTTCGAATTACCTGTAATGTTCCTTACTGCAAAAGACGATATGGAGGAATTATCCAAAGGATTTGAGGTTGATGGTAATGATTTCCTTTCAAAACCATTTGATATAACTGAACTATTGGCGCGGATTCGTACTTTCGTAAAGCTTAGAAACCTGACTCACAGCAATAAAGCACTTCAGAGTGCTATTGAACTAAAGAATCAGATACTGCAGATATCTGCTCATGATATTAAAAATCCACTGACTTCAATCATGGTTTTATCAACAGTTTTAGCACAGGAATTTTCTCAAGATTCCGACTCAGCCTTGATGTTGACAAATATTCAGAAATCATGTAAGAATATACTTCATATTGTCGAGGAACTATTGCTCGTTTCCCGCATTGAAAGTGGTAAATTAATTCTTGACAAAACTGCTACAAATTTTAATTTGATGATAAGGCAGGGAATTGAAAATTCACAGCCAATGGCTATCAAAAAAAATCAAACTTTTCATATTGATTTTACAGATTCTAACCCGGTTGTATTTGCAGATAATCTTAGATTATCCGAAATAATTGATAATATTATCAGCAATGCTGTGAAATATTCAGATTTTGATAAAAGTATTTATATAAGGTCCGGAATTATACAAAACGGGAGCCTCCATTATGCACGGCTCGAAGTTCAAGACGAAGGCCCTGGGCTAAGTTCCGATGATATGACGAAGGTGTTTGGTAAATTTCAAAAATTATCCGCTCGGCCCACTGGTGGCGAATCATCATCAGGATTAGGGCTTTCTATAGCAAAAGCATTAGTGGAAGCGCATGGTGGAAGGATATGGGTTGAAAGTATCCATGGAAGTGGTGCGACGTTCTTTATCGATTTACCGATAAAAAAGTTGAAATAAAAACTTTAAATTTCATCTGAGAAGAATATAGCAAAATAAGTGGGCCTGAATTACTATCGGCAGCTAAACGTAAATCATCCGATGACTCAGAGCCATCGGATGATATTTTTTTATTTGTCAATATTCATTTTTTACAAAATGCTTGTTTCGCCCTGAAACGGAGTTTTTGAAACATCTTTGCCAAAATTGAAAATATCTGGATGTGTCTCGGTACCTATTTTATTCTGAATAGCCATTAAAGCCTTGATAACAGCTTCGGGTCTTGGTGGGCAACCTGAGATATAATAATCAACCGGTAAAAACTGATCTACTCCCTGCACAACGGCATAACTACGAAACATCCCACCAGTTGAGGCACAAGCCCCCATTGCTACAACCCATTTCGGATCAGGCATCTGATCATATATTTTTCTTACTACATTTGCCATTTTATAAGTAACAGTTCCGGCAACCAGCAACATATCGGACTGGCGCGGTGTCATTCGAAATACTTCTGATCCGAAACGAGAAACATCGAATCGTGAGCTTGCAAAAGCCATCATCTCAATCCCGCAGCAGGACAAGCCTAAAGGCATTGGCCACACTGAATTTTTCTGACCCCATTTTATTATTGCTTCAAGTGAAGTGGTAATAAAACCATCACGAGCTAATATATTTTCTAATCCCAATCGAAACCTCCTTTTTTAAGCTCGTAAATATAACCAACCAATAAAATAAAAATAAATGACATCATGGCTATAAATGCGGCTAATCCGAGTTTTGAAAATTGTACTGCCCAAGGATAAAGGAATACAACTTCAATATCGAAAACTATAAATGAAACAGCAACCATGTAGAATTTAACTGAAAATCTATCACGTGCATTTTTATAAGGAATCATTCCGCTTTCATAAGTTGTCTTTTTTTCAGCGGTTGATCTCCGCGCTCCAAGCCACTCTGAAAGTACCATAAAGATTATTGCAACAGCAAAACCTACTATGAGCATTATAACTAAAGGCAAGTATGTTTCAAGCATTTTTTAACTTAAGATATTTAATAAAAATCAAACAGCAATATTAGGAAAAAATTCTCAAATAAAAAAACGAGCTAATTTGAAAATAATCGGAATAAGTAATAATACTTATTTATTTTAAAAGATATTAATAGTAATTTTGATTAGTTTTTCATTATTTTTTCATTAAATTTTCCAGATTTTTTCTAACTATTTTACTAATTTAACCAGAATGTCTATAAATTCAATGAATACATTTCCAAAAATAATGGGAATACTCAACATTACAAGCGATTCTTTCTCCGATGGTGGATTGTTTATCGAAAAAGATTTAGCCATTGATAGAGCATTGCAAATGATCGATGAAGGTGCTGATATTATTGACATAGGTGGAGAAAGCACACGACCCGGTAGTTTGCCGGTTGATGAGAAAGAAGAATTAGATAGAACTATACCGGTAATTACAGCCATCAGGGCCATTAATCAAAATATAAGGATATCAATTGATACTACACGTCCTAAAGTTGCACTGAGCGCTGTAAAAGCAGGTGCAAATTATATTAATGACGTTAGTGGATTACGCAAATCATTAGAACTCGCTTCTATTGCTGCTGAACATAAAGCCGGACTTATCATTATGCACAGTATTAAAACTCCCGAAAATATGCAGATTGACCCTGTTTATAAAAATGTTCTAAGTGAAGTATTTTCTTTTCTTAAAACACAAATCACGAAAGCAAATGAAATTGGAGTAAAAGAAATTTATGCTGATGTTGGAATTGGGTTTGGGAAATCGATTGATCATAATTTGGAATTATTGAATAATTTGGATTTTTTTTATAAACTAAATGTTCCTCTTGTGCTCGGAATATCGAGGAAAGCATTTATTGGTAAATTAACCTCTATTGAATCACCTAAAGATCGTGATATTGCAACAGTTCTTATTCATTCGTTATTATTAAAAAATAAATTGTCCATTATCAGGGTTCATAATGTAAAAATGGCCGCAACTTTGAAAAAATTATATCAGAGTTTGTCCATCTCATAAGTTTTCCATATTTTAATGTTTTATATGTATGTTAGAAAAACTTTTTAAATATTGTATAGTCTCCTTTTTGTTTTTGATGCTTCTCGAAGCTAAGGGACAAAGAGAACCTCTTATTACCGAATTTACCGATATTAAATTGCTGCCATCAAGAGATACTCTCATACTACACCGCAAACAAAGTAAGTGGTGGTTTGGTTTATCCACCGGATTAAATCTTAATAAATATTTCGGTGATCTGGATTTAAAAATATATCCGGATCCAAACTTACCCGATTCACTAAGCTATAGTATTAAATATAAAACAGGATATGGAATCGGAGCTTTTGGAGGGCTTCTAAGTGAATGGTCTCCAGTAGATCAGGACTGGGGAATTGGGGCTATGCTGAATTTTTACGATTATAAGATTAGTAATGCTCAATTTCAATATAATGTGGCAAGTGATACAATTTATAAAAGTGAAGGCAGTTTTACTTATTTAACTTTTTCTCCGACTTTTCGGTATAAGTTGCCTATATTTGGTCTCACTGCATTTACAGGATTCGATCTGGATTTAAACTATAATAGAGCAATGAAGACTTTCCTTTATTTTAAAAATACCGGTAAAATAGATCAAATATCGGATCAGAGTATTAGTACAAAAGCTGTACGTGCGGGTCTCCATGCAGGATTAAGTTATGAGTTCTTATTAACAGATATAAGTAAGTCTTCAAGAATATATCTTACTCCATACATAATGGCTCAAACCGGAACACAGATCTTGAATAATCAAGGCTCAAACTGGAATATTGCATCTCTGAAGATCGGGATTTCAGTTAAATTCAGTCAGGATGAAGTTAAAACTGACACGATTTTCTATGATTCCACTATTGTACATCCTCCTGCTTATATAGCATCAGTTCGGAATGAAGGTGGACCTATATTCGAAGGGTTTCAAAATTTGAGTAGTTTATCTACTTATTTAATTGCTTATGTTGAGGCCCCCGTCATTTTAGCTGCTGCTGATATAGAAGAAAAGTCAGAAATAAATACAAGTGCAGCTCCTGTCAACGTTACTCCTCAGGCAGCACCCATTTTAGAAAAAATCGATCCAACCAAAAAATTTACATTTTTGTTCAGTTCCGAAAAAAGTGTAAATTTTAGTGATAAAGACAAACTAAAACTTGAAGCAATTGCTCAGTTTATGAAAGAAAATCCTGCTTACAATGCTCAAGTGGTCGGTCACACAGAAAGTTTTGGTTCCGATATTGCTGAGAGAACAAAAATTTCCATTGATCGTGCCAATAGAGTGAAAGCATTCCTTGAAAGTAAAAATATTAAAGATACAAGAATATTGGCAACAGGTAAAGGTTCTCTTTTACCAGTAAGTACAAATGCCACTCCCCAGGGTAGAAGGCAGAACAGAAGAGTCGAAATACAATTAGTTAAAAAATAAATAATAGGATTTACTATGTTTGATAAAACTTTACCTATCTGTGTAATTGAAGACAATATGCCTATTCGAAGGCTATTTTGTACCATTTTAAAAAAATCAGGATTTATTACTCAGGATTTTGCCGATGGAAACAGCGCTGTGAATTATTTAAGAGAGAATCCGGTTTTAGCTGTAATTTGTGATATATTTCTTCCTGATGTAAGTGGAACAGATATTTTAGGCATATTGCGAATGATGTCAGGTGGAGTTGAAATTCCGATAATCGCAGTTACAGGGTTTGCTCAGACTAACGATAAAGAGAAATTTATTGAAATGGGTTTCGATTATTATATCGCTAAACCTATAAACACCTCTACTTTCGTCTCCGATATCATCGGAGTAATTGAAAGAAAAAGAGGATAATTTTAATTAACAAATTTTAAATACAAATTAGGTTTTGTAATAATCATGGCAAAGAAAGATAATCAGGATTCTTCCTCTTACGAGTCAATTTTAAAGCAAGCAAACAAGAAAAAATCATCGATATATGGTTTGAAACAAACTTATCCAGCTTATATTGTACTTGTTATTACACTTGCTCTAAGCATATTTTTATGGTATTTTGTCGGACAAAAAATTAAAGACGATAAAGCTGCATCGTTTGAAAAAGCTTATACATCAGTTGTTGAACGATTAAACTCGAAATATGAAACAGATGTACAAATATTATCAAATATTCGTGGTCTTTATGATAATTTGATAGATGTTGTCCGCGATTATTTCCAGCTTTATGCTTCTATTCCCACAAAAACTTCTACTTCGATAGTTAGTGTTTTATATGCTCAGCAAGTCCCCAACAAGGATCTCGCTCTTCATATTTATAATGTAAAATCTCAAGGTCTCTATGATTTCTCAGTATATCCAATAGAAAATAAAGATTTTTACATGCCAGTTACATTCATTGAATCTTATCAGAAAAATAAGCAAAGAAGCGGATTTGACCTTTTTTCAGAGCCTTTTATTAAAAAAGAAATTGAAACGGCAAGAGATTCTAATTTATTAACTGCAACAACAAGTTTATTGCTCAGAAAACCCGATACAAATGGCATCCTAATAATTTCTCCTATTTATCAAAAGGATTCAATTCCTGATAATTTGGAAAATCGTCGAAAATTTTTCCGCGGAATCGTCGGACTTGAAATAAATACTAATGGATTTTTTAAAAGTGCCATTGGTACTGGTGTGCCGAGTGATACAAGTATTACTTTCAAGATAGTTGATATAAACGAAAATAACAAAGAATATTCCGTCTTCGAATCCGAAAATACCAAACTTTACGATAAAGATTTGAAACCTGAACTTGTTTATACTGCTAATTTTAAAATTGCCAACCGAATCATGAAAGTTCACTTTGGAACTATCCCCAATTTTGGTGGAAGTTTCCAAAAATCTTTACCAGTTATAACTTTAGTTACATCCCTTGTCCTTAGTATTCTGTTTTTTGTCTTCCTACTTTCTGTCACAACCAGAAAAGCTGCTGCTATTGACGAAGCTGAAAGGATGACTCGTTCACAACGCAGAATAGTGGATTCATCAAATGACGTTATTGCAGTAATTGATTTCAACGGTATTTGGAAAACAATGAACCCAGCATCATTGAAGCTATTCGGATATGGTCCAGATGAATTAATATCTAACAAAATTGATTTTCTATTCGAGCAATCTGATGACATTCCAACATTTTATTCATTGATTAATAAATCGGAAAATGAATATATTGAACGGGTCGATTTCAGAATGATTGATAAAAATAAGAAACTCAGATGGGTAAATTGGAGTTTTACTGTTTCAAAATCCGATAATCTTATTTATGCAATCGGTCGCGATGTAACCCTTGAAAAATTTGCCGAAGAAGAGGCTGCAATGCGCGCAAATCAAAATAGACTTGCAGAACAGCTCAGTCGGGAAACAAATGAGTTTAAATCTACCTTTATGGCGAAATTATCCCATCAATTACGTAACTCCCTCACTGGTATTATCGGTTACATGCAACTCTTAAATGAAAAGTTGTATGATAACGAAGAAGAACATGACACATATCTTAATCTTGCATCTGAATCAACTGAAGAGCTTTTTACATTTGTGTCGGACATTATTGATGTTGCTGCCGATGGAGGCAGTGCTTCCTTCAGTCAATTTGCTACATTCAGAGTCAGTAGTGCTATTGATCAGGCAAACGAAGACATTAAAATAGAATTACCAAATGACAAGCAAATCAATGTCATTATAAGTGAAGAATCTTTGACTGCAATTGCAATAGGAGATATTGAAAAGATGCGCCAGTTAATCAAATTGCTGCTACTTTCGCTTACTGAAGGATTGGCGAGCTCCGAAGTTTCAATCAATGTTCAGGAAAATAGATCAGAAGGCGCCACTGAAGTACAGATTCTTGGCCCTGCCAATCCAATTGTCGAAACAATGATAGAAATTTATAAAGAAAATACAAGCAATTTAATCGAATCAATTAGACACGATAAAAAAGACATTCTTCTCAATTTCGCAATAGCAGCTTCAATTGTCAGATTATTAAACGGCTCTATAGTAATCGAATCATTCGGCGGAGATGAAGGAAATATTGTTCAATTATCACTACCTGTTCCAAAAGCACTTTAAAATATTAATCTAAATACTTAAATCATCCGATGGCAGTTTGTCTTCGGATGATTTTTTTTGAATTATTTCATGATCTCATACTCCGCCTTGGGAGCATAGATTTATTCTAAAGGATGAGAGATTTAATAGTATGGGAATTTAATAATTCTTAACTATTTAGAATTTTATTCTTAAGATCTTTGATATCATTGAACAGTTCGGGCAGTTGACGGATTACTGCTTCTATTTTGAAAGCACGCATTCTGTCTTTAATTGGTGATCCGAAATATATGCCTTTGTTTTCTACCGATTTTGCTACACCAGATTGAGCCATAATAATCACATCGTCTGCTGTATCAAGATGTCCTGCCAGCCCAACTTGACCACCTAATCGATTTCTTTTCCCGATTTTGACACTGCCTGCAACGCCTACTTGAGCAGCAAAGGCTGAGTTTTCGCCAATTAGACAGCTATGAGCTATATGAATCAGATTATCTAATTTAACACCATCTTCAATCAATGTAGAACCGATTAGCGAGCGATCTATACAGGTATTTGCTCCGATTTCAACATTATTCCCGATTATTACATTACCCAATTGTGGAATTTTTTGGTAGGAGCCATCGGAATTTTCAATATTACTAAAGCCATCTGCTCCAATAACCGCGCCAGAATGGATTATAGTGTCCGTTCCGATTATAGTGTCATAATATAAAGAAACAAGTGGGAAGATATGAGTACCTGAGCCAATTATGCAATCATTGCCAATGACGCAGTTGGCTTCGATAATGGATTTATCTGCAATTGAGCAATTGTCGCCAATTACGACATTAGGCCCAATAAATGCACTGGAACTAATGTTTGTATTTTGTCCGATTATCGCGCTTGGATGAATGAAAGAGCTTAGAATGGGTATATTGCTGTTTATATATTGAAGCAGAAGAATGAATGATTTATAAGGATCAGCGCAGATTATGAAGCATTTTTCGGTATATTTACCAGATTGATCAGAATTAATTATTGAATCGTAAGTCTCTTGATTAAGGATGAAGCCGTCAGCCTGACTTTTAAAAAAATATTTCAGGTAATTCGGAGATGAAATGAAAGTAAGGTCGCCGGGAACAGAATATTCTATCCGATTGAGATTTTTTATCTCGAGATTAATATTCCCTTTGATAAAGCCATTGCAGATTTTAGCGATATTTTCAATATTTGGAATATCGGTGATTTTCATTATTTTATTATTTGTGGTTGAGGAACTTTGACCGGATCCATATTTGTAGAATCAACTTTCAATGGTGTATTGGACGGATCAATTGGGATGAAACCCGGTGGCATTGCAGGATTATCTTTTTTTACCGGAGCGATTTCCACATCGTCTGATTTTCTTGAAGTTTTTCGTGGGGCATCCTTAGAAACAGCTTTTTTATTACGAGGGTCAGCTTCAATTTTCTTCTTTTGATCTTTTTCGAGTTCGTCGGTATTTACTCCTAACTTTCGTAAAACTTTAACGGTCAGATCGTATTTAAAATTTGTATATGGTATCGGAACTTGGCTCTGGTCGAATATAAAGTCATAACTTTCCTCGGAGGCAACTTCCTGAGTGGCAGCATATATTTTTTGTTCGATCGGCTGCATTATCATCTGAACAACTTTATCGTAATCACCGCCATTATCAAATTTAGATTTTGTATAATCCTGACGTTTGCGTTTTATATCATCTAATTCTTTCATTTTTTCAGCACGTTCTCCATCACTCCAGATGAGTCTGTTCTTCTGGATATTAGAGTCGGCAGATGTAATCTGGCGGTTCATACCTTCGATTTCACGCTTCCATTCATCAACGATAGAATTGATGCGCAATTCCCCTTGTTTCACTTCGTTATATTTCCCTTTAATCAGATCACTGGAAATAAAGCCTACTTTTTGAGCCAAAAGATTATGCCCCAAAAAGAAGAATAGTGCCAGTGCAAAAAGAATGAAAGCTGACTTTTTCACAATTTATTCCTTATATGTGTTGTAAAATTTTTTTAATTAAGTTCAAATTGTAAATAATTTTTATTGATAGCCATTCCTTTGAATTTAGAACCATCATTTCAGAGCCATATTTGGAGATTACTGCATTCGAGACTGTGTAAAAGCTTACAATATCACTTGATTTTATCCTGAGCGAAGCGAAGGATCTCTCCAAAAGTGGCTGTAAGAGAGACCCTTCGCTTCGCTCATAATAACAATTCCAAGAATTTCTCACGTTTTGACTCAGTCTCATCTTCAGCAATCACAGAAATGCAACCTTTGAGAAAGCCTCGGCGAAGAAAGTTACTCTTTATTTCTTTTTATTTTATCAAGAACTTTATAAGTAATATCAAATTTATCTTCTGAAAAAAGAATGCTTGAACTTGCTTTGTCAAGAACGAAATTCATTTTTTCTTCTTTAGCTACTTTTTCAATAGCTTCTTTTACTTTTCTACGTATGGGCTCCAATAGCTTCTGTTGCAACTTCATCAACTCGCCGTTCTGTTGGCCGAATTTTTCTTCACGATATTGAAGGAAAGTATTCTGCATTGCTTTCAATGCTTCTTCTTCTTTAGCCTGAGCATCGGCTGGCATCATAACTTTTTGTTTTTCGTACGCTTTGTATCTGGTTTCAAGATCATTTTGCATAGCAAGAAGTGTATCCTGATATTTCTGACCTATTACTTTGATTTGTTTATCAGCTTCGAGAGCTTCAGGCATTTCCTTAACTACTGTTTCGACATCAACCACTCCGATAGTCGCACCCTGAGCAGAACTTTTGTCGCCTGCACTTTTTAGGGTTAATGAGAATACTGCTGTGAAAGCAAATAATAAAATTAATTTTTTGAACATTATGAACTCCATTTATAAAAAATATTACTGTTGACCTAAATGAAATAAGAATCTCCATCCAGAGACCTGATTGGTGGGTACGTCTTTATCAAATCCGTATCCATAGCTAAATCCGATCATTCCTATAGGATTAATCATCATTTGAACACCAAGACCTGCTGCGCGTTTTAAATTGAAAGGATCAGTTGATTTAAAATCCTGCCAAACATTTCCTGCTTCACCAAAAATGTAAACATAAACAGGCATTGGCTCTAAAGATACAGCAAATCTTAATTCTGCTTGATACCTTGACATTACTTTCCCGCCATTTCTTGGACCAATTGATTGATCTTGATAACCACGAAGGGGAACAACACCTATATAGCCAATTCCACTACCACCCATGTAATAATAATCAATCGGTGAAATGGTAGAATCATGTTTAAAACCGGTAACATAGCCAAGCTTTGATCCAAGAAATAGAATCAATCTATCATTACCGTTAATTTGCAATAACGGATTATACATATCTAATTGCATTTCATTTTTAAAATAATCAACATTTCCAAAAATAAGACCTCCCAAAGCTCCGGGAGCAATAGTTGAAGATAATGAAAACCGCGATCCACTCTTAGGGAAGAACAAATTATCAAGACTTATTCTTGAAATTGACATGTGTACTGATCTTTCAGAACCGGATTTATAATAAGCGCTTGCAGTCCCGCTACCAATATCATTCTTTTGAACCGTTAATCGGACATCACCGCGAAAATAATCGTCAGGCCAGCGGAAACGACGTCCCAGATTAACTGAAGCGCCTGTTCGATGATAATTATAATTTGTCATATTAATTTTTGAATCAAACAAATTAAAACCGGTTGTAGTGGGCTCATCCAAGAACCATGGCTCAGATAAACCTAAAGAAAAAGTTTGCATATTGTTATAAACACCTTTTTCCCAAGTAAAATTAAAGACCTGGCCACCACCGCCATACAATGGCTCGGAAAAGGAAAAATTATTCAAAGTTATTCCAAATGAGCCTGTAAAGCCATAAGTACCTGCATAGCCTATTTGCGCATTGAATGTGTCTGTTGAGTGTTCATCAACTTTATATACAATATCAACTTGAGTATTATCTCTGGGAACCGGCTTTACGTCGGGACGGAGACTTTCCGGACTAAAATAGTTTAAAACACCTAATCCTCGCAAAGACCGCATGATTGCGGATTTGTCAAAGAAATCACCTGGCCGGGTATATAATTCGCGTCTAATGACTTTATCTTTTGTTTTTGTATTACCCACAATATCAACTCTGCGAATGGTTACTCTATCTCCCTCAAAAACTCTGATAATAACGTCGATTGAATCCTTTGATATACGAGTCTCTTCTTTTTCTAAATTTGCGGACAAGTATCCATTATCAAGATAAATTGATGAAATATCCGATTGGTCCTCATTATGGCGCAAATTATTTTCAAATTTCTCGAGATCAAATACATCCCCTTTTTTAAAGTCAAGCCGTTTTAAGAATTGTTCATCTTTATAAACAGTATTACCTTTAAATTCTACTTTTCGAAGATAAATTTTATCGCCTTCATTCACTTTTATTTTTATGTAAACCACTTCATTCACTGAATCAAACTGAATTTCATTGGATATTGTACTGGTAATTTCACCATCAATAAATCCATTTTTTCGAAAGTATTTTTTTAATAAATCGCGATCTTTTTCATATTCCTTTTTATCAAATTTGAAAGATTTCCAGAATTTCCACCATGTTTTTTCAGCAGTGTTATCGAAAGAAGATGCGAGTTGCTTCTCAGTAAAATATTTATTTCCTTCAAAACTGATTTTAGCAACTTTATATGCTTTCCCTTCATCAATTTTCAAGAGTAAAGTACAATAAGTTGAATCCTTGCCGAGTATGATTGGCTCAACTTGTGCAAAGAGCAAACCCTCGTCGTCATATAACTTTTTTATCTTACGTTTAATAGTATATTGATCAAAATCAGAAATTACTTCCCCTCGAACTTTATCACTGCTCTCTTTGATCTTTTTCTCAGTTATGGCATTGTTTCCGATTACTTTCATTTCACTTAGCTTTGGAAATTCTTTCACTTTTAAAGTAAGAAATATTCCTCCACTGGATATTCTATCAATAACAATATCAATATCAGAGAACTGCTTTCTTTTCCAAAGATTTCTTATGGCAGTATTAATTTTCTGATCAAAAGGGATTTGAAGTTCATCGCCTGAACGTAGCCCTGAAAGCGCAACTATTGTTTCAGCATCAACCAAACGATTACCTTCGACCGTTACTCCCGAAATACGGAAGGTTTCTTGCTCCTGCTGTGCTTTTAGTTTGTTATGGCTAATTCCTATGATCGAAAATATTATAAGAAACACAAAAAAACTATTATATGATTTTATTTTAACTCTCAACCTTAAACTCCGGATCATTAACTGATCAATTATTTGAATTATTTATTGAATATTATAACTGATTCTGCTTTATTCAGAATTTTGCTATTTAAAATTATTCAGTCCTCTAAACGCTTGTAATGGCATTGACAACTCTCATTAACATTGAATCCTTTGTTTTTTCTGCTTCACTTGGATTAATTTGCAAGGATGTTTTCCCGAATCTTCTTTCTCGGTTAAGAAAATTTTCAATGGCTGAATAAAGGTCTTCCCGTCTGAATTCAGGCCAATATTTATCGAGAATATACATTTCGCCATAAGCCATTTCCCAAAGCAGAAAATTACTTAGCCTAACTTCGCCACTTGTGCGAATTAACAAGTCTGGATCAGGCATATCAGCAGTTTGGAGATATTTTGGAAATAATTCTTCACTTATATCTTCAGGTGATAATTTTCCACGTCTTACATCAAGGGCTATCATCTGAACAGCACGGACAATATCCCAACGAGAGCCATAGCTCAAAGCTAATGTTAATGTAAGTCCAGTGTTGTCTTTGGTTTGCTGGTATGCATTATTTAATAATTTCTGAACAGTTTTAGGTAAAGAACTTATTTTACCTATTGATGTTAAGCGTACATTATTTTTATGTAATTCTTCAATCTCCTGCCTCAGATACAGCTCCAGAAGCTTCATCAGGCTACCGACCTCAGTCATAGGACGATTCCAGTTTTCAATAGAAAAAGCATATAAAGTAAGAAATTTAATCCCAAGTTGAGAAGAAGCTTTTACAATATCGCGAACACTTTCTATTCCTTCTTTATGACCTGCAACACGTGAAAAACCTTGTTTCTCAGCCCAGCGGCCATTCCCGTCCATGATAATAGCAATATGTTTTGGAAGTTTTCCCTTGGAACTTAGCGTCTGCTGCAGACTTCTATCTTCGGTTGTCTGCTGACTGTTCCATGATGCTTTTTGAGGCATAATTATATAATTCAAATTTAAACAAACTACAAAATTAATATTAATATTGTAAACTTCAAAAAATAATAGCCTCCATAGATACTTTTAAAACATTCAACAATTTTTATTTTCTTTAAACGAAATAATCATATAAATATTTGATATTTTACTTGCCTGATAAATATTTTTTTATTAAGTTTGTTTTCTTATTATTCTGTTTTATTAATTTTTTGGGATAATTTACATGACAAAAGCAGATATTGTCGATGAAATAGCAAAAGCTACAGGCCTTACCAAAATTGAGACCAAAGCCGTCGTTGACGGTGTATTCTCGAGCATTATTTCTTCAGTTGCCACGGGAAAAAGAATTGAACTCCGTGGATTCGGTGTTTTCAAATCAAAGAGTCGTAAACCACGTATGGCACGCAACCCTAAATCGGGAGATTTGGTACCTTTAGAGCAAAGGTTTGTTCCTCTGTTTAAACCTTCGCCTGAATTTGTTACTAAAGTTAATGATTCAATGAAAAACAAGCCAGCAGAACCAGAAGCTTTATAGTTTCAGACTTCTGTTAAAAGTTTTTTTAGTTCCAAAAGTTGGAAATTTATTTTTTATATAATTCGAGGTTTTAATGCCCTGCGGAAGAAAAAGAAAAAGACATAAAATGTCAACCCATAAGAGAAAAAAGAGACTGCGCAAGAATAGACATAAGAAGAAGAGCCGCTAGTCCTTAATATGGGGTCTATGAATTTTCTCTGATTTTGAAACAGAACTATTTTAAAATTATAATCCGTTTTTTTTAAAAACTATTTATATTTGTGAAATTATTTAGTTTCAAAGTCAGAGATTTTTTATATACTTTAAATAAAATAAATTGAAAATTTTCAATGAATTATATAAATTTCGTGTTTTACCGCTCTCAATTGGTTTGAGGAAATTATTATTTTTTATTTCTAATAAGTTCCTTAAAAAAAATTCTTTACTATCTAATTCAGTTCGTGCTAAAGCTCCTGATTGGTTAAGCAGTGATCTTAAATCTTATATCAGGATACCTAATTCCAACTTCCTTTCTGATGAAGATTATTTGATAAAAAATATATCTACCTATTTTCTTCGTCATAAGTTTATGCTTTTAAGTGCGCAGTGGCAGCTTTTAGATCATAATGCTTCTGTTTTAGGTTTCGAAGAATATCTATTTCGTACCAACGAAGCATTTCTTTCATTTGATCAATTTATTGAACAAAAGATTAGTTCTCAAAATCGTGAATTTTCCAAAACGGTCTGTAAGCTAATTCCAATTACATATAACTTCATAGACTGGCAGCGTGATTTCAAGTCCGGGTACAGGTGGGATGAATCTGTAGAATCAAGAAACATAAACTTTGGAATTGAAATCGGAGCTGATATAAAAGTCCCTTGGGAATTAGGAAGAATGCAACATTTGCTCATCCTAACTTATTCTGCAATTTTTTCGTTAAGAGAATCAAAACTCTACGAAAATAATAAAATATATTTAAACGAAATTCAAAATCAGATACTTGATTTTATTGCATTTAATCCTACAGGATACGGCGTTCAATGGATGACGGCTATGGACATAGCTATCAGAGCAACAAACTGGATTATCTGCTATAATTTGTTAGTAACCTCCAATTTCCACCTTAGCAGAGAATTTGAAGATATATTTAAATTGAGCTTACTTGAGCATGCTCGCGAAATTGTAAAAAATCCTGAATGGTCGCAAGGTTTAAGAGGAAATCATTATTTAACTGCGATTGCCGGACTTCTTATTATTGCAGCTTACTTGCCTGTTTCCGATGAAACATCCGAATATTTGATCTACTCGCTGCAGGAGCTATTAAACGAGATTGAATATCAATTTGCCGATGATGGCTCAAACTTTGAAGCATCAACAAGTTATCATCTTTTAACTGCCGAAATAATTAATTTTGCAATTTTAACAGCAAACTCATTATGTGCTGATAAACTTGAGGGAATGCGGAGTTTAAGAACTTATTCTTATAAATTCAATAATAAAATTAAATCTTTTTCTTATCAAAAATTCAAAATTATTCGCGATCAGATAATCTTTGACATTTCAGTTCTCAATAAAATAAAAAAGATTAATGATTTTTCTATTACTATCTCAGTTAATAATCCTATCAAAGGATTTTTACATCCACGTTTTGGTGATAATGATTCTGGTTGTTTTATTCCAGTTATTCCTTCAAGCAAAGAGACCGTGAAAAACCATTTCAGTCACTTTCCATCTGATTCTTTTGCCAATACAATTACATTTTATGATTTCTTTTCTCTTGCGCAAAATAATAATTTACAAGAGTTTCTAAAGTTACAAACAGATGATTCAAATTTGTCAAATATTGAGACTGGCAGTAGCTCAATCAAATTAAAAGCATTTAAAGATTTTGGTTTATACATATATTATAATAAGAATTATCAGCTTTACATTCGCTGTGGAAGTATAGGACAGCGTGGCAAAGGTGGGCATAGTCATAATGATCAGCTTTCGATTATTGTTTTTGCACATGGACTTGAACTGATTGTTGATGCTGGGACTTTTACTTATACTGCTATCCCTGAGCTTCGTAATAAATACCGTTCGACTAATGCACATAACACGCTCGGAGTACGTAGCATGGAACAAAATATTTGGGTTGATAATTCTATCGATGATTTATTCTGGATTCGCAAACATCGCAGCCGTGCACGATGTACTAAATTTGATGAGGATTCGTTTGAAGGTATTCATTTTGGCTTTAACAAACCACATAAAAGAAATATTATTCCAAATGAATCATCAATAATGATAAAAGATAGCTGCCAATCTAACAAACCAAAGGAAGTATATCTTCATTTTCATCCTGATATTCATTTAAAAAAATACTTATCCGACGAGATAAATTGCTCTAAAGATGCAACCATAGCCAAAGTCAGGTTTTCAAATGCAGATGTTAGAATCGAAACTTATTATTATAGTGGCATTTACGGAGTACGGCAAGAGGCTCAGAGACTTGTTTTTAGCGATATTAAAAAAGAATTTTTATATGAAATAGAGATATTATAAGATTGCTTTGAACTTATTTAATGCTTCTGTAAATATTTCATCATTCAGATAATTAAGGTCTAAGCTTCTTTTATTTGCTATTAACACAAAATCTGTATCGAAGGGATACCACATAAACAATTTTGCAAATTCCTGATAAAATCCTAATACCGGAACTTTCGCTGCTGCAGCTATGTGTACTGTTGCTGTATCGGGACTGATAATTCCTTTTGCACCACATATAAAAGCTACTAATCCGAATAAACCTGATTTAAATGCTTTAACATTCTTTTCTGGAAAAGAAGATACTATTTCATCAATTTTATAATAATCATCCGGTGAGCCACTTACAAATATTTCATCTTGCGCAAAATTTTCTGATAGTATTTTAAGAAAAGAAATATTTTTTGATATTGGAAGATTTCTATCAATTGTAAATGCTGAAATATTATAGATGAAATACTCGCGCTGACCGCAATTTTCAAGAATTTTTACACTATTAAATTCAATAGAATGCTTCTTTAGAATATATTTTAGATTATACTTTAGAATTAGTTGTTTCGCTGGTTCAATTTCGATAACAGGAAAGAATATATAAGGCGGGAATTTGTTCGGCTCAACTTCTTGTAAGAAATTAACGGTTTGAAGCGGGAATTCAATCATTTTTTTCATCCAATGAGTGAATTCATTTGAAATTTGAACTTGAAAATCAAAAACCTGATTATATATTTTATACCTTGAATGATGATACGGGATTACTTTTACACCTGTTTGAATATTTCGCAAAAGAATTGCCGCTGCTGTGGTTTTACCGGAATTTAAAACAAAGATAAAATCGTAGTTATTCAAATTAATTAACTTATACAGAGATTTATGTTCAGATTTATTATTATTAGTGAGGATAAAGGTCTTATCAATATTTGTATCTTTTTTTACAAAACTATCATTACGTTCGGATGTGATAACGTCGAATTTAACTTCAGGATTTTGTGATTTAATTAATGAGATAATTGGATTAGACAAGATGTAATCACCGATTCCATCATTTCTATAGAGTAAAATCCGCTTTAAATCTTTAACATTAATTTTCCCATGAAAATTATTTTTGTTCTTTGAAATCAACATAAAAAATAAATATTGAACCCACCATTTGAAATTCTTTTTAGATTCACGGTTAAGAACTTGTTTATTACTTTGATTAATTTCTTGAAAAAGTGCCTGATGTTCTGAATTATTAATAATTACTATATTAGTATCAATCATTTCTATATGGCTCAGATTTAAAATTTATGAAATTCCAAGTGTTTTAAAAAGTTTGTTCCGCATGTTCAAATAACTGTACTGATCTATTTTCCCAATCGGGAATTTACTAACTTCTTCATAAAATTCAGTATCAGACATAAGCCGATTTCTGAGTTCAATGGCTTTATCAAGTTCAAATTCGTTATCAAGTGTTGTCAATGGAAATAAATCACTGCCATGGCCGGTTGATTTTGTTGTTATAATTGGAATTTGCAAAGCAGCAGCATCTAAAACATAACGTCCCCATGTGTAACGATTATCCATATTTATCCAAAGATATGATTTATTAACAATATCGAAATACTCGTGCAATGGTGCTACAGTTGATATACCAAGATCAGGGTCATTATAAATTATTTTATCTTCGTCAAGCATATAAAGTGGATTCAGAGACTTTGATGCCTTTAACATTTTCAGATAATTCTTAGGCTTTCGGCTCACACGTTCATCGAAGCCAAAATAAGGAAACCCGATATTTTTTGCTACCAAATAATCGTTCCAGCGATAACGCAGGAAAGGATTGATATATATTTTCTTTTCCCTTTTTTCGATAGGAATTGTTTTTTGAGAGATACTCTCAACTGGATAAGGAATTCCGATAAACTCAACCTTTGAGTTTGTTAAATGTCTAAAGATAGGATCGGTCAGTTTATTAAGCGTTATTATCAGATCAGAGCAATCGAAAAGTTCTCTGATATTTTCACGTGGTTTCAAATAATAAGTAGCATCTCCTTCAATTAAAGAAACCCATTTCACATTGCTATTGCGAGATTCCGCTAACTTTCTCAAATGTGCAGTCGCTTTACCGAAGTTTGTATTTCCAATAACTATGTCATAACTATTTATTTCTTTTAAACTGGAATTCAGTCCGAAGTTATAATCACCATCACAAGCAAGCGCCCAACTTTCAACACCGGTTGTATAAGCATACATCTCAGGTCGGCTTTTTGAACTCCATTTATCCTTATTTCCTCCGAGCACAAGGATACGTGGCTTTTGTTTTTCAGTCATCAGTATTTCTGGAAATTAATAATAATTGATAAACAACATTGATAGTTTATCTAAAAAAATAAATACTCTCTTTTCAATATTAAAGCCTCCTAACTCCCAAAATCAGGAATCATTATCGAGCGTTTCGAGTATTTATGTGTTAAAGTATTATGGAACACTTCATTTATCTCCGACATTTTAAAGGTTTCAATAAATTTTTCAATTGGTAGTTTCCCCTCCGAAACTAAAGCAAGTACAGAAGGATAAAGTTCAGGTTTGCAACCCCATGTTCCTATCAGCGTTGCATCGAAAGCCATTAAATTCGATAAGCGAAGTTCTAATTTATCAAGTGTAAATCCAACAACAGACAATGTCGAAGCAATCCCTATTAATGCAAATCCCAACTCCTGTCCCGCTTTTGTACCGGACATCTCGAAAATCTTCCACATATAAGGCGGAACACCTAAACTCTTTGTGATTTCCTTAATTTTTCCTTTGATTTCTTTAATTCCAAGATCACGAATATTGAGTACAGCATCAATTCCATTCTCGGTAGCTATTGCAAGTTTCGCATCATCTATGTCAAGAGCTAAAACTTTCGCTCCGCGTATCTTTGCTATCAGTGCGGCATATATTCCTACCCCTCCAACTCCGATTACTATTGCAAAATCTCCAGCACCCAATCCTGATTTTTCAATCACCTGATATGGAGTTGAAACTGCATCTGCAATAACAGCAAGTTGAGATAGTTCATACTTCTCCAAAACTTTTTCATCTACTGGACAGAGATAACGATATGGAACTTTAATATGTGAAGCAAAGCCGCCATCAAAATCATTTCCCGGCATCAATTGTTTTTGACAGATATTACTGCGTCCATTTTTGCAAAGTACGCATTCACCGCAAGGCAAAACCGCCGGAATGATCACTTTATTGCCTAAAAGTGAGGCTGGCCCTTTTACGATAGTTCCGCTTATTTCATGCCCCAATGTTAATGGGAGCGGTTGTTTGGTAGGCACTCCAAAATACCAGAAGCTCAGATCGGTATGACAAACGCCACAGCCTGCAACTTCAACAATTACCTCTGATTCATTGATTTCAGGCAGTTCAGATTCAATTAATTGGAAGTTCGATTTTAATTCGGTCATCTTCCAAGAGTACATTTTTTGATTCATAATTATATTTTCAATTTATTAAACATTCTTTTATATTAGCAAATTAACTAATTAGTCATGAAATATCAAGTTTTTTTTATTCGTTATTCATTAAATGCACAATAAAGAATGCAAAATGCAAAATGATAGGAGTTTTCATCTCTCATTTTAACTTCTTCCTTCTTCCATTCTGCAATCTCCTTTTGGAAAATCCCCCTAACCCCCTTTTTTGGGTGGGAGAACAAATCCCATTTCTTCATCCCCCTTTGAAAAAGGGGGGCAGGGGGGATTTCTTCCTTTCCCCTGCTCTGAAAACCAGATGGAAATGATGAAAAGAACAATTCCAAAAAACCTTATACCATCTCTTCAACCTTAGTAGAAAGCAGAACCGGCAAAGTCCTCAACCTTATTACCTTATTCTTCAATTCAATAAGGTAATAAGGTTGAAAAGAGTTGTGAGAACACTTTTCTACTAAGGTTGAAGAATTTTTCAATAAGGTTTTTCAAAGAACATTATAATTCAAAATGCAAAATGCTGGATTTCCTTTCTGCATGCGCCCTTTGGAGAAACCCCCTGCTCTGAAATACAGATGGAAATGATGAGTAGAAGAATATAGCTTTGATTAGTCAATTAATCTAATAATTTCCTCTTTCAGAATTGGAAGATGTTTGAGCATTATTCCCCAAATTATTTCATACGAGATATTATCGTAACTATGAATAATTCTATTTCTTAACGCAACAATATGTTTTGAACCACACAATTCAATATCCGGCTTTATCTTCAAAATCCTATTAACCGCTTCACCGATTATCTCAAGATTCCTTTCAACAGCTCTTTTCGTTTTGACGTCTTGTAAAAATTCGTAGAAATCATATTTTTTATCGACAAAATAGGAATCAATTTCCTCAATCGACTCCAAAATATCGCTCAGGTATATATTAATTTGCTTTTCCATAAATCAGAATCTTATTGTTATTAATTTCTTCGATTAAATAAGGATTTTTCAATGCACGAGATTCTAATAAATCAATATCGCGCCCGAAATATTCAGTCAGAAAATCTTTCAGATTGAAGTAAAATTCAAAATAATTCTCAGGAATAATTTCATCAAAGTCAACCAAGAGGTCAATATCGCTATTCTTCAGATAATTATCCGTTGCTGCCGAACCAAACAAGAATAAATTCTTGACTTTATACAATTCGCATTTCTTTTTAATCTCTTCAATATCTTTATTTGTAATCAGCATAAGGAACCTTCAATAATAACAAATCCACAAAGAAGTATGAAATAATTTTTTATTGTAAATCTGTTAAATTTCCTTCCTGCCTCCCGCTCTTAAATGCTTCTTCAATGCAGAATGTATAATTCAAAATGCTTCTTCAATGCAGAATGTATAATTCAAAATGCAAAATGCTGGATTTCCATTCTGCATTTTTCATTTTACATTATATAATTATCTATAAATCTCTCTTCTATGACCTATCCGTAATATAATCAGAGTATTTATATCAACATCAAAAATAACTCGATAATCCCCGATATGAAAGCGGTAGGTTCCTAATTCGCTATTAGTTAATTTAATTGCATAATCAAAAGGAGAGATAGAATAATCATTAATCTTTGTGAGGATTCGCGATTTGACATCATTCGGAAACTTATTCAAATCTTTTATTGCGCGATTAGTTAGAACAACCTCAAACATTGATCAAATCCTTAAGATTCACAAAATTTCCGGATTTGTAATCTTCACGTGCCTCTTCAATTGAATTAATGTAATTTGGTGAATTAAATGCGATTATGTCTTCAATGTTGTTTTGAAGAGTTTCCTCAACAGTAGATTTAATAATCGCTTTAAAATCCTTAATTGATAATGATTCGACTAATTGTTCCATAAAAACTCCAAAATTGCTAAAAACGTATGTAAATTTTTTTTATTTTAATAGTACCTATCACACACTCTTCCCTAACCGAAAGAGTGCTTTTATATACAATGCAAAATGCTGGATTTCCATTCTGCATTCTGCATTCTGTATTTTTCATTTTGCATTAATTCCCCTTGCTCTGAAAGTCAGATGGACAAGATGAAAAATTCAATTCCAGAAAACCTTATTTCTATCCCGTCAATTGTAGCGGCTGACAGAATAAATTAGATTGGCAAAACATTAATTAACAAAGGAAAAACTTAAACAGACCCAGGAAATTACATTTCTGACGAGTCTGTAAACTATTTACCAACGTCTGTGAACTATTTTCCAGCGTCTGTGAACTATTTACCAACGTCTGTGAACCATTTTCCAATGGCAGTGAACTATTTTCCAATGCCAGTGAACCTTTTTCCAATGTCTGTGAGCTATTTTCCAGTGGCAGTGAACTATTTTCCAATGTCTGTGAACTATTTTCTATAATACTTGAAATTATTTCCAAAATAAAAGCTCTAAATAATTATTTCAATGAACTAACAAAATACAAATTTTCGAAAAAGATTTGGAATTATTACAAAAGAATTATTAATAAATTTATTATTAATGGCATAATTCTTGCAATTTAACTCCTCTGAAATAAGAATTATTAATAAAATTTGACATAAAATAAAGGAAAAAATCGTGATAAACTTCATAAACAAAACAAATTCTTATTCTCGTAAGTTATTTAATAAATTTAATTTATGATTTTTAATTCCATTTATACCAAATATATAATTGCTGAAATTAATAAATCAATTTATTCATTTGATTTATACTTTAGGAATTCGCTGTCTCTTGAAATAAACAAGGTCTTTTTATTCATTTGGTTTATATCATACACCAAATATTTTTGAAATATATAAAATGAAAAAAATATTCTTATTCTTGTTTATTTATTTTGCTACTAATTTTACAGCAAGTGCTACAACATGGCAAAATATTGGTTCTGCTGGTTTTTCGACTGGTGATGTTCAATATACATCAATAGCGATAGATGCCAGCGGCACTCCTTATGTTGCTTTTGAGGATATGGTAAATGGTGAGAAAGCTACTGTTATGAAATATTTAAATGGAAACTGGGTAGAGTTAGGTTCCGGAGGTATTTCTCTTGGTAGAGCAGAATGGACATCAATTGCAATTGATGGCAGCGACACTCCGTATGTAGTGTATAGGGATTGGGGAATAGCCTTGAAAATAGTCGTGAAAAATTTCTTGAGTGGAGCTTGGTCATTAGTTGGTTCTCCAGGATTCACAATTGACCAGGATTATTACACAACAATAGCTATTGATAACAACGGTACTCCTTATGTTGCTTTTACTGATGATGTAAATGGCGGTGAAGCACAAGTGATGACATATTCGAGTGGAACTTGGTCAGTTGTTGGTTCTGCTGGGTTTACTGGGAGCCGTAAAGATTATACATCAATAGCGATTGATGGTAACGGCATTCCCTATGTCGTTTATAAGGATTGGGGTAATAGCTATAAAGCCACAGTGATGAAATTTTCTGGTGGAACTTGGTCAGTTGTTGGAACCGCAGGTTTTTCTGCTGGTGAGGTATATTATACAACAATAGCTATTGATCAAAGCGGAACTCCGTATATTGCCTATTCTGATGTTCCTAATGGCTTTAAAGCTACAGTGATGAAATTTTCAGGTGGAACTTGGTCAGTTGTTGGTTCTGCTGGTTTTTCCGCAGGTCAGGCAGATTATACTTCTTTGGCTATTAACGCCAGTGGTACTCCGTATGTTGTGTATTCGGATTGGGGGAATAGCAAAAAAGCAACCATGATGAAATTTTCAGGTGGAACTTGGTCAGTTGTTGGTTCTGCTGGTTTTTCCGCAGGTCAGGCAGATTATACATCAATAGCCATAAATAGAAATGGTAATCCTTATGTTGTGTTTAGGGATTTTGGAAATAGCCAAAAAGTTACAGTGATGAATTTTCCTGTAGCTCAAAATGTTACTTCATCAGTTCCGCTGTTTCCGACTTGGGTTATGATAAGCTTGATAATAGCAATGAGTGGTTATAGTGGATATTATTTGCTGAGGAAAGCTTCTTAATGTAAAATGCTTCTTCAATTCAGACTGATTTTGGTTTTCCATTCTGCATTATTCATTTTACATTAATAAATCCCCCTGCTCTGAAAGGCAGATGGAAATAAGAAGAGAAGGAAAGCTAATCACTTTTTCTTCTTCCTTATAAAAACAACATCATCAATATTCTCAAAATCAGAATCTTGTGTGAATAAAGTACAATTATACGTTCTCGCAGTTGATAATATTATTGAATCAGCGATTGGTAATTTGTGTTCCAAACCCAAATATGCTGCATCCAATGCAATTTCATCAGTCAAACTTACAATTTCCCCAAAGTGCATATATGCAATTGATTCCAATGCCGATTCTTCACCTCGTTGATGAAATACTCTTTTGAAAACTTCTGTAATTGTTATCGAAGGAACAATCAATTCTTCAAAATTATTGATTATCGTGCTAAAATATTCGGCATTATCGGCATTGCTAAAGTATTCGGGGGCCAGTTCGGGGGCCAGCCGGATGAATCAACTATATTCATATTCTATCAGCCTCGCGTGGAACATCCGTTTCAATACCCTCAAGAAAACCGCGTGCTTCCGATAATGGCTTGACTTTAATTATTTCAATGCGGTTATTAAATTTAAGAACCTGAAATTTCTGACCGGGCAAAGCATTAATTGACTTTATGATGTCCGTAGGAATCTCAATTTTGTAATCGCTGTTTACAGTAACGTAAGACATAATGAATCTCCGGTAAATAGTAAAAAATGTATGTTGACGAGTATATTTATAATATATTTCATTTATTCAAAATGCTTCTTCAATGCAGAATTTAAAATGCTGGATTTACATTCTGCATTATTCATTTTACATAATACGCACTGCTTTGAAAGGTAGGTAAAAATGATTACTGATTATTAAGACATCATAATATTCCTTCTACCAACATAAATCCATTCACCATTCACTTTTTTCATAAAATTTACATCTATTGAAGCACTTAATGGTCCGCAATAATATGAACTTATAAAAACAATATGTGTTGAATCCTTGCTAAACCCCGGAAGAGATATTCTAAAACTCCAATTATTACCATCACTTTCTTTTGGTTTACCTGGATAAACTTTAAGATTACTAAGATTCTTTAATTGTGAAAAATTTATTCCAATATTTGTTCCTTTTGAATCCTTAAGATCAAGATGCGCTTCACGAAATAATGAATCTGGATACTTACTTATATCAAAACAGCAAAATGGTTTCTTTCTATAATATAAGGAATCCTCTAAAAATATATTATCTCCAAAATGAAATGGTTCAGTATTTTCAATAAATGCAATAATATATTCATTCAATAATTGCGATTCAGGATTATTCTCACGATGATAAAGCTTTTTATCAATTTTCATTGAACTGCATGAATAAATAATTGAACAAGATACAATAACTAAACAAAATTGTATGATAGAACTTATTTTTAAGTAAATCATAATTTTCTTTCTTTCATTCCTAATTTTTAATTCTTAATTCTACATTAAACCGAAATCACCGTATTCACGCTCACAACCGTGCTATGACCGCTCGTCACCGTGGAATTCTTCGCTACCACGTAAAAATAATACTGCTTATCAGGTAGCGGGGTCATCGTCGCAGGCGCAGATGCAATATTCTGCTGTAAGGAATAAGTGCCAGCCGGCTGTCCAAGCTCCACCTGCGAATAAAATATATCGTAATTAGTTGCACCCGTAACCGATCCCCAAGTCATATCAATATGCGGCGCCGGAACCAGCCCGAATATCCCGTCAAAACCCGTCGGAGCACCGAGACCAGAGCTGCTTCCGCCGTAAATAACATAATCATTGTACTTAGACGGACTCACGCCATCCCAAATCGTTTTGCCATAATCGCAATACTTCGCCACCAATGCGTAGAGTTCATTTCCGGTTACAACTCTCGCTTCCGACGAATCGTCGCGCGTAATTCTCCTTTCGGCAATTGTAATAAGTGACGTTTCAAAAGTCGTAATGTCCGCATTAAAAGCCGTCAGATAAGTTGAAGTAATTCCTTCAGGCGTAAGTGCAGTAACATTCGTGAGAGCCGCGCCATGCACCTGACGAGCCGAAACCAACAGCTCAGAATCATTAAATTTAGAAATATTTCCCGGCGACATCGATCTGTATTTCGCGGAATTATCCCCGAAAACAGCCTTAGCTCGCACGGAAATACTACGCATAATATTCAAAACTGCATTTTTAGCCGTGTCCCGCTGCTCCACCGCATCACTCAGATCGGTGCGATAAATACTATCATCGGGCAGCGCCTGAAAAGCAGTACACAGAGTAGTTAGAGCAGTAATTTTCGTACTTGTAATGCCGTAGTCGGTCAGTTCAGTCAGATCCCGCGTCATAGCAATAGTCAGACTATTAGTAAAAAGTGCGAGTTCGCCATCGGGAATGCGATAATTTCTCATAATATCGGAATTGTTAGCCATAAAAAAACCTCTTTTTAAAATGTAAAAAAATAAACCATTACCAAATTACGAAAATTATAGTTAAAAACCAAATAATTTTTTAAAGAAAGATAATTTGCAGCCGTTGAAAGATAAATTTCCAGCGACGGAAGATAGTTTGCAGTCGTTGCAAGATAAATTTCCAGCGACGGAAGATAATATGCAGTCGTTGAAAAATAAATTTCCAGCGACGGAAGATAGTTTGCAGTCGTTGCAAGATAAATTTCCAGCGACGGAAGATAATATGCAGTCGTTGAAAGATAAATTTCCAGCGACGAAATATAATTTATATTAATAAATTATGATTATTAATATAAAAATTCATGTTTGTATGGAAATGAATCTAATAATTAGGAATGATTTTTATCGAAGGACGGTTTTTAATGCAGAGAGAAGAAATTCCCCCTAACCCCCTTTTTCGGGTGGGGGACAAATCCAATTCTTCACCCTCCTTTGAAAGAGGGGGGCAGGGGGGATTTTCTTAAAAATTTATCAATGAACGTATAAAATGCAATATTACGGAAATGATTTGGATAATTCTTTTTCTATTCCACAAGAACTTTTCCTGTCATTTCTTTTGGAATTTCCATGTTTAATATTTTCAGAATTGTTGGGGCTATATCTGCTAATACTCCGTCTTTTATTACTGAATAGTTTTCATCAATTAATATACATGGCACAGGATTCAGTGAATGTGCCGTATTTGGAGAGCCGTCTTCGTTAATTGCAAAGTCTGCATTTCCATGATCTGCCATGATAATTGCCGAATATCCGTTTTCGCGGGCAGTATTAATTACTTCGCGCACACAATTATCAACTACTTCTACGGCTTCTAATATTGCAGGATAAATTCCCGTGTGGCCAACCATATCTCCATTTGCAAAGTTGAGGCATATAAAATCAAATTTTTGCTTTTTTATTTCCTCAATCAGTGCATCGCGTACTAAATATGCGCTCATTTCGGGTTGGAGGTCGTAAGTCGCAACTTTTGGCGAAGGAATCATAATTCGTTCTTCATTTTCAAATATATCTTCGCGTCCACCGGAGAAAAAGAATGTAACATGCGGATATTTTTCGGTTTCAGCAATACGAAGCTGTATTTTATGAGCTTTTGAAAATATTTCACCCAATGTGTTATTTAGATTATCTTTTTCATAAACGAGATGAACATTTTTGAAGGATTCATTATAACAGGTCATTGTTACATAATACAAATCCATGGTTTTCATTTCAAAATCGGGCATATCTTTTTGAGTGAGTACGGTGGTAATTTCGCGAAGTCGGTCGGTGCGAAAATTGAAACAAAATACAACATCTCCGGCTTGAATCGTTGTGACCGGTTCGCCGTTTTCATTAACAATTAGTGCAGGTTTGATAAATTCATCTGTTAGATCGTTTGCGTAGGAAGATTCGATTGCTTGAATTGAATTTGTATATTTTTCACCGATGCCGTTTACCATTAAATCATATCCTAATTTGATTCGTTCCCAACGTTTATCTCTATCCATGGTATAATAGCGGCCACAAACCGAAGCGACTTTTCCCGAAGATGTTTTGAGATGCTTTTCAAGGTTTTTCATAAACTTTAAACCGCTTCGTGGATCACAATCACGGCCATCCATGAGTGCATGAATATAAACTTTTGATAATCCGTGATCACGGGCAATATCGCAAAGTTTATAAAGATGCAAATCACTCGAATGAACGCCTCCATCGGAAACAAGTCCAATGAAATGAATGCTTTTGTCATTATCGCGGGCATAATTAAATGCTTCGACGATAACCTGATTGGTTGCGATAGCATTAGATTCACATTCCTTATTGATTCTTACAAGATCCTGATAAACAACGCGGCCTGCTCCAATATTGAGATGGCCAACTTCGGAGTTACCCATCTGTCCGTCAGGTAAGCCGACGCTTTCGCCACAGGTTAAGAGTTGTGAATTTGGATATTTTTGAATTAACGAGTCGATAAACGGAGTATTTCCGCTGGAGATTACGTCTGATTCGGATTTATTTCCAATTCCCCAGCCGTCTAAGATCATTAGAAGGAATTTTTTATTTGTTTTCATATAGTTACTATTAAATAATAATTGATTAAATTTTAATGTCTTTATAAACGGGACTACCTTGAAGGTAGAATATTAATTAAAAATGTCATTCGCTCCAATACCGAAATCCTTACTACCAGTTCACTTTTGGGGATTCCTGCATTCGCAGGAATGACAGGGAAATTATAATTTCACACTTCATCATTCGTAGGAATGACAGGAAAATTATCATTTCACACTTCATCATTCGCAGGAATGACAGGAAAATTATCATTTCACACTTCATCATTCGCAGGAATGGTAGCAAGTATCATAAAAGACGGCATTAATTATTTATATTAAAATCTTTTGTACCTTGTGATTAAATTTAATTCTCAGCTAATGTAAAATAGAACGTAGTGCCTTTTCCTTCTTTACTTTCCGCCCAAATATTGCCGCCATGCTTTTCAATAAATTCCTTACATAATAAAAGACCTAACCCCGTGCTCGGTTCATTCTCCGTGCCCGGACGCGATATTTTCTGATCTATTTGAAATAGTTTGTCAATCGTATTTTCATCAATTCCAATGCCATTGTCTTTTACGTAAATAATTATTTTATCTTCCGATGCCTTAGAAGATTTAATATTAGCACCAATTTCAATTTTCCCAGCTCTTGGAGTGAATTTAATTGCATTGGAAATAAGATTTCTAAATACTGTATTGAGCATCGGAATATCAGCCGTTACGTATAAATTGTCAGGAATTAAATTGAAAAGCGTAATTTCTTTTTGCTTGGCAAATTCATGTACAATGTTTATATTCTGATAGACTAAAGAATGAAGAAGCAGCGAATCCGGATTGAATGCAGTAACTCCTCTTTGCATTCTTGACCATTCAAGTAGGTTTTCCAAAAGTTTATATAGATTATTAGCAGATTCGTGCAAATTCAGACTAATTTCTTGCAATTCAGACATTGTTAATTCGTTAAATTCTTCAGAAATCACCTTGGTTAATCCTAAAAAACCGGTAAATGGCCCTTTAATATCATGTGCAATTATTGAAAAGAATTTATCTTTCTGAGAATTAATCTCTTTAAGTTTAATTTCATTAAGTATCAGAGCATTTTCCGATAATTTCTTCTGTAAAATCGTTCCGGCCTGCTTAATAAATGCTTCAATAAAATTAGTTTCGTGAATTTCTTTTTTGTTAAATGTGAAGAAATGAATAGCAGCCAATAGTTTGTTTTCTTTTTTAATGCCAATTGAATAAATTTTATGTAATCCAATTAGCTTTTCAATTGCTTTTGCTGCAATATTCGGGAATTCGGGGCCTGAATAACCGGCTAATCCTCCGATATATTCATATAGATTCCCGGAATTGAAATATTCATAATGAGATGGAATTAATTTGTAAGTTTTACCAACGGGATTAAATCCAGTAATACTTAATACTTTTTTAAGCAAATTATTGCTGATTCCAGCAACAGATTCAAAGGTTGTAATTTTATTTGGTTCGTCGATTGAAATACAAAGTATAATTGTATCAAGAAGCTGTTTGCTTAAATTATCAGCAATATATTTGTAAATACTATCGGGATCGTGCAGATTAAGCATTTCTGAAGCCATAGATGATAAGAGTTTTAATTTGCCTTCACTATCTTTTAAAGCTTCCTCCATGCGTTTGCGTTCGGTAATATCAACTAATGAAACAATAAGTTTGTAATTACTCAATAATGAAGTAGATAGAAGAACGTAACGCAGTTCACCAAACTTTGTAAACATCCTTGCTTCATATTTATCGGGAACACTATAGGGGTCAATTAATCTTTTTTTATTGTAATCCATCATACGCTCGAGGTCTTCGGGATGCACAACCTGAGTCCAGCTCATTTCTTTCATTTCCTGTTTGCTATATCCGCTTAGCCGGCATAATTCTTCATTAGCCATTGAAACTGAAGTATCAGTCTCAACAATAAGCATGGAAGATGAACTATTTTCAAAAATTGCACGAAAATATTCTTCTCTTTCACTGAGCATCTCCTCTTTTTTCTTTCGATCATTAATATTAATTGTTGAGCCAACAATGATGTGCTGCTTTTCATGTTCGCTGTAAATTATTGATTCTCGGACTTCAATCCAAATGCTGCTGCCATCTTTACGAAGAGCCTCTAACTGGAAAACTTCATTTACTCCCACTAATGGAACATTCTGAGTTAATAATTGATTGAATTTCATTAAATGTTCAGCCACAATTTGCTGCGAACCTGGAGTATAAAAGTTGATAACCGGATTGGTCATCACTTCTTCCACGGTAAATCCAGATAATCTCTCAACAGATGGGCTAATGTACAGGTATTTTCCAGAAAAATCCAAAATCCAAATAATATCGGAAATATTATCAGCAAGTAATCTGTAAAGATATTGGCTACGTATTAACGCATCTTCCGTCCTTTTTCTCTCTGTAATATCAAAAAAAGACCAGACTCTCCCTTTTGGTTCACCTTGAGAATACATAGGTTTTGAAATTCTCTCGAAAATAAGTCCATCTGTAAAATATAAAATATCATAAGATTCAGCATCAGGAGTATTGTATAATTCCTCAACCTTAGATATAAACTCCTGAGGATCTGCTAACTTCTGAACCGCGTAATCTAAAAGCAGTTTATCTTCGCCTGAGTTTAAAATGTCTTCAGGAATACACCACATCTCAGAAAATCGGCTATTATATTTCAATACTTTTCCCTCATTATCAATAACAAGAATCCCACTATGAATGGATTCAAATGCAGCATCGGTCAATGAAAGGAGTTTTTGTAGTGCTTCTTCGGTTTGAATATGTTGTTTAATATCTTCTTGAAATGAATATTTTAGAGATTCATTCTCCTTCTTGAGAAATTCTATTTCTTTTTGTAGTTCTTCTATTTTTGTAATGTTCATAAAATTTAGTTGTTTCAATTATTCCAGCACAAAGTTAATAAAAATATTCATTCATACAAATTAATTAATATTTATTATCAGAATTATCATTATTGTTTCTCGTTACAAAGTTTTTGAGACACTATTAAGATGCATAAAAATTACATACTTGTAATTCTTATAATTTAACTAACAAGAGGAAAGTTTAAATTAATAAAATATGAACCCATTTGGATAAATGCACTCATAAAACAAAAAATAATTCCTAATTCCTAACTCCTAACCCATAACTCAAAAATAATCAGAAACGTTTGGTGTAAAAATGGCAGTAGGGGCGTTTCCCGTTATTTTTATAATATTGTTGATGATAATCCTCTGCTTTATAAAAAGCGGTGGATTTTGTTATTTCGGTTGCAACTTTTAAACCTTTTTTCTCAAGAATGGCTTTCAGCTTTAGTGCAATATCTTTTTGATCATCATCAGTATAAAAAATTGCTGTTCTGTACTGGCTGCCAATATCGGGTCCTTGTCTATTGACTTCGGCCGGATCATGCGTTTCAAAGAATAATTTGGCAAGTTCCTCGAAGTTAGTTTTAGATTTGTCAAAAAGCACTTCTACTGTTTCTGCGTGACCGGTTGATCCTGTACAGACTTCTTTATATGTCGGGTTCACAGTATGACCGCCTGTATAGCCGACAGTAGTTTTAATTACGCCTTTTGCTGCTTGCATAAAATATTCTGTTCCCCAAAAGCATCCAGATGCGAAAAGAGCGCGCCCAATATTTGAAGAACTGCTGTCAATGCTATCTGGAACAAATTGAATGGATATTGAATTAACGCAGTGGCGGATATTCTTATCTGTAAGTAGCTCGCCTTCAAAAACGTGTCCCAAATGCCCGCCGCAGTGAGCACATAAGATTTCTGTTCTTTGACCGTCCGCGTCTAACTGGCGTCGAACAGCTCCTGGAATTTCATCGTCAAAACTTGGCCAGCCGCAACGGGAATCGAATTTATCGGTAGATTTATAGAGTGAATAATTGCACTGGCGGCATGTATAGGTTCCCTTCCCATTGCTGTTCCAATACTGGCCGCTGTAAGGCGATTCAGTTCCTTTATCGATTATAACTCTTCGTTCCTGAGCATTTAGTTCGTTGAGTTTGAGATTGTTTTTTAAATTTTTATCGTCCATTGAGCAGGCTCCGATTGTAATAATTAAATTCAAAATTAGTGCATATTTAATAAAGTTCATTTAATACCTTTAATATAATTATTTGGTATAGACAAATGAAAAATAAAATTATTTTAGCTTTGACTAAAATATTTAAATTTTGGAGTTTAAAAGTTTGTTTAGACCGTAATTGTTGCGTAGAAGTAAAAGAAGAATCCAAATTGGGAGTGATCTAAACTCGAATAGATTTGTTTTATGCATGTGGCACGGTATTTGCAAATAAAAATATGTTAAAGTAAAATAATTAAAAATTATGAACGTTTATCTTTATTTTACATAATTTGGGTCTTTATTTTTATAAATATGAACATATTAAAAGTCAAATTGAATTACTTTCACATATTTAATGATGTATCTATTTCTTAGAAAAATATCTGTTATCTTATTTTCCTTCCTTTTGTTCATCAATTCGGAAGTAAAATCGTCTGATATTGCCGACGAATATGAATTGAAGGCAGCTTTCTTTGAGAAATTTGCTCGTTTCATCGAATGGCCCGAAGAAGCTAATGCAGCCACTGATCCTTTTGAAATTGTTGTTCTCGGTGATAATCCTTTCGGTAGAAAACTTGAAAATCTTTACTCCAAACAAAAAATTAAAAATAGAACAGTAAAAATTCGCCTCGTCAAATCTGTCGAAAAAATTGGGAATTGTCAGATTCTCTTCATTTGCCCTTCGATGAGCTCAAATCTACAAACTATTTTAAAAGAAATTTCTAACAAAAACATCTTAACTATAGGACAGAGTGCAGGATTCTGCGAAAAAGGTGTTCATATAAATTTTTATCTCTCATCATCTAAGTTGAAATTCCAGATTAATGAAAAAGCGGCTAAAAACGCTAATTTTAAAATCAGTCATTTATTACTCCAAAATGGTTCCCTTGTTAATAGTAAAGGAGACGAATAATGAAAATGATTTTCAAACCTTCAATTTCATTGAAACTTAAAGCTATAATTGTTCTTGTGACATTCTTTGCTTTGAGTGCCGCTATTGGATTTATTATTTTCAATGAATACCGTACACTGCGTAATGATCTGATTGATAATACTGTTCTTAATGCCAAACTCGTAGGGGAATATTGTGTTACTCCTATTCTTTTTGATGATGAAAAAGGATGTCTTGGGATTTTGGAAAAAACTGAAGCTATCCCTTATATTACCGATGTTACTATTTATGATACTAATTACAAACAATATGTTCAGTTTATTAAAAAATCTTCAACATTAAAAACTGAAGCTTACTCAAAGCCACAAATAAAAGATGGAATATTGTCCGAAGGTGATATTTTACACGTAATCAAACCAATTATTTATAATAATATTAACTACGGCACAATTCATATCAGAAGTTCTTACCAGTTAGTTAAGTCAAAAACAAACAATTATATCCTATTAATGCTTCTTTTGTTAGTTATTGCAATTATTATTACTTATATCCTTGCAAGCAATCTTCAGAAAATTATTTCTAAACCGATTCTGAAACTTGCCAGATTAACAAAAGAGATCTCTGACACAGGTAATTTCAATATCAGCCTGGTAGCTAAATCAAATGATGAAATCGGAACTCTTTATTTGGAATTTAACAACATGTTAAAAGAAATAATTTTAAGAAATAAAGAAAGAGAAGATCATGCATTGGAAATTTATAAATTAAACGAAGGGCTCGAAGCTAAAGTCATTGAAAGAACTTCACAGTTAAGTGTTGCTCTTGAAAAACTCGACGAAGAAAATCAGCAACGAAAGATTAATGAAGAGCTGCTTAAAAAAATTAATATTGAACTTGAAGAATCAAGGAAGTCCATTTTAGCTGATTCAAGAAAATTAATTGATCTGAACACTAAACTTTTAACTTCCGAAAAAGAACTTAAAGAACTAAATTCAACAAAAGACCGGTTCTTTTCCATTATCGCCCATGATTTGAAAAATCCAATCGGCGCCGTCACTCTGATATCGAGTTTGTTAGTGGATTATTACACTAAGCTTGATGATAAAAGTAGATTAGATCACTTAAATCAAATATTATCCGCTTCAAAAGTTGTTAAAGATTTACTTGAGAATTTACTCAGCTGGGGACAGTTAATGTCAGGTAAAACCATTTTCTCTCCCGAAAATTGCCATTTGAAGACTTTAGTTGAAAAAACTTTTGAGACTTATTCCTTAACAGCTTCGAATAAAGGAGTGAATTTAACTTACTCAATCAAAGGAGATGATAAAGCATTTGCAGATTCAAACATGATTTATACCGTTATGAGAAATCTTGTATCAAATGCTGTTAAATTCACTATGGCTAATGGAAATATTTCCGTAGAAATAGAAGAAAATGAAAACTGCCTGATGGTCAAGGTCGTTGACTCCGGTGTTGGAATTTCATCCGATGATTTAAAAAAATTATTCAGGATTGATATTGTTCACAGCTCCAAAGGAACAGCCAATGAAAGAGGCACTGGTTTAGGGCTGATAGTTTGCAAAGAATTCATTGAAAAACACGAAAGCAAACTTACCGTCATCAGTGAACTTGCAAAAGGAACCAGTTTCAGTTTCTGCCTACCAAAAGGAAAATAATAAAAAAAACCTTGCAGAGAAAACTATAAGCCGAATTCTGTCTTCGCCGTGCCCAAAAACACTGCGGAGGTAGTCATTTATCTAGGCCACGCGTCACCACGAGGCTCAAGCAGCTTACCCGAATGAGTAAAAACAAATTAAAAACCTGTTTTAACCGAACGAACAGCCCGGCTCCGGCTTTATCACCGAAATATCATTCTTACTTAGCTTTGCTCCATGCGGGGTTTACCAAGCCGGCACTATTGCTAACGCCGCTGGTAGGCTCTTACCCTACCGTTTCACCCTTACCAAAGGCACAACATTGCTGCCGAACCTCTGGCGGTCTGCTTTCTGTTGCACTTTCCGTCGGCTCGTAAGCAATATCATAAAAATAATACCTTTCACTCGCCGCCTTCGCGTTACGAAGCGCATTGTTCTATGGAGTTCGGACTTTCCTCACGTCATATTCTACAAATAAATGTCAAATATTTCGCGCGACTACCCGTTTTCCCTGCAAAGCCAATCTATAAACGATTATATTTAAGATATATTTTATAAATTTTTGTGGAATCCACAAGTTTAAAATTATTTTTCAAATATTTGAAAGCAATACTGTCTTTCAAAATCATCTCATAACTCGACTCAAAATAATTGGTCACCTCAAATTGAGAATCGTCGGTATTGATAATCAGCCATTTCGCTTCATTCAATTCGCCGTAGAACTTCTCCTTCCACGCGCCGGGTGAATTTTTAGAAAGATAGAAATACGGCTGACCAAAGGAAGTTCGCCGTGAGGGCTTCATAAATACTCCCAAATTCGATGAACTGATCCCAATTATCTCGACAAGATCATTAGAATTAATATCCACGTTGCAAATTTCGGCAACTCTGCGGTTTTGTTCACGCACGGATTGCTTGTAATATGAAGCGGCGCCGATAAAAGCATCGTACTTGGCTGCATTTGCAAAATAATAATACTGCAATACAGCGCTTTGAGCTAATCTTGGCAGCGGACTAAAGATAAATGCAAATATCATTAAACAAAATAAAAGAAATCTGTTGATTAAATCATGTTTCTTATGAAATAAAGCGATAAATTTACTCAGAAATATAACGCCGCCAGCAGAAAGAATTGCACTAAAAAGATAAAATCGTGAAAAATGATAAACAAAGAACTTGTTCTCAATAATAATTGATATGAAAAGAAATATAAAAAAGAGTAAACTTAGTTTCATTAATCGCAAAAAGGGATAATTTTCCTCTGGGAATTCCTGCATTCGCAGGAATGACAGGTTTGGAGAAAGCGTAAATATAAATCCAATAAATAAAAGAAATGTTAAAAGTAGTGAATAATTCCCGCCAAAATAATATCCTATCATATTAATTGAATTTTTTATCGTCGAAAGATTTATTGATGCCACCGAAGAGTAGTCGGATAAGTATTTTAACATTGTAAAATAAGAATTTCTTAACTCAGGATTCAATAAATGTATGTGAACTATAATAATAATACATATTCCGCTCAATCCTATTATTGCTAATTGTTTCAATGATCTCTTTAATCCATTATTATATATTGTATCAATCAATAATGGTATTAATATTATTCCCAAAGTATATTTTAATGATATGATAAGCCCTAATGTTATGCCCTGTATAATCTTAGATGCTAATCTATTATCGCCCGATGCTTGAATATATAATATTATTATAAATAATGGTGCTGCAAGTGTCTCGCATTGCAATGTTCCCGTCGCCCCAAGGTTTACATAACTGATAAGATATATAAACGCTGCTAAATAAGATGCTTTGGGATTACCACTAAACTTATAAACCATTTTGTAAATCAACATAATGTTCAATATTTGCAGGCAAACGTCGAAGTATCTGATTGAATATTCGCCCGTACCAAAGATTTTTATAATAATATAATAAATATAATAGATCAAAGGCGGTTTAATATCGATGTAATCTTTATATAAGGTATTGCCAGAAGCAATCGCTTTCGCGCCATTGATAAAAACCATCAAATCAGGTCCCGGCGGCATTGACAAAAGTAACGATAATATATATATAAATAATATAAATATTAAATAGTAGCGAGTATAAGTTTTCATAATATATATAAATAAAGAAATAAAATAGTTCTAATAAACGTTAAATATATAAATAAAATAATTAAATAAGTAAATAATGGTAATAAATATAGAATATATCAAATAATGCGGTATATTAACCTTCTTAAACGGCGCTGATGTCTCCTTAAACGATGTTGAAGTCTTCTTAAATGGCGTCGGTATCTTCTTAAATGATGTCGATGCCTTCTTAAATGGCGTCGGTATCTTCTTAAATGATGCTGAAGCCTTCTTAAACGACGCTGGTCTCTTGCTAAAAGGTGTCGAAGTCTTCTGAGACGTATTTATTGAGTATATCGGCATTTAATAATGTAAAAATATTGTATTAGAACGTAAAATATTGTATTAGACGAAAGATTATTATAAATATTTGCATGATATGATAATATTTCAAGATGATTATTCTAATTTATTTCATAACAACAGGATATTTATTCATCATATCATTATATTTGTGAATAAATAAAGTCTCTAAATCCATTTTTAATCCTTCTTTCATCACTCATAACTTATAACTCTTAATTCCTAACTAATCATTGATTTCATCCGGTTTCATTCTTAGCTTCTTAGTCGCTGCTCTTTTCTTTTTATTATTCATTATTTCGATACGAACGGAATATGGGACTTCGGTAGGCACGCGTTCGATGATCTTTTCATTCAATTTGGCGAATTTCTTTCGTAATTTATCGATACAATTCTTTTTATTGAGATATTGACTGCGATCTTTTTGAGAACTAACGACTAATCCGGACGGTAAATGCCTTAATCGAACGGCTGTTTCGACTTTATTTACATTTTGTCCGCCCTTTCCGCCCGAACGAAATGTCTCAATCAGGCAATGTTTGATAATTTCATCATCTGTTTGACTTAAATATAGTTCGAGTTCGTTCATTCTTTTAAACCTTTTATTCTATTATCTTTTCTTTGTCATTTTTGCGAATGCAGGAATCCCCGATTTTAACGAAGGAGATTCCTGCATTCGCAGGAATGACTGCAATAAAGTGTTTTTACACTAGCATTTATTATTATTTTAATAATTAATTTTCTTATAGACCAGCTTTACCATCCCGCCATCGTAAATAAATGAATCGGTTAGCTCTAATTTTCTTGTTTGTTGATTACCTTGGAAGAGAGGAATGCCCTGTCCGAGAACGACTGGTACGTAAAATAGGATCATTTCGTCGATTAGATCGGCATCGATGAGCAAACCGTTGATCTGTCCGCCACCTACGAGCCAGATATCGCCGCCTTCGAGGAGTTTGAGCTTTTTTACGAATTCAACGGGATCTTCTTTGATGAAAATTGCGGGATGTCCTTCGTTATTTTCGTGATTTCGGCTGAAGATAAAGTTTTCTTTGCCGGGATAAGGGAACTGTCCGAAGCCGAGAGTGACGCTGTAAGTCTTATAACCGCTTATTGTTGTGGAGATTGAGCTGTAAAATTCTTTATAACCGAAGTCTGCGTTTTCATTTCCATCCATTAGCCAGTCTAATTCGTTATTTTGGCCGGCGATGAAGCAATCTAAGGAGCAAGCGGTGTACAATATTAGTTTTCTTGCCATAAAATTTCCTGAATGTAGGGTTATTTATATAGAATATTAATTATTTTATTTGTTCTTTACTTCAATTCTCAAAGCAGTTTTAAGTTTTGATGTTTCGGTTCGCCTTGGATCGGATAAGTATATTTCTTTATGCGTCATTTTTGCTCTGATTAGATTGCTTTTTTCGCAGAATTGTTCCATTTTTGCAAAGCTTGCGGGCTCATCGTCATAAGATCCGATATGAGTCATCTGCACACATAACCCTTCGTTAAGAGTTTCAAAGGTAGTTTTGGCAATTAGCGGGTTACCGAGATTATCTTTTTGAGTCTTTTCAATGATTTCTTTTGCGTAATTCTCGTTCACAAAATTAGGTTGACGGATCATTAAACGGAAAATCAGATCATTTTTGTTAAAAGACCCGTTATAAAGATTCTTTGCGGCATCAGTCAAGTCCCAAACTCCTTCGAGCGGATAAACTGTATAATCAAAGTAATTGTCAGGAGCGTTATTTTTCTTGGGCGACATTTTAATTGAATAAGAAAGCGTGTATAAAGCCTGAATATATTGACCGAAAAACTCATCATTGGGATTACCTTTCCCATCGATAATAAAATAATTCATCTGAGGAATTTCTATGAGTTCAGGGTTTGTAGCTGGCAGATAAAATTTCTTTTCTGCTTTTCTCCATTCATATTTCATGGTTTTTCTTTATCCCGTTTGTTTGAAAATAAACTATTTTACAAAATTACAATATTTTACTATAATAAAGAAATTGTTTTTTTTTGTACATCCAACAAAGTTAAATATTTCTATGAAATTTCAAATATTGGAAAGATATAAACGTTAATAGCCTTTTTTAAGTAATTTATTAAAATCTATGAAGATCATCTTTTTCTTTATTGCAGTTATTATCACATTAAATTTACTTCCAATAAAAGCACAGAATATTAAAACAGGCATGATCAGTGGTCAGGTTTTAAATTCAATGAACCGATCACCCTTGAGCGGAATAACTGTTAAAGTATTGGGAACTGAGTTAGGTGCATACTCTGATATAGAGGGTAAATTTAAAATCAAAGACATTCAGGTTGGAATATATGCTGTACAATTTACTGGACTTGGGTTTGAGAAGTTTGTTGAATCAAATGTTGTAGTAAATTCAACTTCCCCAATAACTCTTGAAATAAATTTAAATGAAAAAATCTTTCGTGGCAAAGAATTAATTGTTCGGTCAAGCTATTTTGATAAGAAGATTGAAACAATGACAAGCACACAAACATTAAGCACTGAGGATATACGTCGTTCTCCCGGAGTACAGGAAGACGTTATTCGCGCAACAGCGCTTTTGCCGGGAGTAGCAGTAACCTCAGCCGGAAGGAATGATTTAGTCGTCAGAGGTGGCGCACCTTTTGAGAACCTTTTTATAGTTGATAACATCGAAATTCCAAATATTAATCATTTCGGATCACAGGGATCATCCGGAGGCCCACTATCATTGATCAATATTGACTTTGTAAGGAATCTTAGTTTTTCTGCCGGTGGCTATGGTGCACGTTATGGGGATAAATTATCATCAATGACCAATATTTCTCTTAGAAACGGAAATGAGGAAAAATTGACAGGTAAACTAAATCTTTCTGCTACGGGTTTTGGTGGAAATATTGAGGGGCCGGTTTCCGAGCATGGGTCATACTGGTTCAGTATTCGCAGAAGCTATCTTGATTTTATATTTAAAGCAGCTGGCTTTGGTTTCATTCCAGAATACTGGGATTTCCAAGGTAAAGTAAATTATAAACTTGACAATAAAAATCAACTTTCTTTTCTAACGGTTGCAGCTTTGGATAATGTAACTTTGGATAATTCAAATCCTAAAAATCGTTACACAAATAGTCAGGTTGCCGATCCGAATCAGAATCAATATTTCTCCGGGTTGACACTGCAACATTTATTTGACAAAGGCTACATGGCAATTACTTTGGGCGAAACAAACAGTAAATTTTCAGTTCGTCAGAACGATTCAAATCTTATAGAAATCTTTAAAAATGTGTCCTCTGAAGCAGAAACTTCCCTTAAAACAGATATAAACTGGCAGTTCAGTCAAAATACCGAACTTGTAATAGGAAATCAGATAAAATATGCAACAACTCTTAAATATGATGTTTACATTCCGGGGTATATGAGATTGGATAATTTAGGTAAACCACAGGAATTAAAAGTTGACACTTCATTTCATGCAATACGTAATGCAACATATATTTCAATTACAACAGGAATGGAATTACTCCGCTTAACTGTGGGCGGAAGAATGGATTATTATAATTTTTTAAAAGATAACTTAAAATTTTCTCCGCGTTTATCCTTAACTTATACAATTAATGATGTCTCAAGTATAATTTTTAGCGCGGGGCGCTTTTATCAGTCTCCATCGTTTATCTGGTTGATTGGTGCAGCTAATCAGGATTTGAAACCAATCAGAGCAGACCAGATTGTTTTTGGTTATGAACATACACCGTATGAGGACTTAAAAGTACAGGTAGAAGCTTATTACAAATGGTATGGCGATTATCCGGGACGTGTTTACAGACCGTCGTCAGTACTGTCACCATCAGGATTTGATGATTTAACCAATGATATCCCATTTGGCTTGGAGCCTTTAAAAAGTGATGCAACCGGATATGCACGGGGAGTTGAAATATTCATACAGAAGAAATTAAGTGAAATACCGATTTATGGTTTATTAAGTTTAACATTATCGGAATCAAAGTTCAAAAGCTTAGATAATTCTACACATTATGGAGCTTATGATAGCAGAATAATTCTGAATATGGTATTAGGTTATAGAATTAATAGTGAATGGGAAGCATCGACAAAATTCAGATTATCAACCGGAGCCCCGACAACTCCGTTTTTATCCTCAGGACAACGAGATAACACTCAATATAATGAAGGTGAAAGATTAGCCACATTTCATGCATTAGATATCAGATTAGACAAAAGATGGAATTTTGAATCAATGGCTATTGTTACGTATATTGATATTCAGGATATTTATAACCGGAAGAATGTTTCTTCTGTTCGCTGGGATTCCCGAGAACAAAAAGTTATTACAAATACCGACATTGGTATTCTGCCCAGTATCGGCTTTACAGTTCAATTTTAATTGAATTATATAAAGTCAGATAATTTTATAAACAAAAATGTTGGTTTTACTATGTGTAGAACAGACATTCTTGTCTGGTGTAGTTGAATTTTTATAAAATCATATAATCTTATAATTTTTATATTCTCCGATACGCCAGCCGGTTTTTCGTTCAATAAAGCTGCGTATTTTTTCGACGGTACCCGTTTTAATCTTCCTTTTATCGAAGACAAATGTCCAGTTCTTTTCTTCAATTCTACTTGTCATTACGCTTGGATGACTTCCTTGAAATTTTTCGAGTGAAGAAATATTTGAATAATCAAATTCAGGTTCGGATTCTTTCTTTTGATACGATTCTTGCCATAATTGAGAGAAATTTTCAATTTTTTTCTGCTGTGTCGCCGGATGCTTCACCCAGCCATAATGAAATATCTTAGCATCAATTTGTTTAACTTTTATCTTTTGACCGTCAGCTTTACGAAAACCCTGAGCATCACCCCAACTTATTATATTAGAATTCGGCCTAATAATCCGGACTTCATTCCGATACCAATTAGTTGTATTGCCTATATAATCGTAAGTTCCGTAAAAATGGCGATAACCAAACAGTAAACCCTCAACTTCGGGTTTATCTTTCCAGAATTCCATTTTATATTTTATTTCATTGTAATATTTTTCATGGACAATTTCATCTGCTTGGATATAGAAAGCCCAATCGCTATCAAAGGGGATTTCTGCCATGGCTTTATTTGTTTCGGCAGCCAAAACAGCACCTCCATTTCGCAAAGTATTATCCCATATTATATGTTTTATTGATAATTTAGGGTCTTGAATACTATTTAGTAAGTCATTAGTTCTATCGTCGGAATCACCGGCTAATACAATAAAGTTGTCGCAAACCGGCAAAACCGATGCAATTGCTTCTACCACAGGGTAGTCGTATTTTTCAGCATTTCGTACAATAGTAAATCCAGTAACTTTCATATTACAAAAATAATCAAAATTTGCAACATTTAATAATGAAAATCGTATTTATTCTTTTAAATATGTTTAAATAGAAATGGCAATAAATAAAATTTTCGGTATAATAATAGCAGCAATAGCTTTGGCATCTTGCGCTACGAGCGTTCAGAATGAATATACACTCATTCCGGTTAATAAACCCGATATATATTTTAAGCAGTCAAATATATTTATTTCAGAAATAGACAGCATTGAAGTTCAATTTAATATAATAAAAACAGTTCCCAAAATCATAGCTTTTGCCCAGATTACAAATAAATCCAAGCATCCTTTAAATATTGAATCCGATGATTTTTCTTATAAAATAACTGATAATACCGATTCAACTTATAAGACAATTGTTTTCGCTCTTGATCCTGATCACGAGATTAAGGCATTAGATGCTGCAATCCAAAAAGCAAAGGATGCAAGGTCGAATAACCGAGTAGCAGGCATTGCTCTTTTCTTTCTTGGAGTAGCGGCAGACATTGCAATAAACTCTATCTCCAAACCGGATAAAGATGAGCACAGAGAATCTGTCACAGGTGCAGTTGTTGGCAATGCAATCAACAATGAAGTACATTATAGCGGCTCAATCAGCGAACTTGAAGAAATTCGGGATAAATATAAATATCAGTATCTTAGGGAAAAGAAAATTTTGCCTTCAGAAAAAATATCCGGTTTGATAGAATATGATTTAATTCTTGAGAATGGAGAAAATTATTATTTTAAAATTGCGATCGGTTTCAATGATTATATCTTTCCTTATAAGTTAAAAAGTTTGAGAAATCCTTGAGCTTTTAGGAATTTGTTTATTAGCACTAAATAAAAATTAAATAGAATCGGGTCACAAAAAATTCCGTATTTTTGTATTTTGCAATAAATGAGTTTTAATTGAATCTTTTTGAAAATAAATTTTTAGAACGCTTTTTCACCATCACTTTGTCGAAATGGCAAATCAAGCTGCTGATGACGATTTTGGCATTCGGTGGTGTTCTGATCGTTATACTTTATTCACAGAATATGGTTAATGAACTTATCAGGCGCGAACAAAAAATTATTAAATTTTATGCAGATATTTATAAACATTATGCCGAACCCGAGGAAAATCAGGAAGATTTCGTCTTCTTTTTAGATGAGATTGCTCCGACTATTTCATTTCCAGTTATCAGTACAAACGAAAATGATGTCCCTAATTATCCTTTCGAGCAGTTTTCGATAAATGTTGATATCGATACCTCTTTAAATTTGAAGCTAAAGCGCGAATACCTGCAAAAGATAGTCTGGGAGATGGGTAGGAACTATTCTCCGATTATCGTCGATGACAGCAAGGGAAGAATATTGATGAAATTATATTATTCCCATTCCTCACTTATAGATTATCTGCGCTATCTGCCATTTATTTCGATAATTATAATCGCATCATTTATTTTTATAGGTTATATTGGATTCAGTTCAGTTAAGAAGAATGAAGAATCTAAAGTTTGGGTAGGTATGGCCAAAGAAGCGGCACATCAGTTAGGAACGCCGCTGTCCTCAATTTTGGCTTGGCTGGAAATTATTCGGATTAACAAGGATAATGCCGAATATATTGAAGAAACCGTTAAGGAAATGCAGAGTGATATCAGCCGACTCAATATGATTGCCACACGCTTTTCAAAGATCGGATCAATGCCGGAAATGAAAGTTGAGGATTTGTCCCAGCTTATCGAAATAACTTGTGTTTACTTCGAAAAGCGACTCCCTCATCTTGGCAAAAGAATTGATATTGTTCGGGAATTAGACCTTGGAATTATGGCAAATATAAATATTGATTTATTCCAATGGGTTATCGAAAATTTACTGAAAAACGCTGCGGAAGCTATCGAGGAGAAGCGCGGTAAAGTGATTGTCCATCTGGGTTATCATTCTCGTAAGAAGATTGTTATTACGGTTCGTGACACCGGAAAGGGAATGACAATCAAAACCAAACGTCAGATTTTCCACCCAGGATATACTACCAAAAAACGTGGTTGGGGGCTTGGATTGAGTTTATGTAAAAGAATAATTGAAGATTATCATAAAGGAAAAATTTATGTAAAGGAAACTACAATAGGTAAAGGTACGACTTTCGTGGTTGAAATTCCGGGATCACCGTTAAAATAATAATGAATTAGCTTAAATTTTTCGCTGCCAGAAATGCCGTTGAAAATGCCGCCTGAAGATTAAATCCTCCTGTGTCACCGTCAATATCAAGTACTTCACCTACAAAGTACAAATTTTTAACCAACTTCGATTCCATAGTTTTTGGATTTACTTCCTTTAACGAAATTCCACCTGCCGTAACCATAGCAATATTAAAATCTCCGGTTCTTTGAACATGGAATGGATATTCACAAAATATTTCAACAAGCCGGTTTCTGATTATTTTACTAATACTTGAAATAGCAACTGAAGTTTCAAGATTCATTTGATCTAATAGTAGTTTTATCAGATTCTCTGGTATAGTAAAATTCTTCAGGAATCGTTTAATAGTCCTTTTACCATCGGTGATGGCAGTTTCATTTAACATTTCCCTGAAAATTTCAGGATTTTGATTAATTAAATTTATCTTCAATACGTCATTTGCTTCAATAAATCGGGATAAATCAAGAATTCCCGGACCGGATAGCCCCCAATGTGTAAATCCAATATCACCCTGATGAATTTTTATTTTTAGATTATCTCTCATAACGGTGATTTTCCTTTCTCCAAGAGAAATCCCTGAAATTTCTTTGAATTTGTAATTAGAGATGTAAACAGGAGTCAATGCCGGTTTGGGTTTGATTACTGTGTGTCCTGTTGCTTTTGCAAATTGATATCCGTCACCATTGGAACCGCTCGTTGGATATGATTTGCCACCAGTTGCAATAACAAGATTTTTGCTTATATAATCATAATTATTGGCGCTAATAGCAAAACCATCATTAATTAATTCAATGCTTTTTACTGATTCGTCATAATTAATCTTCACTTTCTTTTTCATACATTCATGCAAAAGAATGTCCAAAACATCTTCGGAATTTTCTGTTTCAGGAAATATTTTACTTTTTATATTTATTGTTTTAAGTCCGTGATTATTAAAAAAATTCATTAAATCGTAATTGGTAAATTCATTCAGAGCTGGAATTAAAAATCTATGATTGTCGCCATAATGAGAAAAGAAATCGCGAATGTTTCCAAATTGTGTTAAATTGCATCTGCCTGCCCCTGACATAAGTAGCTTTTTCCCAGCCGATTGGTTCTTTTCTAAAATAAGAGTTTTATCTGATATTTTGGAATTAAGAGCAGTGAATAATCCCGCTGGCCCTGCACCAATGATAATTGTTTCAAATTGAAAGTTCATAAAGTTGTAATGTAAGCGCCTGTGTATTTAATGAATATAATATTCCAAATTATTCGGGTTCCAATCCGTTTTCAAAAAAAAGTTATTCAAAATTACAATTTATATGGATTATTTGCAATTTATTTGTAATTTTGTAATGAATTATTAATTATTTATAATCATTTTTGATTTTTAATAGTAATGTGTTTGATGATAGTAATTAGTATTCATTTAGATAATTTTTTTTTTCAATATATTAAGGGCCATAAATGAAAACCTTTAAATACTTAGTTCTGTCACTTGCTTTTTTAGTGGCTATAAATGCAGCTTTTTCTCAAGAGGACGTGCTTAGACCTCACGGTAAGCCTAAAAAGAATATTATTGATGAAGCACAGGAGAGCACACCCTTCCCATTTATCATCGGATTAGAAGGAGGATTAAATTATAATATGTTTTCTCAGACCTTGACTTGGGGTTCGCCTGTACCTAAGTCAATTTATAATGCTTATGCCAATGGCAGCGGTTTATCACCATTTTTTAGCATTATTGCCGATTTTAATTTAAACAAACAAATTGGTTTACAATTAAAATTATCGTATGATAACAAGAAATTCAAAAATGATTATACTGGTATAGCCGATGCTTACACAGAACTTGGAGAAAGAGCAGACGCCACAGTTAAAAGGGAATTTGAAAATACAGGTTCTTATCTCGGCCTATCAGCTCAACTCAGATATAATTTAACAGATCAACTTTTTATAATTGCCGGGCCACTCGTTCAAATTCCAATTGGAAATTTTGATCAAACCGAAACAGAGTCAATTTTATCTCCCGGATTTTATTACAACCAACCCGGTAAACCTACAATTATTTCAGTAAATTCAACATTGTCTAATGTTAAAACAAGAATTGGATTTGAGTTGGGTATTGGTTATAAAGTAAATATTACTAAAACAATATTTCTTGTTCCACAAGCAAGATTTCAAATAATGCCTACAAAATTAACTGATGATGAATTAGGAGGTATTGATAACTCAAGAATTCTTTTTGGGACTCCGACATTAACAGCAACAGATAAAACTCTAAATAGCTTCCAATTTGCTGTTGCACTATGGTTTCAGCTGTAAGAAAAAAAGAATTATCAAGTTGATGATTACAAAAGCTAAATAAAAAGGAAATCAAATGAAAACAATAAAATATCTCATAGCAGTTCTTTTATACTGTGGCACTGCAATAGCTCAAAACGTGGATGTTTTTCCAGTTGAATTCAACTCTTCAGCAGATGATTTTAACTCAAATATTACTCAAAATGGAAGGATGATCTATTTTACATCCGATCGTAAGGGTGGAAAACAGCAGGTCTATATCGTAGAGAAAGACGCTAATGCTTGGAGCGAACCTGTACAAATCAGAGGAAGCGTCAATGACGGAAGCCAGATAGGAGCAGTTTCTCTGACATCCGACGGGCAATTCATGGTCTTTGCAGCTTCAGAGCATGAAGTCGGAGGATTCGGAAGACTTGATTTATACAGTGCAGAAAAAGTTAAAGGCAAATGGACTAATATAAAAAATTTAGGACCAAATGTCAATACCGAAGAATGGGAATCGCAGCCAATGATCTCAAATGACGGAAATTTATTATTTTTTGCAAGCGACCGCGAAGGCGGCTATGGCGGAACTGATATTTATATGGCTACTAAAACTTCTGCCGGATGGTCAAAAGCAATTAATGTCGGTGCTAATATCAACACAGAATTTGATGAAATGACGCCAGTAATCGGTGTTGACAATAATAATTTTTCTTTTTCATCGAACCGGACAAATGGCTATGGTGGCTTTGATATATATATATCTAAAATTAAAGGGAATACTTTTTCTCCAGCCAAAAATGCCAAAGAGCCGATCAATTCCGATGGTGATGAGTTTTATTATTATTCGATGCCCAATACCGATATTGCCTACTTCTCTTCTTCACGTAGCGGTGGTAGTGGGAATTTAGATATTTATAAAGCCGTACCGAATCCATATAGTTCGGAAGCGGTTTTTATGCTTAATGGCGTTGTGCGTGACATAAAAACTAATGAGCCTTTAGGTGCAAATATTATCATTACCGATTTAACGACAGGAAAGAAAGTAGCCGATCTAAAATCAGATGATAATACCGGTGAATATTACGTAATCCTGCAGCAGGCACGAAAATATTCGATCACAGCCTTGCGTAAGGATTATTTGTTCTTTAGCGAGAAATATGAAATTCCAAAATCGGATAAAGGAAAAGAGCAAACAAAAGATATTTATCTATCACCAATTTCGGGTGGCAATACTCGTTTATTGATATTTTTTGATTTTGATAAATCAACATTGCAGAACGAATCCATTCCTGAACTGAATCGGGTGATTGATTTCTTAAAAGATAATACTTCAGTTAAAATCAGGCTCGAAGGCCATACCGACGATCAGGGTTCTGCTGATTATAATGATAAGTTATCAGGCAACCGCGCTAAATCCGTAAAAGAATATTTGGTTAGTAATGGGGTAGATGCTGATAGGATTCAAACAATAGGCTATGGATTGAAAAAACCACTGAAAAATGAAAAAACTGATGAAGCCAGAGCAATCAATCGTCGGGTCGAAATGAAAATAGTTGAATAATGGTCAACTGTTAATTAAGGAATACTCATATAATAACTTTGCAATTGGGAAGAAGATGGTAAACTAATTTTCTCATACAAATTATTAATTTGAAAAATCCAATTATTAGAATACTGAATTTTTGTTAAACTTTATTATCATTTTCCTAATCACATTTTTCCCTCTAATATTTTTATTTAGAGATGAAACCTTCTCTCCAGTTTTCAGCTCGTTCCTTCTTTCGTGCTTTGAATAATTTATACAAGTATTAATATTATTAGCAATTTTCTTGAAAATCTTGAGATATTTCTCAGGGAAATAAAGTGCATAAAATAATTGAAAAAATGCTTCGTCTATACTTTTTTGGAAAATAATTTGGAGTTCTTTATGCCTTCAATTTCGATGTTTTATGGATTAGTAATTTACCTTTATTCATTCGATAATCTCGAACATCACAAACCTCATCTTCATATCAAGTATCAAGGGGAATACTCAGTAATTTCAATCCCTGATTGTGAATTGATTGAAGGTAAATTGCCAACGAAGAAACTTGAATTAGTAAAGGCATGGTTTAATATTCATGAGGAGGAAATAATAGCTGATTGGGATTTAGCAGTCAATGGAGAAACTCCTTATCGTATAGAACCACTTAAATAGGAATTCGAAATGCATCCAAGAATAAAAAGCTTTGAAATTATAGAAAATTATAAATTTGATATTCATTTTCAAGATAATAAAAAAGGAGTTTTTGATTTAACTCAGTTTTTAGATAAAGGTGATTTTAGGAAATTGAGGAATCCAGAACTTTTTAATAAAGTTAAGTTAGTAGATGGTGTATTAACATGGTTTAATGAGCTTGATATATCACCTGATACTGTTTATTTGCTATCGAGTACAACATATTCGGAGCGGGTGGAAAAATGGGAATGAGCGGTTATAGAAGAATAGAAGGTAGAAAAGTAGAAAGATAGAAAGTAGAATGCGAGGTTTATTTTTATTTTATATTGATTATGCCCCATTCGGCAGCCTGCTGAAGAGCTTTAATCATTGCAGAATGTAAAATTAAGGATGTAAAATGGAAGAAAGAAGAATGAAAGCAATGAATGAAGTTTCCAGACATTCTACATTTTGCATTTTACATTCTACATTGAAGAAAACCTACCTCCCCAGTTTTCAGCTCCTTCTTTTTTCGTTTTTTGTAAAATTTAACTGAGTATCTGGATTCTTAGCAATTTCCTTGGGATTCTTGGAATATTTCTCAGGAAAATTGGCAAAAGGTACTTAACTTTTCATTTCTGTAATCGGAAAAACACGAAAAGGTAGCTACCTTTTTTCTTTTGTTATAAGAAAATTGCCAAAAGGTACCTACCTTTTGGCAGCTTTCCGAAGACAAATTCCTGCTTTCTGCTACTTTTTTGGATTTGTCTTGTTCAGCATGTACTTTTCTATTGGTGATACTTTTATTTCCATCGTCGTGCTTGTCCGTTTAAACGTCGTGGAAATGTCTTTAAACATCGCGGAAGAGTCTTTAAACTCCGTGGAAATGTCTTTAAACATCGTGGAAGAGTCTTTAAACTCCGTGGAAATGTCTTTAAACTCCGTGGAAATGTCTTTAAACTCCGTGGAAATGTCTTTAAAGTAGTTGAAATTGGTATTTCCGCTGTTGAAACGCATAAAATCAGCTTTGTTTCTGATAAACACTTGCTTTATTCATCTTTTCATAATAATTATAGCAATTGAAACTCCTTTGGAATATAGTATTTTGAACTTTATTGTGAAAACTAATCTTATAAAAGACTAAATTTTTCGGTTGATTAGCTTTTGTTTTAAATTTAATTGTAAAGATTTTGGATTGGAAATTTTTTATCGAAATCTAATTGCAAGTTTTTAGTTCGTTTTCTTTTTTTCTTCGAACGTAGTGTAAATACATTCGGATTATAATTGATAAAATATTCAATAATTTATTTCGTCTTAACACTTTTAAAATATATAGGAGTTCTTAATGCCTTCAATTTCAATGTTTTATGGAATAATAATCAGGATGTTCTTTGCTCCAGATGAGCATAATCCACCTCATTTCCATGCGAGTTATCAAGGACTTGATGCAACTGTAGATATTAGGACTTGTGAAATAATCAATAGTAATTTATCAAAAAAACATAATAAACTAATCCTTGCATGGGCTGAACTGCATCAAGACGAACTTATTGCAAATTGGGAACTTGTAATGAATGCTGAAGCCCCTCAACATATCGAAGCATTAAGGTAGGTGAACAATGTATCCAAAAGTTATTGAAGTGGAGTGTTTGGACAACTTCCTTGTTAAATTGAAGTTCGACACAAAAGAAGTAAAATTATTTGACATTAAGCCATATTTAGAAAAAGGGATATTTCGTGAACTTAAAAATCCTATAATTTTCAAATCAGCACACATTGCAATCGACACACTTGAGTTTTCAAATGGAGTTGACTTCGACCCGGAATTACTTTATGCAAAAGGGATACCCTTATAATATATTAAGCTATGTAAAGTTCCATTTACCACCTTGGCAATGTAAGAAGTATTGTGCAGAAAACCTCCACAGTGCCGCTTATCACAGCTCAATATGACTATGCCCCATTCGGCAGCCTGCTGAAGAGCTTTAATCAATGCAAAATGGAAGAAAGAAGAATTAAAGCCATGAATGAAGAGTCCAGACATTCTGAATCAGGGAAAAATCTATATTATTTATGTATTGATTCCTATGTCAGCTATATTAGTTATAAGGTTGTCTTAAAACCAGGAGAAAAAAATAGCACAGATGTTTATTGTCCGATATCAATCGATTCGAACCACTTTAACTTAGAGTTAATAATTAAAGATACTACATTGTACTAAGGAATTTTTCCCTCCCTTCAGCTTTCCAACTGGCGGGAGAAACTCTGTCCCTTGATAAATAAGAATTGAAATAGATATATTGATAAAAAATGTAATTATTAGTATTAATGAACAGAGTTTTTTTATTCATAAAAAAAGAATATAGGGATCCTGTAGTAAAATTATAAGATTTGAACCTGTTTCCAGAATAAAGTTTTGAAAAATTTAAATAAGTTATTTTTTTCATTAAAATCCAAACGAGCTGTCTCTTCTCCCCAGTTTTCAGCTCATTCCTTCTTTCGTTTTTTGAATAATTTATACAAGTATTAATATTATTAGCAATTTTCTTGAAAATCTTGGGATATTTCTCAGGGAAATAAAGTGCATAAAATAATTGAAAAAATGCTTCGTCTTTACTTTTTTTTGGAGGTAAAATGATAAACGAATATATTAATGCCGCTATAAATGAGGCAAATTACTCAATAATTGAAGATGAATACCCTTTCTATGCAGACATTCCATCCTTAAAAGGACTTTGGGCTTCAGGTTCAACATTTGAGGAATGTCGTCGGAATCTTATTGAATCAATTGAGAGCTGGCTGATAGTCAGCTTAAAGAATAATTTGGAAATTCCAGAATTAAATGGAATTTCTTTTTATCAACAGGTTGAGGAATTGGTATAATGCCGCATTTATCGCCTGTTTCAAGAAAAGATTTTATTAAAATTTTACATAAATTTGGTTTTATTGGGCCGTATCCGGGTGGAAATCATTCATTCATGCTGAAAAATAAAATAAGGTTAATTTTACCAAATCCTCATTCAAAAGAAGTAGGTGTTGCCTTACTTCACAATCTATTGAAGCAAGCAGATATAAACGTAGAAGAATGGAATCAATCGAAATAATTTTATACCAGAATGGAAATGAGCTACATACAGGACGAAATCGGAACTTGGCAGAAATACTTCAAAATACATGACCGGTTATAGAAAAATAGAAGGTAGAAAAGTAGAAAGATAGAAAGTAGAATGCGAGGTTTATTTTTATTTAATATTGATTATGCTCCATTCGGCAGCCTGCTGAAGAGCTTTAATCAATGCAAAATGTAAAATTAAGAATGCAAAATGGAAGAAAGAAGAATTAAAGCCATGAATAACGATTCCAATCATTCTTCATTTTGCATTATAAATTCTGCATTGAAGAACTGTCCTGATAAGATGTGGGAGAAGTAAAATAATTGGAAAAATACTTCGTCTATATTGTTTTTGGAAAATATTTGGATTATTGAAATGCAGGAATATACAGCCTCCACAGAACAACTCAACTTTGAAAAGGTCTGGGCTATGTTTCAAGCCACAGATGCGAAATTCCAAGCCACAGATGCGAAATTTCAAGCTACAGATACAAAGATTAAGGAAACAACTATAAATGTTGATAAGTTGACTGCTAAACTCGACCAATCTGAGAAAAGATGGAGTAAATTTGTTGAATCTTTAGTTGAAGGTAAGTTGATTGAAATGCTTCGGGCAAAAAATATTGAGGTAAATCGCACCTACACACGAATAAAAACAAACTTTAACGAAAAAGATTATGAATTCGATATTTTTGCAATTAATGGCAGTGAAATGGTTGTTGTTGAAGTCAAAACAACTCTTGGCATAGAGGATGTCAATGATTTTATTGAGGATATGCAAGACTTTAAAGAAGTATTTCCTGAATATGGGACAAAAAAAGTAATCGGAGCTATGGCTTATATTAACGTTGATTCAGCAGCAGATAGATTTGCAGCCAAAAAAGGGTTTTACTTGATAAAAGCAACCGGTGAAAGTGCAAGAATTGTTAATAGGGAGAGTTTTAAAGCTAAGGAGTGGTGATTAATGTATAATGTAAAATTAAGAATGCAAAATGGAAGAAAGAAGAATTAAAGCCATGAATAACGATTCCAATCATTCTGCATTCTGCATTAATTAAAGTTACTTATTTCACATTCCTTCGGGCAGAATATTAGAGCGAATTAAAATATAGGAAGATATTTTCTGTTCATTTATTAAAGTTATTAAGGATTTATTCTCAATTATCAATTTGGGTACCTCAATCCACTTTGCAATTTTAAACTGAAAATTATTCTGAAGTTTTGTCAGAACTTTTTCAGAATCAAATCCAAAATCTATATAAGTCAATTTCAGATTTTTAAATTTCTTAAAGAACAAATCACAGAAATTATTGTCTTTAAGTGATTTTTCATCAATTACGAAGAAATATTCATGGTTAAATCTAAAAGTTGCTTGTTTGGCTTTAAATGATATTCGTCCGCTGGCGGCTGATGCATCCTGATTTTCATTGTCTGTTATATTGAAGTAATATTGAAAAGACAATCCGTTTGTAAATTGTTTAAGCAGCTCATTATCAGGTTGCCAGTCAATGTACTGCGGAATCGTTCCATAACCGGAGAATGATTTTATCTTTTTATCGGAATAATAAATATCAATTGACCATAATTTAATGCCTGCCTCAGCCACTACATTCGGATAAAAACGTATTTTAGGAATAATTACTTTATTCAGAGTATCACGTTTCTCATCTTTTTCTAACAATGTTTTTTTTAATTTTTTATATGATAGAAAATGCATTATGGTTGATTCCAATTCAAGTTCGGTGCTTGAAGATTCAATCGAATCGGAACCAAAAAATGTAGTTTTAAGTTCTCCGTTCAATACGGCGGCAGGTTTTGGATTTTCAAGCTCATATCTTTCATGAATAATTGTTCGGCTAAAAGTGTTAAAACTTGTATCTAAAATCTTGCGCTCAACAAATAAAACCCTTGATTCTTTAATATTGGTTTTCATTACTTCATTTGTATCACGAGTTATTACAGTATCCCTCAGAATAATTCTCTCAATATTTTTTTCCAGAATATTTATTGCTACATTAGCGCCAATATATGCCTGATAGTCGTTACTTAAACTTCCTTCAACTTTATTAAACATATAATATCCGCCAATTTCGGGGCTAAATCTGATAAATCTTAGTTTTAGTGGAAAAGACAATCTTGTGTTAAGACCTAAACGTAAATTAGTAATATTAGTAAGTGGGCTGCTATCGGAACTATTATAAGGGCCTATAAATTTCAGTCCGGTTGGAGCAACTATCTGTTGACTATAAAGGGTTGATACCGATCGCCTTAATCCGAAATTAGGCCCGAACTGTATCTGAAAAAAGTTGAAAGGAGAACAAATAAGATATAAATTTCCTGTCATTTCCCGAAAGTCAAAACTTACTCTGTGACTGATTGTGGCGTTAATATATTGCTCTTGATAAAAAATTGGGATTTGCTCGTTGGCAAAAGAATTGAAAAAGTACTTATTTGTAAATAACCCAACTCGTCCGCCAAACCCTAAAAAATTCCAAAATAAATCTGAAGATTGGACTGAAGCGAAAAAGCCACTTATACTCTCGCTATTGAATGAACTTGTGAAAGTTATTTTTTTATTAACATTAGGAGCAATAACAAAACTTTTATTGTTTGCCATCCAACTTGTGAGCTTATAATTCCAACCTCCACCAATCTCGAACGATTCGCTAATGGCAGGTATAGCCGTTATTAACAATAAAAGACAAAGGAAAATTTGACGGAGTATTCTCAAGTTCAGGTATAGTTACTGAATGATAAACATAGTGCTAACAAATTTATTTAGAGTTGAGATTTTAGCGAAAATCAGAGAATTTGCCTTAAATTTATTTGTATTATAAGTCAATTTATTCTCATTCATCGGAGCTTTCAAAGACTGGGACAATAATTCATCTCCATTGATATTATAAAAATTCAGAACAGCATCGGAATTTATAGTAACTGATAGCATAAAACTTGAACCGGAAACAATAGGATTATCAATTTTAATTAATATATCAGGATTATTTTCAATTATTAATCGTGGAAAACCGTTGGCATCATAGAAAACATCGCTTAAAGTTACTTTTCCGGTATCCGCCAAAAGGTGAAGATGTAAGTTATCACCGGAACCGTAAGGATTGAAAAATGATTCGTTTCTTATAATTTTTGAAGAAACGACCGAACCAAGAGCAGATTGCATTTTCAGTGAATACAGAGTATCCCCTTTATTAAAATAACTATTCTCGGACTTGATTCCGGAATAAATAATAGGTTTTGTAAAAGTGACAGATGAAATCCCGTTTTCTATTTGAGAAATCATTTTTGCATCGCCATCGATACATTTCAAAATCGATGCATCGAAACTAATTGTTGATGTGATTTGTTTGATAAAATTATTTTCAATTTGAGTTTCGGTTATAAATGGCAGATAAAAGCTATCACCGGTTTTAACTGAAATGGCTGGCATATTAAAAGAATAATCACGTCTGATTGAAGTGGCAATCACTGCAATTTTAATTGATTCTGAAAGAGAATCCGATGATTTAAGTTTAACGCGATAATGTATATATAAATAATTAGTATCTTTCTTGAATGGTTCGGAGGCTGTGTAGCTGATAGAGAATGACCGTGAGGCATAATTTATCATCGGTTCATTGTTCCAGTTATTATAACTTGTCATATTCAAATCTTTTCTCGAAAAGACCAAGGAATCAACTTTTATAGTGGCTGATGAAGTGGTGGTTGAAATATTTATAGGTTTAAAAGTTTGAGTTGATCCATCGACGTTAGAAAACGAAATAATCTCTTTATCACTTTTTAGAAAGGGAGCCGCAGATAAAGTGCAAGCAAAGCCAAGAAAGAATAAATATATAAAAAACATCAAGCTTTTCTCAAAGGAAAAAACTCTAAAATTTTTATATAATGTGTAGGTTTTTTGTATCATAGACCAACAATATTTAAATCCGAAATATAGTTCACATTAGAAGGAACTATTTCATATATTAGAAACAATTTTTTATAATAAAAGTTACATAATTATAAGCAAAATGTTTATTATGCCAAAGTGTAAAACTTCTTTAATTAATAATTAACTTTACTTTTTCTTAGAACTGAATTTATCGTCCTCATGATAAAACAAAAAATTAAATGAAGTAAGAGAGCCATAGCACTTGGTTATATAACCTTGGAATTTGATTTTTTCGCCTTCAGTCAGGGTTTCGTTCGAGTTTATCTGCTGCTCAAGTACACGGAGATTATCACGCATCATTACAATTTTATGCAAAAGAGTATCAATAGGTAATTCGTGATCTTTAATATCCGAATTTTTAGGTAAAAAGAAAATAGAACCACCCTCCCATTTAGGTGTTAATTCGGCACTATGACGTTTTTCCATCTCATCTGCTATAAACGATGCAAGTTTTTTAAGTTCGTCGATTGATAATTTATTCTCGTCCATAATTCTAATTCAATAATAAAAAATTTAAATATGGTATAATCTGTTAATTATCATATTTCCCAATTCCCTTTTTCTGGATAATACAGATCCATTTTTGTTTTTCCAACTTCAATTGAAACTGTCCTTGAAATATTACCACCCACATCTTCTGCTGCAATTTTTATGCCCTTTTTCAAAAGCCCTGCTTTCACAGCCAAGATGTTCCGTTGCCCGATTCCAAAATAATCCCCTATTTCAATTCTTGTTTTAGCACCACCTGCAATCTTTGCGATAAGTTGCCTATTCGAACATCCCATTTTATTTAATTGATCCAGCATTGTAACTATAGCAGTATCTGCAAAATATCCGGGTAATTTATCAGCTTTGATTCCGTCGATTGACGAATTTGGTAAAGCAATATGAGCTAAAGCACAAATATTCATAGGTGGACAAAAAAATGAAAGTCCGATGCAGGAGCCAAGAGCGAAAATTTTTAAAAATTTCCCAACCTGAGTAGAAATTTCATAAGCTCCCATTCCAAGTACGATTTTATTCGATTTTGCTTGTCGGTCTAATGAATTAGGAGGTAATCTGTAAGATTCCCTTGGTTTTTTAAAATGTTTAACATCCTGAGTAGCAGCTATTTTTATTTTTGTATAAAGCTGAATAAGTAATCCCCGCAATGCGTTTGCTCCTCCACTCGGTTTTGCCAAAAAGTCCACAGCACCGGCTTCGAAAGCATCATCGGTAATCTTGGAATCATTTTGAGTTAAGGCACTGAGAACGATTGTTGGAATAGGATTGACAGGCATTAGATTATGTAGAAATTGAATACCATTCATTCTTGGCATTTCCATATCCAAAACGATTACATCGGGATTTAACCGGTTTACCTGATTTAGAGCTAAGTAACCATCAGTGGCTGTCCCAACAACTTCTATACTGGGGTCCTGATTTAATCCCTTGGATAGTATATCAAGAATTAATGCCTGATCGTCAACAATAAGAACTTTTATTTTTTGAATCATTTTTACCTAATTTTACATCATCTATTAATTGATACACAACAAATATAATAAATAATTCGTTTTAAAATCATATTTTTAATTATTTAATTCATTATGAGTCTAATACAAATAGCAGGAATAAAAAATTTATCGGAAGCAGAAATGATCGTTGCCGCAGGTGCGGATATGATAGGCTTTCCATTAGTTCTTGGATACCATAAAGAAGATATTGATTCTCATCAGGTAAAAAAAATTATGGGTCATGTCAAATTTTTGGGGATTAAGAGTTATTTTTGTAAAGTATAAATTAACAAATAAGGGAACAGATGAGTAAAGAAATAATAAAATATATGCTTCCAAACGGGATGCTTGATCATTTTGAAATTACAAATT
>JAPLFL010000129.1 GCA_026390695.1 Candidatus Kapaibacterium sp. | reverse complement strand
AAAGTTGATTCAACCTTTTGCTCATTGTTAAGGTGTTGATTAAGTTGTTCTTGAATCGCTTTTTGCCTTGATAGTGGCAATGAAAGTATCTTTTCAATTATTTGCTTAACCGTATTTTCCATCTTTTCTCATTTCTGTATCATCTGTAATTACAAATATACGAATTATTTTTCAATCAACAATATCTTATATCATAGCCATTATTTATTGACTGAGATATGATTATCCGGTCAAAAGGGTCATTATGATGATTTTCGAGTTGTGAATTTACAATTATATCTCCGAAAACAATAGGTAGTATATCAATGCTCTTTTGTTTTAAATGAGATTGTAATTGGATTAAAGGAATATTCAGAGTTAATTTATTGAAATTTCCCATAAACTTGCAATACTAACAAAAAGATTATTTCTAACATCTTCTATCATATCAATTGCATTTTTACTGAGTTTTTTGTCCCATTCCAACCACCAAAGCAATACATGAGTGTCCATTAATAAATTCATCACATATATTCCTTAAATTCTTCGAGATGCTCATCAAAATCATCAGCAATATGAATTAGACATTTTAAACTCCCTAAACCACCTCGTGTGAGTGTTTTGGCTCAATTTTATTTAGATTTGCTTTAAAGTATAAAAATTCTATAAAATCTTTAACATCTTGCTGATAAATATCTGGAAGCTGCTCGAACTGGTTTAATATTGGTGATGGATACATAAAAATTTCAAAATTATTTTCGAAAGAATTTTGACGAATGATTGAAATAATTTATTTCAAATGATTCTAATAAAATTTAAAACAACACTATCTTCGCATTTTGCTTATCAAACAAGTGAAAGGTTGAAAGCTATAAAATGATAAAGTTGATAGTAAATCCCATACCTCCAAATTAATTCCTTTTCCATTAAGTAAAAATTAGCTATTTTTGTACCTTTTTATTAAGACACTCTGAAAATTCATTATGCTGAATATACAAAATATTTCTATCCACTTCGGTGGCCGCTATTTGTTTGACAATGTTTCTATCGCAGTTGGCGAGGGAGATCGAATTGGCTTGATTGGTCGAAACGGTACTGGTAAATCGACAATGCTGAAACTTATTTATGGCTTGGAATCACCCGAAAGTGGAAAGATTAATTTACCCAACGATTATAAAATCGGTTACTTGCCTCAGGAATTAAAAACCAATTCATTTAAATCTGTCTATGATGAAACAGAAAGTGCACTGGAAAACATTAAAAAACTGGAAAATGAAATTAATGAGTACTCTCGTCAGTTGGAAGAACGTACAGATTATGAATCCGATGATTACATGAAAATTATTGAAAGACTTAGCGAAGCAAGTGAGGTTTTTCATCATCTGGGTGGTCAATCTATTGAAGCTGAAATCGAAAAGGTGCTGATTGGTTTGGGGTTTGAACGCGCCGAATTTTCAAGAGGAATGAATGAATTAAGCGGTGGTTGGCAAATGCGAGTGCATCTGGCAAAGATTCTTTTGACACATAATGATTTGATTTTACTCGATGAGCCGACAAATCACCTCGATATTGAGTCTATCCGCTGGTTGGAAGTATTTTTGAAAACTTATCAGGGTGCGATTATGATTGTATCGCATGATAAAAGATTTCTTGATAATATAACAAATCGCACAATTGAGTTTTCGCTTGGCAAGCTTTATGATATGCCTTATCCATATTCAAAATTTGTTGTCGAAAGGGTTGCCCATAAGGAATTGCAGTTAGCTGCTTATAATAATCAGCAGAAGCAGATTGCCCAGCAGGAACGATTTATTGAAAGATTTAAAGCTAAAGCATCTTTTGCATCGCGCACTCAATCAAGAGTTAAGCAAATTGAGAAGATGGATTTAATTGAAGTGGAAGAAGAAGATTTATCCAAAATGCGTTTTAGTTTTCCTGAGCCACCACGCTCCTCAAGATTGATTTTTGAAACGAAAAATCTCAGCAAAAGATATGATGAGAAACTGATTTTAAATAATATTGAATTTTCAATTGAGCGCGGTGAGAAAATTTGCTTTGTTGGCAAGAATGGCGAAGGAAAATCTACTTTATCCAAGATATTAGCGGGCATCTTAGATTTCGATGGAACTTTGGAGTCCGGCACTAATTTTGATCTTGGTTATTTTTCGCAGCATCAGGCAGAATCTCTTGATCCCGAATCTTCTGTCTTTGAAACCATCGACAGAGTTGCTCAAGGTGATATGAGGAAGCGAATTCGTTCGATTCTCGGGGGCTTTTTATTTAGTGGATCGGCAGTTGATAAGAAGGTCGGCGTTCTTTCGGGAGGCGAAAAATCTCGTTTAAGTCTTTGCAAATTGCTTTTCCAACCTGTCAATGTGTTAATCCTTGACGAACCTACAAATCACTTTGATATGATATCGAAAGATGTTCTTAAGAATGCTCTACTGGATTTTCAAGGGACTTTAATCATAGTTTCACATGACAGAGACTTTTTGCAGGGTTTAACAAGCAAAACTATTGAGTTTAAAAAAGGGAAAATAAAAGAATATATTGGCGATATTAATGAATTTCTGTCCCAGCAACGGATCGAATCCTTGGATTTACTTGATTCATTCGGAAAGAATCAATATAAATAATAATATTTCCTTATTTTTATAAAAAGTTGGATAGAATTAACAAATTAAACTGACATTAAACCCAGATTAATCATTAGAAGGTTCGTATTAATCTAAATATTGGTGTAGGAGGCTGTCTCAAAAGCCACATACTTAACAAAAATGTCATTCCTGCGTATGCAGGGATCTCCTTCCAGTGCCACATTAGGGGATTCCTGCATTCGCAGGAATGACAGAAATGAGGCTTTTGAGATGGCCTCAATTTAGTTAAATCCCTCTTTGAAAAAGGGGGTAGGGGGATTTTCACTTGCCTAATGAAATATTTGGGGTTAAGATAGAATCTTAACTCCGCTCTAAATATCACTGTTTCATTAATTAAGGAGAGAATTAACGAAAAAAAGGTGAACATTATGCCCACCTTTTCTAATTTATTAGTCAATATTCTTAATTCTTCATTCCAAATTCTTCACTCATAACTCAAAACTCATAACTAAAAATTGCTTCTTCTTCCGCTTGTCAGTTTTTTATTATCCTTCGATAATTCTTTTCGTGCAGAGGAGAGCATAAAAGAATTATTAACATCAGTGTCAACTTCAATTTTAAATTGCTGAACAACTTTTTGTAAATTTACGGTAAGTTCAGTCAGGTCTTCGGCAGCATGAGCAATTTCTTCGATTTGCTTGGTTGAATCGCTTGAAACTTTAGAAATAGCGACAACATTTTTGGAAATCTGTTCGCTTGTCGAAGATTGCTGTTCGGAAGCTGCGGCGATCTGATTAATCATATCTAATAAATCCTGTGACGAACCAACAATCTCTTTGAGGGCGGCACCGGCACTATCGGCTAATTTAATTCCTTTATTAACTTCAAGATTTCCTTTAGTCATAAATTCAACTGATTGATAAGTTTCGCTTTGAATACTTTTGATCATCGAAGAAATCTGTTTGGTGGCATTAGTTGTACGTTCGGCAAGTTTCCTAACTTCATCGGCAACAACGGCAAACCCACGACCTTGCTCACCAGCGCGTGCTGCTTCAATTGCTGCATTTAAAGCTAAAAGATTGGTTTGATCGGCAATGTCATTGATAACAGAAATAATCTCACCGATTTGTTTGCTCGATTCACCTAACTTTTGGATATTGGCTGCCGATGTTTTTACAACTTCGGCAATATCTTTCATTTTATCAATAGTTTGAGAGACAACAGTTCCTCCTTCTGTAGCTATTTGGCGGTTCTTGTTGGCAACATCGGCGGTTTTACCAGCACTAAAAGCATTTTCAGTGACAGTACGGGACATTTCTTCGACTGCGGTAGCAACATCATCAGCTTGTGCTGATTGCTCTGCCGAAGCGGCAGCCATAGATTCGGCGGCTTGAGAAATTTCACCGGCTGCCATTGCCGAAGTGCTTGCAGATTCTAAAACTTGTGCAATTAAATGAGATAATGAATAGGCTAAGGAATTAATGCTATCGACTAATTTTTTATGATCGCCTTGATAGTAACCTTGCATTTGGGCAGTAAGATCACCGGTTGCCATGATTGAAAGAACATTCCGGGCTTCGTTAATTGGATCAATCACAGCGTTAAGAGTTTGATTGAATCCATCAATAATTTTTCGGAATTCTCCATTATGTCGAATTGTTTCTGCACGATAATCAAGTTTGCCTTCGATTGCTGAATCGACTAACAAAGCGGTGTCATTTACAAGGAGATTTATTGCGTCAATACATGTATTTAAATTATTTTTTATTTCATTAAAATCACCTTTATAGCTTGCGGATATTTTGGTAGGAATATCACCCTTGGAAATTCTGTCAACATATTCGGCAGCCATATTCAGAGGCCCGATAACGTTGTCCAATGTTTGATTAACACCTTCGATTATTGCACGGAAATCGCCGCCATGCTTACTTGAATCGGCACGAGTATCAAGTTTGCCGTCAGCCGCATATTTGGCTAACATCATCGAATCGCTAACGAGTGCATTGATAGCGTCAATACAAATATTTAGATTATTTTTTAAAATATTAAAATCACCTTTGTATTCATCGGTAATTTTGGCAGGAATATTACCTTTAGATATTTGTGCAACATAATCGGCAGCCATATTTAAAGGATTGATAACGGCATCAAGGGTCTGATTAATACCTTCAATTATTCTTCTATATTCACCCAAGTGTTTGTTTGCATCAGCTCTGGTTGATAATTGTCCATCACTTGCAGAAACTATAAGAGTATTAACGTCAATTGCAAGAGATTTTATACTTGAAACTGTAGAATCTACGGCAGAATAAATGTGTGAAAACAATTTAGCAGAATCTTTGGTATCGTTGTCAGAATCGGCAGTTTTGAGAGAAATGGATAAATCGCCTTTGGAAACTTTTTCAAGTGTTTTAACAAGATTATCAGCTTCTGAAGCCTGATATTCCGAAATTTTCTCAGCCTTTTTGAGAGTTGCGCGAATTGCGGTTTGATCCATAACTACTTCAAAAGCTCCAATCACATTATTATTCTCATCATTAATTGGAATTGCTGAATAATCAATATCAAGATTATAATTACCAGGGTGAGCATCAGTAGATGAATTGGCTGCATTATTAATTTTCATAGATTTGAAACAGGCACAATTATCTGTTTTGCAATCAGAAGTTTTAAAGAAATCAAAACATTTAGTGTTTTCTAAAGAACTTGCTTTGACATTACCAAGTGAAGCTCCGATTTCATTCATATAAACTATATTATATTCAGTATCAATAGCCATAGCTGGAATAGGAAGATTATCAATCAATCTAACCATAGAATCTAAAGTTCTGTTAACACCTTCGATAATTAAACGGAAATCACCCTGATGACCGGAAACATCAACCCGGCTGCGAAGTTTTCCATATTGTGCATCAACAGCAAGTTTATTTGCATCGGTTACAAGTGAATTAATTGCATCAATGCAGGTATTTAAATGATTTTTCATGGCATTGAAATCACCTTTATATTCTTTAGTAATTTTAGGTGGAATTTTGCCCTTGGAGATATTCTCAAGGTAAGATGCAGTTACATTAAGAGGTGCAATTACGTGATGTAAAGTTTGATTTACACCTTCGATAATTTCCCGGAATTCACCTCTATGTTGAGATTCATCAGCTCTTGCGGCAAGATTACCTTCGGCTGCGGATTTAGCAAGGAATTTGGCATCGGTAACAAGTAAATTAATTGCATATATACTATGGTTTAAACTTTTTACGATTTTGCCGAAATCTCCTTTCAAATCTTCTGATATACGGGGAGGAATATTGCCGTCTGAAATTTTCTCAAGGTAATCGGCAGCCATATTCAAAGGATTTACGATATTATCCAAGGCAAGATTGAAGCCGGAAATTATTTTTTTATACTCACCTTCATGTTTATCTGCATCAGCTCGTTTGCTGAGATTGCCATCAGCCGCAGCATGAGCTAACAAATCAGTATCTTCAACCATGTTCTTGATTTTATCAGTCATGGTTTTCATTGCTCTAATAAGATTTCCGAATTCATCTTTACTTTTGGATTCAAGATTTACATCCAAATTGCCTCTTGATATACCATTAGCTGCATCTAAAGCCTGATTTACCGGTTTCATTATTGATCTGGTAATCCAAATTCCAATAAAAACAGCAAATAGAAAAGCAAGGCTGGCATAAAGATAATTTTCATTTCGCGATGCTATAAAAACAGTTTCGGTATTAGTTGCGGTTTCCTTAAAAGAGTCATTCTGATGCCTTAATAGTTCACCTATCGCATCAAACAGCGCATTTTGAGTTTTACGCATATCCCCGAAAAGAAAATCCAAAGCATCTTTATTCTTATTTGTTTTGATCAATCCTAACAGTTTATCTTTGGATTCCTTATAAGCAGGTAAAGCAGTTAAAAGTTTATTGAATAATATTTTTCCTGTTCCACTTTTAACATGTGCATTCAGAGAATCAATCAGAATATTAATAGTATCTGATGTTTTGATGGATCTTGTAATTTGCTCACTTACAATTTTATTATCGTCGGTAAGTATCGCATTTCTAAATGATCTTGCTGCGATATTTAATTGTTCGTCAATTTGATAACACCAAATAACTTTTGGATATTTGTCAAGGAATGTTTTTTGACTGCTTTCATTCATTTTTGACATGGAATCATTGCCAAAATAGCAAAAGCAACAGATAATAAAAGTAAGAATTGAATAACTAAAAATTAGCCTGTAACGTATTTTCATAAATAACCTTTTTAAGAATTAATATTTTATTGATGAATTATTTCTGTCTCTTGTTTGTGGTGCATTCTCTGGCACATTATCATTATACCAATTTGCATTATAAGTTTCCCCGGGTACCGTTGAATGAACTAAAATGAAATTATTGAATCCAGATTTATCAACGAAATAATAGTAAACACCACCGAACTTTTCGGCATAGAACCATTCTTCATAAGCTCGGTTTCCTTGGGTAGCTATGTGAATATCACGTTTTGTCGGTTTTCCCATTTTCAGAAGAATTTGTCCTCGCTCCGTATTCCATCCTTGTCTATTAAAAGATACTGCAAATTGCATGTTTGCCATTTCCACGCAGCTCAGGAATTCTTCACGTTTTTCATTAATTTTAGTATCCGGATTTGGGTCGCGGATCAACCAAAATTTATACAAATATCTTTGTTTTCCTTTAATTTCATTTAGATTATTCCAGCTTTCTTTTTCGTCCTTAGTCGCAATAACCGACGCCATTTTGAACTCCAAATCGGTCAGCTCTGGAGTCAAACTTGCAAATTCGCTCTGTTCAAAACTCTCGGATTCCTGATACAATGTATTTTTAACGGATTTTACAAATGGATTTGTATAATAGAATTTCTTTAGTTTTGAACATGAATCCTCTATCAGCCCATCGTTTAATTTTATGAGTTGAGTTTTACAAAAATATACACCTGTTGGGAAGGAATCAAGTTTGTACATATAAAAAAGTGGCACAGTTGAATTGCTGTCCGTTATTGTCAGAGTATCTTTATAAATAATTCTCTTCATTCCGTCGAGTATTGAATGAACTGCAACCACAGCGTTATTATCCCAACTTTTAGGTTTATAAATTTCGTAAAAAATAAACAAATTTTTATTTAGATAATTATATTCATCGGTTGGGTTAGGAATAATTGTTTTACCCCATTTGACGAACATTTCATTCAACTTTGATGTATCAGAGTTTCGATCAATCATAAAACATGAAAATTCTATATCGCTCATACAGAGCTTATTATCGGGGAATTTTGGCACAATTAGCTTGATTGGTGCTCCGTCTCGAGTGTTTGAGTCATTGGCATCGGATATGTTTAAATAAGCTGTATATTTGCCATTTGGAATACTGAAATTCATCTGCCCGACTAACAAATTCTCAAAATCATTAGGTCGGTTAATGAGTTGATTTGTTAGAAGCCATTCTTTTTTTATTTCAGGAAGGCTGTCAGACTTGATTTGTATGGAAATTTTCATATTGCCGATATACCCGAATTCATTTGGAATATATTTTATGGCAGTATCAGGGAAAGAGTAATATAGCTCCCAGCGTCCGATAGTCGGGCTTTCTCGGTAAACAGAGGCTTCAAGATAAAAAGGAATGCTTTTGGAAAAAATTGGGAGAGAAATTGAGAAAAATAAGATAATATGAGTAAAGACTGTTTTCCAATTGACTATTTTTTTATATTTTTCAATCAAATCCATACATTTCCGTTTATTCATTTAATTAAAGACGATCTTCAATTTATATAATTTTACTATGCAATATAACAGCTATTTTTATATTATTCTTCTAACTTTGATAATCTCATTTATCTTTGATCTTATAAGTGAAAATCTTAATTTAAAAGCAATAAAGCCGGAACTACCGGACGATTTCAAAGGAATTTGGAACGATGAAAGATATGATTTATCACAAAAATATCTTAAAGAAAACACAAGATTCGGCTTTGTGAGTTCTACTTTTTCATTAATTCAATTATTAGTATTTTGGTTTGCCGGAGGTTTTGGTTTTCTTGATTCAATTGCAAAAAGTTTTACGGATAATTATATTTACCAAGCCCTCATTTTTGTAGCTATATTGGCTGCTGCGGGTGGTATTCTGAATTCACCTTTTTCACTTTATTCAACGTTTGTAATTGAGAATAAATACGGATTTAATAAAACTACCTGGAAAATTTTCCTGATGGATACACTGAAAGGGCTGTTATTATCTATTGTTATTGGTGCCCCGATATTCTCGCTCGTACTCTACTTGATTCATAGTTTTGGTGCGAACTCATGGGTATATTTGTGGATTATTCTATCGGTAGTTTCATTGATAATGCAATATATAGCTCCCACTCTGATTATGCCGTTATTTAATAAATTTACACCTCTTGAAGACGGTGAATTAAAGGACTCAATTTTCAAATTTGCTGATAAGGTTAAATTTCCGTTAAAGAAAATTTTTGTGATGGACGGTTCAAAGCGATCAGCCAAGTCCAATGCGTTTTTTACAGGATTTGGTAAAAATAAGAGAATCGTTCTTTACGATACTTTGATTGAAAAGCACACCCATGGTGAACTATTAGCGATTCTTGCTCATGAAGTCGGACATTACAAGAAAAAGCATATTCTGACCGGAATGATAATAGGATATATTCACACCGGTATTTTGTTATATTTATTATCAATTTTTATAAGTAATCAGGATCTGTTTGCCGCATTCGGTCTGTATTCGCAGCCAATTCATGCCGGAATGATATTTTTTGCATTACTTTATTCACCGATTGAGTTTATACTTGCACCGGCTATGAATGCCCTTTCCCGCAAGCATGAATATGAAGCTGATGAATTTGCTGTCCGATCAACCGGTCTGAAAGAGGAGTTTATTGATTCACTCAAAAAATTGACTGAAAATAATTTATCAAATTTATTTCCTCATCCTTTGTACGTATTTTTTAATTACTCTCATCCACCGGTTCTGGAGCGGATAAAAGCAATAAAAATAATTATCAATGGTTAATTGTTAATGATTAATGATGGAAGGGTAAGTGATTAAATCTTTGTCGAACCATAACAGAGGAAATATAAATTCGGAAAAGATAGCCTTTGATGCTGAAATTATTCAGAATGGCTCTCTGGATGCAGCGTATATTGAATTTCCTTTTGATACATTCGATATGTTCGGTACAAGGGGACAAGTTAAAATTAAAGCCATTATTGACGGTGAGTTTTATCGAGGCTCATTAGCGAATATGGGCACCGGATCCCATGTTATCGGAATTTTAAAAGATATTCGCAAAAAAAATAATAAAACCTTTGGGGATATAGTTCATATTGAACTTGAACAAGACTTTGATGAGCGTAAAATCGAAATCCCTGAAGATCTGCTTCTATTGCTAAATTCCAACGAACAGGAAAAGCTTTATTTTGAAAAGCTCTCCTATACTAACCAGAAAGAATATGTGGTTTGGATTACAAGTGCAAAAAAAACAGAAACACGTCATGCAAGACTTGCTGCCATCTTATTTAAATTAAAAGATGGGAAGAAAAATCCTGGCCAAAAATAATTTATTTAAAAATTACAAATAAATCTGTAAGCACACCAATTGCTGCGTGAAGTAGCAATACATACCATATTGAGCGTGTTCTCAGAGCAATTACTCCGAATAATATTCCTACTATGATAGCTCCTATTGTCTCTCCAGCAGGTTTACCAATATGAATCAGACATGATGAAATAGTCTGAATCAAGATTGCATTAAATGAACCGAAACGTTTCTGAACTCCAAATAGGATGAATCCGCGAAAAAAGAACTCCCATGCTATATAATAGAACAAAACATAGAGAATTTCATACTGAAATATAAATTCATGTTTTGTTAAAAGAATTTTTGCAAGCGGATACTCTGATCGGATATCTGGCATATCAGCGGCAAAATATATGATAGGAGCGATGATTAAAGGAATTGCCAAAGCTACGAAACTAAGCCCGAATTTTTTATCTCCGCGTTGAAAGCCATAATCGGAAAGTTTCTCTTTAAAAATCAATTTAAGCGTTAGTACTGGAACGATAAACATCAAGACGAAGAACATAGCGAATTGAAAAATGTGTGCAGTAAAATCGAAATTCGGCTTTAGAACAGCTTCAGGGAACATTTTTGTAAATGATACAGCTCTTCCGAAATACCACCAAATCGATAATAATACAGGTGCACTCAGCAAAATAATGTAAGTATTTTTTTCTTTTATATCAAATTCAGCAGACTGGATGAGCTTTTTCATTAATTTTCCTTGAAATGGTAATAGAATTTATGAGATAATTTCTTGTGCATGACAGATCCTAAATAAAAACTTGCAATTGCCCATAAGAAGCCGACTATTGCGTCAATCAGATAATGATAACGGCAATAAATCAGCGAAATCATTATTCCGGCAGAAGGTAAAAGCAAGTAATAAAACAATTTTTTATGATACCTATAAGTTATCAGCATTGTAACGGTAACTATTGCCGAATGAAGGGAAGGGAAGCAGTCCAGCTTATTTGTTTCCACTGCATTAATAAAATTTCTTATCGGTTCTGATAGCCATAAACCTGTCAAACTAACCTTCTGAAGCCCTTCTAAGTAATATCTGGGGCCTTCAACAGGAATGAAATAATAGCATAAATATGCGCTATAATAACATATAAAGAATTGTAAAAATGCCTCTTCAATCTCTTTCAGCCTGTTATTACGAATCAAGTAAATGATAATAAAAAATGGCATAGGAAAATAAAAGAAGTAGAGAATATACATGATTTCAGTTATTCCGGGACTAATAAATTTTTCTATCCAAACGGTAGGATTGACACCCACCAGCCAGTAATCAATCTTTGTCATCACATCATCGTAGCGATTGCTGTTGAAGTAAGTTAACGATAGAGCTAAAGTTTGAAAAATTGAAAAAAAGTAAACAACAGGATAAATAAACATAAAAACATTTTTATAAGGAAAACTCTTCTTCTCCCGAATAGCAGACATTATAAGAACAAAAGCTATGAGTGTCGCATAAATAAGCAAACCCAACGAAAAATATTTTGCTTTTGACGAAACAATCAAAAGAATTATTAGCATTATTGCCAAATAAACAAGATTCAGGAAATCAACTATGCTAAGCCTGTTGTAAGCTGTTTTTAAGAATTTCATAAAGTTTAATTTATTTTGTATTAAAGTTCTTACAAAAAAACGAAAAATATCTTAATTATTGCATCCAATACTAAAAAATTCAAGAAAATATCATATATTTAAGGTTGAATAAATCTGATATTTCAGTTATTTAGTGATTTCAGAGTTCTTTTATCTTATAATTATTTTTAAATCTTGTACGAGGTAAATTTATGAGCAACAATAAGCTCACGGGACTGATAACAGCAGTAGTGACTCCTTTCACTGATGAAAAGGAAATTGATTTTTTAGCTTTTAAAAAAATTCTTGATTATCAGCTTGAAGGAGCTGTTGATGGAATAGTTGTATGTGGCTCTACGGGCGAAGGAGCAACATTATCAAATAAAGAAAAAGTTGCTTTATTTACTGAAACAGTCGATTATATAAATGGTAGATGTGCTGTGATTGCCGGAACCGGGTCAAACAATACTCAGCAGACTATTGATCTGACTCTAATCGCTAAAGAACATGGCTGCGACGGCGTATTGCTTGTTGCTCCTTATTACAATAAACCAAGCCAGGAAGGTATATACCACCATTTCCGCGCAATTGCCGATGCTGTGGATGTACCTCAGATTATATATAATGTTCCCGGAAGAACCGGAATAAATATCAATGCAGAAACTCAAATCCGATTAGCTCAGGATTGTCCTAATATTGTGGCTACCAAAGAAGCATCGGCTAATCTTGAACAAATGATGCAGATTATGAAATATGCTCCCGAAGGTTTTAATTTGCTTTCCGGAGATGACGCTCTGGCATTGCCTGTAATTGCAATGGGCGGAAAAGGTGTGATTTCTGTTTTATCCAACATTGTTCCAAAGCAATTTGGTGACTGCATCCATGCAGCTATGGCTGGTGATTATGAATTAGCGCGGAGTTTGCATTATGATCTTTTCGATTTAATGCAAATCAATTTTATCGAATCGAATCCGATACCTATTAAAACTGCTTTGTCACTTGCTGGATTGTGCAGCAATAACTTCCGTTTACCACTTATACCTTTGAAAATTGAAAATAAAGAAAAATTAATTAATATTCTAAATAATTTAGGTTTTAACGTAATTAACCAATAATAATTAATCATTATACTGAGAGTTTATGTTTGTAGCTACAGGAATTTGGATATACATATTTGTAATCAGCATAATTAGCGGTTTATCAATTCTGCGAATAATAAATAAGGTCTTTGATTTTGAAGAAGAGCTTCCACCGCTGTCCTTACTGGTTATTAGCGGGCTTTGTTTTTCAACTGTCATCGGCATGTATTTATCACTTGTATCAAAAACCGGCTTACTTGTCAATCTAATATTGCTTGCTTATATTCTTATTTATTCGATTTATGATAAAGAATTTGTTGGGAAAACACTTTCAATTTATATCAGTAAATTAAAAAAAATAAAACCTGCTACATGGATATTGGCATTAGGAGCAATTATTTTTGCATATCTATTGACTTTTTGCTGGACTTTGAGCGATGATACAAACGGCTATCATGCAATTACAATAAAATGGATTGAAAACTACCCTGCCATTCCCGGTTTGACCAACATTTACCATCGTCTCGGATTTAATAATTCATGGCTGATTACCTCTGCAATCTTTAGTTTTTCATTTTTAGGAAAAATGTCATTCAATGCCTTAGGGCAATTCTTGCTCCTGTTCGCAATATTTTATTTTATAACCGGAGTAAATAGGATTTTATCAAAAGATTTTCGTGCATCAAACTGGATGCGCTTATTCTTTATTCCATTGACATATTTTTCATTTTTTTATCCGCATCTTGGCTGGATTGTTAGTCCCAGTCCTGATATTCCAACAACAATTTTCTTATGGGTTTTATTCTGTAATTTATTAGAAATCTCTGAAGTTCAAAAGAATGGTTACTTCTCTTCATCATCAGTACTAATCTTAATTCTTATTTCTTTTCTTATCACAATAAAACTCTCTTCAATACCTGTTTTTATTGTATTCGCATACATAATCCTAAGATTAGTGATTGAAAAAAAAATAAAATATTCACTGATTTTAGCCACAGGTTTCTTTTTTATTGTTTTACCTTGGTTACTCAGATACGTGATTCTAAGCGGTTATTTGATCTTTCCTTTTCCATCAATCGACTTATTTTCTTTTGACTGGAAGGTTCCGATTCAATCAGTTATAAATGAGAAATCAGGGATAGAAAACTGGGCAAAATGGCCTGCATGGTTTCAAAAACCAGCAAATGTTGAATTTAAAGATTTAACTTTTAGTAAATGGTATAATATATGGTTTATGAATCAGAGTTTTCAATATTTAAAAATAGTTTTATACGGTATTCCGATTATGTTAGGTATTTCTATTTTGTTTATCGTTGCCAAGTCAGTTCAAACGAAGAATTTTATTAAAAAGCATAATTTACTGCTTATCACTTATCTGACGGGTATTGCCGGATCGGTTTATTGGTTCTTGTCTGCTCCTGATCTTCGTTTTGGATGGGGATTTATGTTCAGTACTTTTGCTTTGTTAGCATTCCAGCTATTATATTGGATTTTTAACATTTTTACAAAATTCAGAAAAATTAGGGCAAACCAATCAAAAAAATCACCATCTCTGCTACCAAAGCCGGTTTATCTAATATTATCAATATTATTCGTAATACTTTTTTCGGGACACGAATATTTAATTATTACAAAAGTTGCGGATAGGATGAAGCAATTCGGAATGGTTTTTACCAGCGAAAGAATCTTTACTCCTGCCGATTATCCATATTTCGATGGTAAAGTTAAACTTATTGATAACAAGGAAATTTTTTATTCCCAACCGAACTATGGCCCGCTGCCAAATGCAGAAAACGAAACTGAAATTAATAACTGCGAATTGAGGGGCAACTCCATTAGTGACGGATTTAGAGTTAAAATTAAAAGATAAGATAAACTATGAAAAAGAAGCAAAATATTATTGTGAATAAATCTGCGGTTCAGGAAATTAATCCATCAGAAACTAAATCGGATAACATAGTTCAGACGCCAACTTTGATAAATCGAATAAGTAACTTTTCAAAATCAAATCCATTAATTATACTGATTATTTCTCTTTCTTTTGCTTTCTTATTAATAATGATCGGTTTATTAGCTTCATCGGAACAGGGATTGGAATGGAAAAATTCGATTCAAATAGCAAATGCTTATGTGAAAACAGCAATAACCGACACTATAAAAACTGAGAAAACTAAAAATTTTAAAAAAGGTGAAGAGCAACTTGTTAAACTGGTTGGTGAAGCTCCAACTGAGCCTTTCGGACATCTTTCGATAGGATTGCTTTATCTTGTGACTGAAAGACATGATTCATCTATTAGAGAACTAAGACAAGCATTGACTCTTGACAATGGGAAGACTAATACCAGCAAATTTGCCAGCAAGTTGTTGATAAATGTCATGATAAATAAAGCCAATTCACAGATAAATAATAAAGATTTTGCTGCTGCAGAAAAGAGTATTAATGAGGCTTCTAATATTGATCGGGAGCCTAATGCGGAACTATATGGTATGAAGGGTATTTTATATTATAATCAGAATAAATACGATTCTTCGGTTGTTTGGTTTCGGGCTGCTTATGATATGAGTCCGACAAATCAGAATTTCAAACGAAATTATACAACTGCATTGATTAGTAAAGCCAATAGCGATTTACAGGCGGAAAAATATAGTGAAGCCTTAATTGGGTTTCAGTCTGCTGGCCAATTTTTGCCAAAAAATCCGGATCTGCTGAACCAAATCGGTATAGTAAACTTAAAAATGAAAAAATTTGATGATGCTGAAATCTGTTTTAAAAATGCTTTGAAAATTAATCCCGGGCATGCAGGTGCTAAGATGAATTTATCACTGATTAAAAAATAAATGACTGATAAAAATGAGCAATAATATCAATTTTGACCAGCGATTAACTTATAAATTTGTTGAAAATTTCAATTCCGGAAAAATTAAAAATCCTGAAAAGATGCTCAAGTCATTTATTCGTGATTTAGTTAATCACGAAGAACTGAATATAATTGGCGGTAGGATTTGGGAAATGGTACCTTCGAGTGAGGCATACCGACTGATGTATCAGTTTGGTAAAGTTAAACATATTCCAAGCGGCTATACCTTGCCAGTTGAGGAATACGATAATGTTTACACTGCATTAATGAAAAATAGGACTGTGCTTGCAGTCGAAACTGATGAACTTCTAAGAGAGTCTGGTATTGAATTGTATTCGGTAACGGGTGTAGGAGATATTTTAAGATTAAAATCCGGCAAATATTACAAATATCTATTGGGATTTAATGCAAAGGAGCTGCCACGCTCATTTTCTGATACATTAAATGTGATTAGTTCCGTAATTACCGTTGCACTACGTAATGCCTCCAACCAAGATGCCCAACAGAAAATAAAAAAGGATATTAATAAAGCTTCTGAAATTCAACGCAGCTTGTTACCTGATCACTTCAGAAGATTTCAGGATTTTGATATTTATGGTATTTGTATCCCGGACTCTGCAGTAGGTGGGGATTATTTCGATTATCTCAGTTATCCTGATGAAGAAAATGAGAGACTCGGAATAGTAATCTCAGATGCAGCAAGCAAAGGGTTACCTGCTGCCATTCAGGCTCTATTCGTTTCCGGTGCAATGAAAATGGGAATTGAGTATAATGCTTCAATTTCTCAATTAATTGGACGCCTGAATAATCTGATTTACGAAGCATTCCCTTATGAAAGGCTCGTAACCATGTTTTTCATTGCTCTGACAAATTCTGAAAACAGATTGGCTTTGTATGCTAATGCTGGCCACTGTTCTCCCTTTCTTTATCACCCTGATATTGATCAATTCAGAGAGCTTAAATCAACAGGTGGATTGCTTGGAGTTGCAAAAAAACAAAAATATGGTGTTGAAAATATCAGAATGCGCCATGGATCTATATTAGTCCTCTATACTGACGGAATTACTGAAGCTAATAATGCTCTTGGTGAAATGTTCGGTGAAGATAGACTGAAAGACCTTATAAGGAAATTCCGAAATGAAAAAGCCAATATTATAGCACTGAGTATTATTGAGGAAGTGCAAAAATTTTCTGCCGAAAGTCTTTATAATGATGATAAAACAATTATTGTAATAAAACGAGATGTACCAGAACAAATAGAAGAAAAAGTATGATTAATAGTTATAATCCATGCAACTTATGTCCGCATAACTGCAATAGTGACCGCTTTTCATCAACAAGTGGTAAATGTTGTTCATCTGCTGAAATGCGAATTGCTTCCTACCAGCCTCATTTTGGTGAAGAACCAGAACTTGTTGGCTCTGGTGGCAGTGGTACAATATTTTTTAGTGGATGTTCACTTCGCTGTGTATTTTGTCAAAACTATGAGATTAGCCATGAGGGTAGGGGAGAAGTAATCTCAAGTGACGAGCTTGTTGATATAATATTCGAACTTCAAGACTACGGTTGTAATAACATCAACTTCGTAACTCCAACTCACTATGGACCGACTATAGCGGCAGCAATCGAACAAGCAAAGTTGAATGGTCTTAATATCCCGACAGTTTGGAATTCTTCTTGTTATGAAAAAGTTGAAACTTTGAAATCGCTTGAAGGATTGATTGATATTTATATGCCGGATATTAAATTCGTTAAAACCGAGAACAGCTCAATATATACGATAGCCGATAACTACTTTGAATTTGCTTCGAAAGCTGTTCTTGAAATGTACAGGCAGGTCGGAGATTTGCATACAGTAAATGGCAGGGCTGTTAGCGGAATGTTAGTTCGTCATTTGGTTCTCCCAAATAATCAGGGTGATACAAGGGCTATAATTGATTTTATTGCCGATAATGTTGGCACTCAAACTTATTTAAACCTATTGGATCAGTACCATCCTGCTTATAAAGCTTTAAGTATTTCACCATTAAATAAGTATTTGGAACCGGGTGAGTTTGAAGAATATGTTGATTATGCTCGGTCCAGAGGATTTAAAAGTCCTGATTATATATATAGGAGCCTATAGCAAAGATATGATGTTTCTCAAAATCAGGATTGGAGCGAATTTTGAATATAAAAATCAAATGAAATACCGAATAAATCGTTATTATCACATTATACCGAATGAAACTCGAATTTTATTGAATTTAAAATAAATAGTTAATGATAACTTTAAAAAATATTTTTTTCTTATTAACAATTTTGATATTAATTCCCAATTATTATGCTTTGGGAGCGGTTTCGGTATCTATTCCGGATACAATGATCAAAAGCGGTGTTTCTTCGAAGATAAAAATTCAAGTCACTGGAACTATTGATATCAGTCCGATAAATTCAATAAAAATAAGATTTAAATATAATTCCGGAATCCTTGATATAGCAAAGGTGTTTGGTTCACCGAATTATGCTATGACAGATAATTTTCCTCAGATAACTAATATTAATTCAACAGTTGATTCAGCAATTTTTGAAGTTTTTTCTAAAACCGGTCAAACCGTGACTAATGGTATCATTTGCGAGCTTGAAACTGAAGGATTGGCTTCTGAAGATTCTTTAGCATATATCAAACCCGTGCAAATTTTTATTAATGACACAGAAATAACCAATGCAAATCTAAAACAAGGAAAAATTATTGTTAATGATGCAATAATTGTTCCTGTATATCCTGAGGGATTGGCTCAGAATCGTCCGAATCCGTTTTTAGTTAATGACCTGGTCTCTGTACCTTTCTTTATAAATAAGAACACTAAAGTCCAGTTTTCCTTATTCTATATTGACGGAGAATTTATTCAGGACTTTGGTGTATTTGGACAGATGCAGAATTTCATGATTACAAATGAATCAGGCCTTAATTTAAATTATTCGCATGATATGATTTTTAGCCATGGTTCGTATTTTTTGAAGTTTACTCCGAATTTCTGGGAAATTCCTTCCGGCAAATATTTTTTAACCATGAAGACTCAATCTTTCATATATAAAATTAATTTATTGTACTGTAAATGATGCTCCCATTGCTTGTTAATACATATCTAAAGATTAGATTTCAAACTTACTTTTGTTTATTAATTTTATATTTTATAAGTTCACAAATAGCGGCTATTGCTGATTCCAAGCTTCCTCAACAAATTAAGACCACAGGATTAATTGCCAAAAATGTGGAAGGAACTGAATTTTGGCTTTGTTTTGAAAAAAACCACGAAGATTATGACCCTAAAGAAGGGAAGGAAAGCCCGCTTAATCTCGAACTTTTCATAAGCTGTGATTATGATGCACTGATTAAAGTTGAAATTCCCAGTATTGGTTTTAAAAAAAATGTCAAAGTATCGGCTGGTACTGTAAAAAATGTAGTTATAGACCCAACCGCTGAAATAAAAAGTTCTGCTGTGGTAGAGGAGAAACATGCTGTTCATATTTCATCGGATATACCGGTTACGGTTTATGGATTGAACAGTCGCCATCAGACGACCGATGCTTTTCTGGGATTGCCTTTGGAAGTGCTTGGAACCGAATACAGAGTAATGTGCTACAACCGTGCTGATCTTTCAATGTCGCAGTTTGCAATAGTCGCTACAGATGATAATACTGTAGTTGAAATAACTCCGACAGTCAATACAACTGTGTCTTTTGCTGGAAATAAGTCTATTGTTAAGCTTAACCGAGGTGATGTTTACCAGCTTTCGGCACAAGCTGAAGACCGCAGTACTTGCGATCTTACAGGTTCATTAATTAAATCAAACAAGAAAATCGCAGTTTTTAGTGGCCATAAATGCGCATATATTCCAAGTAATACCGGTTACTGCAATCATTTGGTTGAACAAATGCCTCCTGTTAATGCTTGGGGAAAGCATTTTTATATAGGTAAATTTCAATCGCGTTCAAGATACACCTATCGGGTACTTGCACATGAAGCAAATACAAAAATATTTGAAAATAATAAATTGGTAAGGATATTAGGGCCAGGAAAATATTATGAGAATATTTGCAAAAATCCTGTGCAGATAACAGCCGATAAACCTGTTTTAGTCGCACAGTTTTCGCATGGCTTCTTAGCTGATGATTTGGTTGGTGATCCAATGATGATATTGGTAAGTCCAACCCTGCAATTTTTAAATAAATATCGCTTTGCAACTCCCATGAATGGTGACTGGGAACATTATATTAACGTTGTGATTCCAACAAAAGCCATCAAAACTATGCTCCTTGATAATAAACCGCAAGAAGATAGTAATTTCTCGCAACTTGGTTTGTCAAGATATTCTGTGGGCAACTTCAAAGTCAGATATGGAACTCATACTATAGCTGCAGGAGCACCATTCGGAATGTATTCCTACGGTTTCAGCCATAACGATGCGTACGGAACAATGGGAGGGCAATCATTTGTTCCTAATGCTGCTGCTCTTGATACTTTGCCACCGATGATTGAAGCACATTTTAACAGTGATGCACAGCTTATTTTCCGCGATGACCGCGTTGATGATTCCGGTTTAAGGGAATTGAAAATTTTATATTCCGAAGGATTTCTCTATAACCAGCCAGCTCTGGAAAATGGTCAAGCTCAGGTTTTATTATCTGCTGTTCCGACTTTTGGGGATCAGAAAGCAAGGATGTTAGTCGAAATTTCTGATATGGCAGAAAATAAAGGTCTCTATTCTTTATGTTACTCATTTGATGCCAAACAGGATAAATATTTTTTCTCTTTATCAGAAGGAGAAGTTAAAGACTGTAAGATAAGTCCCAGTATAGTTTTTGGAGCTTTTGGCAAGTTATCATTTTCATTTCATTCTGCAGATTTTTCAAAAAGCGGAAATGTAAATGTTGATGGGAATTTCGGTAAATCTAACGGAATCTGCGGCTACGGCGGCATATTAGCTTCGTACAGGTATAATGAATCTAACTTTATAAGTGCAAGATTATCTTTGGAAAACTATTCAGGCAGCCTCCAGTCAACCGATACAACATTTAAACATTTTTTGACCGACACAGTTAACAGAAAATTTACAGATGTTTATTTTGGCAGCCTTATAAAGAATAATTCTTTGAATCTGCATATTTCTGTGGCTAACGAGTATTACATTAAGTCCTATTTATATCTAATAGGCGGAATTAATTTTGCTTTCAATATTTATGACAATATAGAATTTTCTCGAACAATTGCAAATCCAGATTCTTATACTTTCCGCAATGGAAGCCGTGAACAGGTGGACAATTCAATTAATAAACTTGGTAGTTTCAAAACATTTCATTTGAGTGCTTTTGCCGGATCAGGTGTTAATTTCAAACTTTCCAAAAAATATAATGTGTTCTTTGAAATGCTTTATAATTATCATTTAGGAAGCTTGATAAATGACGGTCAGTGGGATTTACAGCAAATTTCCTTTATTCTCGGTACACGATTTAAATTATAAAATAATGGCAAATAGTTTCTCAAAGAGTGTTGCTGTATTTAGCAAAGAAATAAAAAGTGAGTTCAGGACTCGTTATGCAATATCCTCAACATTACTTTTTATTCTTACTACTATCACAATGATTGTTTTTTCATTAGCACACGAATCTTTATCTCCGGCTTTCACGGCCGGGATTATCTGGGTAATTATGTTCTTTACCGCCATGACAGGACTTGCAAAGAGTTTCGTAAGTGAAGAGGAACGCGGAACAGGTTTCTTACTAATTTTGACAGCGAGTACCGACTCTGTTTATTTTGGTAAATTATTTTTTAATTTAGTTCTCGGAGTTGCTCTCAATGCTGTTGCAGTAATTTTATTTTTGATATTCTCATCCTCTGTTAAGATAAATTCACCGCTTGAATTTTCAATAGGAATTTTTTTAGGTAGCATTGGAATTTCGTGTGCTACAACAATTATTTCTGCAATAATAGCAAAAGCAAATACAAAAAATGCTTTGTTTCCTGTACTCTCATTCCCAATTCTGCTTCCACTTATTATTATCGGAATAATGGCAAGTGCTGAGGCTATTGAAGGAACTGAATTTTTGAAAACTTATGATAATTTTAATATAATGATTGCTTATAGTGGAGTTATCACAGTAGTTTCATATTTTCTTTTCAAAATTGTCTGGAAAGATTAATAATTAGTTAAATAAACTTATTTTAATTTAAATTCATCTAAATACTAACTTGTGATTGAAAATACAATGAAAAAAATCAGTTCAATAATTTTGTTAGTTCTCAGCTTTATAATATCTTCCAATGCACAAAATCATTTCTTCTGGAAAATAGAATCCTCTAATTCCACACTCTATCTTCTTGGTTCAATTCATTTTGGTAAAAAAACGATTTATCCTCTTGATTCGATAATTGAAAAATCATTTGAGTCTTCAGATAATCTGGTTATTGAAATGGACGTTAATCACGTGGACAAAAATATTTTAATGAAAAAATCCTTTTATAATGACGGCTCCAAATTAAATGATCACATATCCCAAAATGTATATGAGCTTATAAAAAAGAAATTTGCTGTCAAAGGCATTAAAGAGCCTTTTTATGAGAAGATGATGCCATGGTTAGCCTTTATTAGACTCCAGCAGTTAGACTTGCTTAAAAGCGGGTTTTCGCCTGAAGAAGGTATAGATATGCACTTTATTAATAATGCAGAAAAAGTTAAAAAAAGTATTTTAAGTCTTGAAACTTTAGATGATCAGATAAACACATTTGAAAAAGTTTTCAATCAGGTTGATTCGTCGCACTTCGAGAAAATTATTAATGATTTCGAGTCACAGACTAATATGGTAGATACACTGTTTGAAGTGTGGAAACGTGGATCACTCGAAGAAATGACCAAGCTTGCACTTGAAGACAGCTCCGATTCGGTGGAAAAGAAAATTAACTCAATAATGTTGGATGAACGAAATATTAGAATGTATTCGAAATTAATCGAATTTATGACCGAAAAGCACAAATATTTTGTTGTATTAGGTGCTGCTCATTTGTGTGGAGAAAACGGATTGGTTAATTTATTTAGCAAAAATAATAAGTATAAAATAACAAAACTTTAATATGAAAATGAAAAATAAAATTGTAATGGTAACAGGAGCATCAGCCGGAATAGGACAGGCTTGTGCGGAAATATTCGCAGAAAACGGTGCAAAGTTGATTCTTCTTGCCCGACGAAAAGAAAAGTTAGAAGAATTTGCTCAACTATTAAACACAAAATATGGAACGGAATCGCTGTTAATTGAATGTGACGTGCGCAGTGCTGAAAACGTAGCCTCTGCTCTTGAGATTGATGAGAAATGGCGCAAAGTGGATGTGTTGATTAACAATGCAGGTTTGGCATCAGGTATGTCTAAAATACAGGACGGAGACCTTCAGGATTGGGAGGCAATGATTGATACGAATATTAAAGGTTTACTTTATGTTTCAAAAATCGTAATTAATTGGATGCTTAAAGAAAATTCTGGGTTGATAATTAACATAGCATCCTTGGCTGGCAGGGAAGTCTATCCTGCGGGAAATGTTTACTGCGCAACAAAACATGCAGTGAGAGCCTTATCGAGAGCAATGACCATGGATTTGAACGGAACAGGGATAAAAGTTACAAATCTCGATCCCGGACTTGCAGAGACAGAATTTTCGATAGTCCGGTTTCATGGCAACACCGAAGCAGCAAAGAAAGTGTATGATGGCTTCGAGCCATTAATCGGCAGGGATGTTGCGGAAGCAGCATTATTTTGTGCAAGCAGGCCACCTCATGTTTGTATTCAGGATATTCTAATAACACCAGTAGCTCAGGCTTCTACCACAATGGTTCACAGAAAAATATGATCTGTTTTTTGAAAAGATTGTATATAAAGTAAATATTTTCTAATTTGATATTAGAATGAATTACGAAAAAAAAATGTTTGATAAAATTAAAATACTGTTTATAAATTTTGACCTTAATGAGGTTGATAGTCTTCTTAATATCATTTATCGATGTGGGGTCGAATCTGATTATTTTTCATGCAATGAGGAAGAATTAACGGGTGTTTACGAAAAAGAGCAATGGGACTTAATAATTGCAGGAATATCAAATTTAAATGATTTAAGTATATCCGATTACTTGAACAGTCAGAATGTGAATATTCCTTATGTTTTCATTTCCAATAATCCAAATGAGTATCTGGCTGTCCGTGCTATCAGATCAGGAGCATACTCATTTATATCCCAAGATGTCGATTCAAGGATAAAAGAAGTTATCTTTGAAATCACAAATAAGATGATAACAACTAATAAGCGTCAACAATTATTAGTTAATAAAGAAATTATACAATCAATAGATAAAAAAAATGAGAGTGTGCGGGATAGTGAACCTTTTAATAATTTAATTCAGCAATTCGGAAATGAATTGATTTTCGATAAATTATTCAATTTTATCCACACTCCACTTGTTATTTTAAAATTTCCTGAGCTTAGTATCAGTGCGGTAAATCCAGCATTCCTCGATACATTTTATCTCCCTAAGGAAAAAATTATCGGATCAACATTAAGCTCAATCAATATTTTTTCAAATTCTTTTGAATATGAAGAAGCAATTAAAGCTGGTCAGTTTGAATCTTGTGAGTTTGAACTCGTCCGCAGGTCTGATGAATTAGTTTTTAATTCTTGTGTTGAAGCTCTCAGCGGACAAAATTATCATTCAGTCGTTTGCAGCTTTGAAATGTTATTAATTACAAAAAATAATGAGTTTCAGACAATTCTAAATACCCAGAAAGAATTGAATCAACTTAAAGCTAAATTTCTTACACTTGTAAGCCGAGAATTAAGAACTCCACTAACGAATATTATGCTTTCAGTCGATTTATTGAAAAGGTTGCCGGAACAGGATTCACTTTATGATCGAAATAAATTTTTAATGAAAATTCAGGATACGGTTCTTCAAATGACGCAGTTAATGGAGAATGTCCAATTGATTAGCAAAATTGATCTTGAAAAATATTCTGCAAATCTTGAAGAACTTGATATAAATTCATTTTGTCGAACTATTGCCGATAATATTGAGTTTTCTTTTAAACGCAAAGGTACAATCAAAATAGAAATTAATACAATCAACAACATCATATATGCTGATGAAGAGCTTTTGGGTCTGATTTTAGGAAATATTTTATCTAATGCAGCCAAATACTCCGATTTAAGTAAAGAGATACTTTTTAATGTAATTTGTGATGAAAAATTTATCAGGATCAGTTTAAAAGATAATGGTATCGGTATTCCTCATAATGAGATTAGTGAGATTTATTCAATGTTTTTCAGAGCAACTAACGCTAAACACCATTCCGGCTATGGATTGGGTTTATTTATTGTACATCGTTGTATTGAGGTTTATGGAGGATCTATTAATATTATTAGTGATAAGAATATCGGAACAACGGTTAATATTAGCTTGCCTTTGAAGAAAAAGATAAGGATTTCTTAGGATTGTTGAAAAAGTTATCGTAAAATAATTTGAAATAAGATAAAATAATTTTAATTTTGTAAATGTACTTTGAAAATTTATAAATCCATATAAAACTGCATTACGCAGGTATTTTTTTTTATTTAATATTAGGAGGTTTTTTATGTTGAAAAAATCATTAAAAGTTGCAGCCATAGCTATGACTTTAGTTTTTGTTTTCGGAATTGGATTCAAAGCTTTGTCACAAGGACCACGTAGTATTCCTGGTGTGAATGCAGATGATAAATTCCCAAAGGGTTGTGTAAGCTGTCATACAGTCGTTGACGGCAAAGATCATAAAGTCAGTACGATTGTTAAAGCAATAGCAGATGCTGTTACACCTGAATTACTTGCCAAAGCTCAGGCATCAAGTCCAGAAGGTCTTACTTTAAAGGGCAAACACCCCAAAGTGCCTACAACTGAAGTTCCAAAGAAATGTATGATGTGTCACTCTAAAACTTCAAAAACTGCACCAGCATTTTCAAGATTAATGCACACCATTCATCTTACCGGTGCAACCAATATGTTTATGTCAACTTTCCAGGGTGAATGCGGACATTGCCATAAATATGATAAAGCAACTGGTGATTGGAATTTGTGTAACGGAACAGAATAAGAAAATAATTCGATTAAATTTTTTAAGACTGCTTTTTGTCAAAAGCAGTCTTTTTTATTTTCTGTAATTGATTAGAAAATATAATATCGTTTCCTACTTGATCTCTGTCATTCCCGCGAATGAGACTGTGTGAAAACTATGAAATTCCACTGGAATGTCATTCCCGCGAATGCGGGAATCTCCTTCCAGTGCCAATCAGGGGATTCCTGCATTCGCAGGAATGACAAGAAAAGGTAGTTTTCACACAGTCTCATTCGCAGGAATGACAGAAATTGAAGTTTTCACACAGTCTCGAATGCGGGAATCTCATAAAGTGTGTCTGGTAAGGGATTCCTGCATCCGCATCAATGACAATAATTCCTGATTCATTAAGGGAATGATATAATATGATGCTAAACCTTTTATAATATTTTCAATTCGAATTCGGAAAAACTATTACTTTTGACTACACTCAGGTAACAGTATTGCTCGTTGAGCTAAGTCAGTCGAAACAAGCTCTGAATTATACTCGTTTCAACAATTAAATGATTTAATCAACTTTATAAACTTTTAACTTGTTTGAGTTGGCCTTCGACAATACTGATTGTGGCTAAACCGAAAACTAAAACTATAATCCCTTCACGGGCATCAAACTGGCTGCTGGTCATGTTTGAAATAAAAGTAACTATTAAACAAATGAATCCTAAAAGAGCGAATGGTCTTAATTTTGAATTATTTGTTTTAAAAATTAATATGATAGATTTTATTAAAAAATATAAAAGGATACCAAAAAACGTAAAAGCCAGTGGAAATCCCAATTTTACAAGAAAAAGAACAAATCCATTATGAACATATTTATTGTAAACATAGTTAATTTCAATCGGGTTCCATGTATAAACCTTTGCGCGCATGCCATTGCCACTCCATGGGTATTTAAGAACTTTATTCCATGCAGCATCATATTCAAAAAATCTGGTTTCAACCGATATATCCTTTTTACCTTGAGTTGAGGAAAAGAACCTATAGGAATAAATAGCTTGAACCTGAGCTATGTTATCTTCAAAATATACAAAAGCAATTGTTAAAATTACAGAAATTGTTAATGAACTTATAATAAAAAACTTGAAGATTTCTTTTCTTTTTAATGTAAATATAATGACTGGTATTAAGGCAAGCACCATAATCCAAAAAGTTCGTGACATAAGTGTTAATAATGATAAAGTATTTATAAAGATAAAGATGTAAATATAGAAAGCCTTTAGTCTGTTTTTTTCGGATAGACCGAATACAATTCCCGCAAGGATACATACTGAAAATAAACTTTGATTAACACCAGCGCCACTACTGATTCTGAAACTCTCTGCTTCTTCCAGATTATTTACAAATAAATATTTATAGAAGTGATTTCCGCTTTGAATAAAGGATGTAATTGTCAGAATAATTAGCAATTTTTTGTAATCTTCAATTTCAGGGAAGTGATATTTTATCGGGAAATACAATAAAGTCATTGAATAGAGTCCGTAATTTCCAATCCACTCAGTAATTTCAACACCGTTGAGCATTGAAATAAAGAAATTTGATAACATCGCAATATAAATAAACAGGATAAACCAGTCGCCCAAATTGTTTACTATTTTTTGTTTTTCAAGGAAAACCTTTGAAAAGATCCAGTAAATAACACCAAGATTGAATATAGCAGCAATCATTATATCGGTAATACTTAATCCTACTCCCGAATCAGCAAGAAATACCGATGAAACAGCAGTTACAGTGTATATCCAAAGCTTTGGATTAATAAATAACAGAAAAGTAATAAATATTCCCAGAAACCCGCCTAAAATCATCATCTGCGAATAAATGCCACTGAAAAAATAACATAAAGCTAATACAACAAAAAATACAATAATCTCATATATTAATTTTTTTGTCAAATATTGGCTCAAGAAATTTATCGACCGGATCATATTTATCATTTAAAATTAAGCATTATCACTGCTCTGATTGTTAGATAATGAATCTTTTTGCTTCTCGGTTTTAATTAACCGGAAAAGAGCAATTAACGCATCAATTACAACAACCAGAACTATTGCAAAAACCAGTGATCCAAAAAATGCTCCCACTACCATTATCGAACGTTTTGGTCTGTCTTTTTTATCCGATGGTCTGCCTGAATCAATCATGTACAAAGAAGGAACAAATCTCTGTTCATCGATTTTTGATTTCTCAATAATTGGTATCATTGCGGCTTTGAGTTTTATATTTGCCTCATAAAGACTATAGAGTTTTAAGTAATTCATGCTAATTCTTGAAGCATCCTTGATATTTGAATTTCCAATAACACCAGATTTAGACTCAATATCAACTAATTTCTGTTTAATTTCCGAAAGTAGATTTTCCTGCATTTTAGTATTAGGATCATTGACGCCATAGCTTGATCGGTAAAGATTAAGTAAGATTTCATTCTCCATTTCCTTGGATTTCATTTCAGAAAAAACCGAACTAAATGATTTTGCCTGATCCAGAGGTGAGAAAATAAGGCTCGAACCGGTAATTCTATTCATTGAATCAGAAAGTGCGATAATCTCATTGTCAATCTGTTTATACCTTGTTTCAAGATACACTCGGTTTGCATATAATTCGGGTCTTAATAAACTTACTGATAAATTATTTGCACAAGTGATTATGTAATTTGAAATCTCGGCTGCCCTTACCGGATCAGTATCCCAAGCGGTTATCAGATAATTCCCTGCTTTTTCGATTGATATTTCATACCGATCTTCTAATTCTCTCAAGACAGCAGAGTAAGATGTATCTTCTAATTGAAATGCTGATTTCAGATTAAATTTATTTATTACGGAATCTTTTAATGACCGACTACGCAAAATTACAAGAAAACTATAAGTAGCTTCGGTTTTTCCAACTAACTGAGATATTCCCATTTCACGTAGCAATGCAGCGGTTCCTCCCGAAAAACCTTCATAAGAATTGGCTACGCGCGGTGGAACGGCAGTTGCTGTTGAAGCAAACTGATTTTTGATATGTAATGCTGTATAAATTGTAAAACCAGTTACCAATAGTACAATTGATAATATAAAATATTTATACCTTAGGAGCAATAATAAGACTTTCATACTGGAAAATTCTTCTTTATTGATCAGGTTGGTGGTGGAAGAATCAGATATATTCAAACTTAATCCTTAATATTTAGCCAAATAATAATTCTCAAAATTAAGGATTTTTTGACAATTACCAATGATTAATGATGAATATAAATTTTATATTGTTTAGCTAAATTATTAATATTAATTTTGGGTTAATATTATGTGAAAATTTAAATAAAGTTGAGTCAAATTTGAAAAATAACAAAATGTCCGGAAGTCTGATTTTATTATTGTTTATTATATTAATTTTAGCTTGGATTGGATATAATTTTCTACATAATTTATCGAATAATACTGACCCTGATAGTGTTCAGTCTGATTCTTTGAGGATCAAAGATTCCTTACAAAAATTATCTCAGGACTATCTCAGATCAGTCACATCCGATGATTCTGCAAATATTAAAATAATCAGGGTATCGGATCCATCGGGCATGAATATTCCATTTTCTTTAGATAATAATGCCGGAAAGCAAATAAAGAGGATTTTTACAGGAAGAAGAATAAATATTGCTGTTATTGGTGTCGATTCAAGGGTTGGGACCTCAACAAAGCATGCCGATGCAAATCATGTTATTTCAATATTAATTGACAGCGGGACAATAGAAATAACTTCAATTCCCCGCGATACACCTGCCGATGCGGGAATGCCCGATACATCAGGGCAGAACAAACTTACCATTGTCAGATCAGCCCGTGGACGTGATGCATATCTTGAAGAAGTAGCAGATATTGCCGGACTTGATAAAATTCAATATTATTGCGAGGTAAGTTTTTCTCAGGTAATGGGAATAATCGAATTCCTTGGTTTCAAGGACAGTAAATCATATCTTCAGGTGTTGCGCTCCAGAACCGGCTTGGGTGGTGATGATTTTCAAAGATGTTATAATCAGGGACAGTTTATACGCCAGAATATTTTGAAAAATTTCAGGAGATTGGATGGTATGATCGGTGAAGTACTCATCCGTGGCGGTATTGCGATGGTTGAAACAAATCTAAGCACTTCAAATGTGAAGGATATTATTGCTAAATTGAAAGGTAAAGGTTTCCCTCGATCAGAAGCGGATATTAGCATCAGAGTTCGTCCCCCGATGCCATCGAACTTTAAAGTTTATGACTTTTCCGATGAGAAAGTTGTTAATCAGCTAAAACAAAAAATTGAGTTCTTTAATCAATCTCAATATGACATTGATAGCTCAAAAAAACCTCAGGATAGCGTGTCAGTTGAGAGAATTTTGAAGAATGCAATCGCCAGAGCTGCTCTTGATACTGCAAAAAAGCCACAGAATTCTATCAACACTCTGAAAGTATTTTACGAACAGCACGCATGGCTGCAGGTGCCAGATTTGGGCAAGAGACAAGCCCTGAGATCAAATATATCGAATATTTTAATAAACTCCTACATTAAAAAGAAACAACCGGATATGGCAAGAAAAGTGAAAGAGTCTATAGATGCTGAGATTGAGTTTTTTAAAAATAAATTTTAAAGAGTTAATATGAGATTACTATTAATTATCAAGATATTCATTCTTTGGCTTTCAATCCCTGCTTTTACGCAGCTATTGCTGGTTAATAACGAAGTAGAATATAAGGCATTAACAAACGATTTTTTGCAGAAATTCAAAAATGGTGAGTTAGAGCAACTTTATCGGAATTTTGACGAAACAATGAGTCAGAAATTACCATTGGCTCAGTTCAAATCTATTCATTCAAATTTAACTCTTCAAATTGGTCATTTTGTGAAAACCAACAAGATGGATTATAGCAAAAAAGAGAAATTTCATGTAATCAATGCAAATTGTGAATTTGAAAAGATGCAACTAAATGTTCATTTAGTTTTTGATTCATTGAAAAGAATTTCCGGTTTTTTTATGTCACCGGCTGACTCAAAGCCACTTTTATATAAAATACCTGATTATGTCGATACAAGCTCATTCTATGAAGTGAAGACTAAAGTAGGGAATGGCACAGAGTGGGAATTACCGGCTATTTTATCAATTCCGAAACGTAATTCTAAAGTGCCACTTATTATTCTTGTTCACGGCTCCGGGCCTAATGATTCCAATGAAACGGTCGGTGGAACCAGAGTATTTAAAGATATTGCATTCGGACTGGCTTCTCGTGGAATTGCTGTTCTGAGATACCAGAAACGGACAAAAGAATACGGTCAGAAAATTGTAGATAAAATTAATGCACTTACTATGAATGAAGAAACCGTTGATGATGCAATAGCAGCCATTAAGACTGTTTCGGAATTTGAAAGTATAAACCAAAATCGGATTTTTATTCTTGGTCATAGCCAAGGTGGTTTTATGATGCCCAGAATAATTTCTCGTTCTGAAAAAGTGTTTGGATATGTGATTATGGCAGGATTAACCCGGAATTTGGAAGATACTTATATAGATCAGATTAAATATATTATTTCTCTCGATAGCAATCAGTCGAATGATTCATTGAATAGAGCACAAATTACTCAAATTGAAAAACAGGTTGCTATTATAAAAAGTGGCGACTATAGCAGTGATATACCCGTTTCAGATATGTTAATGGGATTGTCGGCAAACTATTGGAAAGATCTGAGAAATTACAATCCTTGTCTGGATATTAAGAAATATCAAAAACCAATACTTGTTCTTCAAGGACAGAGAGATTATCAGGTGACAACAGATGATTTTAATAACTGGAAAATGGCATTAGAAGGCAATAAACAAAATAAATTTATTCTTTATGCGGATTTGAATCATATTTTTGTTACAGGTACTGGAAAAGCTAAACCAGCAGAGTATTTAAAAGAAGGACATGTTGATAAGAAATTTATTATTGATCTAAGTGAATGGATTAATAGCTGGTAAAAAGAGAAGTGTTTTTTATAAAAAAATTATGATTAAATTATGATAAATCGTAATTCAATTTGAGGTTATATGAAAATAAATATTGAAGAACAAACAGTATCGGAAATGGTACTTCAAAGAATTGAAAATATCATTCGTGATAATATAATAAACTATTTTTCCGATAATCTGGATGTGACAAAGAAAATAGCAATGGATGCAGTTATTGATGTAATTAATTCACAAATTATAGCTGAAGGATTAATAAATACTAAGATGAATCCTGATAGATTAAAAGAAATGCTGTTCAAAAGTATTTCAAAACAAAAAGATTTTCCATTTATAATCAGAGAATATTAAATAGTCTTGAGCTTATCTAAAAAGTTAATATACGATTAATGTGTCATATTGAAGGACTAATTAACTGAGTTAAATAAAAAGTCAATGACAAAAAAAATACCCTCTTTGTAAAAGAGGGGTAGGGGAGATTTTCTTGAAAGTATCATTGGTAAAAAAGCAGAAATCTCTTGATGAGTCACTTTTGAAGATTTCAATATATGTAAAAATGACAATCATAAGGCTTTTGAAGCAGACTCAAGGTGGACAATCAACAATTAATGGAACAAAGTTTTAATGAGTATTTTAGTTAAGAACATTTGTAAGAATTATGGTACTAATGCTGCCGTAAATGATATTTCCTTTGAATTGAGCAGTGGGGAGATACTTGGCTTCCTTGGCCCGAATGGAGCCGGTAAAACAACAACAATGAAAATGATTTCTTGCTTTTTACCTGCTACAAGCGGTTTGATTGAGGTAGAAGGATTAAACGTTAATACTGATTCACTTGAAATCAGAAAAAAGATTGGCTATCTCCCTGAACAGAATCCTCTTTACACAGATATGACTGTCACAGAATTTTTGAAATTTTGCGCTAAACTTCACCAAATTCCAAAAGGTAAATTATCCGTCAGATTGGATGAAATGCTCACTGATTGCGGTTTAAATGAAGTAAAAAATAAAATAATATCGCAACTTTCAAAAGGATTTAAACAAAGAGTCGGATTGGCTCAGGCTCTCATACATGATCCTGAAGTTATAATTTTGGATGAGCCAACAAGCGGACTTGATCCTAATCAAATTGTTGAAATTCGTAACCTCATCAAGAAACTTGGGAAATCCAAAACTGTAATCCTTTCAACCCATATATTATCTGAAGTGCAGGCTACGTGCAGCCGTGTGATTATTATTAATAAAGGTAAAATTGTTGCCGATTCCTCCTTGAGCGAATTTGAAAAACTAAGCCAGAATATCAATTCATTCTTTATTGAACTTAGAACAAGCACTGAGGCTGATTCAGAAACCATAATGTCAATTATTCGATCGACCAAAAATATAATTAGTATCAAAGAGGAAAGCAAATCCGAAAATGTCTTCCAATATATTGTGGAATCCTCTTCAGATTCAGAATTTCGTGAGAATTTCTTTAAAAAGGTCGTCGAAAATTCTTGGATTTTAAGTGAAATACGTACATCAAAATCCGGCTTAGAAGATGTTTTTCATAAATTAACCCAACCCCATTAATGAGTTATGAAGCCAAGTTCCGTAAAAATTGATTGGAAAAGTATTCTGTATGATAGTTCAACCGAATGTATTGAACATGCAGTTAAATTAGTCAGTTTGAATAACAAACTTATTGATGATCTTCTCGAACTATCTTTCAAACAAGAAACAAAGACCGATCATCGCGCATCGAGGGTTTTGTGTTTTTCTTTAATAAGAAATCAGGAAAAATATCTTAACGAAATAGAATTAGTGTTAGATAAACTTGAATCTATAAAACATGAATCTATCAAATTCAACTTTTTAAAGATTTTTACAGAAATTGACCTGACATTGATTAAATCACGCTTGTGGCTTCTTACGAGAATATGTTTCAATTCACTCACAACAAAAGTTACAAGGGTGGCTATTCAAAATTATGCCATGGAAATACTTTATAGAATATTCAGGTTATATCCTGAGTTAAAATATGAATTAGCCTCTGTGATAATGCCATTTACACAATATGATCAAGCATCTACCAGAGCAACATCCAAGAGAATAATGAAAGAATTGATGGAACATTCGGATATAGATTTATCGGAAATAGGGTAATCAGTTTAAATTTATAACTTCTAAATTCGGTTTAAAAAACTATATGCTTCATTAATTTCTTTTGTCTTCTTTTCAGCCAACAATCTGAGTTCCGTGCCCATAGATGCGACTTTATCAGGATGATACTCTTTGATTTTTTTAATATAAGCTGATTTAATTTGTTCCTTACTTGAATTTGTAGGTATTTCAAGAATAGAATAAGCAAGAGCCTTGTTCATAACTGAATTATTTTTAACTGTTTCAGAATTTTCATGATTTGACGACTTAGTTTCTTTCAATTTCTCAAATTCCTTTTTTAACTCATAATCAGGATCTGGCAAATCGTGTGGAATTGCTGATCGTTCCTCGCTTAAATAGGTTTTAGTAATTCGTGAAATTCTTCTTAATATTTGTCCCATTATAAATTCATTTTATTGTTTAAATGAACGATTGCATCTTCAATTGATTCAACATGCTTAATTAAATTAAATTTGTCAATCACCGTTTCGGAATAAAATCCCATAGTCTGGATAACCTCGCTCCACTGCTCTCCAATACAAATAAGCGGTTTTTGTTCAAACATACCACGCTCCTTTAAAGCCCATACAGCCGCCAATTCAAGCAAAGTACCTGTTCCACCTGGCAGAAAAATAAACGCATCAGCCATTTCAATCATTTTAGTTAATCTTTGTAAATATGTCTGAACCTTAATTTCTTCATGAACAAAATCGTTTTTCTCACGAGTACTAAAAAATTCAGTTGTTACTCCTAATTTATTCACAGGATAAGAATCAGCACCTTTTAACACAGCTTCCATTGTGCCGTCATAACCACCTGTCACAATATCGTACCCTGATTGAGCAATTAATTTTCCCAGATGAACCGCTTTTTCATAATCAATTAGATTTTTTTTTAGATTTGATGAACCGAAAACTGCAACTACAGACATATTTGAACCTATTTATTAAATTATTTTTTAATTATTTCACTTAATCGTAAATTAGATTTTATCTCAATTACAAATTTACTTTTTTTAAAACAATTAACTCAGTTAATTATAAAATTTAATCAATATGCCAATTTTCCGAACCTCTAAGCTTTATACTCTTGATAAATTTATAAAAATCGAAGAAAAGAATAATCCACACGAGTCGGGCGAATTTTCATCAATGATGCTGGATTTTATTTTTGCTGTTAAATTGATTGCCAGTAATATACGCAGAACCGGAATGAATGACCTTTTAGGGCTAACTCACGAAATTAATTTGCACGGAGAGGTCGTCAAAAAATTAGACGTTTACGCAAACCTTGCTATAATTGAATCCATGCGAAACGGCGGACATGTTTACGGTATGATAAGCGAAGAAAATGAAGCAATAATTCAAGTACCGGATCATTTAAAATCGGCAGAATATATTCTTGCTTTCGATCCTTTGGATGGCTCAACCAATATTGATGTCTGTTCAACAATAGGAACAATTTTTTCAGTTTTAAAAAGCGTTAATAGCTCTGAAGTATCCGCTTGTACAGAGGAAAATATTTTTCAAGCCGGCTATAATCAGGTTGCTGCTGGATATATTCTTTATGGCTCCAGTACTATTTTAGCTTATACAACCGGTGCAGGTGTGCATATTTTTACTTATGAGCCTCTTATTGGTGAGTTTGTTTTAACTTATGAGAATATTAAAATACCAAAGTTCGGATTGTATTATAGCTGTAATGAGGCTTATTCGCATCGCTGGAGCACCGGAATCCGTAAGTATATGCACAATATCAAATCTTATACTACAGCCGACGGAAAGGCATATTGTATGCGATATTTGGCAACCGTTGCCGCTGATGTTCACAGACTTCTGCATACAGGCGGAATTTATTTGTTTCCATCCTTGCCTGAATTACCGGAAGGTAAAATTCGTATGCTTTACGAAGCAAATCCGTTAGCGATGATAATTGAACAAGCCGGTGGGATAGCCAGCACCGGCAATGAACGTATTTTGGACATTATTCCTGAATCAATTCATCAAAGAGTACCGTTTTTTGTCGGCAGTCCTGATAATATAACGGAATTGTTAGAGTTTATGAAAGAAGATAAGCTTTAATAAATTCATCAAGATCACCATCCATAACAGCATTTATATCTGTTCGTTTGGTTTCTGACCTGTGATCATTAACCATTGTATAAGGCTGAAAAACATAGGAACGAATCTGGCTGCCCCATTCTATCTTCTTTTTTGTTCCCTCAACTACGGCTTTGGCGGCATCTTCTTCTTCTCTTCTTTTTTGATATAATCTTGATTTTAGCATTTTCATTGCTCGTTCACGGTTTTGGAACTGAGAACGTTCCTGCTGGCATGCAACAATAATGCCGGATGGAATATGTCGCAATCTAACTGCGGTTTCAACCTTATTGACGTTCTGACCGCCTTTGCCACCACTGCGAAAAGTATCCATTTCAACGTCGGCAGGATTAACTTCGATTTCAACATCATCTTCAATTTCAGGATATACGAAAACAGATGCAAAAGAAGTGTGGCGACGGGCGTTAGAATCAAATGGAGAAATTCGGACAAGTCGGTGAACCCCATTTTCAGCTTTAAGATAGCCGAAAGCATATTTGCCGACAACCTCAATTGAAGCTGATTTGATACCGGCTCCGTCACCCTCGAGTTCATCTAAAAGGAATACCTGATAATTATGCCTTTCACCCCAGCGAGTGTACATTCTTAACAGCATTTCCGCCCAATCCTGAGCTTCTGTACCACCTGCTCCTGAGTGAATTGTCAAAATAGCAGTGCGGGCATCGTCGGGACCAGATAGAATATTCTTTAATTCGAGGGTTTCAACAAGTGAGGAAGCAATTTTAATTTCATGATCAATTTCAGGTTCAAGGTCGTTGTCTTCAGCTTCGTCAGCAAGGTGAAGCATAGCTTCGGCATCATCAATTGAGGTGTTGGACACATCCCATTGTTTGATCCAGTCTTCATGGGAACTGATTTCCTGCATAATTTTAGACGCAGCTTGGGGATCATCCCAGAATTCCGATTTCTCGGATATTATTTTTAATTCAGCAATAGCAGCAGTTCTTGAATCAATGTCAAAGAAACCTCCGAAGTTCTCCGCTTCGAGTTTTCAAAGATTCAATCTGCTGCTTTTGTATTTCGAACATGTTTTTTCCTAAATTTTATTTAAAATTATTTATTCACTATAAGTTTTTTATTGATAATTGCTGCACCAGCCTCTAATTTAAGAATATAAATGCCGGATGTTAAATCTTCGGTGTCAATATTTAACGACTGATAACTATCCAAATAAAATCCATCAAAGATTTCTTTAACACAGTTACCTGTAAGATCACTTAAATATAATCTGATGTTTTGAGGAAGATTACTTTTAATTATTATATTAGCATAAGAGCTTGCTGGCTGCGGATAAAGGCTTTCAATGCTGATATTGGAAAAATTATTTTGCATTAAATCGGACACTTCCGTCGTTACCGGAATTGATTTGTAGATTCCTTTGTTATCGACAGTACAATAAATTGATGCACCAGCTGTATCAGGAACAATGTATGGATATGCAACTGATCTTACAGATGAGCCAGTAGGTAGTCCACTATTTGATGATGTCCAGTAACGTCCGTAATTTCCACTGAAATAGACTCCTCCACTATCACAGGCAGCGGCTAAGAATTTGGGGTTATAAGGATTTTCTTCTATAGAAAATACTCTGAAACCTGTCAAGGCTAATCTCTTCCAGTTTTTCCCCGTATCAAGGCTCATATAAATTCCGCATCCATAGCTGCTTCCGTCCGAACCGACAGAATCAGCACCACAGTAAACACAACCCGGGAAAAAGGTCGAAGGCTGAACGGTAAAAACTCTTAATCCTTTCAATCCGGTTTCATATTTAATCCAGTGTTCACCACTATCTTTTGAGTGCCAGACTCCGTTTTCATTTTTGGAGTCAGCGGCAAGGAACATGAGTCTATTATCTGATCTTGAGATCTTCAAATCACGTGCCTGAACTTTTATGCTGTCCTTGAAAATACAATCTGTAAAATAATTATCAGAACTAAGTAGTCCGTAAGTCCCGTTCACAGCTGCTGCAAATATTCTATTAGGATTCGCTTTTGACTCTGAAAATTTTAAAATTGAATAAGTGGCTGGACTGCTTACAAAATCATCCGACCAAGTTATACCTTTATCGGCTGATTTAAGCACACCCGATAAACCCATCTTGTAACCGGAAGCTAACAAAATATTTTTATTAACAGGATCCTCAAAAATGTCAAGAATATAATAGCCCGAAAGCTTTGGATCACTGAAGCTAATTCCATTATCAGTACTTGTTCTGTAACCGTAACCGAACATGGTATAAAAAGAAAAATCCCGTGCTACAATATCAACAGGAATAGAATCAAGAACAATGTAAACAGTGCCGGGTGTATTTTTGGAAAATACCATTCGGTCAATCCATGAACCTGTTTTGAAGACCTGTTGCCATGTCTGGGCCATTGAATTAGAATAACTAAGAGTTAGAAATAATGCAAAAAGAATAATTTGGTAAATCTTACGCATAAATTTGCCTTCAAATAATAAAATATAATATATATAAACGAAAAAAAATCGAATTTATTTTGTATTTCAGAAAGGCTTCCAGACTACACTTAATCCAACAGAAAGACTGCTTGCCTGAGCTCCGCTTAATAAAGAAGGAATATCACCTGTTGCCAGATATACATCCGCTAAAGGAGAATGGAAGCCAATACCGCCGGAAATTCTTGTAGTTCCGGAAGGATCAAAATTAGTCCCCAATAAGAGTATAGGTAAATACTGCCCTGGTAGCCACTCTGCACCGAAAGACAAGCGTGGATTGATCGAATTTGAGGAAGTATTGTTGAACCCTTGGGAATATTGAACTTCGGCAATCAAATCACCGGGTATTTTTTTATTAATGTGTATGGATGCGCTTATATGAAGTGCCGTAGGAGAATAACTTGTAAAACTGCCGGTAAATTCACCTTTGGATTTTAATAAATGCTGAAGTGTGTCCATCTGCTTTTTATCAAGAAGATCATCTATTCTAAAATTTCCGGTTGTTGTATATTCGGCATTATATTTATCCCATGTTATTGATCCGATATCAGTAATTGATACTCCGAAAGAAAACATTGATCCAAGGCTAAAAGCAGAGCCTATATCAAAGCCGAAACCAGAGCCAGCCGGTTGTGGTAAAATACTGAAATTTGAACCAGAGCCTTTATTGACTGTATCAAAGTCATAAACAACATTAAAACTTCTTGAAAATGCTCCCTTTGACTTTGCAATAATTTTTCCTGTTAAAACGTGCATGTCATCGGTATGGAGATATGCTTCCTGCACACTTACATCAGTATAAGCGTAACCCTGGAGGTACTTAGCAGTTACTCCGATATGAAATTTTTGAAAAGGCCCGAAATTATCGAACAGAAGTCTTGAATAGGTTAATGAATATGAGCGTGTATAAGAGAATTTAAATCCAAAATCTGTGAAATTATATGTTTTGTTTACTTCATTGCCATTTAAAGCTAAATCAACCAGAGGCTGAGGGATTGTAATATTTTGTGAAACATTATCAATTACTGCTAATCCGAAGCTACCGATTAAATCACTTGGAGTATAAACTATTCCGAAATGGATTGGCACTACATTTATTGATATTTTCCCATCATTTTTAAAGGCATTAAGAAAATTAGTTTTATCGGCTTCAGTCAATAAATGACCGGCAGAATCGGTTTTGCCGAAAAAGTCATTTATATTTTTCATTGTTAAAGAATTAGTATAAAATCTTGCAGAAAACGAAGGTAATAAAACTTCCATACTTTTGACCGAATCTCTGTTTTTCGAGAGTAGTGCAGGATTTTTACCTATACAAAGCACTCCATGAGTGCTCGCAGAGCCGGTTTCACTCATGCCAAGACTTCGGGCATCCAAAGAGCCGGTAGTCCCGTTTTGTGCGAAACAATTTGATATTAAAGCAAAAGAAAAAAGTAAAATATAAAATCTCATATTTGTCTCGATTTTTAAATTTAATTGGTCTTCATTTTATAAAATATTTCAAAATATCCGATAAGATTCAAAAATTCATCGGGAGTCAGTACAGCACGTTGTTCATCGGAGGTTGCGGTTTTAATATCAATCAATATATTATTGCATTTCGAGAATTGGACTATCTCGGTTGAACTTAGTTTGATAACAACTTTATTTTCAATAGGATTAGCTCCATTACCATCGGCACGGGTATGGGCACCGGGTACATTTACTTCTTTATGGAAAAATTCTTTTAAATTATTATCTGTGAACTTTATATAGAGTCCCGCCTGTAGCGGAATGCCATTAGTAATATCAAAGGTCATTATGATTGAATCTGCATCGCGGATTTTGGATCGATCGCTTTCTGAAATATCAAGTTTTGATGTGTCTGAGAGATTTATTGTTTTTAATGTTAAAATAGCACCAGCAGTAAATAGGCATTTCACACTGATTGAATCACTCATCGAGGCAATACCATGCTTTGTATTCGGATTCATTACAACGTCGGCATTGATAAACAGAGAATCGGGCATGAAGCTGATGAGTTGGCAGACATTGGAATTAGTAGCAGTAAACAAGCGATTAAACTTCCCGTTTCTAATAAGCATTGTATCCAGATTAGATTTACCGTTGTTATCAGTCAAAGGCTGGGATGCTCCATCATTTCTACGTCCGGTAACATGAACATTTTTAAGTAAAACCTCGAAAGGTTCTGGGAATTGAGTAATATAAAGTCCGTTTATCTGAAGATTACAGTCAAATGGTATTAAAAGATTTTGAAATTTTTTCACATCCGCATTCATTGGAAGTCCAATTCCTGCAACGATAGGACTGAGCTGTTTTGGAGGAATAACACCCGATATGTAATTAAATCTGGTGCCGCTTATAACCAGAGAAACGGTAAAAGAACTTATTGGTGATCCAGTGCTGACCTTACCATTAATCAGTAATTTACTTTTATCAGATTGATTAAAAGTAGAATAGGCGTACCCGGCGAGAGATTCGTTTTTGGTAAAACTCTGACCGGCAGGTATAGTGCCGGATACAGAGAAAACAGTGCCGTTAAGCTGCTGGAAAGCAGGTAGCTCGACGGTATAATTCATTGTCGTAGTGGATGTATTGAAAATTGTAAGAGAAAATTGTCCGCCTGTAAGATAAGCAGAATCAAGCTTTACACCGCTCAATAAATCTACTCCTGCCTGTCCCTGAGCATTTGACATAACGAGTTTAATATTTGTAAAAGATCCGTCAAGATGTCCTTTAATAAACTCTTCAACTGATTGAACTCTTTTTAATGTGTCGGTTTGAATACGATATTTAAGATTGCCCTTATCTGTTGAATCGATTCTAATATATTTATCAGGTTTGATGAGCTGTTGTAATGAAAAATTTCTTTTAGTTAAAGGTAGATTGATGTCTGTTTTCCACTGTGGCACATTCAAACTGGTTGGATAATCAGAACAACTAAAAACAGCTATAAATGAAAGAATTATTAAAATATATTTTATAAAAAAGTAAGAAATTTTCATTTTAATCCTGTTTGACTATTTAGAAAAATGAAATATAATAAATTTTTCAGAAAGTACAAAAGCCATTAATGTTTAAAAAAATAATTGGAATCCATTTGCTATTTTAAGTAACATACCGAACAATATTTCAATTCCTAAAATCATTTTCATACAAATCATGCAATTTTCATAACTTAATAATATTCAAGTATTTTTTTATTAATTTTGTAAATGGAATTTGTTCATATTTAGAATTAAAAAATGACTGATAATAAAAATAAAGTTGCAATAATAATGGCAGGTGGTCTTGGTGCGAGACTATGGCCAAAAAGCACGGAAAAAAATCCAAAGCAATTCGTCTATCTGCTTGATGAAGGAACGATGATTCAAAATACTGTTGATAGATTATTAGGCTTTTTTGATCCTGAAGATATTTATATAGTTTGTACCTCGCTACATCACACTTTATTGACCGAACAAGTCAGTAAATTGGCTCATGAGAATATAATCATTGAACCTTTCGGAAGAAATACAGCTTCATGTATAGCTCTGACAGCAGTACTCTTAGGAAAAAAATATTCACCCAACACAGTAATATTTTCATTTCCTTCAGATCATGTGATTTATAACAAAGGAGAATTTTATCAAAGCCTCGAAACTGCCTTCAATACTGCATATCAAGCTGATAGAATTGTAACAATCGGCATTCAACCAAGCAGACCAGAAACTGGATATGGATACATTCAAATAAAAAATGATGAAATTCCTGACTCTGAGCTTCATTCACAAGGAGTAAGAGCCACTACGACATTTGCTGAAAAACCGGATATTGCTACTGCTCAACGTTTTATCGAATCGGGCGATTTCCTTTGGAATAGCGGAATTTGTATTTGGAGCTTTTCAACATTTTGGAGTGCTTTAGATAAATATATGAAGGAAATATCAATTTATTTCCGCCAACTTGAATCAAGCATCGGAAAGGAATCATTCAATAAAGAAATTGAAATCATATATCGACAGATACCTGATATTTCTATTGATTTCGGAATTTTGGAAAAAGCAGATAATGTTTTTGTTGTTCAATCATCGTTTCGCTGGAGTGATGTTGGGAATTGGGATGAAGTATATCGCTTGTCCATGAAAGATGCCAGAAATAATGTAATCATCGGAGATGTTATATCCGTAAATAATAATAATTGCTTTGTCAGTGCAAGCGAAAGGATTATTGGTATAGTCGGAGTGAAAGATTTAATAGTTATTGATAGCGAAGATTCGCTTTTAGTGTGCAAGAGGGGACATTCAGAAGAAGTTAAATCAATTACTGATTACATGAGAAGAAAACATATTAATAAATTTTGATGGAAGTATCCGAACAAATAGCCAGATTTGATTTTTATTTACGAAGACTTGCTCTAAGACTATCCCCGCAGCTTTATTCGTATTTTTATTCAAATGGTAGAAAGTATTTCCTAAAAATACTTCAAACCGAAGTACCAGAGCAATCTTTTGTTCCTTCTGATATATACAAACAAAAACTCTGGGATATTGAATTCAATTTCCCACTTTTCAATTCTGCCGGAATGTTTAAAAATGGCTTAGGATATGAGGTTTGCAGAAAACAAGGAGCAGGAGCCTTTCTTGCAGGAACGTCCACTTCGTTAGCGCGAAATGGCAATACTAAAAATAACATCAAACATCCTTTTGCACCTTATCCTATTAGTGGTATCGCTTCAAACTGGATGGGACTGCCAAACGAAGGACACGGAAAACTTGCAAAAACTGTTTCCGAAATTGTAAAGAAGAAAGGCTGTCCGCTTGGTGTCAGTCTGGCAATAGCTCCAGAACAAATAGGTGAGCTTGCAGTCGAATACTTGTGTCAAGGTTTAAAATTATTTAATAAAGCAAATGTTGATTTTATAGAAATAAATGAATCCTGTCCCAATGTTAGCCATGAACATGGAACAGAACTAATTAATGGTATCGATTCCTCACTTATAATGCGATTGGAATATGTCTCACAGCAGTTTCTGAAGAAAAGGACAAGAAATTTGCCTGTAATAGTCAAATTTTCAAATGATACATGTCCCGAACAGATACCGTTTTTGATTGAGATTCTTATTAGTCTTGGCTTTGATGGCGCAAACTTTGGAAATACTTCTACCGATTATTCTTCAGCTTTCCAAATGATTGCCAATCAAGAAAAGAAACATTTTGATTATTTCATAAACCAGTTTGGTGGCGGATTATCCGGATCATTTCTGAAAGATAAATCTCTGAATTTATGCTCAATTGCATCACATTATCTGGCAAATCATCAAATTCCTCAGGAATTTCATTTAATTCGAACCGGTGGAGTTGATTCACCCGAAGATTTGGAATTATCTTCAAAATTAAATATTCCTCTGAATCAGTGGTTCACCGGATATTTTGATAATTTCGCAAGATATGGGCATAATCTTTACGAAAGATTGATAAAATGATTTATAAAAAAAGGTTCTGAAAAAATTCAGAACCTTTTTAAATAAGTAGATCAATGAGTTATTTTTTAATCTGACCTGCTGGATTTGGATTGGTACCGTCTTTAACAACAGGAGCAGGGGCTACGACCGGTGAATCTGCTTTAAGTTCGGGAGCAGGTTGATTAACTGTACCCCAGCCATTGGATTCAACAGAAGGAACTTCCGGATGATCGGTTTTGAAATTTAATTTACAAGTGAATCCACCGAATTTAGTGGGCGTGTAAGAAACTTTAACTTTGTAATCTGCACCTGGCGCAATAACATCATTATGCTTCAGATTAGTGGTAGCACCTTCTGGCTCGACTTTCACATCTTTTATTGTAATAGATACATCAGAATTATTCTTTAATGTCATTTCGGCAGATGCTTGTTTATTCAAGTCAACTGGCTGAAAACTCAAAAATTGAGGGTAACGAGCCAGTGCACGAGTGATCTCGGCTTCTAACATAAGAATTTTAGATTCATTATGAGGATCATTTGAATGAATGGTTATACTTTTAGTAATTTTGCCATCATTATTAACATTTATGGTAACATTCAAAGAAGCAAAACCACCCGGTTCAATATCCTTTTTATCTAAAGGAGCAGTAGTACAGCCACAACCGGGCTTTACTTCGCCGATTTTAAGTGTATCATTACCGCGGTTAAAGATTTTGATTATAGCTTTGAGTGGTAATTTTTCAGGTTTAACCTTGCCCCAATTATAAGTATCGCCACCATCAATTTCGATTTTTGAAGCTTTGGCAGCAGGTTGAACGGTATTATCAGATTTTGCTTTAATGCTAAAAATTAAAGCAATAGCAGCAACCATAAGAAATAGTTTTTTCATCAGTCCTCCGGATTTTATTAAAAATGATTAAATTTTATTGAATATAGATTATTATTTTCCAGTTTTGGTTAATTTTAATAATTGAAAAAATTCAGAATTAAAGACTGTTTAGTTTCTTTATTATTTCATTCAATATAATAGAGTACAAAAATAGAAAAAAGTTTCATAAAATTTTAAATTTATTAGAGGAATTATGTTTTCAACAAGTTTATCAGAAACTCAAGAACAAATAATGCTGGCAGCAAGAAAAATAGCAAAGGAAGAAGTTTTCCCCGGCTCAGTCGAACGTGACGCCAATGCAGAGTTTTCAAGAGATATTTTAAATAAATTAGGCGAGCTTGGATTTTTAGGTATGATGGTACCTGAAGAGCTTGGTGGTGCGGGATTCGATGCAGTCAGTTACGCACTTGCCATCAAAGAAATTGCAAAAGCAGATGCTTCTGTAAGTATAGTTTTATCCGTTCAAAATTCACTTGTAAACTGGATTTTGCAATATTATGCCAATGATACTCAAAAGGAAAAATTTCTTAAACCACTTGCTCAGGGCATCAAAATAGGCTCATATTGTTTAAGTGAACCGGAAGCTGGATCTGACGCCACTCAACAGCATACCATAGCCACTAAGACAGATGGGGGCTGGATACTCAACGGCATGAAAAATTGGATTTCAACCGGCATAAATGCTGATTTAAATATTGTTTTTGCTCAGACTAATTCCGAATTAAAGCATAAGGGTATTACTTGTTTTATTGTTGAAAGAGGTACTCAGGGCTGGGAACCTTTGAAAGGAGAAAATAAAATGGGTATGCGAGCGAGCGATACTTGCTCTATAGCTATTACTAATTGCTTTGTTCCTGATGAAAATGTTATTGGGAGCGTCGGTCAAGGGTTTACCCTGGCTATGGAAAGTTTAAACGGAGGAAGGATAGGTATCGCCGCACAGGCTGTAGGAATAGCTGAAGCAGCATTTGAAGCATCTGTTAAATATGCTAAGGAAAGAATCACTTTCGGAAAACCTATAATTGAGCATCAGATGATCCAATCAAAGTTAGCACAGATGTCAGCTAAGATTGATGCATCCCTGCTTTTGGTACTTAAAGCTGCACATAAAAAAGATATGCACGAGAATTTTATTCAGGATTCGGCCGAAGCAAAAATGTTCGCTTCAGCAACTGCTGTGGAGGTTACTCGTGAGGCAGTGCAAATTCACGGAGGATATGGCTATGTACGTGAATATCTTGTAGAGAGATATTACAGAGATGCTAAGGTAACTGAAATTTATGAGGGCACATCTGAAATACAGACAATCGTCATTGCAAGGGAGTTGATGAAGAAGTATTAATCAGACTCCACGAAATTCTGTTACGTTTATCCCATAACGACGGATTTTATTGTGTAAAGTTTCGCGGCTTACTCCAAGAGCCGCGGCTGCTTTACTTACATTGCCATAAGTCATTTTTAATGTTTTTTCAATTTTTTTTCTATCTGTTTGAGCAAGGTCTTCCTTTAAAGTTCTGCCCAATCCGAATAGCGAATCTTCATTGTACGACACTTCATGTGCAGTGAGTGTAGCTTTCTTTCTGATGAAGCGAGAAATATCAGTAACTTCGATCTGTTCACTTTGAACCGTCTGAAGAGCTACACGTACAACACTGGATAGTTCTCTGATATTGCCGTCCCACTCTAATTCCTGCATGTATTCGATAGCTGAAGAAGATATTATTCTTGAATCATCAAATTCAACATTATGTTTTTTGACATAAAATTCTATGATTAATGGTATATCTTCTCGTCTTTCTTTAATAGGAGGAATATTGATTTCGCATTCACGTAACCTATGATAGAGTTGTTCTCTGAATTTCCCGTCTTTCATGGACTGGACAAGGTCTCTATCAGTAGCGGATATAAACCTAACATCCATTTCTTCACTTTCGACCGACCCAACGCGGCGAACAACTTTTTCCTCAATCGGAATAAATAAATTTGATTGCAGATCGAGCGATAGATCACCGATTTCATCAAGAAACAGTGTACCTTTATTGGCTTGATGAAATAATCCACGTTTACTTTCCGTTGCTCCTGAAAAAGCTCCTTTAACATGCCCGAAAAGTTCGCTTTGGAAGAGGTCTTTGGGAATATTCGGAATATCAACTGTAACAAATGATCCTTTTAAACGACGGCTAACTGCATGAATTGCATGTGCTGCAAGTTTTTTTCCTGTTCCGGTATCGCCAGTAATAAGAATATTAAGATCAGTTCTGCCAAAACGTATAATATTATCTCCGACTTCGATTAGCGCTCTGCTCTTGCCAATTATGCCGTGAGACTCAAGAAAGTGTAAAATATCATTTGCATCGGAACCAAGTCCAGTGCGATTAGCTGCGCTTTTTATAACATCTTTTAAACGTTCTTTTGTGATAATACTTTTCTCAATGAAATTGATTGCACCTAACTTAGTGGCTTTCACTGCTGTTTCAATAGTTCCTTTTCCAGAGATCATCACAACAGGGATAGCCGGAAATTTATGCCGACACTTATCAAGCACATCAAGCCCATTAATTTTAGCTTCCGGCCCGAATTCAATATCAAGTAGAATTAGACTAATTCCTCTATGAAACTTATCAAGATAAGTGAGTGCATCTTCCGGATTATTTATTGTATGTGTATCATGGCCGTAACTTCTTACAATTTCCGCAATGGTTGTGCAGAAATCATGGTTATCATCAGCTATCAGTACTTTCATTATTTCACCTACTTATATTAATAATTCAATGTGCTACGGATATTTCAACTGCAGCATTTAAAGAGTCGCACAGAGTGCGAAATCCAAGTGAATTTACTGTATTATATTTATTCCAGATTCCTCTTTTAAAATAATCGGTACTGGGATCTTTTAACTCAAAAAATGAACATGTATCACCCGGCTCATTTAATACCTGTGTTTGCATAATGACCTTGTAAGCCTGCACTAAGAGCCGACAATACGAGCTATCTTTAAAAACTGCAATTTTTTGTTTATTAATGATATTTAGATTTGAGTCGCTTGTAAAATCTGAAACATTACCATAAGAATCCAGAACGTATCCATATTCAAGAGAACTTGTTTTAATTAATTTTCCCCATCTGATTTCAAGTGCTTTGTGCTTCTCACCAATACAATAAGGGCAATTGGTCTTACATGCAGAGCATAATACAAGACTGAAGATAATAAAAATATTAATGAAAAAGGTTGATTTATTGTTCATAATTTTTAAGTTCATCGCTAATTTTTAAAAAATGGGAAATGCGAATTGTACATTCTAATTTCCCAAGAACTTCCATAGTCTCAAACATGCCAGCACCAGCTGATTTACCAGTTATAGCCAATCTCAAAGGATGAATCACATCTTTCAGTTTCATCCCATGATTTTCTGAAAATGATTTTGTTAAATTTAACAATTCATCATGAGTAAAATTTTCTAATTCACTGTAAAGCTCATTCAGAGCACAGAGATGATCGTATGAACTCTCTTTCCAATGCTTTTTGAAATATTCGATCTCATAATTCTTTGGCTCTGAGAACATATATTCGGCAATGGTAGGGATTTCATGGATAAATACAACTCTCTCTTTAAATAAACTGGCAATTTTATTCAAATATTCGATTGAGAAATTATCATTTGCACGCTTTGAGAGCTCGTTTTTGAGCATGATAGCAATATTGTCATTGGTTTCTTGTTTTAGATACTGGGCGTTCATCCAGTCTAACTTCTGCACATCAAATACAGCACCACCCTTATTGACTTTACTTACATCAAATTTTGAAATTAAATCATTAATCTTATAAATCTCTTGATCTCCGCTTGGGTTCCAGCCCAATAAAGAAATGAAATTGAGAAATGCATCACGTAGATAGCCTTTGTTACGAAAGTCTTCCACTGCAACTGAGCCTTGACGCTTGCTGAGTTTAGATTTATCCTTATTAAGTAATAATGGCAGGTGTGCAAAAAGTGGAGCTTCCCATTCGAAGGCTTCATATAATAAAATATGTTTTGGCGTGGATGGTAGCCATTCTTCACCACGAATTACATGGGTGATTTTCATCAAATGATCATCAACAACATTAGCAAGATGATATGTTGGAAAACCATCGGACTTTAATAGCACCTGCTCGTCTATATCTGAAGAATGAACCTGTACTGTACCTCGTATCAAGTCATGAAAAACAAGATTCTTATTCTCAGGAACAAGAAGTCTGATAACAAAAGGAGTTTGCTTGGAAATAAGCTCGTCAGTAGCAGCAGTTCCCAAAGTATATTGGTTTTTACCCTCAGAGCGTTTATATTTGAAGTCCCGTTGATTTTCTGAGAAGTTACTATTGCGCATCTGCTCTAACTCTTCAGGTGTATCGAAAGCAAAATAAGCTTTTCCGGTTTTGATAAGTAAATCGGTATATTTTTGGTAAATATCTAAGCGCTGGGATTGGAAATAAGGCCCGAATGCTCCTCCGATATGAGGACCTTCATCAAAATCCAGTCCAGCCCATGTTAAAGATTCAATCAGATTTTCCACGGAATTTTCAACATAACGAGAGCGGTCAGTATCTTCAATTCTTAAAATAAAGACTCCGCCTTGCTTACGGGCGAAAAGATAATTATAAAGGGCTGTTCTGAGACCACCTACATGCAAATAACCTGTGGGAGATGGTGCAAATCTAACTCTGACGCTCATATTGTTGTTTCGTTCTTACTTAAAATTTTAAAAAACTCAAAATTAACAAAAATTAAGTTATCATTTATCTTACGATAATAATTTGATTAAAAAATTACTATACCAGTTCATTTATTGCCAATAATTATGCCACTAATTATCAGCTCTAAATCCTTTAAAATGATAGTTGATTTGATAGAAATTAAAAAAAGTGTCAGGTTTGATAAAAAAAAGTGTGGAAAAAGTTACACAGTTCTGAAACAAGTCTCAAAAGTTTTTCATATCTTGCATTTATATCTTTAATTTATTTATGTACTTATGCTTTCAAAATTTTTATTGACTATTGTTCTGTTTATTTTAATAAATATTCCTTGTCTATCATACGAATCACAATGGGCATGGAAGGTAATTGATTTTTCGTCCGAATATGGGAAAAAGCAATATTCAGCTCAGCAAGTTCTTGGAAAACCGAGTGTGATGCCCGACTTTGGCAGTTCTCCATGTGCATGGCGCCCCCAGACACAAAATAATAACCAAAGCGAATGGATTCATGTTACTTTTCAAAAGCCAATGAAAGCCTGCCAGCTATCTATTGCGGAAAACTTCAACTATGGCTGTGTTGAGAAGATATTTCTGATGGATTCTACCAGAAAAGAATTTTTGGATATTGATATCGAAACCGATACAGTCAGCCATAGTAGCGGTAGAATGAATAATATATTTTTCCCGATGACAAATTTTAAAGTGGCATCGGTTAAAATTATTCTAAATACAAATTTGGTTTCAGGTTGGAAGGAAATTGATGCAATAGGAATTTCAGACTCGCAGTCACCAACAGATTACGAACTCAATATTTATGATTTTGCCGTTGATATTTACGAGCCTGAGAGATTAAGCTCAAATGTAAACTCACAATATAATGACATTGCACCAGTTATTTCACAGAACGGAAAGAAATTATTTTTTACCAGAACTTATCATCCTGAGAACATTGGTAGCATGAAAAAACAAGATATCTGGTTTTCGGAAATTGATAAAAATGGAGAATTTTCTAAGGCTGTAAACATTGGGCCACCTTTGAATAATGAATTTAATAATTTTGCTTTTTCTTTATCTCCCGACGGCATGACCTTATTAGTAGGTAATGAATATAATAAGGATGGTACTGTTTCTTCAGGTGTTTCAACATCAAGGTATAATGGCGAGAAATGGTCTTTCCCAGAAAAACTTGTTATTAAAAATCTTTATAATTTAAATACCGAAACAGGTTATTATATGGCTGCAGATGGTAAAACCTTGCTTCTGACCATCGAAACAAATGATTCTTATGGTGGGCTGGATTTATATGTTAGCTTTTTAGACGATAAAGGAGTTTGGAGTGAACCTAAAAATTTGGGAGCAACTGTCAACACCGCAGCTGATGAGGCATCTCCATTTTTAGCCTCTGATGGAGTTAGTCTTTACTTTGCCAGTCCTGGCTTCTGCGGCTATGGTAGCTATGATATTTTTATTACAAGAAGACTTGATTCAACATGGAAAAATTGGACTGAACCTGAAAACATTGGGCCAGTCATCAATACTGAAGGTTGGGACGCTTATTTTTCCATTCCTGCATCCGGCGCTTACGCTTATATTTCTTCGGATAGAAATCAAAGTAAAAATGAAGACATTTATCGTATTAAATTAATTGAACAACTTAAACCTAAAAAAGTTATAATGTTAAGTGGTCGTGTCCTCGAATCTCATTCAAATATACCATTAGGAGCTACTATCCGTTATGAATTGCTACCTTCGGGAAAAGAAGCCGGTATAGCTCATTCAAATCCTATAACAGGTGACTATTCAATTGTTTTACCAAGTGGTGAAAATTATGGATTCAGAGCCGAAGTTGACAAACATTTTGCTGTTGAGGACAATATTGATTTACATGGTATTGATGAATATTTAGAAATGCAGCGGGATTTAATCTTGGTTCCGATTGAGGTAGGGGAAACAATTAAATTAACTAATATATTTTTCAATTTCAAGGACTCAACCTTGCTATCAGAGTCATTTCCCGCACTTAAAAGAGTTGCGAATTTTCTTCAATCTCATAAATCAATTGAGATTGAAATTGCCGGTCATTCAGATAATATAGGATCAAATCAAAGGAATTATTTATTCTCTTTTAGCAGAGCCAAAGCCGTTGCAGATTATTTATTGTCATTAGGAATTCCTCAGAAAAGAATGATTGTGCAGGGTTATGCACAAACAAAACCTGTCGCAAACAATAGAACTGAAGAAGGGAGAAAGCTTAATCGCCGTGTTGAATTCAAAATTACTAAAAAATAAGTTGAAGGTTGAAATAAGTAATGTCTAAAAAGAATATTATTTTGTTGATTTGTTTTAGTATTTTGATTTTTGTCACAATGCTTTTACTGCGGAATACCGATGAGAGAAACTTAACAGCTCAAGATAGGAAATTCTTTGTAAAATTGGATTCGATTAAACTCAACAAGTATATTATCAAGAATAAAAACGGTACTTTTATCCTTAAAAAGGAGACTGACGGCTGGTTTATTGTTTCTCCTATCCATTATAGGGTTGATTCCATTCGCTTGGAAAGCCTTTTAAGAATGAGTAGCAGAATGTATATCAAATCCGAAGTAACTGAAAATGCCTCAAATTTCCATTTGTTTAATCTTGATTCCAATGCAATGGAATTACAGATATTTGAGGATAGTACTTTGAAAATACACTTATTGGCAGGTAAACCCGGACCTGATTTTACTGCAACCCACGTTCGCTTGAAAGGTGATAATAAAATTGTTTTGCTCAACGGAACATGGTTTTATACTTTAAATGGAGCTTTGAAGGATTGGCAGAATAGGACAATATTTGCAGTCGATACAAGTAAATTATCAGAAATAAAATTCAAGGTAGCTGGCGAAGATTTTTCATGTAAAAAGATTGAAGGGAAATGGATGATAGGCTCTCTTGTGGCTGTTCCCGATAAAATCAAGGATATTCTTTCTGCTTTAACTAATTATGAAACAGATTTTTTCTTAAAAGAAGCTCCTACTTTGTTGCCTGAAAAATATGATGAAATTAAATTTGAGACTTTAAGTATCAGATTCTATAGATTGGATAATGAAAGATTTCTTGTAAAAACCTCTCAAACATCGCAATGGTTTATGGTTTTAGCCTCAAAGGCAGGAAAAGTATTATATAAAAAAGATGAATTATTAAAGGAAGATTAATTTGATTACGATACAAGAACTTAAAAATTTTTTAGCAATTGAGGATGAATTTTCTCTTTTGGATAAATCTGGTATTGCGATAGTATCAGCTCCTTATGAACACACTGTTAGCTATGGAGGCGGAGCTGGTCATGGCCCTGAGGAAATAATAAATGCGAGTGCTTATGTTGAATTTTATGATGATGAATTTGAATCCGAAATCTGCTTTGATACCGGTATAGCAACAATTGAGCCGATAATTTTCGGTGAAAATATCGATAAAGCTGCTTTGGATCAAATTGAAGAGCAGGTCGATAAATTACTTGAACTGAATAAATTTGTTGTTACTCTCGGAGGTGAACATACTATATCAATCGCACCGATAGCAGCACACTTCAGGAAATACCCTGATATGTCATTATTACATTTCGATGCACACTCAGACCTAAGGGAGAGTTACGAGGGTTCACCTTATTCACACGCTTGTTTTATGTCCAGAGTTTGCGAGTTTTTCCCACACGAAAGGATAACACAAGTTGGAATCCGCGCTCAGTGCAGGGAAGAAGCTGAATTTATAAAAAAATATAATATTAACACATTTTATGCCTCGGCAATCAGAAGGGGGATTCATGGCGATAACTGGCAAAAAAAAATTGCAGAAACGCTTTCTGATAATGTTTATATTAGCTTTGATGTTGATTACTTTGATCCATCGATCATGCCAGCAACCGGTACACCCGAACCGGACGGATTTTTATATTCCGAGACACTCAATATATTCAGAGAGATGAGAAATGCGGGCAAGAAAATAATCGGATTCGATGTTGTAGAATTGGCTCCTATGGACAATTTACATCATCCGAATCTTACATGTGCCAGATTGGTATATAAATTGCTAAATTATTCTTTTAATTGAAAGGATTTTATGAAATTATTAAGGGAAACGATAGAACGGATTTTTGATAATCCTGATGTTAATTCAGTGCATGAAACTGAAGAATTTGCAGATCATTTTTTAGGACTCCTGAATGAAGGGCAGATCAGAGCTGCTGAACCTGATGAATTTGGCAACTGGACTGTGAATACATGGATTAAGAAGGGAATTATTTTACTATTCAGATATGGTAAAACTATTAAAATGACTGAATCTCATGTTTATAAATTTTATGATAAACACTTTTTTGAATTGCGTCCGTTTAATATCGGAGATGGAGTCAGAATTGTTCCGGGTGGATCATCTATTCGCACTGGTAGCTATATTGCACGAGGTGTTATCTGTATGCCACCTTCATATATAAATGTTGGAGCCTATGTTGATTCTGATACTTTGATTGATTCTCATGCTCTGGTAGGCACATGTGCGCAATTAGGTAAGAGAATTCATCTAAGCGCAGCCAGTCAGATTGGTGGAGTGCTTGAACCTGCTGGCTTAATGCCAGTTATTGTCGAAGATGATGTACTCATTGGTGGTAATTGCGGAGTATATGAAGGTGTTAGAATTAAACGCAGAGCAGTTCTTGGTTCTGGTGTAATTCTTACAAATTCGGTTAAGGTTTTTGATTTGGTAAATGAAAGGGTAATTCAATCTGAAAACGGGAAACCCCTTGAAATACCGGAAGGAGCAGTTGTTGTGCCAGGTTCGAGGACAATCAACAGTCCTTATGGCAAGAAAAATGGTTTATCAATTTCGTCACCTCTAATTATAAAATACCGTGATGAAAAAACGGATGCCAGAGTAGCTCTGGAGGAGGCTTTACGATGATTGATCCTGCTTTAAAGAAATTCCGAACCACTCAAATTATTATATTTTCTTCGAACATTATTGCAGCTATTGCCTTTTTAGGATCATATTTACTAATTAAAGAAATTACTTTTTTGATAGTTTCTCTGTTATCTTTTGCAATGGCTTTTGCTTCGATTTTTGTTCTTAATCATTTTAAGAAAAAATTATATCCCCCACAAATTATTAAATAAAAATGCTGACTCTGATAAAAAATATTTCCTCTCTTGCTACTTGTTCGGCTAATGGTGAACTTTTCAAAACAGGTAGTCAGATGCAAAATGTAGGCGAGATTAAAAATGCAGCAATTTTATTTGATTCTAAAATTCGTTGGATTGGCTTAAATCAAGAGTATAAAAATATTTTATCTGGAAGTAATATTAAAGAATTTAGGTCGATTGATGCTGCAAACAAAGCCGTAATTCCAGGATTTATCGATTCTCATACTCATTTGGTATTTGGTGGCAATAGATCAGATGAATTTGCAAAACGTATGCGTGGAGCCACTTATCGCGAAATTGCAGAGCAGGGCGGAGGGATTCAACATACTGTTCGTGAAACTCGCGCTGCCAGTGAGGAACAACTTTTTGCATCTGCAGAAAAACTTATTAATAATGCTATAAAACATGGTACTACAGCCTTTGAAACAAAAAGCGGTTATGGTTTGGATACTAAAACAGAACTAAAAATTTTAAGGGTCATTAAAAAGCTTCGAAAAGAAAAGAAATTGCAAATTTCTTCAACATTTCTTGGAGCACATGATTTCCCACCTGAGTATAGTGGCCGTCGTGATGAATATATTGATTTAATTTGTGAGGAGATGTTGCCGCAAGTTGTAGAGCATGGTTTAGCCGAGTTTTGTGATGCTTTTGTCGATCAGGGATATTATACAATTGAACAGGGAGAAAAAATATTTCAAGGTGCTACTGACCTTGGTCTGAAATTGAAGGTTCATGCCGATGAATTAGCCTGTGTTAATGGAGCTGAACTTGCTGCGCGAATGGGAGCAGTTTCTGCCGATCATCTGCTGTTCATATCTGATTCGGGTATTGAGAATATGAAGAAGTCTGGGACAATTGCTACTTTTCTTCCGGGAACAGCTTATTTTATTCGTTTGCCTTATGCTCCTGCACGAAAAATTTTAAAGAATGGGAATATTGTTGCCTTAGCCACTGATTGCAATCCAGGAAGCTGCTTTACTGAAAACATGCAGCAAATTTTAAGTCTTGCAACATTAAATATGAATATGACCGCAGAAGAAGCACTGAATGCGGCAACAATCAATGCGGCTGCAGCAATTTGCAAATCGGATTCTATGGGAAGTCTGGAAGTTGGTAAGGATGCCAATTTCCTCGTTTTGGATGGGGCTTCATATACAGATATTTTCTATCATTTTGGAGTAAATCACGTAAGCCAGACATGGATTAATGGTGAGTTGGCAATGGTTAATGGTTGAACATTATCCATTTTGAATTTTGCCAGATTTCTGCTCCTACATAAGTATTGATTGCTTTTTGTGCTGTTTTATATCATTTCCTATTTGAAATTAATCGATAAAACAGACGAGGACGTCTGTTCTACTTTGATTTATAGTAGCTTAACCGTCCTCGTCTGAGCTTGATCTTATTCTTCTGAAATAGGGAATGATTTTACTTATCATCGTTCTAAAATAATTTTTTTATTATATATGTGGCTATAAATGATTCCAGAAAACTTAACGGTACTGCAAATAACAAGATTCCATATGGCAAGATACCCAAGTTACCAATGACGAACCACATAAGTACAAAACCTACAAACCATGCAATTAATGTTGATTCAAGCAAAGTGAATTTTTTAGCAATAATAAAAACAGCAATTGCAAATAACAATGACCATATTCCCCAAATAGCTCCATTTATCGGCTCGGAAGGGAATACAATCCCTAATTTTTTAAAATGATCAACCCAATAAGACTTTAATATAAATTCATTTCGTACAAATTCTGAAACACTAATCCATACGGTTGACAGTAGTATCGGTAATATTGCTTTCTTGAAAAAATTCATTATATCTACCCAATAAGTGATTATTAATATTTAGATTTACTTATTCGAAATTAGTTAAACTTTTTGACATATTAAAATATTAACAATGGAACTTCAATTTATTCGTCATAACTAATCGGTTATTTTTATTTACAATTTTGTTTCATTTTGGATTTTTTACAAATGGATATTAAAGAATTAAATGAAAGGATACAGCGTGAGAGCGCTTTTGTCGATATTTTAAACATGGAAATCGGAAAGGTGATTATCGGTCAGAAATCTATGGTCGAACGCCTTTTAATCGGTTTATTGTCAAATGGTCACGTACTGCTTGAGGGTGTACCGGGACTTGCTAAAACTCTTGCGATTAAAACTCTGTCATCGGCTATTAATGCCAAATTCAGTAGAATCCAGTTCACGCCTGACCTTTTACCGGCTGACCTTGTGGGAACCATGATCTACAGTCAGAAACGTGAGGAATTTACTGTTAAAAAAGGGCCGATTTTCTCGAACTTTATTCTTGCTGATGAAATCAACCGCGCTCCTGCCAAGGTTCAAAGTGCTTTGCTTGAAGCTATGCAAGAAAGGCAGATTACTATCGGAGAACATACCTATAAATTGGATGAGCCTTTCTTGGTTCTTGCCACCCAAAACCCGATAGAACAGGAAGGTACTTATCCGCTGCCTGAAGCTCAGGTGGACAGGTTTATCATGAAGCTCGTGATTGGTTATCCTTCACGTGAAGATGAACGGGCTATCATGCGCCAGAATCTGCAACAGGAATATCCCACGGTAAATCCCGTATTGCAGCCTGAAGATATTCTAAAAGCCAGAAATCTCGTAAAAGAAGTTTACATGGATGAGAAAATCGAAGGATATATTCTCGATATTATTTTCGCTACAAGATACCCCGAACAATATAAACTTGGCAAATTGAAGCAATTGATCTCCTTTGCCGCTTCTCCTCGTGGCTCAATTAATCTTGCTTTAGCTGCTAAAGCATACTCTTTTATCAAACGTCGTGGCTATGTTATTCCCGAAGATATCCGAGCAATAGCATTAGATGTCTTGCGTCACCGTATCGGTCTGACCTATGAAGCAGAAGCAGAAAACGTAACAACCGAAGATATTATAAATGAGATTCTAAACACGGTTGAAGTTCCTTAGTTTTAGGTTATTTTATGAAATCCAAAGCTATCTCAAAAGTCTCGTTTCTGTCATTGATGTAATGTGGGAATCTCCTAAAGTGCTACTGGTTGGGATTCCCGCATGCGAGAGTGTGTGAAAACTACCTTTTCTTGTCATTCCTGCGAATGCAGGAATCCCCAATTGCGCCATGGAAGGGGATTCCCGCATTCGCGGGAATGACAGATACATGAATATTTCGTGTTTTTACACAGTCTCATGCGCAGGTATGACAAGAAATTGCAGTTTTCACACAAGCTCATGCACGGCAACGACAAATTTGGCAAAATTTATATTTTTGAGACAGTCGCTTAAAAAGTGAAAAATATACACATTGATTGAATCGCTTCTGCAAGATGATCTTACAAATATTCAAAATCAGCGTGGGATTAAAGTCAAATGATTAGTGAAAATCCAAAATAAATTTCCACTAATCTCAGTTTATCAATTTGACTTTGAAAACAGTCAGAAAAAATTTCTGACTGTTGGTAAGCAGTTTATACTTGATAATCTATTTAATTGCTTTTCGCTGCTTCTCCATTTCTGATTTATCAGTAGTGGCAGGAAATATCTCGGCTTGCTTTGCAGGACGACCGGGCTTATTATTATTTAATAGTAAACTGGAATATGACAAATAATGGAAAATACGCTTGAAAGCATCGGCATTTGGCAAATCCTGAAAATATAATACTGTGCAAAGTTTATCTTTACTTTTTGGATGATCAATATTTAGCAAGCCAACAAAATCCTTGAGTTCAGATTTTTTGCCATCCAATTCAATATTTTTTCCATCATTAGCAAGATATTTTTTGATTGGTTCGGAAAAATCCTTTAGTATTTTATTATTTCCGTAATTTCCCAATATTATTAAAGAATTATTTTTTATCATTTCCTCGGTTAATTCGGAATTATTGACTTTTTTGAAATCATATTCGCTTTCTTTTAGCAAATCAAAGAATTTTTCTGAGACCTTATAATCTGCTGATTTCTCGTCCGGCATAACAACAATAGGATTATCATTTAAAGTGCGACTGAAACTAAAGGGCTTCTCCCAATAATATAATTTCCTTAATGATTCATAATCAGGATCCAAACGAACCTTCTCGACAGCAAAATTTGTCTTTATTATAATGTTATTTATTGAATCTTTTATAATGATATATTCCTTTTTGGTTTGTCCGTCTCCCGTTAATAGCACCGGAATTGACATATAAAATTTACCGGTTTGATTGATTGTTATAATCAGTGAATCCTTAGCAAAATCTACTTTATCAAGATTAATGGTCGGAACTACTTTATTATTAAGCCAGGCGCTTAGAACTTTTTTTACAGGATGCTTGATGCTATCCTTCTTTGCCTGAGTTTCAAAAACACTGGCAAGATTTGACCAATATGCGCGTTTTCCCTTATATTTTTCTGCAAATGCTTTAAGTGCATTGAAAAAAGGCTCTTCTCCCATCAATTTCATCACTTCATAGAATATAAATCCACCTTTGTTATAACCGACCGTTGCATCGTAAGTATCTTTCTGATATTTGAATTCACTCACAGGATAGTTCCTTTTTTCAGGAAGTGCATCTATTGAAATTAATGATTTCTTACGCCAGTCGATAGCATCTTTTTCGTTCTTGGTTATAATGTTATAATAATAATTTGATGAAAATGATGTCAATGCCTCGCACCAATTACCCGACTGATAATCAACAAAGCAGCTATTTCCCCACCAATTATGAACAAATTCATGTGCCAACGATCCGGGAGACAAAGTAACCCATGGCATAACCATAAGCTTACCGGATAATAAAGTATAACCCGGCATGCCAAAGCCAGTTGCAAAGAAATTTTCGACAATTGAGAAATCTTTATAAGGGTATTTCCCGAAAAGTTTCGTATAATATTTGTAATAATCGATAGAAGCATCAAGATATTTATCAGCTAAATTGGTGGAATCCAAAGTGAACATCGAAAACTTTTTACCATCATAAGATTTTGTGGCTTCCAAATATCGCCCACCAACAAGAATTATATCATCAATTGGAAAATCGGTTGAAAAAGTGTAAACTTTTGAATTATCACTTAGTTTCATCTCAGAATTTCCGCTGCTAATAAGCAAAAAGTCCTTGGGAACCGCCACTTTAACTTTAAAATTTGCCATATCATACTCAGCATTCGGATAGAATGAGCCACCGGGCAGATAGATTCCTTCACCTTTTGCACCGGAGATGATACCTGCCGAATTGGAATGCCTCTGGATAAGATTAGTCTCCGAAGGTTTATTAAAGACCTTTCCATGGTAAGTGATTTTAACTTCACGAACTTCCTTGATACCATCAGCACCATATCGCTGATTTGTAAACGATGGATTTTCAAAGATAATCTCATTGTAGAGATCATCCTTTGAGACAGTTTTATAATCTAATTTATATCCCTGAAACTCAATTTTATCAATTTCAAGGCTTTTCAATAGCGACAAACTGCTCTTTTTTATTATCGGATTCTTAAATTTAAGCGCATCCGATCCAGATAAATACGATTTCTCAGGATCAATCGTAATTTCAATATTATGCGATTCCACATAATTTTCACCCAAATGAGTTGCACCGCTAATACCCGTCATTGCAGGCATTTGCTCACGCTTTGGCTCGGTCAAAAATATAACAAAATCAGCCATTTGTGCAAGCGAATCATTATATGTGATCTCGGATTTCTTATCGTAATAAACAGGCGTTATAACCCCGATCTTCAGCTTCTTATTCCTGTCCGCCAATTTCTGAACAGTCCCCAGATAAGAATTAGAATGGAAATCGCCATTGAAATGCAACACCCGTTTCCCGCTATTTTGCTTCAAAAAATCAAAAATACTCTCCGCCATCGTCTCATCCTTAATACATTGAGCGCCAAAATACAGATACAAAGTATTAATCTGATTCGGTGTTTTGTCGGAAAGCTTCTCCTTTTTATCAATCATCGTCTCAAAAAACTTCTTTTGATAATCATCCTCGCGCAAAACCATTTCACGAGCAATAAACTTGCGATCGGCAGCATTAACCGTATCAATCCCGCTCATCCCCTGATTAGAATAAATCGCAGCGAACTTCCGAGGAATATTAGCGGCAATCAAAGCCTGTTTATTCTCCTTGGCAAGCTCCAAAATTGGCTTGTAAAACTTCTTATAATCCGGCCATGGACGCGAATTCTTCAAAAATTCCTCCTCATTAATCTTGCCGGAAAGATAATCATTAATAATATTCTGAACATCCCTTTCAAACATTTCGACCGAAACTGCAACATTCGGTTCCGTTTTATACAACTCCTTCAAATACTCGAACTGCAGCAGATGTATCAAACTATCATCATGAAATTCCCCAAAGAAATTTACATCATTTTTAGCAGTAATTTCCGCCATTTCTTTCACGGAGATTGTCTTTTTTGCCTTCACATCATAGATGAAGTATTCCTGTTGTCCCATCAATTTCAATGAATTAGTTAATAATGCCAAAAAACATAACGAATAAACAATTAAAGTTTTCATATCAAGTTCATTTTGTGGGTTCAAGTAAATAATTTCTTTTATTTCCATCAAATATTCCGAACCCAACAAATATTTAAAAGAAATACTTACAAAATTAACATGTTTTTTATTATTAAGCAAATTTATTTTTAAAAAAAGCAGAATTAAAACTGTAAAATGAAAGATCCTTTGTAGGGGCAATTCTTGAATTGCCCATTAAGAATTTTTTGATAAACGGAGCAATTCTTGAATTGCCCATTAAGAATTTTTTGATAAACGGAGCAATTCTTGAATTGCCCATTAAGAATTTTCTGATAAACGGATCAATTCTTGAATTGCCCATTAAGAATTTTTTGATAAATGGAGCAATTCTTGAATTGCCCATATAGGGAAATAAAAAAAATATTTAGAAAAGGTAAAAAAAAACTTGCATGATTCTATTTTTTTTATTATGTTTGTACCCAAGCAATGTATATGATGAATTTATTATAAATATTGCTTTGTTTTTAGAAAATTTGACAATATTTTGATTTGATAATTTCTCATTAGAGGATTTTATGATAACAAAAAAAATAAGTCAATCTATAAAACGCGAAAAAATCAATCATTTCACGGAAGATAATTCTTTATTTTTATTTGAATTTATTTATACTGATATAACATTATTGTTAATCATGCCTAAATATTTGCTATCATATCTTGAAATAAATTCATCATGGGGAAAAATAATACCGTTGATTAGAAAATTTGCTTCATCAGAAAGAGAGATAGCCTCATCGGAAAGAGAGATAGCTTCATCGGAAAGAGAGATACCTTCATCAGAAAGAGAGATAGCCTCATCGGAAAGAGAGATAGCTTCATCAGAAAGAGAGATAGCCTCATCAGAAAGAGAGATAGCCTCATCGGAAAGAGAGATAGTGTCAACAGAATACAAGAAATCTCTATCAGAACATTATGTTTATTATTTATTTCTATATGATAGAATATTTTGTATATATAATTTATCAAGTTGTTGTTATGTGAATATTTATTGTTAGTCTATTATAAATTTTTTAAGGAATTATATTATGCCTACCTCAATTGAAAGAAGAAATTATAGTTTGCTTGATTCAGAACTTTGTATGTTTGGTTCTAATTTAACCAGTACTATGACTCGCGATCTTTCCGATCTCGCTAATTTTGGTATTACTGCTCTCGCCGTTACCAATTTACACTCACTTGTTGATTCTTTTGAAGTTTTCCCGACGGATGATTCACTTATCGGGGATGTTATGATTGCTACTCAGGATAAAAATGCAAAACTTGAGATAGTAAAGGAGATTATCCGCACTATGGCTGTTCGTGTCGCAATGAAATGGGGCGAGAATTCGGGTCAATATCGCAAACTTGGCATTGCCGGTTTGAATAATTTCTCTGAAGATAAGATGCTTGTTACGGCTCGCAGCGTTCATCATACTATGACTGGCTTTCTGTCTGATTTAACTCCATTTGGTTTGACTTCCGGTTTATTGAGTGATTTTGCCGATGCAATTGATGCTTATGAAGATGCGCGTAATGAGCAGAATGACGAAATGAATCTGCGTGATACTAAGAAAGTCGAGCGGATTAATGAAGGAAATACGCTGTATGCCAAGATTGCGATGTATTGCGACGTTGGCAAGCGGATTTATGCTAATACTAATTCGGCTAAATATAATGATTATGTGATTTACGGCGCGGGTGGTGGCGGTGGCGCTCTAACTGCCCCTACGAATTTTGCATATAATTTTGTTTCAAATGATTTTTCGTGGGATACGGTTACGAATGCCACGAGTTATCAGATTGAAGCCAGCGATAACGGCACTGATTGGGCTGAGATTTATGCAGATGCTGCGACAATATTTAATTATATACCGAGTTCCGGCGTTTCAAAGCATTACCGGGTCAGGGCGCGTAATTCGGCAGGTTTTGGAGATTTTGCGACCGAATTATTATTTACTTATTATGATTCACTTTCTGCGCCGTCAAATCTTACGATTGGCTTATCAGGAGCGGGATTTCCGCAAAATATTGATGTGGGTTGGGATGCAGTTGCAGGCGCAACGAGATATAAGGTTTATCGCTCGATAGTGAATGTGAGTGCGGCTCCGGGTACTTATTCATATTTGGAATTGGCTGCAACAAATTCTTATTCAGAGGTATCGGTCGAGAATAAGCGTTTTTATTATTATATAATTGCTGTGAATGATTATCTTGAAAGCGCAGCGAGTGCAGCGATTTATATTGATGTTCCGGTGAATCCTACGTAGGGATGGATGTAGAATGCAAAATGTAGAATGCAAAATGATGGAAGATGAGATGAGGCTGGCTCAATATTGATTACAAGTTTGAATCTGTCATTCCTGCGAATGCAGGAATCCCCATCCATTGTGAATCTGTCATTCCTGCGAATGCAGGAATCCCCATCCATTGTGAATCAGGGGATTCCTGCATTCGCAGGAATGACAGAAGAAAATCCTGATTCTGGCAACATTAAGGCAGGGGGAATTTCCAAAGTAGGGCAATTCGTGAATTGCCCCTACTTTTTTAATAATTTATTTTCATTCATATAATATTTTGTTTATATTCTTTAACTAATCTGTGGATTCCGATTTCTCTTTCATCAGATCTCGCATTTCGCGGAGTAAGAGCACTTCTTCGGTTGCTTCTGCCAATACTGGTACTTCTTCTGCCTGTCTCTTTATTTTATTCATCAATTTTATAATCATGAACATAATTGATGCAATTATTGCAAAATCTATTACATGATTGATGAATAATCCGTATTTCATTACTACTGCCGGTATAGCTGGACTTGTAGCGGTTGCGGCGACTGCTTCCTTGAGTTTGATTGATAGATTACTGAAATCCATTCCACCGATTAAAATACCAACTGGTGGCATTATTACATCATTTACGACTGAACTTACGATTTTACCAAATGCGCCACCAATGATTATACCGATTGCCATGTCGATTACATTGCCTTTGATGGCAAAATCTTTGAATTCATTTAAAATTTTCATTTCTGTTCCTTAAATTAGTTAAAATAAATTGTAGGTTAATCCGATTTGGAGTGCTTCTTTAACCTGAGTTTTTAGGGTCTGGTCTATCTGATGAACAACTAAGATGTTTAAATTCACATTTAGATATTTGTTAATCTTGGCGGTGATCATATTATCCCAGCGGACATCCCAGACATCTAAATTTTTGAATCTTGTGAACAGGCGCAGTTTTGTAGAATATAATAGATTCTCATCAAGTTTCATAGTTAAATCTGAAACAGATTCGATTCCTGTTTCGAGCTTGAATGTTTCAATCTTACTTGTTTTAGGGTCATCGGAATAATTATGGAATTTTTGAGTAATAATTTCTTGCAAAGCTATACCAAGTCGGGTTGCGAATTTTGAAGCATTGCCGTAACTAAAACCAAGACTCTGTGTGATGTAAGCAGGATCGAAGAAGGCAGAAATTTGTTTATGCAGACTATCTTTATAGTCATAGCCGTTTGCCAAAACCGTTTTGACGGAATTACTGAAAAAAGGATCGACTGCCCAACCGAATTTGTATGCTAACACATCTTCAAGATAAAATTCGTTATCATTATTGATAAAATTATTGGTTCCTTGCTTGGACATACCGAATGTAGCTTTCAGACGATTATCGAAAACTATGCTGTCAGCCTGATATTTCAAACCAAAGTTTCCGATTATCGACCAGACAATTGAACTTTCGCCGCCCTGAGACCAATTAGTGAGCGCCATTTGGTTTACGTTGAAACCCGCAACACCGCTTGGTTTCCATGCAGAATGCTTGCTTGTATCAGTCTGAGCGAAAAGATTAGTACAGTAAATCAAAAGGGTGATAGAGACTATTGTAATTAATTTAGAATAATTGAAATTCATATTAAATCCATAATAATTAATAAAGAATAAAGTAAGTTATAATTCAGCAAAATTAAAATAATTTAAAATCAGATCCAAATATTTTTTTGATTATAATGAATATTTAATTAGTTTTGTATGAAATGAATATGTTTAATATCAAATTAATCTTTTTTGAATTATGCTTAAAATATACGAGTTTAATAAATTCAGCCTAAACTTTACGGATAAAGCCCTTGAAGAGGAATATCGGGATTATTATTTTGATGTTTCACTTAAACAAATGAGAATTGCAATTTTAATAGGTGCATTGTCGTACATACTATTTGGAATTGCTGATCTTTACACTCAGAGCAATTATTTGACTTCCATTTTAATTTTAAGATGGCTTATAATCAGTCCTCTATTTGCAGTAATAATATACCTTATCAATTTTAAACTCGATATATTCAAAAAATTGGGGCAGGTAATTTATAGTTCCTTATTGTTTACCGTAAGTTTATCATTAATTGTGATTAATTATCTGACAATTCCCAAATCATCCATACATTTTCCGGGTTTAATTCTTGCTTTTGTTTATGCTATTTCATTTGCCAGATTAAGATTTACGATGTCAACGCTTGTAACCTTTTGTATGTTAATTTCTTATTGTTTATTTGCAATGATTACATTGAAGTCGCAAAATTTCAGAGCCGTACATGAAATAATATTGACTTATATGATCATTTATACTGTGCTTACAATTAGTGGAATAATATTTAATTATACAATTGAGAAACTATATAGAGATAGTTTTGTTAAAAAGAAGATTATAGACCAGCGAAATAATGAACTCAATATTGCTAATGCAACCAAAGACAAGTTCTTTTCAATTATAGCGCATGATTTGAAAAATCAAGTGCAGGCGCTAAATATGTTGTCGGAACTTTTGATCAATCATCATAATAAATTGAATGATGAGGAGAAGATTAAAAAATTTAAAGATTTAAATCAAACAACTAAGAATTTGTCGGATTTGTTAGTTAATCTGCTGCAATGGGCTAAATCTCAGAGCGGACTGATTGAATTTGAACCGGCTAAAGTTAATTTACATGACTCCATAGAACATGTTATCGGCTTAACAAGAACCGCTGCTGACTTGAAAAGCATCAAAATCCTAAATAATACAAATAAAAGCAATGAAGTTTATGCAGATACAAACCAACTATCTTCAATATTGAGGAATTTGATAATAAATGCAATCAAATATTCTTATCCGGAAGGCAAAGTTAGGGTCGAATCTTGTATAGATGATCAATTTTTAAATGTTTCTGTCATAGATACAGGTGTTGGAATAAATCCGAGAGATATTGGAAAGTTATTTAGAATTGAAAATAAAGTTTCGACAATCGGAACTTTAGGTGAGCAGGGAACCGGCTTAGGATTATTGTTGAGTAAAGAATTTGTTGAAATGCACGGAGGAGAAATTTCTGTTGAAAGTCAATTCGGGGCAGGATCAAGTTTTAAATTTACATTACCGGTTGTTTAAAATTTTTCATTTCAGATTCATTTGAAAGATCAAAACGTTTAAAACAGAGGAAATTTTGTATAAAATGGCTCATTTATCAAACAAAAAGAGTTATTATAAGAAAAGGGACAAATATTATTAATTTTCTTCGTAATTTTGCAATACGTTATTTGTAATTTTATTTTGAAAATATTGAGTTTATTATGACTAAGAAAATTGAAAACTTTGCTCTTATTAATCCTGTCAGTCTGATATGCGATAAAGATCGCGCTGAACTTACCCGATCTGATATTTTAAACGTTATTCTTTCAAAGAAGATTGAACGCCTAACCCTACACTATACCGCAATTGATGGTAAATTAAAGGAACTTAAAGTCCCAGTCTGCAACCGTAAACAAATTGAAACAGTTTTAGCAGAAGGTGAACGTTGTGACGGCTCTTCACTATTTAAAGGTATAGTCGATACTTCAATGTCTGATCTGTACATAGTACCTGATTATAAAACAGCATTCCTTAATCCTTTTGATGAAAACAGTTTGGATTTTATTTGCCGTTTCATTACCCCAAGTGGTGAACTTGCCCCATTTGCCCCGGATAATATTCTATCAAATGCTGCAAATTTATTTAATAAAAGGACATCACTTGATCTTTATGCACTTGGTGAAATGGAATTTTTCCTATTAAGTGAAAATCAATCCAATGAATATCCTGCTCCTAAACAAAAGGGTTATCATCAGGGGCCACCATTTGCCAAAACAAGTGAAATCCTCAATTATATGTTAAATATGTTGACACAAATCACAGGTAATGTAAAATATGCACATTATGAAGTTGGAAATCTTGAATATATACGGAGCGATAATCCTGAGATTAACGGTAAACGTGTTGAGCAACTTGAAATAGAATTTCTTCCGACTCCTATTCTCGAAGCCGGTGATAATATTGCACTATCTCGCTGGATTATTCGCAACACTGCTTATCAATATGGGCTTACAGCAACATTTGCTCCGAAATTGGAAGAAGGTTTAGCCGGAAATGGTATGCACATCCACTTAGCCTTAATGAAAGATGCCAAAAATATTATGATTGATAAAAATGGTGTTCTTTCTGCAGAATCCAAAAAATTGATTGGCGGACTCTGCCATTATGCTGATTCATTAACTGCTTATGGAAACACTGTTTCTTCATCATATTTGCGCTTGGTTCCTAATCAGGAAGCACCTACAAGTGTATGCTGGAGTGATATGAACCGTAGTTCACTCATTCGAGTGCCACTTGCCTGGACAAAAACCAATAACCTTGCAATGAAAATTAATCCTCAGCAAACCGAACCGCTGAATAATGTTGAATCCCGTCAGACAGTGGAACTTCGCAGCCCTGATGGAAGTGCATTTTCTCATTTATTATTAGCTGGAATTGCAATGGCAGTTGACTGGGGATTTGCTGATAAAAAAGCCTCCGAAATAGCACTTGCAAGTTATTCGTCCGGTAACTCAAACGAAAACAAGGCGAAATTTGCCGGACTGCCTTCTTTACCGGCAAGTTGTGCGGAATCAGCAAAAATATTGCGTCAACAGCGCAGCTTGTATGAACGTGAGAATATTTTCCCAGCAAGTGTGATTAACTATGTTGCAAGTTTATTAGAGCAGGAAAACGATGTTAATTTGCACAAACGCTTATTAGATATGAGTGCCGATGAGCGACTTACCGAATCAAGAAGATTGATGCATAAAGAGCTACATAGACACTGAGAAATTACGATTTTTTAATATCTTTAAAAATAAAATTCAGATCTGATGGAAAATACGTTGAGGCTGTCTTTTATGTTGAATTCCAAGCTTTTTTTCACCTGAGACAGTTTTTTTTTAGCTTTTAAAAATTCAGGGTTCGGAATTTTTAAAAGCTCCATTTTTTTAGCTTCTCAACTGATCTTTTTAAGCCAATCTTT
>JAPLFL010000021.1 GCA_026390695.1 Candidatus Kapaibacterium sp. | reverse complement strand
GAACTATATGAATTGGTTTAGAATACAAAAGACAATGAATGGAAATATAAATAATTACTTAAAGTTAGCGCTGACATCAAATTCATCATTTGTTTCAGCAAACAATTTATCTACACAATATGTTATATCATAGCCTTAATAATTAACCATTTAGCCTTAACAATTAATCACTGCCCATTGACTGCTCTTTTAACAGCACGGAAGGTTTCGCGGGCAGCTTGTTTGCCCATTTCCCAACCGAAGCCGCGAGCTGCAGCATCCTTCATTTTTGAGAGCATACTTTTAGGCTTGGGTTTTGAATAAGTTCTGGTGGCTCTTGGTGCAGGATATTTTGTATTCCTTGCTTTGACGTAACTGCTGATAATTTTTGGCTTCGTTTTACCGTTAAATGATGATTCAGCCAAAACCGGCATTGAGAGCGATAAACAGCAGATTACTAAGATTATTATTTTTTTCATTTCCGACAGCCCCAATTATTTTACAAATTGCAATTTCTTATTCATATATGCAATTTAAGTGCCGGAATATAGCAAAAATTTTACACTAATGTAACTTTTATTCGTCTTATTCTTTTATATTGACAATTTATAATAATTTTGAGGTCGTATTGATTCGCTATCTTTTACTATTTTTAGCTTCTATTGCAGCTGTGAAGGCTGAATGGGTGCCTGTTCATAATGAATTATATAACGAAAATTCCAACTTTATTGTTAATTATGGTGAAAAGGTTTTTGCCGAGATTAGCAACCGTGGGCTCTTTTTCTCCACAAATTATGGGGATACTTGGAAAGCAGCATCATTTACAGCAACTGGATCATCTGTAAAGGCTATGGTCTTTTCAGGTAATTCAGCTTTTGCAGGTACAAGCGGCGATGGAGTATATTTCTCAGCCGATAGTGGCTTTTCGTGGAAGCAGGTCAATAGCGGTTTGAGTGATACATATATTAAAACATTAGCTATATCAAGCAATACGATTTTTGCAGGAACTCCGAGTGCAGGGGTATTTATTTCAACCAATAACGGCACTAATTGGACAGAAGTTAATGACGGGTTAGCTGTAAAATATATTAATTCGCTTGCTATTTCCAGTAATACAATCTATGCAGGTACTTTTGGAGGTGGCGTTTTCATTTCCACTGATCAGGGGTCTTACTGGTGGCCGGTGAATAATGGATTGAAAAGTTCATTGATAACATCGCTATCAATATCGGCCAATAATATTTATGCTACAACGGATGCAGAAGGTGTATTTTCATCCAGTGATCATGGTGCAAACTGGACACAGATTAATTCGGGATTAACAAATTTATCGGTCACTTCTATTTCAACTTATGGATTTTCGCTAATAGTCGGAACCCGTGGCGGAGGAGCTTTTATATCTTTTAATCGGGGATTGAACTGGGATAAAGTTTCAAATTTGGATGGTATTCAGAATGTTAATTCAGTGTTTATGCCAGGGAACTGGATTTTTATAGGGACTGAAAAGGGTGCTTATTATTCCACCAATAATGGCTCTGATTGGATCAAATATAGGGCAGGTCTGGGTAATAGAATTATCAATACATTAGCAAAATCAAACCCATATCTTTTTGCAGGTACTAATGCGGGATTGTTCCGAATGAAGGATAATGATATTTGGGAAAATCTTAACCAAGGAATAAACGATTCCATCAAAGTAAATTGTTTAACAGTCTCCAGCGATCATCATATTATTGCAGGTACCGAATCAGGAGTTTATATTTCATCAGATAATGGAAATACATGGATTGCATCAAATAATAAAATTTCCAATAAATCAATTAAATCTGTTTTATCTTATGCCGATAAAGTAGTTGTAGGCAATTTCGATGGAATATATTTCTCAAATGATTACGGCACAAACTGGACTCTTAGTAATAATAGTTTAACATATACAAATGTAACTTTTTTAACCAAAAGTGGAAATAATATCTATTTAGGTACCGATTTCAAGGGTGTTTATTATTCATCAGATGAAGGAAAAAACTGGAATCATTTAAATGCCCCGTATGATTATCTTCCGATTAATCAGCTTTACGTTAATCAGAATAATATTTTTATTCCGCTTAATCTCAATGGGATACTTCGCTCTACCGATTTTGGAACTACTTGGAATAATTCAGCCGCAGCAGTTTCAACCCAAAATTTTAATTCAATTGCCGGATTTCGCAATTATATTTTTGCCGGTTCATTAGAAAAAGGTGTTTTTCTTAGCACAAATAACGGATCTGATTGGAATGGAATAAGTTACGGGAATATCAATAAAAATATTAATTATATCTTCCTTGATGATGAGAATATTGATGTAGCTACAAATTTCGGTGTTTATTCATCCAAATTTGCGGATTATGGAATATCTCCGGTAGAAAATAACTTAAATGTTATTAATAATCAATTTCAGATTTCTCCAAATCCAGCAACCGACTTTATTTCAATTACAAATCAAGAATTGCAATATACCGATTTATCAGTAATTAATATTTATGGTGAACTTATAATCAGATATCAATTAAAGGGAGAATACTCAAAGATAATCAATGTTTCTGGGTTAAGTGCAGGTTTGTATTTTATAAAAGGTGGTGAAAAATTGTATAAGTTCATAAAACTATAAAATTTAAACGTTAGGAAAGAGAAATATTTAAAACATCCTTTTATATTAGACTTCTATTTGGAAATTGAGTTTTGATTAAAATGAGACTATAATATCATTTCCTTAATGAATTTGGAATTATTGTCATACCCGCCCATGAGACTGTGTGAAAACACGAAATATTCACGTATCTGTCATTCCCGCGAATGCGGGAATCCCCTTCCATGGCGCAATTGGGGATTCCTGCATACGCAGGAATGACTGAAATTGAAGTTTTCTCACAAGCTCCCATGCAGGAATCTACTTCCAGTACCACTTTAGGGGATTCCTGCATACGCAGGAATGACAGAAATGTGGCTTTTGATACAGCCCAAATTTGATTAAATCTCCCCAACCCCTCTTTTGCAAAGAGGGGAATTTGATTAAATCCCCCTTTGAAAAAACTTTTCATTTTTCTACTTTACAAACTTTATAAACCTCAAACTCTATCAGCACCACTGTTTCAATTTGAGAATCAGATCTACTATTCTGTTTGAATATCCAAACTCATTATCATACCAGCCCACTATTTTTGCAAAATTGCCATGGCAATCGGTCAATTTTGAATCAAATATGCAGGAATGCGGATTTCCAATGATGTCAACAGAAACGAGAGGTTCATCGGAATATTCCATGATACCTTTCATCGGGCCTTCTGCTGCGGCTTTCATGGCTGCATTAATCTCTTCTTTTGTAGTCTCTTTGCCTAAAATTACTGTGAAATCAGTTAGCGAGCCATCAGGTACGGGAACACGGATTGCATATCCGTTTAATTTACCTTTGATTGATGGAATAACTAATCCGACTGCTTTGGCTGCACCAGTCGAAGTTGGAATTGAACTTACTGCGGCGGCTCGGGCACGGCGAAGATCCGAATGCGGAAGATCAAGAATTTGCTGGTCATTGGTATAGGCATGGACTGTGGTCATATAGCCTTGTTCGATTCCGAAATTATCGTTCAGTACTTTAACCATAGGAGCAAGACAGTTAGTTGTGCAGCTTGCATTTGATAAAATTTCTTCTTTGCCGGTTAGCGTGTCATCATTTACCCCAAGTACGATGGTTGCATCCATTTCATCCTTTGCAGGAGCCGAAAGAACGACTTTCTTCGCACCGTTAGCAAGATGTTTGGCAAGAGCAGCGCGTTTGGTATAAACACCTGTCGATTCAAGAACGATTTCAGCATCTTTCCAAGGGAGTGTTTCTAACTGACGCTCGGCGCTGATAGCAATTCTTTTGCCATTAACAATAATTGTATTGCCATCAACTGAAATATCTCCTTTGAATTTCCCATGTACGGAATCATACTTGAATAAATGTGCAAGAGTCACTGCATCTGTCAAATCATTGATTCCAACAATTTCAACATCTGAGCCACGTGTGAGAATTTCGCGTAAAACAAGACGACCAATTCTGCCAAAACCGTTGATTGCTAATTTTAAAGCCATGTTAAACCTCATTATATTAAAAAAAAATTAAAATTCAAATAAACATCTACAAGTATTTATTGACGATGTATGATTAAAAAAATTTGATATAATTAATAATTAAAGTTATGGTTATATTCTGTCGATTTTATAATTTGCATTGGGATACGGTACAATTATTTCAATGATAGATGTTGTATGGGGAAATAATTGAAATAAGGAATGATATGCAAAAGATTTTAATATATATAATTCTAATAATGATTAGTTCAAATTTCGCTGCAGCAGCGAGAAGACATAGCTATTCACCGAAAATTGAAAAAAGTAAAATAAGTTTTATTAGTTTACCCGACGGCTATATCAGCGCAACTGAAGCCGCTAAACTAATTTCAGCAAAAGTTATTCCATATAAATTTAAAACTGAATTTAAGGTCAGGAAAAATTCTTTGGAATTAGCTGCAGGGTGCTTCTTTGTTAAAGTCAGTTGGGGGAAAAACCTTTCTGTTTATCAGTTAAATCAGCCGCTATTGCTACACAACAACTCTTTGATTATCCCAAAAAATTCTTTCTTGACTATGATTGAATACCTTAAAACTAATGGTGCAAGTTCTAAGGAAATTGATTATGAAAGAAAGAGTGCTATTGCTCAGGAACCCTACGGCTTTTTAGATGAGGAATTATCTTCTGTATCTGATCCTGATCATAAGAATAAGGAAAATATTTTTGAGAAAAACAATTCAGAAAAGAATTTAAAGATTGAGAATAGAAGATCAAGAAAAGCCAGAAATGAAAAAAAATCACAATTAGAACTTGATTCAAAAAGTTTAAATGAACTGAAGAAGATGGTTGCTGATCTGAAAAATGAACTTTACAAGGAACTATCAAATAAAAAAGGGTCTGCTACTAATGAATCTAAAACAAATGGGAAAAAATATATAAAAAAAGATGAACATTTGATGATGGAAGAAAAGTCCGAAAAAATTGCGAATCAAAATGTAAAACTTGAGGAAACAGATTCGAATAATTTGGCAAACACGAATACCAATGAGGTCGATTCTGATTTACAAACCAATGAGAAATCTGAGACTGAAAATCCAAAGAAGATCGAAAAATTCAAGAAATCTAACCTGAAATTTAATATCAAAAATAAAAGTAATCCTAATGAAGCAAATTCTTTTCAATCTGATAGTTCTGCTATCAATCCTGCAAACGGATATGTGATACCTAAAACACTGATCAGAACCAACATTGAAAGAATGAAGGAAGAAGTGGGGAGATAATGGTTAATGATTTGATATGATTTCTGATTGGGATATCATATATTTTATTAAATTCACTGCAGTTCTCGAATATTATAACTCCCAAGACCGATTGTTCAGTATTCTTGATTTTATTGTAGAAGTTTTTTCCAATATCACAAAATATTTTCACATTATCATATCTGAAATTCCTTACCCACTACTCCTAACCTCATAATGTTGAGAAATTTCGTCAAAATGAGAAAGAAGTTGCTTCGCAGAATTGGGAACAACTGCCTTTTCATAATCTTCTCCTGCAAATAATTTAACCGAATCCAAATTATCAAACCACATTTCAGTTATAAACTCAACTTGATTATCAAGGAGACGTCTTAATAATTGAATACCTTTAAATCCTTGTATTTTTAGATTATTAATTCCTGTGAATATCTCTTTTTGCAGAAGTTCTTCGTATGTATCTGCATTCTCCAAACTTGTATATCCATGCCAGATTCTGCTAATCATTTTCCATCTTTATAATTTTTTTACAATATTGTTGACTTATTTATTTTCATCTGAACTTCTTTACATTCTTCAAATTAGTGATTTTATATTTAATTTACAATTACATGAAAATATATTTTAAATAGCATAATTCTCAATATTTTTTGATAAATTGGATTATGTTGAATAGGAAAATTAGAAAAAATGAATAGTGAATTTCAAATAAGTGATGTGTTTAATTTTGAACAATTTTTTCTGCCATTTAACCGCTTTAGGACTGGATTTGTTGTTTTGTTCAGCATGTCATGGAATACCTTATATTTTCTTTTTCTTCCGGCTCTCATTCTTGCTTTTCAACCGCTTGTTATAAAAGCGAATTTAATTAACGCTACTCCGGCAAATTATTCTTCACTTGTTCCAAACCTTAAACCTGGGGATACTTTACTTTTTGTAGCCGGGACTTATATGAATCATTTGAATGTTTATAATATCGCAGGAACGGCTGCTGCTCCTATTGTTCTGACGGGACCCGAAACGGGTGCTCCGGCAATTATCCTTGGAACCAGCTCTGGCAGCAATCTTGTGAGTTTAAAGATGTGTTCTTATATTACAATTAGAAAATTGAATATTGACTGTAAAAAACTGATGATAGATGGTCTGAAAGCGGAGGGATCGCCTGCCGATAATGTAACGCACGATATTACGATTGAGGATTGTGTGTTCGATAATGTGGGTGACGGCAGCGATCAGCAGATCGTGGCTATCAGTACGAAATGTAAGTATCTTTGGAATTGGATTATTCGCAGAAATGTGATTAATAGCGCCGGTACGGGCATGTATCTTGGTAATTCGGACGGTAGTAACGGCATGGTCAGCTTCCTGATTGAGTATAATTATGTGCATCACAGTATCGGATATAATCTGCAGATTAAACAGGAGAATGACGGACTGCGCGTAGCTGCGGGGATGCCTAAAAATGGGAGTCATATCATTCGATATAATGTATTTAGTAAGGCTAATAATTCTATCTGCGACCCGGCACTGAAGCGCCCGAATGTTCTTTTGGGTGAATCGCCTCTTACGACTGATGGAAAGGATGACTGGTTCGAGATTTATGGTAATTTATTTTATCAGAATCCTTGCGAAGCCCTGATTCAGGCTACCGGTAACCTGTGTTTTCATCATAATATACTGATAAATGATACTACGGGTTATGGTGCGGTTATTCAAACTCATAACGGGCGACGCCCGAAGAATATTTTTGTATTCAATAATTCGATTTTTGTGAAAAATAGCGCTGGAATTTCTCTCAGTAATCCCGATACGAGTTTTAAACAGATAGCGACTCAAAACGCTATATTCTCATCTGTTCAGTCAGTTCAGGGATTTAAGATTCATCTAAATAATTTCCCAAATAATTATACCCAAACATGGATTTTTGTCAATAAATATACTCCGTTTAATCTTCTTCAGACTGACGTATATCCTCAGGATAATGGTTTAAGGATGCCAGACGTGCACGCAAGTGAATTTGAGCAGCATCCTGATTGGAATAAGGATTTTAATGGTCAGAAGGATAATTTCACATTTACAGGAGCTTATTGCGGAATGGGGAAAAATCCCTGCTGGCAATTAGCAGAGAGCAAAAGATCGCCTGTTGATTCATGCCACACGAAAAGTTTCGTTGACGAAGTGGAAGGATCTGGTTTTGAAGATTGTGTAATTTATCCCAATCCTTCGAAAGACAATATTATTATTGGAATAAAGGACTTTGAAGTGAAGAGATATAATATCAGTATAATAAATTACTTAGGCGAAATAGTTCAGATTGGAATAGGTGAAATACTTTGGAATAATCAGATTAGTCTGAACCTGAATAATCTGATTAATGGTGAATATCTTTTGAAAATAGAGATTGAAAATTCAAGTGGGAAGAGAATATTTGTGAGACGAATTTCTATTATAAGGTAGCTTTATATAATTTTAATAATAAAAGGGAAATTAGTATGAGAAATTTTAAAATTGGATTTGTAATTTGCGGCTTGCTAACTATTGCATTTCTTCAATCATGTAAATCGCCTTGTTTTTGGGTTGATGTAACCATGCCAGCTTATGTGAATATGGTAAAATACGATAATATAATAGTTGATTTCGATCCGCGTTTTCATCAGGGAAATATGAATCATTCTTTTGATGCCTCGGATGAAATTGCACGATTATTGCTTTCATCAAATCGTTTCAAAGTAATAGATAGGATTAGTCTGAATAATTATATACGAGAGGCAGATTTGAGTGGATTTCGTGAGGGTAAGGGAAATCCGAAATCATTAAGTAAGATTGTAGGCACTACGGCGTTTATTTTTGGGAGACTTTCTGTTGACCGTGGTGAAGAGACTTTTTCGGAATCAGATGCGTTTATAGATCAGGAGAGAGCGAAAAAGAAGGATACTGTATGGCTTTATGATAAATTAAGAAGGTTGAGATATTCACTTTCGGTAAGTTTTAAAATAATTGATGCGGAGACTTCTCAATTGATTTCGATGCAGACTTTAAATGCGAATTCAGAAGGAACAAATAAAGCGACATTTAAATACAGGTCAAAAAATAAAGATAGAGATATGCCCGCGCCTGTTGATGAGAGTGCATTATTCCGTAATTGTCTGATGAATATTATTAATCAGTATTCGCGATATATACTTCCATATAATGTGGGTGAAGAAGTTTGTTTTATTAAGGATGATTCATTACCGGAAGTAGAAAAAGCACGGAATTTATTTACAAATAAATTATGGGACGAGGGAATACAGGCGCTTAAAAAAATGACGTTAAAAAAAGGGCTTGATAATAAAGCACAGGCAAAGGCACATTATAATCTTGGACTTATGCAGATGTACAGCCGCGTATTTGATAAAGCCGAGGAGAATTTTAATATAGCACGTCGTTTGGATGATGAATGCACAACATATATGGAAGTATATAAAATTCTTCAAAAGAAAAAAGATATTGAAGCTAAACTGAAGCAACAGGGAAACTGAGGTAATGTTTAGTATTCAAAGGTAAACGGCTAATGTTCAAAGGTAAACGATTAATTGGATGGAGAATTTGGATATTTAAATAGTTTTTATTAGTTTTGTATAAGTTTATTTGACATTTTATCAATATTGTTCAGCTCTCAATAAAGTGACCATGCTTTCTGAATGTCGTAAATATTTTGATGATCAAATAATTTTATTAATATATTTAAGGGCTTATTATGAAAATCATATTTATCTCGTGTTTATTAGCATTTATTTTTAATTTCATGGCTTTAAGTCAGATTACCGAAGATGTGATCTATTTGAAAAACGGAGACATTTATAAGGGACACATCGTAAAAGATGTTAAGGGAGAATATCTTCAGATCGAAATGAAAGACGGCTCCATTAAAAAATTATCTTATACGGAGATCGAAAAAAAGGAAACGGTTAATGTCAGCACTAAACCAATAGCAAACACAAAAATTTCTTCTACAAAGAAAAAAGTAAGTTTTGGACTTAAAGCCGGAATGGATTATTCGGTATTTGTCGAAAAGGGATCGGACTGGAGTTTTAAATCCGGTTATTTGTTTGGTGGATTTGCAAATTTTCCAATTGATAAAATTGCTTCTTTACAACCTGAAGTTTTATATGCCCAACATGGAGCAAAAGCAACAGGTTATAGCTCTCAGTTGGGAAGTTTTGATTTGAATTTTGAAACAAATTATTTATCAATACCTGTATTGGTTGCAATGGATTTACCCTTAAGTAAAACTTCTAAGTTCTGTGTTTATCCAGCACTTGGAGTTGGTATTCTTTTATCAGCAACGGAAACAGTGATTCAAAATGGACAGGAACATTCAATTGATGGCGCTGGAGATTGCAGCTCATGGTATTTGTTCTCATCCTTAGGTATTTGGTTTGAGACGAAAATTGATAATAAAATGTCATTTATCCTTGATTTAAGAGCAAATTCAGGCATAACCACAATGCTTAAAGGATATGAAGTAAGTGATCTATCTCTTTATTTAATGGCAGGAATAAGCTTCTAAATTATTATAATTATCAATTATTTAGAAATGTTTATTAAAGGAGTCCGTAAATGAAAAAATTAAATGGAATTATTGCATTGCTTTTTATTTTACTTTCAATTGTGCTTTATGCTCAGGAAAAGGTCGATATTATTTATCTTACGAATGGGGATATTTTACGTGGTCAAATCATCAAGGACGTTTCGGGTGATTTTTTACAACTTGAAATGAAAAATGGTTTGACTAAAAAAATAAATTATTCTGATATTGAAAAGCGTGAATCCCAAACAGTTAATAATGCTAATACTTTGCAAGTTAATAGTTCAAATAATTTTAATTCTTCCGATACAAGTTCTATTTCTTTTAATGAGTTACTATACAGAGGATTTGATGTTAATCTAATTTTATTCAATCTTAATTATACTGAAGATGTAACTCCACCATTAAAAAGTACAGAATCCGGTTTGATAAAAGGATTAAATATTTGTTTCTCTACAAATAAAAAATTTAGTTTTAGGGTTAATGCTTCTCTTCATTATTCATGGGCAGAGGAAAATTATGATGGTTCAACTCAACAAGGTGAGCCATTACAATCAAAAACAAATTCTTCTTTTTTCAGATTAAATGCGAATTTATTTTATAATATTGTTTTGTTGAACGGGAGAATGAATTTTGCACCTTTCATCGGCTATGATATTAGGTCATGGGACAGAAAATTAGGAGGATCAGGCGGGTATGAAGAAATTTATTCATGGGCAAGTGTACCGATTGGTTTTAAATCGGATTATCAGATAAATAAAAAATTTAATATAGGAATTATTGCTCAGGTCAATTTAATGGTTAATGGCAAGATTAAAATTTTGCTTTCTCAGCTAAAGAGTACAAATCCTGATATTGTATTGACATTAGGAAATATTACAGCTTTTGAGCTGAACCTCCCAATGAGTTTTTATATTAATAAAATGATTACATTTAATTTTGCACCTTATTATGAACAATACGGATTTGGGAAAAGCAATATTTTTAATTTTACTAATGGCTCGCTATGGGAACCATCAAGCAATACGAGCTTTTTTGGAGTAAAAACCGGACTTGCTTTTTCATTTTAAATTTCAAGTTTAATCTATAGTTATATTTAAATGGACAGTAATTGAAACTTTTATTAATCTTATGTGTTGATAAAGAATAATTAACTCAAACGGATTGAAATGAAAATAAAAGATATTTACACACCAATAGTTCTAATAGCAGCTGGAGCAGCTTTTATCTTCATCTTAATACTTGTATTTCTGACGAATGGCAGAAGCAGGAAATTAATTGCCTCAAAATTGAGAATCGGAGCATTTTTACTCAGCTTTGGCTGGTTGGTGACAAGTTGCTCAACGCCAACCTGTTATGCACCTGCTGAACCTGAGAATAGTATCCGAATTTTACCCAAAAAAGGTAATTCAAGCAATGAATTATACAATTATTTATCCGGTGATACATTATCCGGATACATCCATGAGCCGACATTTTATTTCTATTCATTTCAATTAGTTGATTCTGCTTCCAAACAAATAAAACAAGCAGGTGAATTAATTATTGATTCAACTCTATATCATGAGAAGATGTTTCATTTTATTTTGGGCTCGAATCTTACTCAAGGCACTTTTGAGATTAATTATTTTGGAGAAGATTCGTTAAAATCCAAAAAAATTGAGTTGAATTGGATTCAAAGGATCTATATAAAATGAAACAAAAAGATTACTTTCGCCACTTATTTTAAAAACAATGGTTTAGCTTTAATAATCATTCCTAACTAATTATTTTGAAACCCACCCTCAACTATATTATCTTCGAAACAACTTGGCTTTGTAATTTAGATTGCCTTTATTGTTATAATATATGGAAAATGCCGCGTGATGATCAAGAAATCCACCTAACCCACTTTTTCAAAGGGGGAATAATATCAGGAAAAACCCACAAACCCCCTTTGAGAAAGGGGGCTTTTGGAATTTTTCCCCTTTCTCAAAGGGAGACTAATGGGGTTTCTCTTAATTCCTATTCCTCCGCTCTCCGCACCCTGAAGAAAATATTCAGCTCTGCTAATGTCGAATCTATTACTTTCACTGGTGGTGAACCGCTTTTAGCTGAAAGATTTAGCGAACTCATCCTTTTTTGCAGAATGAAGAAGGCATCGGTGAGCATTATTACTAATGGAATTAGTGATAAACCTAATCAATATAAAGAATTAGTAAGTCTTGGTGTTAGTATTTTCACTCTTCCTTTGCATTCTTATTTATCAGATGTACATGATTACATGGTTCGTAAAAAAGGAGCACTTGAAAGAGTTCTTAATTCTATCAAAACTTTGCAAACACTAAATGCTTCAATAATCATAGATATAGTGCTGACCAAAATTAATATCGGGCATCTTCGTCAAACAATTGAATATCTCCAATCGCTTGGAATAAATGGAATTATGCTCACACGTTATAATATCGGTGGGGAAGGATTGAAGCACAGCAATGAACTAATTCCGAGTTTGGAGGAACTGAAAGCAGGGTTCAGTGCTGCAAATCAAGCAGCAAAGGACTTGAAAATGAATATTACATCGAATGTTTGCACTCCTTTATGTATATTGAATCCTAATGATTATGACACAATCCCAACTTTTGCATGTGCTGCGGATATTAAACGAATGCCGGTAACATTTGATATTAAAGGGAATATGAGAATTTGCAATCATTCTCCACGTGTGATTGGAAATATTTTTGAGGAAAAACTTGGCAAATTGTTAAATAATGATTATGTTCGAAGTTGGAAAGAGATAAAACCGGAGTATTGCATGAATTGTGAAATATATTATGATTGTAATGGAGGTTGCCGTGCAGCTTCGGAGCAAACCGGGAAAGGGCTTTCGGCTCCTGATCCGATCATTGAACACTATTTAAAGAATTTAAATTACTAATAAATCATAAGGGAATTAATAAAAAAATGATAATTTCCTTTTAAATTTCCCATGGAACTACTAATTTATATTGAACAAATGAAAACTTTAATAATAAATAAAGCAAAAAGTTATCTTGTTTTTTTTAATTCATTATTTTTTATTATTTATTCAGGTATAGCTTCAGACAATAATCTTCATTCTCTGTATGAAAAAAATCACAATGATTTCAAAAATACTTACGGAATTTTTCTTGATCTCCAAGCTGTCATTAATAAGAATAACCCAAGAGCAATCGGATTAATCAAGCCTTCTTATAATACTGATCTGGTTCAAGGAGGAACTGCTGTTTCTTTAGGTTTTTCATATCCTTTAGTATATAATTTATATAAAAAGAGTACTTTCTTTGTAAATTCTGCATATAATTACTATATAATTAATTCCGAACAATCAATTAAAGATGATGATTTCATCAGTCATTACGTGGCAGGTGATCTTTTACAAGTAAATGAAATAAAAAGTTATTTTAGGTTTCGTGCTCATGCTGTTTCATTAGAATTTATTTATAATTATGACCTGACTGAGCAAGTAAATGTTGATAAAATTGATCCACTCATTGGTTTCAGTATAGGCACGGGTATAAAATATTTCATTACAAATAATGAAAAAGAGGAATTACAATTATCTTTAAAAAAGAATGCAAATAATCAGTTCAATGATAGTATCCGTCCGATTCGTTTCGATGACAAAAGACAGACTGCAGTTTTATTCGATGGATCTTTTAATGAATTTATTAAATTCCAGCCATATCTCAAATTCACTTTGTCTGAAAAATGGATTTACAGAACTACAACATGGAATATTTTATTATCATATAGCCTGTTTTTTCGATCGCTTGAATCCAAATACAACTGGAAAATAAATGAAATGACCGTTGGTCTCCATTTTTTTTATTCATTTTAAAGCAAATTAATCATTATGGACAAATATAATTTCAAAATCTTATTTCTTTTAGTAATCATTACTTACTTTAATCTTTTTACTAAAACGTCATTGGCAGCTCCGGTTGAAACTTATGATAAAGAGAGTTTTATTTATTGTTTTGGATTAGGACTTGCATTGACTGGTGATAATAACAATAAACTACCAAGAATGATAAATACACTTACATCAACGATTGATAGATTTGACAATTTTAATTTTGGGCCTTTAATAGATTGTTCGATTGGTATTAGCCATAAATCTAATCAAAATCATAGTTTAACTTTTAATCTTGGTGTAGCACAAATTTTAAATATAGAAAAAGACTTCCTGATTTATGATGACTATTTAATAAATAAGTATATGAATGGCAACTTACTCGGATTATATTCCTTAAAAAACTCGCTTGAAGCTCATTCATCGGCATTTTTATTAGAAGCAATTTATTCATATAAATTTGATATTTCTGATAATTTTAATTTGGGCTTCACCTTTGGGCCCGGTTTGAATTTTATTTCGAATGTTTGGAATGAAAATTTAACAATACTTAGGACAAATTTAAGTGATGTAAAATTTAATAAGGAGCTAAAACCTTTACGTTTTGAGGATCATTATACAAAAGCAATTCTTAACGAGGGTTCATTCCCAGGAATTAATAATTTCCAATATTATTTAAAATTTGGACTGGAATCTAACGTATTGGAAATTGTAAATCCCAAAAACAGAATAACAAAATTGATTCTTTATTTTAATTATTGCCAACCGCTTACTAAGATGAAAGATCAGGATAAATGGACATCAAATTATTTCAGTATTGGTTATCATCTTATGATTGGAATGTTTAAAAAATAATTAGAAAACAATTTATCTATATAAAAATCTGTCAAATAAATGAATTATGAAAAGCTAACAAATGAACCATCTTTCAAACCAAAAGAATGGTAAAATAAGTTGTATTATAAAGTATAAAGTTGTAAAGTTAGTGGTTGATTTTTATTGCATAAAATTTTCAACAATAGAAGTGTCTGTCAAAAAAGCGCAGCATAAATTATTTTGCATTTTGAATTCTACAGTCTTTGTTAAATAAGAATTATCATTGATTTTGTTTGTTTTGAGGGTTTATACGCTTTTTAAATGTGTTTATGGAGCTTTTGAATAGGTTTATGGAGCTTTCGGGAAAATACAAAAGCGTAATAAAGTCATAAAAAGTATATTTTATACAATTATATCATTTCCTTAATGAATTAGGAATTATTGTCATCCCGCGAATGCGGGAATCCCCTTCCAATACCAATCAGGAGATTCCTGCATACGCAAAAATGACAAGAAAAGGTAGTTTTCACACAGTCTCATTCGCATGAACTGTCATGATTTAAAAAAATCACAAATTAGGATGAAAATATTATTCATCCAATGAATCCCAAGTCATCGGATGAATTGATTATTTTCGGAAGAATGACAATTTGGGCAAATATTCTACTTTTGAGTCAGTCTCCATGTGAGATTTTCAATAAGTGTCATTGGTTATTTCTAATTGTAGGGAACAACTCATAACTGATAACTGATAACTGATAACTGATAACTGATAACTGATAACTCAGTAAATCTTTATCGGTAAAATTATCGACTGCACTCCAAGCTGATAAAGGCGGCGCTGAACCGCAAAAACGGTATAGTTATGCAACCATCGAGTGAACGGTGTTTCGTTTTCAAGAACAACCTGTCCGCCAACAAACACGGATTTAGGGAACCTTGCTTGTATTGTTGGGAGTAATTTTTCAACTTCTGCAACTACATCCAATCCAAAACCAGTAAATATTTCGGCATAAAAGCCGTTTTTATTCATAAAATTGACATATTTGTTAATATCCTCTTTAATATTAGTTTCAAATTTTTCAACTTCTTCCTGCCCCTTATAAATACCGGCATCAATAACCCCGACTTGAACAAAAACAAAATTTGAAAAAGTTTTATCAAACATTCTGAATAATGCAAATAAAGAATGCAAACCTAATCCACTAAATCCATTAACTAACAAAACCGCTGTTTTGCCATATTTATCATATACAGGCCTACGTTCAGGATCAATCGGAAGAAGGCCTTCAGAAGATGATTCAACAACATCGACCAAAGCATCTACTTTCTTGATCAGCCTCCATACTTTATTGTAATGTTGTTTGATTAAAACAAAAATAGTAATCAAACTACCGGTAATAATAATTGTAATCCAGCCACCTTCAAAAAATTTCACAAAGATTACTGAAATTAAAATTATCAAAGTAAGAGAAAGACCCAAACCGTTAATAAATAATTTTTTCTCCCAATGTTTTTCTTCTTTTCTAACTTGCCACCAATGCTTCACCATTCCTAATTGAGATAAGGAAAAAGTTATAAACACATTGATAGAATATAGAATAACAAGGAAATCAACCCGTCCGCCGGAGGCTATAATCAGAATAGCAGATGCAATTCCCATTAGGAGAATTCCATTTTGAGTAACAAGACGATCGCTCAAGGCAGAAAATCTATTTGGAACCCAACGATCGAGAGCCATATTTGATAAAACTCGTGGTCCATCAATAAAACCGGTCTGAGCAGCAACAAGTAAAAGAGCAGCTTCTGAGATAAGAGTAACAATTACAAAGATTACTCCTGTTCCTCCCCAGCTTTTAGTCATATTCTCAAATAAAACTGCATTAAGTGTTTTACCGTCATGCTGGGTTACGTTAAAAAGTAAATAAGCTACAATCAGCCCAAGAACTGTTATTGAAAGCGATGCTGCCATGTATCTCATAGTAGTTTTTGCAGTTTTAACCCGCGGTTCCCGAAGAATTGGCAATCCATTAGAAACTGCTTCGATACCGGTGTAGGTTCCCGCACCCATACTATATGCTTTCATCAAAAGGAATATTGCTCCAAAAAATCCCATTGAGTTCACAGCACCATGAAACTGCATACCTGTATCTTGAAATTTTAATGGTAAATCTCCACCTTTCATAACAAGTGCATAAATTATAGCAAATGCATGAGTGAAAACAAATACTAAAAATATTGGAACAAGACTCGTGACAGATTCCTTGACTCCACGCATATTGAGAATAGTAAGTACGATTACAAAAAATAATGCAAAAGGAATTTTCAAATTCGGACTAAATGGTAAAAAGCTAAACAGTGCATCAGTGCCACTTGCAATAGATACCGAAATAGTTAAAACATAGTCGATAAGCAGTGCAGAGCCGGAAACCATACCGGCATTGGAGCCGAGCAGTTTTGTAGCCACAAGATAACCGCCACCACCGGATGGGAATAGTTCAATAATCTGAGAATAGCTTGTACTGATAATGACAATTGTTAAAAACGAAGCAATTCCGATTATTAAAGCCAGTGCCGGATAGTGTTGAAGAGCAATCATTACCTCTGGAGGCCCATAGCATGAAGAAGATAAACCGTCAGATCCAAGTCCAATCCAAGCTAAAAAGGCTACTAAAGAAATTTTATGAAACACGGCCGGATCGTGTGGGTCGCGTTTGCCGCCGATAAATATTTTTCTTGTGTTTGAAATTAGTTCACTAAAGTTCATTCAATTTCCTATTTCGTTCTTACAGACTTTCAAAGGATTTTCCAAAAATGAAAAATCAACAACGTCAAATTTAAACAATATTAATTGAATAAATCCACAAACCTAAAACTCCCACCATCGAACAATCCCTTATCACTCAATTTTAGCTTGGGAATTACAAGCAATGCCATAAACGATAGAGTCATAAATGGTGCATTCAATGCCGATCCCAAGGCTTTTGCTTTTTGATTTAATGCGGAGTAAAGTGCGGAAACATGTTCAGCATCATCACAAGACATAATGCCCGCAACAGGAAGAGGAAGAACTGTCTCAATATCATCTCCCACGGCGCACATTCCGCCTTGATTTTCTATTATTAAATTAATTGCTCTGACGATAGAATCATCATCGGCACCGACAGCAATTATATTATGTGAATCATGCGCCACACTGCTGGCAATTGCTCCGTGTGTAAAACCGAAATTTTTTATGAAAGCAATTGCGGGTTTTGCGCTGTTATTTTTGACAGCTTGGTAACGATTCAATACCACCAATTTCAAAATATCACGCCCTAAATCCGAAACAATGCAATTATTCTCAATTTTTGCATCGCAGATTAATTCATTTGTTATAAGTTCGCCTTCAAGTGCTTCGATGACTCGGATTTGTGGAATTGAACCGGAAACCCCCAAACCCCCTTTGAAAAAGGGGGCTTCAAGATGTCCCTCTATCTTAAAGGAGGTTAGGGGATTTTCAAATTCTTCCAAATTTCCCCCTTTCTCAAAGGGGGATAAGTGGTTTTCTTCATTTTCCCCCTTTTCCAAAGTGGGATTAAGGGGGTTTTCTTCATTCTCCCCATTTTTCAAAGGGGGATTAAGCGGGGGGGCAACAAACAAATCCTCCACTTCAATCTTCTTCGCATGAAATCTATTAACAGGGGAGATTGGTACTCTTCTAAAGGTCTCCTTCCCATTTTCGGCAACTAAATTCCCATCAATATAAGTTTGCAGAATATTAAACTCTTGAAAATTATCAACTACAATGAAATCAGCACTATCGCCGATTTGCAGCAATCCGGTTTCCAGTCCGTAATGATTTTTAGGATTAAGTGTGCAGGTTCGTAAAATATCGAATATATCAAAACCATCATCTAAAGCACGTTTGACGAGTAGATTGATATGTCCTGTTGCCAAATCATCCGGATGACAATCATCAGAGCATAGCATGACCATTTCGTTATTTGATTTAATTAATGATTTCAAAGCATCGAAATTCTTTGCCGCAGAGCCTTCGCGAATTAAAATTTTCATTCCTAATGCAATTTTTGCTTCAGCTTCTTCTATTGTGAAGCATTCATGATCAGTTGAAATGCCGGCTTCGATGTATTTTTTGAGATCATCACCTGTTAATCCCGGAGCATGGCCATCAATTGGTTTATTCTTTAGTTTAGCAGCATTTAATTTCTCAACAACATCGGGGAAATTATGTATCACACCAGGAAAATTCATCATTTCACTCAGATATTTTATTCTGACATCATCCAAAAGCTCGGAAATATCGTTAACTGTGATTTCTGCACCCGATGATTCAAAATTTGTAGCGGGAACACAGGACGGAGCACCAAAATAGAATTTCATTGGTACCGATTCTGCATTTTGCAGCATAAAATCAATTCCTTCTCGGCCTAACACATTTGCAATTTCATGAGGATCGGAAACGGTTGCCACAGTGCCATGTCTAACTGCGAGCCTTGCAAACTCAGATGGAACCAGCATAGAGCTTTCGATATGGATGTGTGCATCGATTAAGCCAGGGAGGATGAAATGATTAAACTCAATAGTATCTGTCATTCCTGCGCATGCAGGAATCCCATCTTTTTCTGTCATTCCAGCGCATGCAGGAATCTCCTTCTGTTCTGTCATTCCAGCGCATGCAGGAATCTCCTTCCATGGCCCAATAGTGGATTCCTGCATGCGCAGGAATGACAAGTCAATTCTATCCACAGAGCTTATTCGTCCATTTTCAATTGTAATTATTCCGTCGAATATTTCTTTTTTAACTACATCGACGATTTTTCCGGATATTTTTTGTTGGGGCATTTGGTAAATTTTAAGTAAATGTTCTAATAAATTACAACATAAGAGCCAATATAAATTAATATGAAGTCAATTCATCTTAAAAAGCAAAAATAATTAATTTATTTCTTCAAATTCTTCATTGGAAATTCTAATTCAATTTTTCCCTTCTTCTACTTCTTTGATTCTTTCTAATAGAATTTCTCTGTTTTTGGCGATCCAAGCAAATACACAGTTTCATCGACGCATTCAACTGTTAATTGAATCTCATTGCCACTTAGCATTTTTTAAATTATCGACAAACTTATAATTGAGTTCATCTTTAGTTAGAATATAGGGTACATCTTGTTAAATTTAATTATTAAAAATACTTTTTGTAAAACGAATAATAATTGGAAATCGTGTATTTGTTGATTTCAAAGGTTTTGTTCTGAAATTGATAATCCTCATTTTATTCTGTCATTCCTTCGAATGCAGGAATCCCCTATAGTGGCAGAAAAATGTGGATTCCTGCATTCGAGACTGTGTGAAAACTTCAATTTCTTGTCATTCCTGAGCATGCAGGAATCTCCTTCCAGTCCCACTTTAGGGGATTCCTGCATTCGCAGGAATGACAGAAATGAGGCTTTTGAGACAGCCTTATTGGGGTGATGTCCTTCCTCAAAACGCCCCGGGCAGTACTCCAGCTCTTGCATTTGTTATATTTGTGATTTTTTGCGAAAATTCTTCAATTTGCGAAACCGGAATCTCGGCTGTGTATCTGACTGTGTCGCTATACTCTTCCTCATAACTAATGCTGAATTGTTCTATTACTTTCTTTACATTCGATACATCTTCGTAAGTGCAGAAAATAATATATTGTTTCGTTATCCAGATTTGTTTCTTCAGGCAGATAGCAAGCGCTTCTTCGGCTGCTTGTGAATAGGCGCGGGCAAGTGGCCCGACACCAAGTTTTGTTCCACCAAAATAACGAGTAACCACAACTGTGGTATCGCTTACATCAAATTTACTTAAAATAAATAAGATTGGCTTTCCTGCTGTGCCGTTTGGTTCTCCATCGTCGGAAAAACGGTATTCACTGCCAAGGTTGCCAATACGATAAGCATAGCAATTATGAGTAGCATTGTAAAATTCAGTTCGCATTTGCTCTAAAAATGCCATTGCTTCCTCTTTTGAGGCAGTGCTACAAGCAGATGCAATAAAGCGTGATCCTTTTATTTTAATTTCAACTCGGGATTTATTTGCTATTGTATAGTAGTAGTCTTGTTTTTCCATAATTCCAAAGATAAAAGATTGCAAATTTAAGGTTTTTTACTGGAATAATGTCAATAAAATAATGAATTGCTGAATTAAACGTTATAGTTTGTTTTTATCCCACAATTGAAATCCTATATGACTCAATCAGAAAATATTGTTATTATTAATGATAAAAAATTCTCCCCTTTTATTTTAGAAGCTGATATTAAAAAATTAGTCAGGTCACTTGCTTTGCAGATCAGGAGCGAATATATAGATAAAAATCCTGTATTCCTTGTTATATTAAAAGGCAGTATTTTTTTTGCAGCAGATTTAATCCGCGAAATTGGCATTGAATGTCAGGTAGAAGCTATGCAAGCAAAAAGCTATGGAGCAAAAATGCATAGTTCTGGAGATGTGAATTTATTTTTATTTGAATTTGATATAAAGGGGCGAAATGTCTTGATCATTGAAGATATTGTTGATACTGGACAGACTCTGAAAGCCCTGTATGAGGAATTGGAAAAACATTCGCCTGCATCAGTTGAAATTGTCACATTAATATCCAAGCCAGAAATGAGAAAAAGCGATGTACGTGTAAAATATATCGGAATGGAAATCCCACCGGTATTTATAGTCGGATACGGCTTGGATTATGACGAAAAGGGGAGACAGCTCAAAGATGTATATTCAATTGTTAATTTTTGAATCGAAATTCAATATCAATTTATTTTACATTATTCCATTGACATTTTTTTTTCAAAGCTGTGTTCAGCTAAATACTGATTAGCAGCTACTAAATCTTCAGGAGTATCAATTTCAATTCCCATATAATCAACTTCTACAGCTCTGATGTTATATCCATTTTCCAGAAGCCTGAGCTGCTCAAGGCATTCAATCTTTTCATTTATAGTTTGTGGTAAACTCGTGAATTCCATCAATGCTTTTTTTCTGAAAGCATAAACACCAATGTGCTCATAAAAATTCTGAACTCCATCACTATTGCGGTTATAAGGTATGTTTGCTCTTGAAAAATACATAATGTTGTAAAATTTATCCATTACAACTTTAACATTATTTGGGTTAGCAAAATCATCTTTCTCTTTGAATCTCTGTATTAAAGTTGCTACTTGTACTTCTGGATCGTTGAATGCAGCAATGAGTCCACTTATTCCTCCGAAATTAATAAATGGTGCATCTCCTTGAACATTAACCACAATATCAATATCCAAATCCTGACAAGCCTCTGCGATTCTATCGCTTCCGGTGGAATGTTCATTATTACTTCTGATCACATTACCGTCATTATCTTGGATTTCTTTAAATATAATATCTGAATCTGTGACAACATATACCATGTCAAACAGATTGGTAGCCACTGTGTTTTTATATGTTGATAGAATTACGGTCTGATTGCCCAATTTTGCCATCATTTTTCCCGGGAAACGGGTTGAATTATATCTTGCTGGTATTAGAGCTGCTATTATCATGTGTTTTTATTGAAAATATGAAAAATTTTGAACTCTGACTTCAGTTCAATCGTCATTTATGATTTATTTATAGTTTATTTTTTTGAATTAGTAATTTACGCCGCACATTTGTTCGCTCAGTTCCCACAGTCTGGCAGCGGCTTCCTGATTATATGAAAAATCTGAAGATGGTTTTTCTTCTTTTTTAACATAGTATTTTCCGGTTACACCTTTCACTTTGTGAGAACATGCCATAAAAATTGATGTTTCGGCTCCCTGAGCGGGTTTTAATTGAAATGGTTTGGACAATGACCATAAAAATTTATATGTCCCTTTGAGATCGCGGTCTAAGCCAGTATTAACTGCTCCCGGATGAACTGCATTGACAGTGATTTTTGTTTTCGATAATTTTCTGCTGAGATGATAAGTGAATAGAACATTAGCCAATTTGGACTGATTATAAGCCCTAATCGAGTCAAAATTATTTGTTAGATTCAAATCATCAAAATGAATTTTTCCTTGAAAATGAAGTTGACTGCTTATATTGATGATCCTGCCCTCAGAGCTATTCAGTAGTTGATCAATCAAAAGCCCTGTTAAATAAAAATAACTTAAATGATTAACTGCAAATGTACGCTCAAAGCCGTCTTCCGTAAGTTGAAATACAGGAGAAACTGTACCTGCATTATTAATAAGTACATCTATTTTTGAAAATTTCTGTTTAATAAAATCTGCAAAATTTCTGATTCCTTCAAATGTCCCGAAGTCAGCAGCTGAAGCAAATATTTTGGTTGAAGGGTAATTCTTTTTGATAAAATCGGACAAATTATCAAGTTTTTCAATATCTCTACCATGCAAAATCAAATCAAAATTCTGTTTAGCAAGACCTATAGCGGTTTCTTTTCCGATTCCGGAACTTGATCCAGTAATTAGTGCAATTTTATTCATTTTGAAAATATAATAAACGAATTGAAATCATATTAATTTGAAACATTTTTGAAAAAAAAATAATTGATTTTTAGCCTAAGCTAATATTTTTAAATGTATTACAACTAAAATATTTATCACAATCGAATAAGTTATTTTTTTTTATCTCTTAACAAAATTAAAAAAACTTAATTAGATAATCAAAAAATTTAGTGTAATTTTGTAACTTGTTTTTGGCAAAATTGTGAAATTTTTAAGGAACAATATGCTGACAGATTTTGGAATCATTCTTATATTCTTCATAGTTGGAGTGCTTTTTGTTGCAGCCGGATTATTTGTCTCCTCTCTTATCAGACCCAGCCATCCTAATAAAATCAAGAATTCAACCTACGAATGCGGTGAAGAGCCTATTGGCTCTCCTTGGATTAAATTCAACATTCGTTATTATGTCGTTGCTTTAATGTTTTTATTGTTCGAGGTTGAAATTGTATTTTTATTCCCATGGACAGTTGTATTCAAGCAGCTTGGCTGGTATGCCTTTAGTTCTATGGCTGTTTTTATGGTGATTTTAGTGTTCGGTTTGGCATACGTTTGGGGAAAAGGTGATCTGGAGTGGGATAAACCCAAGCCTTATATACCTAAACTTGAAGATTTTGTGGATATGAAAGATTAAAATAATTACGAATTATGAATTACAAATTTATTGTTGCAAATTACTGATTAAGAATTAAATTGGTTAGAAAATGGGATTTTTAAATAGATTGGATGATCCTTTTAATGCTGAAGGCATTATTTTGGGTAAAGTCGAAGATTTACTTAACTGGGGACGTGCTCGATCAGACTGGTACCTAAGTTTCGGACTTGCTTGCTGTGCAATTGAATTTATGGCTGTCAATGCTTCGCATTTTGATTTGATGCGGTTTGGCTGTATCCCTCGTCCAAGTCCCCGTCAAGCTGATTTCATTATCATTTCGGGTACTGTTACAATGAAAATGGCGGAACGTATAATCACTCTTTATGAGCAAATGGCAGAACCCAAGTATGTGCTTTCGATGGGATCTTGCGCCAATAGCGGAGGACCATATTGGGAACATGGCTACCATGTTCTGAAGGGAATTGATCGCGTTATTCCTGTCGATGTTTATGTGCCAGGCTGTCCACCTAAACCAGAAGCATTTCTTGACGGTATTGTAAAATTACAAAAGAAAATAAATCAACAGGCTATCTTCAAAAAAAGAGCCAAGTTAGCTGAAGAAGAGAAGATAATTGTTAATGATTAATGGTTAATTGTTAGTGATGAGTTTGAAGATTCAAAGTGTAAGTTTTTTAGAATGAAATTATGGACGAAATTAAGATAAAATTAAAATAGTTAAGATGTTCTTACATTTATAATTTATCAATGATAATTAATAATTGAAATAGCGGAGTTTAAATGTTAGTTCAAGAAATATATGATAATCTAAAAGAAAAGTTTCCTGAAGCTGTTCTGGAATTTATCGGCACTGCGACAGGAGACCCTTCCACAGTGGTTGATGCCGGACAAATTTATAATATATGCAAATATTTGCGTGACCAGGATGGTCTCGAATTTGATTACCTTGCTTTGCTCTCAGGTATGGATTATAAAGATAAATTCGGAACTGTTTATCATCTCTATTCTTTAAAATATAAACACAGATTTGTCATTAAAACTTATCTTCCTAAAGAAGACCCATCGCTTCCTTCAGTGGAAAGAATCTGGAAAACAGCCAACTGGCACGAACGTGAAGCTTATGATATGTTTGGTATTAAATTTGAAAATCATCCGAATATGATTAGAATTTTATGCCCTTATGATTGGGAAGGATACCCATTGCGTAAGGATTATGTCGGTCAGGAGACTTACCATGGAGTCAGAATTCCTGTTTAATAATTAATTAATTTCAATTTGATTAGAAAAAATTATGGAACGTAAGTTTATCGAATATGATTTTGGACGGGTTGATTCCGAGAGAATGCGTTTGAACGTTGGACCTCAGCACCCTTCTACTCACGGTGTGCTTAGACTTGAGATTGAACTTGAGGGTGAAATTGTTACCGATGTAATCCCTCACATTGGATATCTGCATCGTTGCTTTGAAAAGTATTGTGAGCAAATGCAATATCCTCAGGTGATCCCATACATCGACCGTTTGGACTATATTGCATCCATGAACAACGAATGGCCATTCGTTATGGGTGTCGAAAAAATGATGAATATTCAGGTTCCTGAACGGGTAGAATATATCCGAGTGATCTTTGCAGAATTGAACCGGATTGCCAATCATCAGATTGCCGTGGCTACATTTGGAATGGATGCGGGTGCTTTTACACCATTCCTCTATTTATTCCGTGACCGCGAAATGATCCTGAATTTATTCGAGCATACATCAGGTGCGCGTTTATTATATAATTATTTCTGGGTTGGCGGGCTGGCTCACGATGTTCCTCCTAACTTCAAAGATACGGCATTAAATATTATTAAAACCGTTAGAGCAACGAATGAAGAAGTTATGAGACTTCTGATGGGCAATAAAATATTTGTCGAAAGAACCGTAAAAGTTGGAATATTACCTGCAGATGTGGCTATAAATTTTGCTTGTTCCGGGCCGGTATTGCGTGGTTCGGGTGTTGAATGGGATTTACGCAAAGCGCAGCCCTATTCAATTTATGATCGTTTTGATTTTAATGTTTGTGTCGGAAGCAATGAAATTGGTGTTATCGGTGATAGCTGGAACAGAAATATTGTTCGTATGAATGAGATGGAACAGTCTTGCCGAATAATTGAACAAGCTATTGCTCAAATGCCTAATGAAGGCGATGTTAGAGAGAAATTCCCTAAAAAAGTACGTCCTCCGAAAGGTGAGATATATTGTTCAGCGGAAAATCCGAAAGGAGAATTAGGATTTTATCTTGTAGCCGATGGCGGAAATAAACCTTTCAGATTAAAATCACGGCCAACAAGTTTCGTAAACCTTGCAGTCCTTCCTGAAATTTGCAAAGGCTACATGGTGGCAGACCTTATACTCATTCTTGGAAGTATAGATATAGTTTTAGGGGAAGTGGACAGATAATTGTTAATGGTTAATGATAAGTTTTAACATAAATTGGATAAATGAAATTAAAAAAACAAAATTATTATGAAGATTCAGCAATGCAGTCGATATTGGCTTTCATTAATAATTTATAATTAATAATTTATAATAAAAGAAACATGGGAAATTTTGTTTTTGATTTAATAGGTAAAAATATAGTTGCTGCATTGGTTATTTGCATCATCCCACTCGTTTTTATTTTGCCTTATGCGCTTATTGCAATTCTGGGTGAACTTAAAATCGGTGCATGGATGCAAGATAGAGTTGGTCCAATGCGTACAGGTTGGAAGGGTGTGCTACAGCCGGTTGCGGAAGTGGTCAAGTTATTACAAAAAGAAGATATAACTCCAACAATCGCTAATAAACCTTTGTTTAATCTTGCACCTTTTATAGTGTTCATCGGTGCATTTGCAGCCTTTGCAGTTCTACCATTCAGCGAGAAATTTATTCCATCCGGTATAAATCTCGGATTATTTTTTGTGTTTGCAGTTGGTTCATTTGCAGTTATCGGAATTGTTATGGGCGGCTGGGCATCGAATAACAAATATTCATTGCTTGGAGCCATGCGTTCTGTTGCTCAAATTATAAGCTACGAATTACCAGCAGGGATGGTCTTTCTTTCAATTGCAACAATAGCCGGAACTCTTGATATGCAAACAATAATTTTGAATCAATCCGGCCCGATCTGGAACTGGTATATATTCGGTGGTCCTCAGGGAGGAGCAATAAAATTTTTATTCATTCCTTTTTTTGTTATTTTGTTTATTGTTTATTTAATATCTTCTCTTGCTGAAACTAACCGTACACCTTTTGATATACCAGAAGGGGAATCTGAAATTGTTGCTGGTTATCATACTGAATATAGCGGAATGAAATTTGCAATGTTCTTTATGGCAGAATATGCAAATATGTATGTAGTATCGGCAATTATCGTGATATTGTTCCTTGGCGGCTGGAGTTCTCCATTTGGAACTTCATTTATGGACGGCCCGATTTGGGGAATATTTTGGATGGTTGGCAAAGCATTTTTCTTTGTTTTTGTACAGATTTGGCTTCGTTGGACATTGCCAAGACTAAGAGTAGATCAGTTGATGTATTTAGGCTGGAAGGTTCTTCTTCCGCTATCTATAGCTTGTTTCATGGCAATTGCTTTTTTGGCAATGATTAATTAGTTTATAAAGTTCATATAATTTATAAAGTAATATGTGTAATTTGAAATTTAATGAATAATTCGTAATTCGTAACTCGTAATTCGTAATTATAAAAAGGTGACTTAAAAATGGTAAAATACTTTAAAGATATATTGCTCGGATTCTGGACTATCATGGTGGGTATGAAAATTACAATGGACCACTTGTTTCAGAAAAAAGTAACTATGCAATACCCGGAAAGATTTGATCCGATAGATACAGGATTTATGCCGGATAATTCAAGGAACAAACTTTTCGTTGATATAGACGACTGCAATGGTTGCGGAGGCTGTGAACGCGATTGTCCCGTAAACTGTATTACCGTCGAAACAGTTAAAACAGTTCCAAGTGATGGCCCAATTACTATTAAATCCGGAGCAAAAAGAACATTATGGGTTTTAAAACATGAAATTGATTATTCCAAATGTTGCTTCTGTTCCTTGTGTGTTGAATCATGCGCAACCAGTGCTATTTTTCATACAAAAGAATTTGATTATTCTGGGTATGATCGCAATGAATTAAAGCATGATTTTGTAAGTTATTCTGATGAAGAAAAGCAGAAGAAACTCGATAATTTTGTAGCTTACCAGATTGTGAAGAAACAGGAAGATGCTGCAAAGAAAGCCGCTGATGAAGCAGCTAAAGCAGCTGCTGCGCAAATAACGAAATAGAAATTACAAATTACGAATGATGGAAATGGTTTTCAACATAATAACTTTATTTACTTTATAAACTATACGAACTAAAAAAATGTTAGAAGCTTTATTTTATATTTTTGCCGCAATGATCATAGGTTCTGCTGCGGTTACAGCATTCACAAAGAATATTTTATATGCTGCCTTTGCGCTTTTGTTCACGTTTTTTGGTGTAGCTGCAATTTATGTGCTGCTGTCCGCTGATTTTCTTGCCATTTCACAAATAATGATTTATATTGGCGGAATATTAGTTCTTATCATATTTGGAGTTATGCTTACCACAAATGTCAGCATCGTTGATATTAAAGAAGGGTTTACAGGGAAAACATCATTCATCATTGCAGGAATTTTTTCTGCAATCACATGTATATTTTTCATTTACTTAGCCTTTAAAATGCCCTTTATTAACCATGCTCCAAAGGATGTGAAACTTCCGAATGACAGTACAATCAAACCTTTGGGGAAATTGTTGATGACGAATTATTTGTTAGCGTTTGAAGTGGCTTCAGTCGTTCTTTTGATTGCAATTATCGGTGCTGCAATGATTGCACGTCGCCACGATGATTAAATGATAATTGTTAATGGTTAATTGTCAATTATTAATGATGGAATTGGAATTTTAGAAGAGAAGAAAATAGTAAATTAGAAATTGAATTTCTTCAAGTTAGATTAAACAGGCTTGAGTGAAGTAAGATAGATTAAATAGAAAATTTGAAAGTAAGAAAATATGGGAATCGGGCTAACACATTATTTGATTTTAAGCGGAATACTCTTCGCAATTGGTTTATTTGCAGTAATTACTCGTAGGAATGCAATTATGGTTCTTATGGGACTTGAGTTGATCTTGAATTCAGCAAATATCAATTTTATTGCTTTCTCAAGATTCGGTGGAATTAATCTTGACGGTCAGGTAGCAGCTATATTTGTTATCGTTCTTGCTGTCACCGAAGCTGCCATTGCTCTTGCTATAATTCTGAATATTTATCAGAATTACAAACACATTCGTATTGATGAAATTAATAAATTAAAAGAGTAATTATTAATTTTAATTGTTTACTATTAATGATAAGAATATAAAAAAAAGAATATAGAACTATGACACAAGAAAATTTGCTAATGATACCAGAAATCTCGGTAGTAATTTTACTTCTTCCCTTATTAGGGTTTTTGTTCAATATCTTTTTCGGAAAGCGAATCGGACGACTTAGTTCTACGATTGCAACCGGAATAATGGGGATTTGTCTTGCTCTTGCATCTTATATAGCGTTTACAAAATTTGTTTATTATCCGGACAATGGTATGATCCAGTTGAAATTTGACTGGTTTACACTTGGACCCGGAAATGCAGTATCCGTTGGAATTGGTGTGGACAATATGACCGCAATGATGTTGGTTGTTGTCACTTTGATTAGTTTTCTGGTTCATCTCTTTTCAACCGAATATATGAGGGATGATAAGCGCTATTCCCGATTTTTTGCATACTTAGGAATTTTTACTTTTTCGATGCTTGGAATCGTAATAGCTAATAACTTCTTGTTTATGTATATATTTTGGGAATTAGTCGGGTTAAGCTCTTATTTATTAATCGGATTTTGGTACGAAAAAGATTCTGCAGCTAATGCAAGTAAAAAAGCATTTATCACAAATCGGGTGGGTGATCTTGGATTTTTTGCCGGAATAATGATTTTGTTCTTTACATATAGAACATTTTTCTTCGATGACATATTTGCCAAAATTCTTGGTGATTCTTTACATGGAATAGCTCCTATTCTGCCTTTTAATTCAGGGTTCTGGCTTACCGTGGCAGGTATATTAATATTCTGTGGTGCTATCGGGAAATCAGCTCAGTTCCCATTGCATATATGGTTACCCGATGCTATGGAAGGTCCGACGCCCGTCAGTGCTTTGATACATGCTGCTACAATGGTTGCGGCAGGAGTTTATCTCACAGCCCGCGTATTCCCGATGTTTACGGCACATGCCCTTTTGTTTGTGGCTTACACAGGTGCTATCACTGCATTTCTTGCAGCTACAATAGCGATTACACAAAATGATTTCAAAAAAGTTCTTGCATATTCAACAGTATCTCAACTTGGATATATGGTTATGGGAATTGGCGTTGGTGCTTTTACTAACGGATTCTTCCACCTTGTAACTCATGCTTGGTTTAAAGCATGTTTATTCCTTGCCTCAGGTTCTGTTATTCATGCAATGCACCATGCAATGCACCATTTGAACGACCATCACACTGATCCTCAGGACATAAGAAATATGGGTGGATTGCGTAAAACAATGCCACTAACTTATTTAACCTTCCTTTTTGCAACAATTGCAATCTCCGGTGTTCCTTTTACATCAGGATTTTTAAGCAAAGATGGAATTTTAGCTGGTACTCTTGCTTTTGCACAATTAACAGGTAACTGGTTAATTCCAATAGCTGGATTTGGTGCTGCCGGAATGACGGCATTTTACATGTTCCGATTAACTATCGAAGCCTTTCACGGAGTCCCGAAAACTAAAATCGCGACTCAGACAAAAGAAAATAAATTTGTTATTGTCTTTCCATTAGTTCTTTTAGCTGTCATGTCTTTCTGGTTCTTCTATTCAGCCAATCCAATCGATGCAAGCAAAGGTTGGTTTGCTTCAAGAATGAAAGCACCTGCAACTTCAGTCCCGACAGCATACCAATTTAGATTTCTTGTTCCTGAAGAAAGATTAAAACAAGAGGAAGAAGCTCAGGAAAAACTTGAAAAAGCAAATGTCGATGAAAATACGGAAAAGTTAAAAAAGAGAATTCATGAGGAACTCGAAATAGCTTATGCAACTGGTCAGGAAAATCGTGACTCGGTTGAGAAATATAAGCAAGAATTTTTGAAAAACAAAGAAGAAGCAAAGGCAAGAGCCCGACATCCTTTAATGGCGAAAAAATCCATGAAAGATGGAAGCGGAGAAAAAGAAGAATTTCTGACGGTATTCGAAGAAAAGATCGAAGAAGCTCATTTGCCAGCTATGTTTATTTCTGTTTTAATTGCAGGTCTCGGCATTTTATTATCATTCACTGTTTATCAGTTCAAAGCAATGAATTCTGATAATCTTGCTAATCAATTCGGATTGCTATACAGATTATCTTATAATAAATGGTATATTGATGAAATTTATGATGCTTCCGTTATCTGGTTCACTCTAAATTTCAGCAAAGTTTTGGGATTGTTTGATCTTAAAGTTATTGACGGCATTGTGAATTTAACTGCTTGGGTGGCAAGACTTGCCGGTCAGGCGACCGGAATATTCGATAATGTGGTTGTTGACGGACTTGTTAATCTTATTGCAAATGTGACTGGTACATTAGGATCTATTATGCGCAAATTCCAGACAGGACGAGTTCAGACATATATTGGTTTAACTATTGTAGTTGTAATTTTATTGGTATATTTTTTAGCTTAATTAGGTAAGATTTTTTTTGAATAAATTATTTAATCCGGAGGATTAATGCAGAACTTTTTAGGATTGGGACCGCTCACTTGGATAACTTTTCTGCCTTTGTTAGGCATGATAATTATTTTTCTTATCCCGTCCGGCAAAGACGAAAAAGGTAAAGAAACCTCGAAGCAACTTTTCAGATGGGTTACTATCGGATTTACTTTTTTACAATTAATTATTGCTATTGGCATTTATTTAAATTATACTGCCGGTATGACAGGAATCAACGTTGAAGGCGGTTTCCAGTTCCGTGAGCATTATAATTGGTTCACAGTAACCGGTTTGCCAATGTTCGGGAATGTAAAGGTTGATTATTTTGTCGGTATCGACGGAATAAGTGCTCCAATGATACTTTTAACCGCAATTGTATGCTTTGTTGCATCTTTTGCTTCATTTTCAATAAAAAAGCAGATCAAAGGCTATTTTGCTATGTATTTGCTTCTTGATTTGGGAATGATGGGTGTTTTTATTTCATTGGATTTCTTCTTATTTTACGTATTCTGGGAGCTTATGCTTTTACCGATGTACTTCTTGATCGGTATCTGGGGTGGCCCACGCAAAGAATATGCTGCTATAAAATTCTTTATTTATACTTTAGTCGGTAGTGTGTTCATGTTGCTTGTTATTATCGGTTTATATTTCGGAGTTCATTCATTCAATATGCTTGATATGATGGACCCTTTAAAATATGATCCAACATCGATATTTGCACCCGGTCACGGATGGTGGCGAAATGTAGCTTTTTTTGCACTGTTTGTCGGATTTGCAATCAAAGTACCTTCGGTTCCTTTTCATACATGGCTTCCCGATGCCCACGTCGAAGCTCCAACTCCAATATCGGTTATACTTGCCGGTGTTCTGTTGAAGATGGGTACCTACGGAATGCTTCGTATTAATTGGCCGATGTTCCCTGATTCCGTAAAATATTTCCAGTGCTTTATCGCTTGGGTAGGAACTGTGAGTATTCTTTATGGTGCATTATGTGCATTAGGGCAATTTAAGGTAGGGAAGAGAGATTTTAAAAAGCTTATTGCTTATTCATCCGTATCCCACATGGGATATGTTGTACTCGGAATGTCATCAATGAATTCATCCGGTATGTCAGGTGCAATTTTCCAGATGTTCAATCACGGAACAATCACAAGCATGCTCTTCATCATTGTCGGAGTGATTTATGATCGTGCTCATACACGCGGATTAGATGACTTTGGCGGTCTTGCTAACAAAATGCCGATTTATACCGGAATTATGGCAATTGCATTCTTTGCAGCAATCGGTCTTCCAGGAATGAGTGGATTCGTAAGTGAAATGATGATCTTTTTAGGAGCATTCATGGCTTATCCGATTTTAACCGTAATATCAGGACTGGGAATTATCTTAGGTGCTGCATATATGCTATGGGCACTGCAAAAGGTATTTTTCGGAAAATTGCCAGATCGCTGGTCAGGCCCCTGGGATCCTACTCATAAAATCTATAAAACCGACGATATTAATGCCGTGGAACTCGCAGCATTGATTCCTCTTGCTATTCTAATTATCGGTCTTGGTATTTATCCTGCTCCGATGTTCAATATGATGAATGCAACCGTGAATCATTTGGTCGAATTCGTTCGCATCGGCGGAGGATTTTAGTTAATGTATAATGTAGAATGAATAATGTAAAATGATTATTAATTTTCAAACATGTAATTAGTTGAAAATTGTATAAATCTTAATTGAAAAATTGAAATATAAAATAGAAAAATTATGGGACCGATAAGTCATTCGATCAATTTTTTAGAGGAGCTTCAGAAAAGTGTTGGACTGTTTGCTCCTGAAACTGCACTGACAGTAACTTTTCTGCTTGCCATTGTAGCTGATTTGATTTTCCGGCGTTCGAGGAACGTTACCGGATTCATTGCTCTGCTCGGATTCATTGCAACCGGCGCTCTGCTGATGTCTAACAGCAGCACAAGTGCATTTGCATTCAATTCAACCTACGCAATTGATCCATTCGCAAATTTCTTCAAGCTTTTGATATTAATTACTTCTTATCTAATCGTTGTAATTTCCTTTTTCTCCGCTGAATTATATCACGGAAACCGAAAATTAGGGGAATATTACACACTGATTATCGGTATGACCTTCGGGATGTTCATTCTATGCAGCTCAACGAATCTTATAATGATTTACATCGGCATTGAAGCAATGAGCTTATGTTCCTACGTGCTCTCCGGCTATACAAAAGAAATACGGCGCTCCAGCGAAGCATCATTAAAGTACGTTATTTACGGTGCGGTTTCATCCGGTATAATGATTTACGGAATTTCACTAATCTATGGCTTAACCGGACATCTCGGACTCGCCGAAATAAATCACAGTTTAAATGTTGCAAACTTAGATCACATCACATTATTAGTCTCAGGCATGATGATAATTGCAGGTTTCGCTTACAAAATATCAGCCGTTCCCTTCCATTTCTGGACTCCTGACGTTTACGAAGGTGCACCCGTTACAATAACCGCATTTTTATCAGTTGCATCCAAAGCTGCCGGCTTTGCTGCCCTAATTCGCTTCTTCAAAGTTGTATTTGCCGCCGTTCCTGCACAAGGAAGCATTCCCGATGCAACTTGGAATATGTTAGGATCAATAGACTGGCGTATCGTAATCGCAATTTTATCCGTTCTAACCATGACCCTTGGCAACTTAGTCGCTCTAAAGCAAACAAATGTCAAAAGACTACTTGCTTACTCAAGCATTGCCCACGCCGGATACATGCTAATGGGCGTTACGGTGATGTCCGAAATTGGCGTACAGTCCGTGCTTGTGTATTTAGTTGCATACATGTTCATGAACCTCGGCGCATTCTACGTCGTAATGCAATATGCCAACCTCATAGGCAGCGAAGAACTCGAAGATTACACCGGAATAGGCTACCGAGCACCAGTATTAGGAATTTGCATGGTAATTTTCCTCGTTTCACTGCTCGGATTTCCTTCCACAGTCGGATTTATCGGAAAATTATACATATTCTCCGCAGTATTAAGCTTTGCCGGCAAAAACGGACAGAATTTCTACTGGCTTGCAATCATGGGAGTTATCAACTCAGCAATATCCGCTTATTTCTACATTAAAATTGTCCGCAACATGTTCGTTCGCGGAGCCGAATTTGATAAAGAAAAATTCAAATTAAGTCCGGAAAGCCTTGTTGTAGCATTAATCATAGTGATTCCAACCTTATATTTCGGATTATTTCCGGGAGCAGTGATTCGCTGGGCAGAAACTTCTCTCAAAATATTAGTAGGAAATTAATTCTGAGTTCCTTAAGTTTGTAAAATACATCAATATAATAAAAAAAGAAAGCCTCTTCGGAAATAAAGAGGCTTTTTTTTTAATGCAAAATGTAAAATTTAGAATGAATAATGAAAATCCAAAATCAATTTATATCCATCAATCTTCATCCCCCCTTTTTCAAAGGGGGAATAAGAAAATTGCTTCCTAACCCCCCTTTGAAAAAGGGGGGCAGGGGGGATTTTCTTTGGTTTAAGGGGGGATTTTTCTTTGGTTTAAGAGAGATTTTCAGAACATTATACATTAATCACT